>JAKEEU010000026.1 GCA_022616415.1 Candidatus Zhuqueibacterota bacterium | reverse complement strand
TTAATTTTATAAAAACGGCTTTCCGTGTTTCTGAAGCGCCATCTGCACCAAACGCCCCAACGGACAGATTAAGGCCAACTGATCAAAGTATCCGTTGGTCTTAATCTATCCGTTGGGGAAAATCCTTTGAGATTGCCGTGCTTGGCCAAATCAGCGTTGGGATTTAATTGACGACCAACACGACGCGATCGTCATTGCCGGCGCTGATCAAAACTTTGCCGAGATTGGCGTCGGTGATTTCACGCACCACATTCTGCGTAAGGTGCAAGTTGATCGCATTCGCATTGGACGCGCTCAACAGGTCTTGCAGCGTTTGCGCCGCAATCGTATAGCTGCCGGCCGCGGCATCCACGCGTTGGAAAATCGGTTCAACCGGCTGGCCCGCGCCGCCAAAACGTCCGCGTTTAAAAGCCGGCGCGAGCACCAGCACCACGTTATTCGCGGCTGCATCACCTTGCCACGTAATCGTGAGATCTTGCGTGGCGTCAATCGTGTCCTTATCCGCCAGACCGGTGATTTGCACCAACTGCGAAGGCGCTTGAATGTCCAGCGTCATCGCGGCGATGTTCTCCGAACCCGTGACCACAAATTGATACGTGCTGCCGGCCACGAATGGAATATTGACGAAAGCAATCGGGTCGCCATTAAGTCCGCCACGCTCACCACGCCGGCCGCCATGGTTACCGCGTGGACCGCCGAATACACCGTAGCGCACGCCGAACGCAGCACTTACAATCTTGGCAAGCTCATAAGTATTCTGGCCGTTCAACACCGACACGGTCCCCATATCCAAACCCGCAGCATTGCGATCGCGCAGCGTCGTGGGTTCCTGGTATGCGACCGCCGAAGCGTGGCCTTTTATCGTGTCGCCATCCTGGAAACGTCCATGTCCCTGGCTCCAGCGCAAAACAAAAAACGCATTGGCGCTGTCGGCATTGACGCCGGCAGTTCTGAGAATGCCGGTCTCGCTCTCCAGCGCCGAAATATCAAAACTCTCTTCAACAGCCTGTGACTCATCGACGGCTTGTGGTCCGTTCATGGACTCGCACGCCACAAAAATCCCTGCGCCGGCGAGCAAGGCCAGCGATGAGGCGAGAAGACGCTTGTTCATTGAAAATACCTCCTGGTAGTTGGTTTTTACAGAATGTCGTGAACTTGATTTCCGCAGCGCACTTCAAACTTCGCCGCAAGCCATGACCTGGGATTCATGGCTTGTCGATTCGGTTTGATGGCGCTGTCCATCATCTAATACGAGGCGCTCTGCAAAAACCCTATCGGGAATCACGTCTCTTTTTCACCGCAATGCAATTCATTGCAAATTGAAAATTTTCAATTTAAAATTTTAAATCGCAGCAAAAACAACAAACACATTAAAAACGGCGCCAGCTTCTCGCGCAAGATTGCCAATGCCTTGCTCATGCGCGCCTCGACGGTCTTGACGGAGATATTCAGCATGGCCGCGATTTCCGCGTATTTGATGCCATCGAACCGGTTCATCGTGAAGACAAGACGAACCGGCTCCGGCAGGGCCTTGACGGCGGTCTGAACTTTTTCGTGGAGATCGAAATTCTCTTCCACAAAATAAGCCGGTTCATTGGCGGGATTATTTTCGAGATGCTCCGGTTTATGCGCGCTTTGCCGGCGGTGATCGATGACAAGATTGTGGCCGATGCGATAAAGATACGACTTGATGGATTGCTGAGGATCGAGATTCTCGCGATTCTTCCACACGCGGCTGAAAACTTCCTGCAATAAATCCTTCGCCAGCTCCTCGTCGCTCGTCTGCCGCCATAAGAAACGGAACAGCGCTTCAAAATAGCGATAGTAGAGCACTTTGAACGCGGTGTGATCGGCAGCTTTGATCGCTGCCGTCAATTCGGTGTCAGAGGGGTTGGCGGAAAAAGTTTCCATTTATATTCAGCAGGAACCACGACATAAAATCGAAACGCCACTTGCTCATGGCTTGAGAACAAGTGGCGTTTTGGCCACCTTAAAATTAAACTGCCCTCATCACAAACAGCGCGTAACTAATTCGTAACGGATTCTGAGAGAGCATGTTCCGTGAGCTCAGGCTGGTTGCAAGGCGCGCCATTCGTCACAAGATATTCCACAGACAAATCTTCGTCGACTGCCGGCCAATGCATGCCAGCCTTGGGGCCGATCCATTCCCACTCCGCCAATAATGAAGAATCCACGAGTCGCAATCTCTCAGAAGCATCGGATAAAGAGCAACGATAGACCTTCCCATCTTCGAGGGTAATATCGACAACTCGTGCGGCAGGATCTACAATAGCGGTGACAGCACATAAAAACGGGCTATTCATTAGATTGATCTCCACTGGCAAAGGTTATTTCCTCTACTCACGTCTTTATTAAAATGCTTCTTTAAGGGTTTCCAGGAAAATAACGAATTACAGCGGCAAAGTCAAGTCTTTCATTTTGAATTTAAAATATCCAAAAATTTTTTCCAACTTTTCTCTCACGGCTTCGTCTGATGAAATGAAAAGCCAACAACGGAGCCGCTGCCGAAAATCAGCGCCGCTCCAAATTCGCAAACAACCTTTCCATTGATAAGGAGATCGACCATGAAACGCTTTTCTTTGTCGTTAATCGCCGGCTGCGCGGCCATGATGCTGATGAGCAGCCTGGCAATGGCTCAACCCCGCGGCGGCATGAGACAACTTGCCGAAGGCGGGCAGATCCGCCAGCCGATGTTCGAAGAGCTTGGCCTCACCGACCAGCAGAAGGAGCAAATCCGGCAAGTCATGTTGGACACGCGCAAGAAAAACATCGACGTCGAAGCCAAACAAAAGCTCGCCCGCATCGAGCTGCACGAGCTGATGGGCGCCGACACGCCGGATCAAAGCAAAATCAATGCGAAGATTTCTGAATTGAGCAAATTGCACGAGACCCTCATGCGCAATCGTATTGAATCGCACCTGGCCGTTCAAAAGGTATTGACCCCCGAGCAGCGCAAGAAGGCGAAAGAGCTGCGCCCGTTAATGCGTGAACGCCGCGGCGGCTTTCGCCATTTCCAGGGCGGCGGGCCTCGCATGATGCGCGGCGGCGGTTTCGGACTTGGGCCAGGCTTGGATATGCCGTTTGATGAGCCGGAACCCGAAGAAGAACTCTGAGCCGGCGCCGCTCAGTCGTGAATAATCGGGCGGCCGTTCCAACGGCTTGTTCATTCACATAAATCAACATGGGTTGCTTCGCCAACAGCAAGCGAGGCAACCCATGTTTATTTCCTGGGCAACATTCTCATTCATTTTTCATCAGGCGCAGCTTCTTTCAAAAAAATTTCCTCACCTCTTCGCTTTGCCCCAAATACTCCCACTCCTGCAGCGCGACCGGCACGTTGCCGTTTTGCCAGAGAAAGTTGTGAAAGGCGCGCAGACTGAATGCCGGCCCCAATTTTATCTTGGCTTCGGAAAGAAAGCGCACGATCTGAATCTTGCCGATCTGGTAGGAGATCGCCTGCCCGGGGTTCGAGGCAAAGAAAGCCGCTTCTTGTTCCGCCGTCGCTTGATCCATCGGCACGGTCTCCGCAAGATAGCGTCCGGCATCCTGAATGGAAAACTCTCCGGTCGCCAGCTTGATATCAACCTCCACCCGCAACGCGCGCAAGCGCATGAAACGATAAATGATCTCGTGCGTGTGCGGCGCATCATCGAACAAACCGTGCTGAAGCATCATCTCCTCGGCGTAAAAGCCCAAGCCCTCGACCGGGCCGGAATCGATGTATTGGCGGCGGATGAAATCCGTATGCGCCCAGGAAAGACTGAGCTGAAAATAATGCCCGGGCGTACCTTCGTGGACGATGATCGGCCGCGGATCCTGCGCCGTCGCCAGCCGAAAGAATGACAAATTTGGCGCCGGCTCCGGAATGTAGCTCACGCCGTTTTCGCCGAGCCGCGACGGACCGGTGAGATCATCCACCACGCCCAGGTGTGACAACGCCGCGATATAATCCGGCATCTTGAGATTGCCGTAATGCCCCATCCACTCCGGCACGTCGAGAACGCCCTTTTTAATCATGAACTCGCGAATCGCCTGCTCCTGGCGCTTGCAGGCTTCAATTTGCCCGGCAGAATTTTTGAACAAAGCGGGTTTGAGAATTTCAGCATTGCGCAAGCCCGCGTAATGATGAAACGCCACCGCACGATCCCATTCCTGCCGCGCCATCAGCAGCATCTCTTCGCGCGTGAAGGGAATCAGCGCAATGTTCCGCAAATACCAATCGTAACTTTGCGCGCCAATCGCGAAGTTTGCGCCCATGTGCGGCTTTTGCTGTTCGATCCACGCCGCGTAATCTTCCAACGCTGCCGCTGCCCTTTTTGCGGCTTCGGACAGCGGCTTCTGTTGGGCTTTGGGAAAGAGCGGTGTCAGGCCGCGCACGACGCGATCCAGTTTCTCGCGCACGCCGGCGAGATTGGCAAGCGCAATATCGGCAAAGAAACGCACGCCTTCGGTGAGATTCGCTTTCGCGTACTGCACGGTGTTGGGAATAGACTGCATACGCAGCACGATATTTTTCGCGCGCGCGTCGCTGAACGGCGGCGGCGGCAAGATCAGCTCGTAAATAATGCCAAGCGTTTGATGCACGTAAAAATCCGGATTGCGCCGCGCCGAGCGCACGATGTTCAGCTCGTAATTCACTCTTTCCATCGCTGCGCGCAAAAAGAGATAATCGACGCTATCCGCCACTGTCCACCCGCCGTGATCGAGCGCATCGAGCCGGTCGTGGAATTTCTTCCGCACCTCGTCGTGTTGCCGCAGCGCGCTCGCCGAGAAATCCGGCGTCCAGCCGTCCGGACGCTCGACGCGATTGACGTCATCGTAGGAGGCTGGCTGTGTTGAGGCGCGCCACGCAAAAAACTCTTTGGCGAGCGCTTGCAGGTTGGCGGCAGGAGGTTTGGAAAGCGGCGGTGCGAAGAGGGGGAGATAGAGTGAGATGGTGATGATGATGATGGAAATGATACGATGGAGCATGAGAAGTCCCTTTTGTAAGAATTGGTAAGTGCGTGTGCGCTCAACCCTCAACGCTCTGCTCTTTTACCCAAACTTGCTTGCCTTTGAACACGATGGCCAGCTTGCGAATCTGTTGAATGCCGCGCTGCTGCAATTCGGCGGCGTACCCTTTGTTTTCGATCTGCTGAAAGGCTTTGACAAAGGCGCTGTCTTTGGTTTCGCTGCGTTTGGTGTTCACTTTTTTAAATTCAATGATGATGCCGGCCGCACACGGATCTCGAGGAATGAGCATCACGTCGTAACGGCCGTATCCTGATTCGCGGTTGCTTTTCACCTCGTATCGTCCGGAAAGCCACACCAATAATCCGATGGCAAACGCCTGGTATACTTTCTCGGCATTCCGGCCGCCGGCGTCCCAGAAGCTAAAGCTGTTGGCCACCAATTCGGCAAAGAACTCCTCGAAAGTTTCCATATCACCGTCGATCAATGCCTTCAACATCATTTCCAGTTTTTCATTTTCCAGGCGTGCTTCAAACCACCCTTCCACCAGGTGGTCGTAAATATAACTGACCTCGAGATTTGGAATTTGCAAACCCAATAACATTTTTTTATTGAGTGTTCGCTTCTCGACATATTTCAGATAGCCACCGAAGAGAAGAAAACTCCACAGCAGATTATCCTTTTTTTCAATATCCCGAAATATGATATTTTCCTCGATGGGTTTTTCGATTTTCTCACCTTGGATCAGACTTTCCAGCTCCGATTTAAGCTCGGTTCCACCCCGCGTCAACAGTTGCTCGATGACAGCATTGTCGGAAGTGTTTGCCCAATAAGGCCGGAACTCCTTGTCGGCGCTGTTGAGATAATTAATGATCGACCAGGGGTTGTAAGTAATTTGATCGCCAAAAATATAACCGTTATACCAGTTTCTGATATTTTCATATTGATCAGCAAGCTGAAAATCTCTTAATGCCTGCTCGACCTCCGCTTCCGTCAATCCGAAGGCGGTGGAAAATTCGCTGCGCAAAAGCGTAAAAACGCCCAGATTGTTCAACCCCGAAAAGATTGATTCTTTGGCAACGCGCAGAATTCCGGTGAGCACGCCTTTTTCCAGGTGGGGATTGTCTTTCAGCCCGCCGCTGAGAAAGTTGCGCATAAAACCGACAACTTCGGCGTAGTAGCCATTGACGTAGCCGGCCTGAATGGGCGTGTCGTATTCGTCAATCAGCAGGATCACTTGTTGATGGTGATAACGAGCCAAATAACTGCAGAGTTTTTTCAGGCTGTCTTCGTAGGTGTTTTGACTGGCCGTTAAGTTGGCAATTCCGTCAAAGTATTCTTGCTCTTCAGTTTCCAGTGCTTTCTCATTCCGTAAATATTTATGGCGCAAAAATTCTTCTTGAACAAGCCGTTTGATTTTCTCCAGCGCACTTGCCCAATTTGGCTCTTTGATGTCTTTGAACGTCAAATAGATGACCGGATATTTTCCTTGTCGGCTGGTATATTCTTCTCCGGTTTGCCAGATTTTCAAGTGGCGGAACAAATGGCTGGTGTCGGATTCCGTCTTCTCAAAAAAGCAGCGCAACATGGACAGATTGAGCGTCTTGCCAAAGCGCCGCGGCCGGGGGATGAGCATGGCCACCGCGCCCTGTTCCATCAACTCTTTGATCAGCAGGGATTTGTCCACGTAGTAATAATTTTTTTCGATCACCTGCTTAAAATCGGACAATCCCACGGGAAGCTTTTGCATGGCGATGTTCTCCGTATGCATAGGGCATAGAGCAGAGGGCTTGGCGCTAAGCTTGCCCTCTGCACTATGCTTTTAAAATAATCAGAAATGTTTATGAAAACAAGGGGGAAAAGAGAAAAATCTTGTGCAACAAAGTTTTTTTGTGTTATATTTGATCTGGTTGCTGGTTGCGAAGAGACAACGCCTCCGTCAAAGCCAACGCATGACCAGGATCAAACGACGCCTTGTGAGCATTCAATTCAGATATTTTACAGTTACATTTTGAATCCAGCAGACTTTACACGATTATTTGCCGACCGCCGGCTTTGTTTCATTGTGCCGGGCCGAAATCGCAACGCTTGGCGCTTAAGCTCGATCGGCGTATGGGCGATGTTACTTTACTCTTGCACCTCGCCGGCTGAGCACAGCAATCCGCTCGATCCGAAATCACCGGCTTTTTCGGCGAACGGCGCCATCAACGGAACCGTCACCGGCTATTACCAGCCTTTCCGTCCGTTAGCTAATGTCGAGGTGCGCCTTTCGCCGCAGCCGTTGCTGGCGTTTACCGACGAAAAAGGCGAATTTTCGTTTCGCGATTTGCCGCCGCGCGATTATGAAATTGCGGCGAGGCATCCGGGTTATGCGGCGGAAACGTTGGCGGTATCGGTGCCGCAACGGCAGAGCGTAATGGCGACGATTCGTCTCAACGGCTTGCCCAAAGTGGATTCCGTTGCGATCGTCACCGCGCGGGTGGCTTTGCAGCCGGATTCCACCACCTTCTTTCTCGATATCGCCGCGACTGCCAGCGATCCGGACGGCGCCAACGACGTGAGGCGCTTGACCCTCATGGCCAGTGATTTCGCTTTCTCCGACACGCTCGCGCCGGTTGGCCGAACCGGCGTTTGGCAGCGGCGCTTTAGAGCGGATGAGCTTCCGAACGTGCCTTTGCCGGCCTGGGCAGGGCATGCCTTGCACATTAGCGCGGAAGATTTTCTCCGGCAGCAAACCACGGCCGGCCCATTTTTTATTGCCCGCGTGATTCAAGAGGCGCCAGAGACGATAGCGCCGGTTGCCGATAGCCTCGTCACGAGAACCCCGTTGCGCTTTATTTGGCGAAACAATCCGGTTGCTTATCCACATACGCACGAGGTGGAAATTTTCAGAATCAATGCCGGGTTTCCGAGTTTTTTTGCGGCCATTCGCCGTATCACTGCCGGCAACAATAACGCGGTTTACCCCGGCGGCCTGCTGCCGCCATCCGGGCAATATTTTTGGACGGTTAAAATCGTGGACGAGTTTGGCAACTGGAGCCGCTCCAAAGAAGCGGCCTTTCGCGTGCAACGTCCTTGAGGAAAAACGATGGAGTGATGGATTACTGGAGTAATGGATTGCTGGATTGTTGGATTACTGTTGTGCTGCAATATTCCAGTGATCCAATAATCCATCAATCCAACGATCCAGCAATCCAACTCCCTGCAAATATCGGATATGTCAATTGAAAATTACCACACGGATGATCCTTTGGTTGCGCTGTCGGCGATCAGCGAGACGATCAATACGATTTATGATCTCGACGAGCTGCTGCCGAAAGTTTTGGACATTGCGCTGAAAACCGTAAACGCGCAACGGGGTTTCATCTTGATTTCCGATCCCGGCAATCCGGCTGAGCTTTCCGTGCGCGTGGCGCACAACCTTGAGTCGAGCGCGCTCGCCAACATCGACCGTTTTTCGCGCAGCGTGGTGAACGCGGCGTTGCAAAGCGGCAGCACGGTCATTTCGTACGACGTGCCCGAAGACGCGCGTTTCAGTTCCGCACAGAGTGTTGCGGAACAAAAAATCATTGCCGCCGCCTGTTTGCCTTTGCGCATCAAAGCGCAGCAAATCGGCGCGATTTATATCGACAGCACCGAGACGCGCGGCAAATTCCGGCCGGAGATGGAGCCGTTTCTGAATGCCCTGGCGAACCAAGCGGCGATCGCCATCGAAAATGCGCAGATGTACGACCGCTTGCGCAGCGAGAATCGCCGCCTGCGCCTGGTGCTCGCCGATAAGAAGGAACTTGCCGGCATCATTGGCCAAAGCCGGCCGATGCAGCAAGTTCTGGACGTCGTCAAAAGCGTGATGGACACGCCGGCGACGGTGCTGATTTTGGGCGAGAGCGGCACCGGCAAAGAATTGATTGCGCGCGCGTTGCACGACAACGGCAAATATAAAGACAAGCCTTTTATCGCGCTCTTCTGCGGCGCGCTGCCGGAGAGCCTGCTCGAAAGCGAGTTGTTCGGCCACAAGCAGGGCGCGTTCACCGGCGCGACGCACGACAAGAAAGGGTTGTTCGAGGAAGCCGACGGCGGCACATTCTTTCTCGACGAGATCGGCGACATCAGCCCTAAGCTGCAAACGCAATTGCTGCGGGTTTTGCAGGAGCGCGAGGTGCGGCGCATCGGCGAAAACAAGGTGCGCAAGATCGACGTGCGCATCGTTGCCGCCAGCAACAAAGATTTGCCCGCCGAGGTGAAGGCCGGTCGCTTTCGTGAAGATTTGTTTTACCGCTTGAATGTGATTATGATTCAAATGCCGGCCTTGCGGTACCGCAGCAATGACATCATTTTGCTGGCGCAGCATTTTCTCGATAAAACCGCGGCGCGTGCCGGCCGCCAAATTCAAGGTTTCACGCAAGAGGCTGTCGAAGGGATGCTGCAACACGATTGGCCGGGCAACGTGCGCGAATTGGAAAATGCGGTCGAGCGCGCTGTGCTGCTCGCCAAAGCGGAATTTATCACACCGCAAGATCTTCGGCTCGAGCCGCCAACCCCGGCCAAGGAAATCATGACGCTGCAGGATCACGAGCGCCGCATCGCCGAACGCGCCCTCGCCGAACACAACGGCAACGTCACCGAAGCGGCCAAAGCGCTCGGCGTCTCGCGGCGGTGGCTGCACTATCGCCTGAAAGAATGGCGGGAATGACGAAGAATGGAGTGTTGGATAGCTGGATGGATGGATAGCTGGAGTAATGGAGTGATGTGTATCCCAACACTCCAGCGATCCAGTAATCCAACAATCCATTACTCCAGAAATCCATTACTCCGACTTTTCATGAACCGGATCGGCCCCATACAACTTTTTGCCGAGATCAAGCGCCGTCAGAACCGCGTGACGTATCGGGGGTTGGATACGGAGAGCGGCCGGATCGTGCTGGTAAAAATTTTTTCACCAGCAAGCGTTCCGGACGAAGCAGCTTTAGCCTGCTTTCAACAGGAGGCGAAGATATACGCGAGCCTGGATCATCCGAACGTCGTCAAACTCGTCAAATTCGGCGTGGCCGAAAGCCGTCCCTATCTCGCGCTGGAATTTATCGAAGGACAAAATCTGCGCTCGCTCCTGCTGCAACGCAGCCCGCTGCCCAACGATGTCGCGATATGCATCACGCTTTCCTTGCTCGCCGGCCTGGCCGAAATTCACCGGCACGAGATTATTCACCGCGATTTGAAGCCGGAAAATATCATGATCGGCCACGACGGCGCAGTGAAGATTTGCGATTTTGATCTTGCCATAGCAAGCGATAAGCGGCAAGTGGCAAGTACGCAAGTGGCAAGTAACAAGTTTGCAAATGATGACTTGCAACTTGCGACTTGCAACTTGCTCTCAGGCTCGCCGGGTTATTTTTCTCCGGAAGCGATCTTGGGCGAGCCGCTTACGCCGCGTTCCGATCTGTTTGCCACCGGCGTTATTCTTTACGAGATGTTTACCGGCGCCAGGCCTTTTGCAGCTCCGACAACATCGGGCGAGATGAACGCCGTCATTCGTCTGCCGCATCTTGCGCCGTCAAAGCTCAACAGCAAGATTCCGGCGGAAATCGAGCAGATCATCAACCGGTTGCTGGCAAAATCTCAGGCAGAACGTCCGGAAAGCGCCGAAGCCGTTTTAAGCCGGCTTATGGAACGGTTTCGGATTCCGGAGAGCGCACAAACCTTGCGGCGCTTTCTCGACGATACCCAGAACTATCAGAGCGTTATCGTTGCCCCTCCCGCGACACCGCTCGTCAAGCCGGCAAAGCGCCGGGCCAACATTTCCTGGCGAATTGCCGCCGTGATCGCGCTCGCGGTTTTCGCGATGGGTGTTTTTTATTTGCAATTTATGAAGCCAACCCCAGCGCCAAGAAACGAGCAATCGGCCATGGAGCCGGAAACCGTGTTGCGCGCAGATTCCCTGCAGCGCCGGGTTGAAAAAATTTCTGCCGCCGGCAACTCTCTGCCGAGACCGCCGGAAGCCAAAGGTGAAGAGGTGAAAACGGCGCCCAAGCTTGATCTCGATGTTGCCACGGAAACGAAAGCTCCGCCACAACGCGCCATCGTCGTGCGCAGCGTGCCGTGGGCTTATTTCTTTGTGAATGGCGATTCGATTGGGCAAGCGCCGCGCGCCACGTCGTCTTTGCTTGCCGGCCAAAACCATACGTTCGTGTTCAAAAAGCCGAATTTTCCCACCCTTTCCTACACGGTCAAAATCGATTCCGCCACCGCCGATACCCTCGTCTTTTCGCTTTGGGAGCGCGTGGCGCAGATTGAAATCAGGATCAATCCGTGGGCGGAATTTTATCTCAACGGCGAGCTGCAGGAAACTTCCGCCAAAAATCCCACTCTCGTGCTCTTGCCGGGAGAGTATCATTTCAGATTCAAAAATCCGGGGCTTGGGGAAAAAACGGAAGCACTTTTCTTGCGGGCGGGCGAGATGCGACGGTTGGAGGTGAATATGTTTCAACGAGAAAATAATTGATGGTGGTATGATCGCGTTCAATACTTGATTTTATGCTTAAATTTTTGTAAACTTCCATAGATCGATTTGACTAGCTGTGGATTCGTATCCAGGGAGGAACTCTTGGCAACGGATAAACTTGTTCATAAACTATCAACTGCTCATCCGGCGGCGGTTCTGAAACTCTTTGAAATTCCGGACGGCCACGAGTACAAAGCGGATAGTTTAACGCTCAAAGAAATCGAAGACCGGCGCGACATCATCTTTGAAAAAATGAGCGGCGACGAAGCAATTCTGCTGGAAGTTCAAGGCTATGATGACCCCTTTTTGTATCACCGCGCGATCAGGGGCAAGGCGATGTATTGTATCCAGAAACGGTTCACCGGTCGGATACGCGTCATTCTGATTTTCCTTGAGATGTCTAATTATCTTGCGGCCACCAAGTTAGCGCACCATTTTGACGGCAGCTCCGATCTTGCATTTCAGCCAACAGTTTTTATCTTTGATCAGAAGAATGTTTCCGAACTGGAAAGCCTCGACGATGTGCGGCTGGTGCCGCTTTATCCGCTTTGCAAGGTTACGCCTGAGCAGATTAAAACCAAAGCACCCCAATGGGCGGAGCGCATCAAGAGGGCGGCCGATTTATCAGAACAACAGGCTCGTGATTTGATAGCATGGTTGGGTGGTTTTATCATGCATCGACTCAGAGACTTGCCTCTCGAAGAAGTGAATAAAATTCTTGGAGATATTAAAATGGAAGATACCCAAGCTGGCAAAGATTTGATCGCAATCGGCTATCGCCAAGGCCGCGAAGAGGGCGTTGAAGAAGGGGTTGAAAAAGGGATTGAAAGGGGCCGGGATTTAGGCAGCCTGCAAACCCTGCGTGAGAATCTCATGGACTTGCTATTGGCCAAATTAGGCCGAGTCGAGAAAAGCTGGTTGGATCAATTGGAAACGGTCGACAGTGTTACGGTGCTCAAAGCCATCTATCGCACCGTGCTGCAGGCCAAAACTCCCAAGCAGGTCAAAGCCGCTTTTGACGCAGCGCTCGGCAATGGGAAAAAGGCGAGATAACTGGCCCGATGCTGCTTAAGTTTGATCATCGAAGAAAGATCGGGACTGTGAGTGCAATATCACAAGTCTTGTTCATGCTGCGCGTTTGCAAGCTATGCGGATTTATCTGGATTATTATCATTTCGCCTTTATCATACGCCCAAACCGGCGCGACGGATCGCGCGGCGGAAATCAAACGCGCGCTGCAGCAGGCGGAGTATCAAATCGCTGCCGATCTTGCGGACAGCGCTATCACGCACTTTCGCGAGCACGCGCCGGCGCAGTTGGCGGAAATTCATGCGTTCCGCGCGCTGATCTTTTTTGAGCAGGGCAGCAGCGCGCGCGGAGAAGAACACCTGATGTTGGCGCTTCAGCTCGATCCAGGCCTCCAGCTCGATCCGATCTTTTTTTCGCCGCAAATTCGGGAGCGTCTCGAAGCGCTTCGCCCGCAGATCGTCACCCTCGACAGTGCCAACGCGCCGGCGGTGCGCTATATCGTGGTGCCCGATCCTCGTCTCGAGGCCGCGTGGCGCTCGCTGCTTTTGCCGGGTTGGGGCCAGCGTTTCAAAGGGCAAAAAACGAAAGGCCGGCTTTTCACGATTTCTGCAGCCGCGCTGGCCGGGGCCACGCTTGCCAGCCACATTCTGCGCGAACGCGCCGAGAACAAATATTTGCAGGCGGAGGAAGAAGCAGATATTAAATCGCGCTACGATACACTCAATCGTTATCACCTGCTGCGCAACAACCTGGCGCTGGCGCTCGGCGTCGTCTGGGGCGCAGCGGCATTGGACGCGCTAATCCTCTGCGTCGAGCCAAAAGCCACGCGTCTTGGAATCATCCCTTCATTAGAAAAAAACTCACCTCCGGTTTATCTCGCCTTGCAGATTTCCTTATGAACGACTGAACGTTTTTGTCATTATTTAGACAAAAAACTCGAAATCTCACGCCCCCGGATATCCTCCTCCCGCCTCCGACGCTGCTCCACGTTCGGCGGCGATTTTCTCTTCATACCGGCTCGCCTTCAACGCCGCAATCGGATCGGGGTGCAGGCCCATTTCTTCTCGAACTTGCGCCAGCAATGGCCGCACATCGGTTTCGTAAGCCGTGGTTAACTCGCGATGCGCGCCGAGAACGTCGCCGGCGGCTTGCCGCTTCGCCAGCTTTTGGCGATTGACGAGCAGCGCCTTCGCTAACGCGACCTGGCAGTTGATGACGGATTGCACCATCGCTTCGATCTTCGGCTCGATGTTGTGGGATTGGTCGATCATGTATGCGACGTTTTTCGCACAAGTCGTAGGCACATTTTCATTCGCAGCTTCTGCTGCAACCAACTCGTTGAAGATGAGAAAAAGCTCAAACGGATTGACCGAACCAACGATAAGATCGTCATCCGCATATTTGCGATTGTTAAAATGGAAACCACCGAGCCGGCCTTCGTCGAGCAGAAACGCGACGATGTGCTCGATATTGGTACCTTGCGCATGATGGCCGGTATCGACGAGCACTTGCGCTTGCGGCCCGAGCTTCAACGCCGTTGCATACGCGATGCCCCAATCCGCCAGATCGGTGTGATAAAATGCCGGCTCGAAAAATTTGTACTCGATCAGCATGCGTGTGTTCGGTGGCAAGGCCTTGTAAACTTCGGCAAGCGAATCCTGCATGCGATGCTTGCGGCTGCGAATGTTGTCTTGCCCCGCGTAGTTGGTGCCGTCCGCAAACCACAAGGAGAGATCACGGGAGCCAGTGATTTTCATGATGTCGATGCACTCGAGTATATGGGCAACGGCGCGTTTGCGCACCGCCAGATCGCCATGGCAGATCGAGCCGAATTTGTAGATTTCATCCTGAAAGACATTGGGGTTGATCGCACCGATTTTGATGCCGAGTGAATCGGCATAAGACTTGAGATCATCCCAATCATCAACTTTGTCCCACGGAATGTGCAGCGCCACCGATGGTGCAATGCCGGTGAGATTATGTACCATCGCCGCATCAGCGAGTTTCTCTTTAGTCGTGCGCGCCGCGCCCAGCCATGGGAAAACACGAAAGCGTGTGCCGCTGTTGCCATAACCCCATGAAGGGGTTTCGATGTGCTGTTGCTTGAGCTTCGCTTTGACTGACTCGACATCGAGGCCGCACTCAATGAGTTGGTTAGCGAGGAGTTGATAAGCTTGATTGGAATTCGGCATTTTTCTTCCCTCGTGAAATTATGCAAAACCTTTTAAGCCGCTTTTTGCAATCTTTCAATCTTTCTTTTAGGTTGCCGTCTGGCCAAATCATAACAACCTTGAAGATTGATCCAGAACTCGGGCGTGGTGCCAAAAGCTTGGGAAAACAGCCATGCCGTTCGCGACGTTATTCCCCGCTTTTTTCGGACAATTTCATTAATATGTTGTGCCGACATACCAATATGTTTGGCAAACGCATTCTGTGTTACGCCCAAAGGTATCAAGAACTCTTCAAGAAGAACCTCACCGGGATGGGTTGGAATGCGATTTTCCGGGATCATAACTTATCTCCATGCTAAAGATCAGTGATAGTCTGTCAAAGATACATCGAACGCCATGCCATTAAACCAACGGAAAATGATCCGCCATTGATCGTTAATGCGAATACTGTGAAAGCCTTGAAGATCTCCTTTCAATGCTTCGAGGCGATTTCCAGGTGGTGACCGTAAATCATCAAGTCGGTGCGCCGTATTCAACACGTCTAACTTCCGTAAAGCCACACGAAGGATGTTTGCGGGAAATCGACGAACCTTGCTGCTCCGTCTACCGTGATAAAGATCTTCGGTGGCACTATCTCCGAAAGAAACAATCATACTTTCAAAACCCCCGCAGCTCGCAAGCGCTCATCCGCCCACACCGCAGCGTCTCCCTCGAGCGGCACTTCCGGTGCTCGCGTATAGTCCACCGACAAATCGTAATTCAACGCGTCATACACCGTGTTCAACGCCAATTGCAAATCCAACGCGACATCGGGATCGCCAGCCAATAACGGGACAGGAATGATCGGCAGACGCATATCAAGCTGAATCGGCCAGATTTCAGTCATGGGCCGCCTTGCGGCGCGACTGAGAAAAACAAAATATGGCGCTGGTGGCAAAGGCTTTTGCATCGGCACTCGCCGCCCGGTGCGAAGCAAGTCTATCTCCATCAGGTGCGCCATGCTGCACAGGACTCGCCGCCTGTCGAGATATTCCCGATACCCTTCGCCACGTTTGTTGGTCGGCGAGAGCACTTCGATAGCCGTGACCAGCTCGCGGTTCGCAACATCACGGATTTCGATGGTCACGTGCGGAACGCGAGCCGGCATAATCGTTGGCAGTTGCAGCGGTGATGGAAACATGGCGACAGCACTTTCAACGCCGTTGCCGTAAGGTGATGGCATAATTTTATCTCCTGCCAATTCTGGCAAGCTTGTTTATAAACCTATAAGGTGTGGGACCTCAACAAGCTTCCAACTCACGAAGCTGTCTGAGAACATCAGCGGGAATGTCATTGCTAGAAACGGGATATCCGTGATAACCACCTGCATTATCCGGTTGAAATTGGTAGAACTTTCCGTTATGGTAACCATATATTTGCTTGCCACTCAAAATGCCCTTATTGAGTACCAGTTGCGCCACTTCATCTGCAAGATCCATAAGCGTTCCCCACCCACCGATAGTGTGCTTCGGGCTTGCGACATACCGGCGGCGCAACTTTCTGGCTTGGCCAGCGTCGGTTAGGTTTGTGATTTCTATATCTTGATAAGTTTCTCCATCCAAACTAAACTTGACCTGAATACGTTCAGCCAAAAACTCCGGGGCATCTTTCAAGCTGGCTAAAACGCCAGAGAAGTGAGCAGCGCCTGCAATAGAGCTTATAGAGACGTCTTGCTGGTTAAAGAAACATTCGATATAACCAAGCTCCTCATTCAAGATTTTATCTATAAAAGGACCTTGTGTTGCAAGCTTGATGAAAACGAGGCGAATATCTCTATCAGGTGCTGACTTTGCTCTTGCCCATTCATGCACAGTGTAGTTTGATGACAACTGGCGGCTAAAAAAGCTGCTATGAGTAAGTATTGGGTCGGCGCCTCGAATTGGTTCCAATTCCCTAATCACATCCATTATCGTTCGCATTAAAATTGACGCCTCGTGAATCGTCTTTGCTTGTCCGATAGAAGGAAAGCTCGTTAATGAAGACGCGCATTTAGACCAGCTCCAGCAAGTCTTTTTCAATTTGGTCAAAAAACCCCTCGGGCCAGAGGTCGATTCGACCATCCGCATCGACTTTGGGAGCAAGAACCTGATTTGCGGCCTCCTTTTCACCCCGTATAAAAAACTGAATGGAAACGTCATCGGCTTGAAGGAGCTTACGCTTAACGGCGAGTCGCATGCCGTTTAAGATATGGTCACTGTAGGTCTCAACAATCACCTGCACGCCGGTTGCGGCAGTTCGTGCCAAGAACTGCCCCATCTCAGATTGCGCCGCCGGGTGCAAGTGCGCTTCGGGGTTTTCGACAATCAACATGGAATCCGGTTTCGACATGAGGGCGGCAACAATAATAGGCAGGGTGTAACTGACTCCAAAGCCCATGTTGGTTGGACGCAAATAATCCGTAGATACGCCTTGATTTTTTAGCCCTAACCGAACTCTGTCAACCTGAGTAATTCGCTCAATCTTAATTTCTATTTCAGGTACGATCCGTCTCATCCATAGTTCTGTTTGATTCTCAAGCAATGATAAAGTGTCGGCACCGGGGTAGGCCAAATTCAGGTTGCTGATGGTTTCTTTTCCAAATTCAGCTAAACAATGGGCAGTATACTCTCCTTGAATACCCACATTCATTTTTTCACGTCTGGCATCTGCCATTGGATAAAGCAACCTCGGCCCAAGACGCTCCGCATTTAGATAAGTTACGTCTCCGACAAAAAGATTCACTTTGGGGTAAAGAAAATCCTTATTCCCAACCAAAGTATGCGCATCAGGCTTACCGCGTGGATAAATAAATTCAAAGGTAATCGGAGCCGTTTCTTGCTGTCCTGCTAAAGAGAAAACGATCGAATCTTCTTGACTTTTACTGTAAAGGGCTTCCTTTGCCGTTCCAACGCTCGTGAGCGGGCCATTGAGTATCAACTCTCTGGCACCCCAAGCCTCGGCCTGCTGTGACTGCCGCAGCAAAAGCAAAGCTTGAATAACAGTTGACTTGCCGGTGGCATTGCCACCCACCAGAAGCGTCAACTTTCCAAACGCGACTTCTTGATCTTCAAAACACTTGAACCTCTGAATTCTAAGACGAGAGATCATTTTATCGTCCTTTTTAGCAACTCTTCAATCGTGCGGAAACGCTTCTCCACGCTGCTTACACCGCCGGTGGCTTGTGAGATCACTTTGCCAAAATGGCTGTCCGTATTCATCGCTTTAACAAACTCGGAAATGATCTCGTCTTTATGCTTAACCAATGCTTCCAAATTATATTTTGCCAAAGCTACGGACCAGACTTCAAACAAGGATTTATTAATGGGCGACCTTTTCCATGAATGTCGTACATCTTGCGAAAAGCATAAGAGCCGAAAACCGCCCGCGCTTTCCGCATGGTTTCCAAAAATATGTCCTTTAATTCTGAAAGTCGTTGTGGGTTCAACTCGTTGATAAACTGCATGGCGTCACTGAGAAAACCGTCAAGATCGGGCTTTTTATACTGAGTATAAGGGGTGAGATGAAAAGCCAGGAACCGCAGAACACACTCGCGATCGTCCATGCGTTTTGTATTAATGGAGTTTGTAGTAGCACTTTTAAATTCCGGTGATTCTGCCAACTCTTTCAGAAGCCTGGTGGACGCACCTTGAAATAAAGCATGACGGATTTCCTGGGCGGTGAGAAATAACCCGCCGGTATTGATACGATAGAAGATGGTAAACTTAACCCGCCCGGGCGTATCCGGTTGAATAATGTAAAGAATCAAATTGGTATGGTCTTCGATTTGGCGCTGAAATCTGCGTGGCAGCTCCGAAAATGTTTTTCCTTCCAGTTCTCGAAGAAACTCCAAGTTTTTGAGGCGCAATTCGTTTTTGTTGTAAAACCGATCCAGCGTAGAAAGCCGCTGCAGACCATCCACAACCAACCATTTGTCATCATTGACGGCATCAAGATAAAAAGCCGGCAAAGGGATGCGAATCAGGATGGATTCAATTAATCGACTCTGGCGTGTTTCGTCCCAAACGATATGTCTTTGAAAGTCGGGCTGTAAATCAATCTCACCGTCTTTAATTTTTTTCATGACCTGAAAAACGGTGAACGAGGTGGGCTTTACGTTTATTTGCGAAGGATCATAAGGCTCATCGATTATGAGCTCGTTTAAATCATCACTCAGCGTCTCTTCCTGTTCCACATCTTCACTATCCCGGCTCTCGTCTACGTAACGTCTGCCTTCCGGTGTTATTCGCCATCCAGGATGTTTCTCATCGTAAGGATAGACGTAATTTTTTTCTACAGCCGTTTTGTTGATGAAAGCCCTTAAGCTGGCTTTGCCTTGCTGCGAAAGAACGTAGCCATTCATTCGCGCCTCGATGTTTTGATAAATTTCTTCCATCGAGGCTTTACCACCCTTTTCCACCATGGTTTGCAAGGCGATTTTTATCTGGTCGTCCCCGCTAAAACCGGCATCGGCGGCTGTAACAGCTTTTTTTTCTTCCATCATAAGTCGAGCCAGAAGCACACATTGTGTTTTTTTAACTGCACGATTTTAAAGCTATTTTTGTTTCGACCAATAACCACATAACCGCTCATAAATGATAATAAGCAAATGCCCAAAATTAGTCAAGAAAAAAACCGGGCGAGGGCATTGGTTTTGGTTTCATTCAGCCATCCGTTGCAGCAGATGCTTGGGGATCAAAATCTTCTCCAATCTTTCGAAGCCGAACTCGACGAGAACGGCCAGCAAAGCGGCAGGAATAGCGCCTTCGAGAATGAGCTTGGTATCATTCAACGCCAGTCCGGTGACAATCGGCTCGCCGAGTCCGCCCCCGCCGATGAACGCGGCGAGAGTGGCGGTGCCGATGTTGATCACGGCGGCGGTTTTGATGCCGGCAAAAACCGTCGGCGCGGCGAGGGGCAGCTCGATATGGCGCAAGCGCTGCCAGGTCGTCAAGCCCATGCCGACGGAAACTTTTTTGAGCAGCGGATCGACCGAAAACAAGGCGGTCGCGGTGTTGCGCAAGATCGGCAGCAGCGCATAGAGAAACAGCGCCACGATGGCCGGCACGACGCCAATTCCAAACAACGGAATCATGAAAGCCAGCAGGGCAATCGAAGGAATCGTCTGCAGCAAGCCGGTCAGATATAAAAGCGGCCGTGAAATCGCAGGCAAGCGATAGACGAGCACGCCGCCCGGAATGGCGACGGCCATGGCAAAAATCAGCGCCAGCGCCGTCAACTTCAGATGCGTGAGCGTGCGCCGGAACAAAATGGTCCAACGGCCTTGCGAGGTTTGCGCATTATTTCCCAACGCCGTCAGTTTGCGTTGCTCTAAAAAGGAGCGCGCGATTTCTGCAAAATCCTTCCTGTCGATGGTGGCCGCGGCATTCAGCGCAATCATATCGGTTTCCGAAATCGCGCCGGCAAGCTCTTCGAGCGCTTGCTTGGCGCGGACATTCATCTGCTCGCGGACAAGCGGCGCCGCCAGATAGTCGGGAAAAAAGTGTTTGTCGTCGTTGAGAATAACGAGATCGTAGCGCTGAATATTTGCGTCGGTGGAATAAACGTCGATCACATCGAGGCTATTTTCCGCAATCGCTTTGTAGATCAACCCGTGTTCGATGCCGCTCGGAATAGCGGTCAGGCCGTAAAGCGCAGCAAGCCCCGGCCAACCATCGGGCCGTTTGAGAAATTCGTTGCTGAAGCCGTAACGCAAATTTGGGAATTTTTTAAGATCGCCGATGGATTTCAGGCCGAGGCGCGCGGCATCGGCGCGGCGCACCACGATGGCGTACGTATTGTTGAAGCCAAACGGCGCCAACAATTCGAGGTGATGCTGCTGTTGCAGTTGTTGCCGCAGCTCGTGAATGGTGGCGCGCCGTGGAAGCTTCAAAATCGCCTGCTCGATGGTGCCGGAATATTCCGGATAGACATCGATATCGCCATTCGCCAGCGCTTGAAAGCAAATCAACGTCGCGCCGAGCGCCAGCCGGCGCTCGACTTGAAAGCCGCGGCTCTCGAGAAGCTGCGCGATGATTTCGCCAAGTATGCGGCCTTCAGCATCGAATTTGGAGCCGACGACAATCTTTTGGGCAACCAAATTTGAGGGGCAGACGCAACAGAAAAAAGCTGCTGTTATCAAAATCTTGAAGCTTCGCATTTGACCACTGGATTAAATAACTTGCAACGAAAAAAGCCTTTAAAAGTGGGGCTTTATCAACCAGCTCCACAATTATAAAATACGGATGAGGTGAATTGGGTAACGCACTCATATAAAAAATTTCCTTTCGTTGCGGTTCCCTTTTCGTTGCGAGATTAAGTTTTTTACGCACCTAATTGCGATTTGAAAAAGTTAGAAACGAATTCCGTTGCGGGATTTTGCAAAAGCTGCTCGCCGCTGCCGATTTGCTCGATGCGGCCTTTGTTGAGAATGACGATCTGTTGCGCCAGTTTCAGCGCTTCTTTCAGATCGTGCGTCACCATCACGATCGTGCGCGGCTCGACGTTTTGCAAGTGCAGAAACTCTTGGTGAATTTCGCTGCGGGTAATCGGATCGAGCGCGCCGAAGGCTTCGTCGAGCAGGAAGATTTTGGGATTGAGCATCATGGCGCGGCAAAGCCCGACGCGCTGCTGCTGGCCGCCGCTGAGTTGATAGGGATAGCGTTTGGCAAAGTCGAGCGGCAAGCCGGTGAGCCGCATCAATTCCTCGGCGCGCTGCCAAACCCGTTGCGGTTCCCACTTTTCCAAAACCGCGAGCAACGTGATGTTTTCGGTGACGGTAAGATGAGGAAAAAGCCCGGTTCCCTGCACCGCGTAGCCGAGGCGCCGCCGCAGCGCGGGCAATTGGGTATAGTCAATCGCGTTGCCAAAAACAAACACTAGACCATCACTTGGCCGCTCCAATCCGTTGATCAGTTGCAGCAGCGTCGATTTGCCGCTGCCGCTCGGGCCGACGATGGCTGTGGTCACATTTTCAGGAAAAGCGAGATGAATATCATGGAGCGCGTATTCCTTCCCATCGTAGGATTTATAAACGTGGTCGAAGGAGATTAAGGGCATGCTGGTCGCTAGTTGCTGGTTGCTTGTCGCTGGTTACGGTAGGTAGGATCAGGGATTTATTTTGTGCTCGTATTCACGGATGCCGTTGCGGATTTGGAGGCGGAGATCTTGTGATTGTTGGCAGCGCTTAATAGTAGCAATCATTTGGTCGGCAGAGGCAACGATAAGCGCAACTAGGGCTTGGCCACGAAAGAAAGGTGAATTGAGATCATAATCTGCCAGAAGCCGGCGTTTATACAAAGCATGCTATTCCATCCAACCGAAAATGACACCGATCATGTCGGACTTATCAAATGGTATATGCTGTGTCCTTTTCTGATTTAATTGCCGGTATTGCTGAAAAACTTCCTCGACTGTACCTGAAACGTAAAATCTAAGCTCTATCCAACTATAACCTTCAACTTCCGGGTCGATAACATATTCCAAGGAAAAATTGCAAGCGGTCGGAAAAAATTCATGCACCCATTGGATCACCATTTCCAAATACGGGAAGAGATCGTGCTTTTTGGCAAATTCCCAAACCGCATCAGGCGCTTCGACGCCGGCGATTTTGAAAGGCATTATTGCTGATGGCACGCCATGCGCCGGCGTCGCTCGGCCATAAGCTGCCACGGCTTCTGCTACCTTGCTTGGCTGGGGGTTTTTGATTTCGCTCATAACACAACCTTTGAAATGACGTCTAAAATGATTGGAACTGTACCCACAGCAATATAGCGCCGAGGCGGGAAAAGCGCAAGCAAAATTTCCTCACCGCGGCCGGCTCAGCTCGATCATCTTGCCGCCCAGCCAACGATAAAGCCCCGCCGGCAAGGCGCGCACCAAATGAAAAACCACTTTCATCGGAAACGGATAAATGTACTCGCGCTTGCGCTTGGCGACGGCTTTGATCATGAGTTGCGCCGCTTGAGGAGGCATCATCAGCCACAAGCGTCTCGGATTGCCACGATTAAGTGCCGTATCAACGAACCCGGGATAAATCGTGGTAAATTGAAGTTGCGGCAGCTCGGCGGCCATCGCTTCCATATAATACGCCAAGCCGATTTTGGTTATGCTGTAAATTGGCCTGCCCGCCAAGCCGCGCATAGCCGAGACCGAGCTAATCGCCACTATCGTGCCTTGATTCTGCGGCACTATATGTTGCAAACAAGTGTGTGCCGTGTAAAGTGCGCCGTTGAGATTGGTTTGCAAAATGTTTTCAACCTTGTCCCAATCCCAGCGGCGATAAGAAGTTTCTCCTCCGATACCGCTGTTGACCCACGCGACATCCAGGCGGCCGGCAGTTTTCACAAAATCGGCAACAGCGCTTTCGACTTCAGCTCGCTTCCGCACGTCGCAGGCGCGCAGCCAAAATTGGCTGCCGCTGGCTTGGAGCTTCGCGGCCAATTCCTGCATCGGCTCTACTCGGCGACTCAGCAAACAGAAGTGCACGCCATACGGCGCCAACGCCTCAACGAGTGCATAGCCGAGTCCCGATGAAGCGCCGGTGATGAGCACAGTTTTGCCGGTCCAATATTTCGCTAAACGCCGGTTCATTTTTCCTTCCTCCGCTCAAAATTTTCACTTCATGCTTTTTTCCAAGATACCAAAACAACGGCAGGATGTCAAGGCGGGGGATCAAAATCCCACGAGTTTAAAATGAAAAAGGCCGGTCATCCTTAACCGGCCTTTGGGTTTTACCGCAACATTCCTGAGCGGTCATTTCACATGACTTTCAACGGAATATCTCCCGCCATTTCGCTTCGCTCATCTGCTTTTCTCCATTTTCGCCGATCTGCACGAATTTGCCGCGAAATTTGAAAATCACCTTATCGCCGAGCTTGCAAAACTCGCGCGCTTCCGGGAAAACGCGCAGGAAATTGAAATAAGCTTCCGAAGCAAATGCCAGCTTGATCGTCGCGGCTTCAGCTTTATACTCGATGTCCATCCACGTGCCATCGGGTTGTTGGCGCAGCGAGGCGCCACGCACGGCAACCAGGCCGGCGTTTCGAGATTCGGCTTCGGCCGCGACTTCAGCCTTTTTCATCGCCTGGATGGATTTGCTCATCTGCACCGCGCCGGCGCCGGACGCCTGATTCATCGCATCGACACTGAGTGTCGCCGGTGGTGGCGTGGCGGCTCCCTGGACCGCTTCTCCACTTCGCCCCATCATCAGACGATGAACCGGCTGCTGTAATTCCCGCAAAGTGAGCGCCTCTTCCTCCCGCACGAGATAGGAGGTGTACGGCGTGACCAAGCCAAATTCCTTCGCCAAAGCGATCACCTCATTCTTCAATTCACTGTTTTCGCCGTTCAGCCGAATTTCGTCGAGCAAATCGCCGACGCGGCGCGTCGCCCACAAGCGCGCGACAAAATCACGCTCGCGTTCCTGGCGCGGAAAAGTGAAATCGTATTGAAATTCTTGTCGTCCGCTGCCGGCTTGTCCGCGCAAAACCAGCGTGGCGCGGCCCGCCTCGCGATAGCGCCCGGCGAGAATGATTTGGCCGCCTTTGAAAAGATCGGGGAGGCGATTCGGTGAATGCGCGTGTGCCTCAACGCCGCGAAAGGAATACTCGATATTGCTCATCACCGGATAACGCACTTTTTCATAAAAATTCGAGACGCGCTCTTCGATGTTTTCCTGCGGCGAAATATAATCCGAAAACGCATTGCTCTCTTTGGCCAAGCCGTCGAGCAGCTTGGTGTTGACGTCGAAACCAACGCCGAACGAGAACACCCGGATGCCATTGCGATTGGCGCTTTTCATGTTGCGGCGAATCTCGCCTTCATTTTGAATGCCGGTTGAAGGCAAGCCGTCGGTCAGAAAAATGATCATACTGCGCCCGCTTCCGCTGCCGCGCAACAAATCCGCTGCCGCCTGCAACGCTTCGTTGATATTGGTGCCGCCGGTGGCTTCGAGACGATCGACATGATACAACGCATCGCCGCGTGCCTCAAGGCCGGCAAGCGCTTCGCGAAACTTTTTCGCCTCAGAGCTGAAGGTGACGAGTCCGAAGCGGTCGCGATTGCCGAGCCGCTGCAAGCAATAGCGCAGCGCCGCCCTCGCCTGCTGTATCTTCTCTCCGGCCATGCTGCCGGAGGTGTCGAGCACAAAAACCAAATCTTTGCCTTGCACTTGCGTCGCGTCCGGATTCACCTGCGGCGAGATCAGCAACATGAAATAGCCGGCCTTGTCGGAATACGGACGATGCGTCAACAGCGTCGCGCCGATCTCATTCGGATCGAGCGAATAGTAGAGCAAAAAGTCGCGACCGTCGATGGCGTCGTTGGCTTCAAAAGTGGCCGTGGCACGGCGGTCGCTCTCCTGCTTCACTTCAACACGATGCGAGGGTGAATAAATATTTTTCACTGCCGTCGCGGTGTTGATTTGAATGTGAATCGTGCTCTGTTGTGAGCGGGCACGATCCGGCTCCCGGCGTTCTTCTCTTTGCGGCGGCATCGGCATCGGCGGACGAATCGGCACGCCGGCGCCGCGATATGTAAGCGTTCCTTGCAGCGGATATTGGAACGTGACGGTTTTGCCATCCATCGGCAGTGTCGCATCATAGCGCAAAGTCAACCGGCGGGTGGCGCGCGGCGGAATCGGGAAAATGCGCGCGCGAAACGTGCGATAGTCCGCCATCTCCAACAAGGCCGGATCGAGACTTTTGCGCACGATGTCTTCATAAATGCGCCGCGCCTCGTCGGCGCTGAGCAGCTCGCCGACCATTTCCTTGCCATCGACATTCATCGAGAAGCGCGACACTTGGGCGTTCGGCGGCAGCGGAAAAAGAAACGTACCTTCGACCGTTGTGGAGCTGGGGTTATAAAATTCGTGCTCGACCGTAACCACCGCGACTTGCTCATGAATATCGGCGTTGACGCGATGCTGGCGCAACTCGAGATCGGCGGGCTGAAAATCCGGGCGCACGATAATGCCTTGCGCGTGCGCTTGGATAGCGATGACGAAAAGCACTACGAGAGTAAAAAATGAGCGTTTCATAGGAGTTTCCTCTTTGGTTCAAACGTTTCGAAATTTCTAGAAAAGTAGCAGTTGCAGTAGCAGAGGCAGGAAAGAGCGAAAAACTACTGCCACTGCCACTGCCACTGCTATTTCGGTTCGACAACCAATCCCATAAACAAAACGGTTCCGGTTTGATTGTCGCGAATGGTGCAGAAAAACGGCCGATCAACCACCATGTTGAACGGCGGAATAAAAGCCGTCGCCCGCATTCCTCCGGAGGTTACCGCCGCGGCTTCGGTGCCTTCCTCGTTGACTTCCACGAAAGTTTTGTGCTTGACCTCGCCGATAAAAACATTCGCGCTCGGAGAAGCGGCGCACATCTCTCTAAAATTCGCGCGCTGCGGATCAAACGCTGATTCCATGCCGAGCGACTTGAGCGCGTTGTTGAGCACTACTTCATATTCTAATTTAAAACGCGGTAGCGTGATATTGCCTTCCTGCGAGCGGAGCTGCGACATCCAGCTTTCCCATTTTGCGGCATTCAAATCCGCCATAAACTTGTTGAGGTCGGAATTTTTGCCCGGCAGAAAAACATACATGCTCATGCTGCCGGCGCCATAAGGTAAACCGATGGCCTGAAACTCATCGTTCTCGAGGTAGCGATATCGCCCGGTCTGCGACATCATCGGGTGCTGCTTTTTCGCGCCATTCAACAGCGTAAATCGGTCTGTCTTGGTTTTGCTTTTATCGAATTGCTGCGCCCAGTTGCCTTTAAAATAAATGGCGTTGATCAGATACAGAATCGCGTCGCTCGGAATGGTTTCGACAATCTTATCGATCTTGCCATTCGTCTTTTGGCTCACCCAATCGTTGAGCGTCGTCGGTGCACTCGGCAGCGCGAAATCCAAATCCGAAACTTCGGCGGCAAAGAATTCCTGATTTCTTTTGATAAATTCCGGCTTGAATGTGACGCCTTTTCTCGCCCACAGCGAATTGGCAACGTTCAATTGCACTTTTGGATCGGAGCTTGCCAGCATCGCTTGCAATGCCGCATTGGCGCGATTGAGCTCCTGCAGACTCATGCCGTTCACTTCCAACGCTTTCGCCATGGCCTGCTGCGTTTCACCGCTCGCGCCGTTGTAAATCATCGCCAGCGCAAACGCCACGCTGGATGGCGAAACGAAAATATTCTTGCCAGCATCCTGTTTGGCAAGTTGATCGAAGAGCTTGAAGCCGAATTGGGTGTTGGCGGCGATCAACTTGCTGTCGGCCGGCGCAATGGATTTTTTCTGCGCTTGACTTGATTTTGAAAGGGTGGAAGCGGCAAATCCACCGCGCGGTGGCATGACACTCAAAACGCTGAATAGCAATGCCACGCCAACTTTGCTGAATGCGTATCTCTTCATTTTCTAATCTCCTTGGTTGAGGGGGAGGGTGGACTTTCTAGTCCACACGCGCATCGCGGACAAGAAAGTCCGCCCTCCCTTCTCGTTTTCATAAAACTTTTGACATTACCTGCGCTGCTTATTTCATCTCGTGATGTTGCTACTTATTCTACTTTCCCAAAACAAAAATATTCCCGCGCGCACAAAAAAATTATCATTTGCAAATTTGTGGGGGGATTCTTATCTTGGTTGCACAGGACGAAGCATGACACTTGAAAGGATGAATATGGAAAGCGCGCCACTGAAAAGCTCTTTGTTAATCAGGCCGGTCTCCGCCGATTGCAACTTGCGCTGCGACTATTGTTTTTATCTCGAAAAGGCGGCTTTATATCCCCAGACGAAAACGCATCGTATGAGCCAAAAGGTTCTCGAGACGCTTATCTCACAGGTGATGCAGCACACGGCCGGACCGGTGAGCCTGGCCTGGCAAGGCGGCGAGCCTACTCTCGCCGGACTCGATTTCTTCATGCAGGTGGTGGAATTGGAAATGCAATACGCCCGTCCCGGCCAAATTGTTGGCAATGCGCTGCAAACCAACGGGATTCTGCTCAACGAAGCCTGGGCGGAATTTTTGCGCCTATATAAATTTCTTATCGGGCTGTCGTTGGATGGCCCTTCCGCATTGCACGACCATTATCGCCGGACCAAGAATCAACGCGCCAGCTTCGGCTTGGTTTATCCCCAAATCGAATTGCTCAGGCAAAATATGACGTCGCTTTCTATGACGTCGCTTTCAATGTTCTGGTGGTGATCAACGCCGCCACCGTAAATCATCCGCATGCGCTATATCATTTTCTCGTCGAGAACCGAATCGACTACGTTCAATTTATTCCAGCCGTCGAGCTCGACAAAAATGGCAAGCCGGCGCCGTTCTCGATGCCGGCGGAAAAATACGGTGACTTCCTCTGTACCATGTTTGATCTTTGGTACAACGGCGGCAATCCGCGCTTTTCCGAAAGAATGTTTGAGGCATTTCTTTCACAACTGCTTGGCGGTGAAAGCGATGTGTGCCTGTTCAGAAAATCGTGCGATTCGTATTTGGTTGTGGAAGCCAACGGAGATGTCTATGCCTGCGATTTTTTCGTTGAGCCGGCTTGGAAGGTCGGCAACCTTCTTGAGCAGCCGCTGTGGCAGCTCGAGCGCGCCGCGTTGCGCCAACAATTTGCGGCGAGCAAATCCGATCTTCCCGTCGCTTGCCGGCCGTGTGAATGGAAAAAGTACTGCTACGGCGGCTGTCCGAAGTATCGCGCCATGGAACAACCGAATTATATGTGCGCCGGCTACAAAAAATTTTTTGCCCACAGCATGCCATATCTGCGCGGCCTCGCCAGGCGTCTGAGCGCGCCCCAAGAGGCCGCCATCAGCCGCAATCAACCATGCCCATGCGGCAGCGGCAAAAAGTACAAACGCTGTTGTGGATAGCCAAAACCAGCCTTTTCGTGTGCATTTTCCCATGCCTAAAAGCTGTCATCACAACGCAAAGACCAACCGCAATCACTTTTGTTCAATGCCTCCACAGAATAGGACTGCCCCTTTACGATGACGATTCGCTTCGAAAACGTTTGGTTTGCGTATGAGAGTTTTGCCGCGCCGGGCAATCAGCCCAAGCCGCAGTTGCAGGACATTAGTTTTGAGATTCACGCCGGGGAATTGGTCGGTCTCGCCGGTCGCTCCGGATCCGGAAAAACCACTTTGATGCAAATGTTCAATGGACTTTTGCTGCCTGAGCGTGGCCGGGTTTTGGCGGATGGAGAGGATATTAATGTGCCCGATTATGATCTAACTGCCCTGCGTCGCCGCCTCGGCGTGGTTTTTCAATTTCCCGAAATGCACCTGTTCGCCGCCACGGTGGAAGAAGAAATTGCTTTCGGGCCACAGCAGCAACATCTGCCGTCGGCAGAAATCGCCCAACGTGTCACACTGGCGTTACACCAGGTTGGACTCCACGAATCTTTTGGTGGACGAAATCCGTTCACCTTGAGTCAAGGGGAGAAGCGACGAGTCGCCTTGGCCGGGGTGTTGGCGATGCAACCGGAGATGCTCGTTCTTGACGAGCCGACCGCCAGCTTGGACGCACGCGGCGCTTTGGAAGTCCGCCGCTTACTGCGCGATTGGCAGGCGGTTGGCAAAACGTTGGTCATTATTAGCCATGACATGGATCTGATCGCGTATCTTTGCCCCCGGCTTTTGGTTCTCGGCGAAGGCCGCCTAATTTATGATGGCCCGACAGCCTCACTTTGGGAAATGGCCGGGCCGAACTCAGCACAAGATATGTTACGGCAAGCCGGGCTGGCGTGGCCGCGTTATCAGCGCCTGCGCCAAATTCTGTCGTCTCGAGGCATATCCTGGCAAGGCATTCCTATTTTGAAAGATGGGCAAGACCCTTGAAGCCGGCGTTCGGCAAAAAAAGTAATTGCCTTGGCAGAAAATTTTTTTTCCGCAATTCAAAACCGTTGCCGGTATAGTTTAGGTGTTTTTGAGCGTAAGTA
Source organism: Candidatus Zhuqueibacterota bacterium (assembly GCA_022616415.1). Taxonomy (GTDB): domain Bacteria; phylum Zhuqueibacterota; class Zhuqueibacteria; order Zhuqueibacterales; family Zhuqueibacteraceae; genus Zhuqueibacter. Next base: position 96,355 of record JAKEEU010000026.1, on the reverse strand, counting down.
CATTTTTGTAATATCGCTGTCTCAGCGTAACACAACCGGCTCGTTTTGAAACGGTCGAAAAGCGTGCGGAATTCACAAAAATGTAACCATTTAGCGACACCACCCTGCCGGCGCGAAGCAATATGGCATGGTGATTTCGAAACTGTAACCCATTGAAATTCTTCTGAATTTGGCTGTTCGGCGTTATCTCCGCCATCTCTCGCAGTTTCTTTTTCAAATTTGTAAACGGCAAATCGCATCCCTGGCATGTAGATTGCGAAAGTGTAAGGGGTTTGTTAAGACTACGCCTGCAAGGCTACGCCTGTGGGAATTTGCCCATAGGAGACGCCTCAAAGGTCAAAAGGTTATAGGACAACCGGTCGATCAGTTCAGGGATGAAGATCATCGGAAAATTATTCACACCTGCTTTTTGGTCCAGCGACACATCTGGGATTGTCGACTTTGGCGCTTACGGACCGCTGTGGCCCCGGCTATCTTTTGCAAAAAACGCAAAAGGAGAATCGGTGCAACCAATAGCGGGAAAGGATAAGAACATCGTGGCAACTACAGTAGAACCGAAAGACTTCGATCTTGAAGTCATCCCGACCGACATCGAAAGTACCTGGGGCAAAAATTATGGCTTCGACTATCATTACCCCTTGGTCAGCCGCAGCCCGGAAATCAAAGAAATTTTTGCGTTGATCAAAAAGGTGGCGAAGAGCAACGCGACCATTTTGATTCAAGGCGAGACCGGCACCGGCAAGGAGCTGATTGCGGGGCTGATTCAGTTTATCAGCCACCGCGGCGACAAGCCGTTCGTCAAGGTCAATTGCGCGGCGCTGCCGGAGAACTTGCTCGAGAGCGAGTTGTTTGGTCACGAGAAGGGCGCTTTCACCGGCGCCTATCAAACCCGCGTCGGCAAGTTCGAGCAATCCGACGGCGGCACGCTGTTTCTCGACGAAATCGGCGACATGCAGCTCACCACGCAGGCCAAAATTTTGCGCGTTTTGCAAGATCAAACCTTCAACCGCCTGGGCGGCAATCGCACCATTCAGGTGGACGTGCGGGTTATTGCGGCGACGAACAAGGATTTGTGGCACGAGATCGAGCTGGGAAATTTTCGCGCCGATCTTTACTATCGCCTCAACGTGGTGACGCTGCACATTCCGCCATTGCGCAAGCGCTCGGAAGACATCGCGTTGATCGCCGAATTTTTCCGGCGAAAGTTTTCGCGCGAGATTCGCAAGAAAACCAAAGGCTTTTCGAGCGAGACGATGGAGCTGTTGCGCAACCACCAGTGGCCGGGCAATATTCGCGAGCTTAAGAATTTAGTCGAGCGCTCGGTGCTCGTGGTGGAAGAAGGGCAGGAGATTCAGGCGAAGGACTTGTCGATGTCCGGGCGGGATTACTTCGCGGCCGGCGGCAAGGATCGTCGCCGCGCCACTGACGGTGAAGTGCTTTCGCTCGACACGTTGAATTTGGAAGCGATTGAAAAGGAAGCGATTTTGCGCGCGCTGGAGCTGCGCAACTGGGTGCAAAAAGACGCGGCCAATTTGCTCGGCATTTCGCCGCGCGCGCTGAACTACAAAATCAATTATCACAACATTACCCACCCGACGTGGAAGAAAAATACGTGAGGTTTGCGTTCGCAGGACAGGGAGATTTATTTTGAACCTTTTGGTACTCTTAAAATGAAGGGCGGTGAGTCTGCGCTCGAATGGCGTAGCTCATCGCCCTTTGCTTTTGTACAAAACACGCTAGCAATACCCCGGGCGAGTGTGTGACATTCTATAGAGGAAAGGAGAGTGTCTATGCGGATGGTGTTGGGATGGCTGTTGCTGGCCGTGACGCCAGTTATTGCCGCCGATCTTAAGATTACCTGGCAGCCGAATCGCGAGCCGGATTTGGCCGGTTACTTCGTTTATTATGCCGTGCAAACCGGTTTTTACAATTACCGCTTGGCGGCCGGACTGCAAACTGAATATACGATTCGTAATCTGAAGCCGGGAGCGACGTATTTTATTGCGGTGACCGCCGTCGATACCGCCGGCAATGAGAGCGCGTTTTCCGAGCAAGTTCGGGTGAGCATACCTGCAGCGGCAGGCGGGACTAACACCCTGCCGGAAAGGCATCAACTCCTGCCAAGCTTTCCGAATCCTTTTGAAACCCCAAAATACGACAAGACCACCTTCAGTTTCGAGCTGCACGAACCCACGCGCGCCAAACTGCAAATTTTCGACGTGCTCGGCAATTTGGTCGTCACGCTGATTAACGGGGAACGCCAGGCCGGCACGCAAAAGGTTTCTTGGAACGGCTACGATCGCCAGGGCCTGCCGGTGCGAACCGGGATTTATTTTTACCGCCTGCAAACCGCGGGTCAAACGATCAACCGCAAGCTCGTCGTTTATCGCTGATCGAACGTTTGTAAAGATTTGCTCGTCTCAAAATCTTAGTCGAGTGTTTGGACGATTCGCTCGGCGGGAAGCAGATATTTCAGCAGCCGCGGCAAATCATCCCGCCAGAAGCCCCAACTGTGGCCGGCAGCGACTTCGCGATAACCAAAGCGCGCCCGGCCCGTGCGCAGTTGGTCGCGCATCCGATAGTGCATGTCGATAAAACTGTTGCCGGTGTTGGCAATGTTGGTCTCATACGTGCCGCAGGATAAATAAAACGAAAAAAGCGTGAGATCAACTTTGGGCAATAAGCTAAAAAGCCATCCATTATTATATCCAAAATGGCTCGATTGCCCGGCGACGAGGCGGAATACCTCTGGATTCTGCAGCGCGATATGGAAAGCAGCAAAACCGCCGAGGCCGGCGCCCATGATGCCGCGATGATCGGCGTTGTCAATGATGCGGTAGCGCTTTTGAATGCGCGGCACCAGCTCGCGGCAGATAAATTCCGCAAATTTGGCGTTATTCCCATATTCTTCGTTGCGCTTGTCTTTGAGCGGCGGAACGCAGATGGCGACAACCGGACGAATTTCGCCGGCGTCGATCAAATAATCGAGCGTAAGGTTGAGCTTGGCGAGATCGAGATATTCCAGGCCGTCATTAACGTAGAGAGAAGGATAAACCACCTGGCTCTGCGCGTATCCGGGCGGCAGATAAATCCGAATCGGCCGTTGATTGGCCAGCGTCCGGCTGTAAATCGTAAATTCCTCGATTTGGCCTCGCGGCGCTTGGGGCATGCCGTCAAGCCATGGTAATGGCTTATAGCGCGGCATTCGCAGCTCTGAGCGCGGCCCGAGTTCGGTCATTATTTGTTTCGGGTTGACCGGGTCGAGCGTCCCGGCACCATCGACGAGCAATTGATAATCGAAACGTGCGGAATCGGGAAAGTGCGCCTGGAGCGCGTGCAAATCGGTTTCGCCGAGCCGTTGGAATTTGCGGCCCGGCTGCCAGCTCGTCATGTCGCCGGCGAGTTGCACGGTTTGGGCTGAACCCTTGTAGAGAAAAAGTGCGGTAGAGTCGTGTACCACCGGGATGCCCTGCTTTTGATATTCACTCCACCAACGATCGGTCAGCTCCTGCTGCGCGATTTTGCCCCCGGCCGTCAACAGTTGAGCTTGCATTTGGGCCAGCTTTTCCTCCGGCATTTTATTTTGATTGCACGCGAACAACAACCCCATCAATCCATACCAGAGCAGTTGCTTCATTATCAAAGTTGCCTTTCAATGATGCGGATAAAAGCGTTATTCTCTTTGCAGTAACGCAATATAGTCATTACGCTCTTCGATTTCAAGCAAAAATGTCATCCCGCAGGAAACTTTTTTCTGTCTTGTAATTTTTACGATATTGAAAAATACTTCCCCTGGTAGGCAAACCCGGAATGGCTATGCATAAAAAGAGTGCCCCATCCCGCGATCTAGCGGGACGGGGCACGACGGATGGCATACTCCAGCGCAAAACCTCGCTTTGCACGCTGGAGACAGCATGACGGCTTTGTTTATAATAAATGGCGCGAGGCAAAACGGCTCGCCGCCTCGCGCTCTCAAGACGAAAGCTTAAATGGTTTGCAACGACTTGAGATCCAGCTTTTGGGGCAGGCGCTGCAATTTCTGTTGCAAGCGTTCGTTATTTTCTCGTATGCGGCGTTCGGCCCGATCAAGATGTTGTTGCAATTCCGGAATGATGAGATCGGCGTCGCGCCAGTTGTCGGAGCCGAAATTGCGAATGCGAATCTTTTGATGATCCGGTCCCCAGATGTGAAAACCGTGATCGCCGGAACTTTCAAGCGCGGCTTGTACCGTCGCGGTTTTGCCCTGGCGCACGTATTCAACGGTGGCCTCGTCGCCTTCTTCATACTCTCTTAGCGCATTGATCAAATCGTCGGCGTCAGTGATTTTTTCGCCGTCTATTTTGGTAATCACGTCGCCGGCTTTGAGTCCGGCTTTCTCCGCCGGCGAATCTTTCGTCACGTCCAAAACCAGCACGCCGCCTTTTTCTTCGACTTTGAAATAAGGCGCGAGATCTTTGTTAAGCTCTTGCACCTGCACGCCCAAGCGCGGACGTCCGAATGCCATGATATTGCCGCCGTCACCGCCCCAACTGTAAGCGAAAGCGCGCGGGCTTGAGGCGGTTTTGCGCGCTTCCAGGGTGACTTCGATCTCTCGCTCTTCGCCATCACGAAGAATTTTGATTTTCACTTTTTTATCCGGCGGTGTATTGCGCACGAGACGGACGAAATCGTCGGCTTTTTCGACGGTTTTGCCATCAAACGACAGCAGCACATCTTCATCTCTGAGACCGGCGTCGTCCGCCGGACTATTTCTAACTACATTGGTAATGAGCAGACCCGGCCGATTGCCCACTTTCATGGCGTCGCGCAGTGAAGGAGTCAGCTCTTGCACGCTGACGCCGAGCCAACTCTTTTGGGTTTTCTCCACCGCCTTGCCGTCACGCAAAGCGACGAACAACAGAGCGCCAAAGATGACGAAAAACGCCGCAGCGCCGATTAAACGATGCGTTAACATTCTTTTGAGCATGTGAAAATCTCCGAAGTAGCCCAGTCGGCCCGACTGGGAATGTTAATATGATGATGAGCTCAGATCCGGTCGGAGCAGTAGCGAGCTTTGCTACAACGGCAGGATCGACGTTATTTTCAACGGCCAATTTATAAGACCTTGCTTGGCAGCAAAAAGTTTTATCATGCCCAGACCGGCGGTCTGGTTACGTATTGGCTGCAAAAAGTTTTGCTTCAAATGTGATTTTATTCGTATATTGACTTAAACGGAAAATGCGGCTTGCCGTCTATATAGTTGAGTGCAAAAAATCCAAGGAGGAAAATGGCTCTCGCAATGCAGTTGGCTGGCAGCACCGCGGAACAACACGCAAATCTGCCGGAAACCGAGCTGGTGACTCGGGCGCAACAGGGCGACGAGTTTGCCTTTGAAGCGCTATATCGGCGCTTTGCGCGTACAGTATATACAGTCGCGCATCACATGCTGGGCAATCATCATGACGCCGACGAAGTCATGCAAGAGACGTTCATTCGGATTTTTAAAAATCTGTCACGATTGCGCAGCCCGCAAGCGTTCACGGCCTGGGTCTACCAGATCACGGTGAATCTATGCATGGATTACCGCAAAACGCGCTCGCGCAACCGTTGGGAGCCTTTGGAGGCGGACGAAGACCGGCAATCGCATTTCGAGCTGGCCACCGCCAAGTGGGTGCGCAACCCGCAGCAAGTGCTCGAAAACAAAGAACTGCTGACGCACATCTCGTCAGCCATCGACTCTCTGCCCGGGCAGCAAAAAGCGGTTATTTTGTTGCACGAGGTGGAAGGGCTATCAAAAAAAATGATTTCGGAAGTTCTCGAGTGCTCGCTGGTCACGGTGCGCACCAATTTGCACCATGCCCGCAAAAAACTGCGGCGGCGATTGCTCAAATACCTCAATACTTGATGACGACCTCTGCCGGGCAAGCAAAAAATCTGCGCCTGCCGACTTGAAACCAGGATGGTGAAGGCGGGCAATCGGAAACCCGGCAACCTCTCTCCGCAAGGGGAGAAGCGGTTTATTGAATGTTTACAACCAAGGTACAAGGTGCGATAATGAACTGTCTGGAAATTCAAGAACACCTGCTGGATTATATCGACAATGAATTGAGCGGCTCGTATCAGCAGGCGCTAACGGAGCATTTGCAATCTTGCCTGGCTTGCCGCGAGGAAGCCGAGAGCTACCGCAAAACCGCGGTGCTGTTGCAGCTGCGCGCCGTGCCGGAACCCGCGGAGGCGTATTGGGACACGACGTGGGATAAAATCCGCGTCGGTTTCAAAGCGCGCGTGCTGGCCATGCACGAAAAAAAGCTGGCCGCACCGTCACGCTGGTTGTGGTTGAAGCGCTTCGATTGGCGCCACGCGGCCGCGGTGGCGGCGGTGTTTCTCCTTTTGGCAATCGCCGGCTTGTTGATGTGGCGTTCCCAGCAGCCTCACGAATTGGTGACGAGCACCGCGCCGCGCACGATTCAATTGCCGGAGGCGCCACGCGATGAAAGTCGGCGTGACGAAGATTTTCCGGAGGATATTGGGCGTCAAATGGAGTTGATCTCAACGACGCGCGTTGCTTTTGGCTCGATCGATCCGATCTCGAAAAGTGCCATGCTGATGCGGATGGAGGCGAACAATAGATGAAGCACGAATTTTATAAACAAACATGGAATGAAGATTTTGGATAAATTGCAGTTGGGGTTATGGCCTACACGAGAAACGATGCCGGCGTTGCGCCGATTGCTTCGCTTCGTGCTCCCCTTTTTGTTGATCAGCGGTTGCGGTGAACGTCACGTGATGAAAGAAGTTCGGCTCGAATTTAAGCAGCAGCCGCAAGAAACTTATGTGTACAGCGTGTCGGACAGCGTGGAATGGGAAATAGAGGAAGCCGACAAGCCGCGTTATACTTTCCAACATCTCCAGGCGCAAGAATCCAGAATGTTGATTGAGGCGATCGACTCTGCCGCGGTGCGGGTGTTGACGATGTCGTTCGTCGTGACCGAAGATACGATGATCGACGCCCCGGAGTTCGTTCTGAAACGCCGGCGCAAGGCGATGATCGGCTGGAAATTCGGCTTCGATCTGCGCATGCGCAAAAACGGCGAGATCGTCAAAGTCGTCACCGACGATCCCAAGCTGGCTTTCGAATACGACCGCGCGTACAAGCCGAGTCAGCCGGTTTTTCCGGATCACGCCATCAAACCGGGATATGCCTGGACGCAAAATTTTTCGGTCGAAGTGCCGCGCGGCAACCCGACGGTGGCGACGACGCGATATCAGCTCGACAGCTTCACCCAAGTCGACCGGTTCGATTGTGCGGTGATCAATTTCAAGGGCGAGCTTGAATATCAAGAATGTTATCAGCCGCCGGCGGACAAGCCCTCGAAAGAATTCATCGCGAAAAAATATCGTTCGCAGGTGACGAGCGAAGGCCGGATTTATTTTGCGCATCGGGAAGGTTTCATGGTCAAAAAGGTGAATTTAATAACGTGGAAATTGCTCACGACGACGTTCACCAAAGATAAAGTGGAGCAACAATCGCGCACCACGGTCAAAGACTACGAGCGCATCACCCTGACCGAAATTCATCGCCCCGACCAGGAAGTTTTCAGCTATAGCATCCCATAAAAGTTTGATGAACGCTTGGTGCCGCGCCCGAAAGGACGCGGCGCTCAAGGGCGCGCCCACCCTGTTCGAAAGCCGCTGTATTGCCCCCGGTTGTGAGGAGGAAGGGAGGTGAAGGCAGCGCTCCGAAAATTTTCTTCCAAAAAATTTGTTTGGCCGCCGCAGTTTTTCATTGCATTAAATTGCGGCGACCCGTATATTTCTCCTTGATTTTTGCACAAACAAAAGCACAACCCGGACAAACCGGAACCAAACAGGAAAAAGCTTTTGGTATCCGGATTTTACGAATCGCCCGGATCAAAAATCTAATGGCTTGAATCCGGGCGATTCGGCAAATCCGGATACCACTAAAAGTCTTTGCTTTTCTGCAAAGATATCACTTGTAACAGACTAACCCCGATTTTACTTGATGCAGCAATAATGCTAAATCGGGGTTTTCCGCAAAAGCCCTATTCGAGCAAACGAATTTCATGCGGCATCCATTGCAATCCGCCCTGCTTTTTTGCTGCCTTGGGGTTGGCGCTTTTTGCCTCCAGGCGCAAACGGAATTGGAGCGCGGCTGGGAATTTTTTTATCGCGGCGAATATGGCTCGGCTTTGCAAGCTTTTGAGCGCGCCGCTGAGTCGCCGGCAGCGTTGCTCGGGCAGAGCCGCGCGCTCGAAGAAATGGGCGAGTATGATCGCGCGCGCGCCGTGGTGCTGGAAGCGTATAGCCAGGTTCCGGCGGCGGCATTGGCGACTCGTCTCGGTGAAATGGCTTTACGAGCCGGCGAACACACCGAGGCGCGGCGTCAACTCGAAGAAGCCCTTCGCCTCGACCCCGCTTTGCGTCCGGCCCAGCTCAATCTGGCGATCTTGCAATGGCATCGTGGCGAACGCGCGGCGGCGCGACGCACGTTTTTGGCGTTCATTGATTTTTATCAGACGGCGAAACAGCTTGCGGCAGAAGACGTCTTTTGGGTGGCGAGGGCGTGCAATTATCTCGAGCGTTTCAAAGATGCCAATCGCCTCTTTAACGAGGCGACGAAACTTGCGCCTTCCAACTGGACCTTCTACGTTCCTTGGGGCGACCTGTTTTTGGAAAAATATAATGTCGCGGACGCGCGCGGCATTTATCAGGATGCCCTCAAAATAAATCCGCAGGCGGTGCCGGCGCTTTGCGGTTTGGCGCGTTGCGCCGCCACCGAGGACATTGGTGAAGCGATGCAACTGGGGCAACGCGCCGTCACGCTCAATCCCAACTCGCCGCAAGCGCAGACGACTATGGCCGAGCTTTTTCTTGTAGCCAACAACGAAAAATCGGCAACGGCAGCGCTCGACAAAATTAGCAGCCGCTTTCCAAATTATCTGCCGGCGCTGGCGCTCCGCGCGATTCTCGCCGATCGCCGCAATGACGGCGAAGCCGTGGCGCGTCTTTGCCAGCAAGCCGCGCAGATCAATCCGAAAGCGCCGGATCTTTACATTCGCCTCGGCGAGGATGCGGCGCGGCGCTATCTGTTTCGCGAGTCCGTCGTTTTTTTCCGCCAGGCGTTGGCGCTTGATCCGGACAATTGGACCGCGGCAGCCGAGCTTGGCACCAGCCTTTCCCGGCTCGGCGAAGAAAAAGAAGCCAAGATCCTGCTCGAGCGCGCTTTCGAACGCGATCCATATAATGTCTTGGCCGGCAATCTGCTCGGGCTTTTCGACGATTTTGCGAAGTACGACACCATTCGCACCGCGCATTTTTTGCTGCGCATGCACCGCGACGACAAGCCGATTATCGGCGCTGCTGCCGAAGCTTTGAGCGAAGCGGCGTACAAAAGCATGGCCTCGCGTTACAATGTCACGCTGCCGAATCCGATTCTCATTGAAATTTTTCCCAAGCACGATGATTTTGCCGTGCGCTGTTTCGGTCTGCCCGGCGCACAGGTTTTTCTCGGCATCTGCTTCGGCCGGCTGATTGCGATGGATTCACCGCGTGCGCGCGAACAAGGCGCGTTCAATTGGCAGGAGACGCTGTGGCACGAGATCGCGCACGTTTTTCACCTCGAGCTGACCGCCAATCGCATCCCGCGCTGGCTGGCCGAAGGCATCGCCGTTTACGAAGCGTCGAATGCCCGCAGCGAATGGGACATGAATATGGAAGTAATCATGGTGCGCGCTCTGCGCGGCGGACAATTGCTGCCGTTGCGCGAATTGGACGAGGGCTTTACCCGCCGTCCGGATTTGATTTCGCTCGCTTATTATCAGGCCTCGCAAATCATTGCGTTCATTGAGCGCCGCTATGGCTTCGGCAAAGTTTTGGCGCTCTTTCCGCATTTCCGCCGGGGCAAGACCACCGAGCAGGCCATCACCGCAGTGTTTGGCCAATCCGTGGATGAATTTGACAAAGCGTTTCAGACTTTTTTGCGCGAAAAATTTCATCCCAGCCAGGTGAAAGTGGAATGGCCGTATGAAAATTCGGACCCCGGACATGGCCCACCGCGGGAAACCGAAGCTTTGCGCCGCCATGCTGAAAAAGACCCGCAGAGTTTTTTTGCCAATCTTTTTTATGGCACCCATCTGGCAGAAATCGGCAATCACGCCGAAGCGGAAATATATCTCGAAAAGGCGAAAGCGCTGCTGCCGGAATTTGTCGAGCCTAACAATCCGTATGTTTTATTGGCAAATCTTTATTGGAAACAAAACCGCCGGCGCGAGGCGGTTGCCGAGCTGGAATACGTGACGGCTAAAAACGGCAAGAGCTTTCAAGAAGCAGTACGCTTGAGCGAATGGCAACTGGCGCTCGGCGACACCGCAGCCGCAGCGCGGGCAGTCGAGCGCGCGCTGAATATTTTTCCTTATAGTTTTGAGCTGCAACGCCAATATGGCCGTTTGTTGCTGGCGCGCCTCCAACCGCAGCGGGCGGTGCAGACGTTTCGCACCGTGCTGGCGATGAATCCCGTGGATCGCGCCGAAGCCTACTGCTGGCTGGCGCAAGCCTATTTGGTTTGGGGGCAGCGGCAACAGGCGAAAAAACACGCGCTGCTGGCTCTGGAAATCGCGCCGAATTTCGAGCGCGCGCAGGAGATTTTGCTGCAGGCGGTGGAATAATTCATGCAACTCCAAGCAGAAAAAACTTTACAGTCAAAATCTGAAAGCTGTTATCATTGGCAGATAAACAAAGCCCAACGGATAACGGCGGCCAAAGGATTATTATGTTTAATCCGTTGGCCGCTTTTATCCGTTGGGCTCATTTGGGCTGAAATGAGTTTCGCACAATCGCCCTCGCCCGCGATGACCAACGGCACACCGCCTTCGGCGCAAGCCTTCACGTTCGTGCGCGTCCAGTGGGAATCGGGGCGCTTCGGCTACGGCTTTTCCGGCCGCGGCAACGGACCGCTGTGGGCGCACGATTATCCGACCGCCGAGCAGAACCTTTACACAGCGATCAATGCGCTAACCTCTTTGCCGCTGACTTATGACAACAAAATCCTCACGCTCGAACACGAAGAAATTTTCGATTTTCCCTTTTTATATATTTGCGAAGTGGGTTATTGGTCCATCAACGAAAAAGAGACGGCAAAGCTGGCCGAATATCTGGCGCGCGGCGGCTTTATGATCGTCGATGATTTTCGCGGCGGCTACGAATGGAGCAATTTTCTCGATCAAATCAAGCGCGTCACGCCGCACGCGCCCAAGCTGCTGAATTTGGATCATCCCATCTTTCATTGCTTCTTCGATTTTGACCGGCTCGGCGACCATGCGCCTTATGGAAGATTCACCCCGCAGTATTACGCCATTTACGACGATGAGGGCCGCATGGTGGCCATCATCAATCGCGACAACGACATCGGCGACGGCTGGGAATGGCCGCAGACCGACGAAGTGTTCTCGACCGAAGCGTTCAAGCTGGGCATTAATTATCTGATTTACGCGATGACGCATTAGTGCAACTTGTTTTTGGAATCTGAAAATCCTATACCACCACGAGTTGAAAAATGAAGTCCAACGGATAAAAAAGCGACCAACGGATTCAAAGATAGAGGAGCACTTGAGTAGTTATCAAAAATTTTCTCATCCGTTGGTCGTTTTTTCATCCGTTGGGCAATGCTTTTTATGAAACCAAGAACCTTATTCATTCTTTTGCTCATCTCGAGCATTTCCATCACTGACGTCGAAACTGCCGCGCCGCAAACCACGAACGGCGCGACGGTGCAAACGGACATTTTCACCTTTGTGCGGATCAAGTACAATTCCGGCCGGCAGGGTTACGGCTTTCGCATGCGCTTCAACACCAATAGCTGGGAAGTGGATTATCCGACTGCCGAAGAAAATTTTCTCCGCGGCTTGCGAACGATTACGCAATTGCCGGTGGACGATCAAGCCATCGCCATGCCGTTCACCGATCCGGAGATTTTTGCGTATCCTTTCGCCTACATGCTCGAGGTCGGCTACCTGCAGTTTTCGCAAGCCGAGGTCGACACCTTGCGCGAATGGTGCCTGCGCGGCGGTTTTTTGATGATCGACGATTTTCACGGCACCGCCGAATGGGAGAATTTTATCCGCGAGTTCGGCAAAGTCTTTCCCGACCGCGCGCCGGTGGAGCTGCCGAGCCATCATCCGATTTTTCATTGCTATCACGACTTTGCGGCTTACCCGCGCGTGCCCGGTCTCGGCCCGCTTTCCGTCGGCCGGCTTCACGAGCGCGACGGCTACAATCCGGAGTGCTGGGGAATTTTCGACGACAACAACCGGTTGATGGTGTTGATCAACCACAACGTCGATCTCGGCGATAGCTGGGAGCACGCGGCCGATTCGCGCTATCCGCCGTTCTATTCAAAGCTGGGATATATGCTGGGAATTAATTATATTGTGTATGCGTTGACGCACTGAAATTGCAAATAGAATCTCAACCCATTTCTATCGACTATGACGAACTTCGAACGCCCCTCACAACCCATCGACGACAACGTGCTCACCGAGCGCTTGCAGCGCAGCCGCGACGCCATTCTCTCCGAGCTGCGCAAAATCATCATCGGCCAGGAAGACATCATCGAGCTGGTGATGATCGCGCTGTTCACTGGCGGCCATTGCCTGATCACCGGCGTGCCCGGCCTGGCGAAGACCCTGCTCATCCGCACGCTCGCGACCATTCTTGATCTCGATTTCAAGCGCATTCAATTTACGCCCGACCTGATGCCGGCGGACATCACCGGCATCGACGTGATCGAAGAAGACCGCACCACCGGCCGGCGCGTGATGAAATTCATCAAAGGCCCGCTGTTCGCGAATGTGATTCTCGCCGACGAGATCAACCGCACGCCGCCGAAAACGCAAGCCGCCTTGCTCGAAGCGATGCAAGAGCACCGCATCACCGCCGGCGGGCAAACGTATCAGTTGGAAGAGCCTTTCTTCGTGCTCGCGACGCAGAACCCCATCGAGCTTGAAGGCACATATCCTCTGCCGGAAGCGCAGCTCGACCGCTTTATGTTTAACGTCGTGGTGGATTATCTGCCGGAAGAGCACGAGGTGCAAGTGGTCACCGCCACCACGAGCAATCTCAATCCCGAAGTGCAGCGCGTCGTGAGCGGCAGCGAAGTGTTGGCGCTACACACGCTCGTGCGCAAAGTTTTTGTGGCCGAAGAAGTGGCGCGCTACGCGGTTCGGCTCGTCCGCGCCTCGAGGCCGGTCAATAATGATTCTCCCGATTTCGTCAAGAAATGGGTGAGTTGGGGCGCGGGCTTGCGCGCGTCGCAATATCTCATCCTCGGCGGCAAAGCTCGGGCGCTCTTGCGCGGCCGCGCCAATGTTTCCATCAAAGATATTCAAGCGCTGGCGCTGCCCGTACTGCGCCATCGCGTGCTGACGAATTTCTACGCCGAGTCCGAGAAAGTCAATTCCGAAGTGATTATTCGGCGATTGCTGGAGTTGGTGCCAACACCGAAGTCGGGATTGTAGAATCGGTTTAAACTTTGCGTAACTGGCCAACTAAGCTTCACCTCAAACTTATGAGATCGAAAAGAAAATAATCTCCAGCGGATAGAAAAACCCAACGGAATAAATCAGTTGGGTTCTTCAATCCGTTGGAAAAATTTGCTCTGTTTATAAAAACTTTTGGCGCTCAAAACCATAATGCCATGGTCAAGTCGTGGCAGACCACTGAGGCTGAGTTGTTATAAATTTTTCAATCGGCTTTAGCCGATTTTCAACCTTTAGCCTGAGAATTTATTCTCAGGCGGAGACAATATGAACACTCAACTCCGCTTCCTCGATCCTGAAATTCTCTCGAAGATCTCCGGCATGGAGCTGCGCGCGCGCACCGTCGTCGAGGGGTTTCTCAGCGGCTTGCACCGCAGCCCGTTCAAAGGCTTCAGCGTGGAGTTTGCCGAGTATCGCCAATACACCCCGGGCGACGATCCGCGCCACATCGATTGGAAGGTCTACGCGCGCTCAGATCGGTATTACGTGAAAGAATTCGAGGAAGAGACCAATCTGCACTGCCACATCCTGCTCGATCTTTCCGGCAGCATGTCCGGCACCTCCGGCAAGACGATCGCAGCATCGCGGCCCGGCAAATTCGAGTATGCCACTTACCTCGCGGCGTCGTTGGCGTATTTCATTTTTATGCAACGCGATGCGGTTGGCCTCGTGGCGTTCGATCAGGAAGTCCGGCTGCATGTTCCCGCCAAAGTGCGGCCCGGCCATTTGCACCACGTTTTGGTGGAACTTGAAAAGCTCCAACCCGGTTCAAATCGCAAAGAGCAACCGGAGCTGCTCCACCAGGTAGCGGAGAGCTTTCGCCGCAAAGGCATGGTGGTTCTCATCTCCGATCTATTTGGCGAAATCGCGCCGCTGACCCGTGCGCTCGAACACCTGCGCTTTCGCGGCCACGACGTGATCGTTTTCCAGATCATGGACGAGTTTGAGTTGAATTTTGATTTTTCCCAAATGACGCGCTTCATCGGCTTGGAAGGCGAGGCGCCAATCTTGGCGCTGCCGCAGGCCATGCGCGAGCGCTACATGCAAAATTTGCAGAATCATCTGGCCGCGCTGCGCCGGACTTGCGGCGTCAATCGCGTCGATTACACGCTGCTCACGACCAATCAGCCTTTGGATTTCGCGCTACAGGCGTATCTCGCCGCGCGCAGCGGAAAGATGTAGCCAGGAGTATTGGAGTAATGGATGGTCGGAGTAATGGAGTGGTGGATTGCTGGAGTATTGGAGCGTTGGAATTATGCAATTTCCATTACTCCATTGATCCATTAATCCAATGATCCAGCAATCCTACAATCCAAAACTCCAACAATCCAATACTCCAATTGGAGAGCTATGTTCGGTTTCTTAACATCACCTTATCTGTGGCTCGGCGCCGGGGCGGCGCTGTTGCCAATCATCATTCATTTGATTCGACGCAACAAACCGCAGATTGTGCATTTTGCCGCCCTGCGCTTTCTTGACGTAACGCCACTGCACTTGCTGCGCAATCAGAAACTAAAGCATATTCTGCTCTTGCTCCTGCGCATTCTCGCGCTGCTGTTGCTCGGCCTCGCTTTCGCCCGGCCATTTTTTGCCGGCGACAAGGCGCCGGTATTGCTCGGCGGCGAGCCGCGCGCCATTGCCGTCGTTGTCGACGTTTCCGCCAGCATGGCTGCTGCCGGCCATTTTTCAGCGGCGACCGAGGCCGCGCGTGAAACCATTCGGCAAGCTTCGTCGCGCGATCGGGTTTGGCTTATCGCCGCCGCCACGACTCTCGAGCTGCTGGCGGAAAACGCCGAGCCGGCCAAAGCCGAAGCCGCGCTGGCCGTGCTCGCGCCCAGACCAATCGCCGGCAATTTGCGCGAGGCCTTGTTGTTTGCCGATCAACTGTTGAGCCGGGCGACTTTGCAACGCCGCGCAATCTATCTGTTTTCCGATTTGCAGGCGAGCAATCTGTCCGCCGGGACACTCGTGCTCAACAGCAATGCCGAATGCTTTCCGGTTGCCGTGGAACCGTCCTGGCAAAACGTGGCGTTGCTCGACGGTGAAATTTTGGAATCGTCGGCAGGAGAGTTGAACGGCAATGCCGCAACTCAATCTTCTGTGACGACGAAGCGTGGTGATCGTTTTGCGCTTGCATCGAGCAAAAACGACGGCGCCATTTACGCTTGCCGGGTGCGCAATTTTTCAGAAAAAGATCAACAGGTCGAAGTGCGTTTATTTGCCGGCGCCGTTTCGGCTTCCACCTCAGCTTCGCCGGTTGCATCTCAAAATCTTTCTCTCGCCGCGAGAGCCGAGCAAGTGGTGCAATTTCCTGCGCCCGGCTCGTTGCGCGCACGCTCGTCTTCGCGCGATTTGACGGTTTATTTCGAGGTGAAAGCGCCGGCTGACGATCTGCCGGCGGATAATCGTTTCTACCTCGTCGCCCAGTCTGAAAAGAAACGCCGCTTGCTCTTGCTCAGTGGCAATGCCGAAGCGGCTTATTTCGTCAATGAGGCGCTGCGCTTGCCCGGCTCGCTCTATCAGGCTTACGAAGCCAATCCCAACACGTTGGCGCAATATCGGCTCGAAGATTTTGACGTGGTTTTCGTCGTTGGTATTGCCGGCTTCAATCGCGGCGCTGCGGAGGCGCTGCAGCGATATGTGGAACAGGGAGGCGGCTTGGTTTTGACGCTCGGCGCAACGCTGCAGAGCGACATGTACAACCGTTTTTTGGCCGAGGCTCTGCCCGGCAAAATTGCCGCACCCGTTCGATCCAGTGACCGTACGCGCGGCGACGCTTCGCCGGCAGGCTCCGGTTTGGCGCTGACCGAAGTCGATTTTGGCCACCCGATTTTCAAGATTTTTGTCGATCCTTCGAATGGCGATCCCACGGCGGTGCAGGTGGTGCAATATTATCGCGTCGATGCCGGCCCGCAGGCGGTGCGTTTGGCCGGTTTTGAAGACGGGGCTCCAGCCCTGCTGGAGCGCGGCGTTGGCAAAGGCAAAGTGTTGTTGTGGACTTCAGGAGTCGATCTCGCCAGCGGCAATTTGCCGGTGCGCGGCATCTTTGTGCCTTTGCTTTATCAATGGTTGAGCTACGTTTGCCATCCCGACGTGCCGCGCGCCACCACGCACGTCGGACAGCCGCTTTTTTTAGGCGAGACGATTCAATTCAACCAACCGCTCAGATTGACTTTTCCCGACGGCTCGCAGCGCGCTTTTGCAAATTTGCAGCCCGCAGTTTTGAAAGAAACGCCGTTGCCGGGTTTTTATCACGTTCAACAAAACAGTCAGGCCTCCTGGTACGCGGTGAATCTTGACGCGCGCGAGTCCGATCCGGCGGCGGTGACGGCGGAAAACTTGGCCGCTCGCTTGATTCGCCCGGTTGAACGAACGCTCAGTGGCGTCTCCGGAATTTTTGGCGCGCCCGAAGTCACGAGCCGCGACGCCGAGAAACAGCAAAAACTCTGGCGCCTCGGCCTGTGGACGCTGCTGCTTTTGCTGCTCAGCGAGGCGTGGTTGGCGAATCGGACGTTGAGATAAAGCAAGGAGTGTTGGATTGTTGGAGTGATGGAGTGTTGGAGTGATGGAGTGCTGGGGTGATGGAGTGCTGGGGTGATGGAGTGCTGGGGTGATGGAGTGCTGGAGTGATGGAGTGCTGGAGTGATGGAGTGGTGGAGTGATGGAGTGGTGGAGTGGTGGATCAATAAATTAATCAAACATCTTAAAGTTTCTCAATTGGTGAGAATTGAAAGGAGGGAACCATCATGAAAGAATATACGCGGTTTCGGAATAAAAATCGTGGCTATATGAAACTTAGGGTGTGGCATCGGCCGATAGATTTATATAAACTGATATGCAAAATCGTATATGCGGAAAACAAGATAGATTTCAAGCTTCGCGCTCAGATCGCAGACGCCTCACAGTCGGTTTCATCAAATATTTCCGAAGGATATGGTCGGCGATCTATTCACGAATATATTCAACATGTCTACATCGCACTTGGGTCACTATCGGAGACTTTGTCAAGAGCGATAGCTTTTAGAGCAGACGAACAAATCTCAGAATAACAATTCCAAGAGATGGATACTCTGCACTACGAAGTGGAGAACGGCCTTTGGAAATTGCTGGAAAGTTTGGAAAAGAAACGCGACGAAGGTTCTTGGGTTACTCGCGCTTCCGATAATATCGAAGATTATCATCCGGAGTAAAATGATGAATTCATGGATCAGCGGTGAAGAACTCAACACTCCAGTATTCCAACGATCCAGTAATCCAACAATCCATTGATCCAACGATCCAGTAATCCAACAATCCATTGATCCAACAATCCAAAATGAACACACTTTACCGACATCTCGAAACCGATCTGACGCTCGGTTTGAAAGCGTGGCGCCGCAGCCGCTGGCAACGGGGCATGGCGATTTCCTTGTTGGGCTTGTTGGCTGGCGCTGTTCTGATTTTTCTGTCAACGCCGGCGCTGGCGGCGTTCCCGGCGTTGTGGTGGTTCGTGCTCGGCGCCGCTACAATTGGCTGGATTGCTTTGACTGTGCAGTATCTGATTTTGCCCCTGCGCCACCGTCCCAGCCTCACGCAGATTGCGCGTTATCTGGAAGAGCAAAATCCGGATTTGGAGGATCGTTTGGCAACCGCGGTTGAATTTGGCCGCCATGCGCCGGATTCTCCGATCAGGCGGCGAGCCAGCGAGCCGCAGCCCGATCCGCACGCGCTCTTGCGCCGGCTTTTGCAAGACGCCATCAGTCGCACCACCCAAATTGATTTCTCCCGGCAATTGCAGCTTCGCTTTGCCGCGGCGTGGCGCGCGCTTTCTAGCGTAGCTACGGTGCTGGCGCTCGTCGCGTTTTTCGGTTACAGCGGCATGTTCCGGCAAAGACTGGAACAACTTTGGACGACGGTGCAGAACGCCCCCAAAGTTTTACGCGGCCTGCAAGTCACACCTGGCGACGCGCGCGTTCGCCGCGGCGAAGCTGTGGATATTGTGGCGCAATCGCCGGACGCGGCGGTTGAAAAAGCCTTCATTTATATTGCCACCGGCAAAACGGCTCGTCTCAATGAAGGCGATTGGTCTCCGAATGAAATGGAAGCCACGACCCAAGTGGGAAAATTTTTGTATCGGCTCTTCGACGTGCGTGATACGCTGCGCTACTACGTGCGTGTGGAAAATGAATTCTCGCCGATTTACACCATCATTCCGTTGGAAGCGCCGG
This sequence comes from Candidatus Zhuqueibacterota bacterium, assembly GCA_022616415.1. Taxonomy (GTDB): domain Bacteria; phylum Zhuqueibacterota; class Zhuqueibacteria; order Zhuqueibacterales; family Zhuqueibacteraceae; genus Zhuqueibacter. The sequence goes on along the minus strand of JAKEEU010000026.1, from coordinate 77,616 downwards.
AAATTAAAACACTGCGTCTGACCTTTCACTTTCCCACAGAGATGGGCTTGCCGGCGAAGCACGAAGCCGGCACCGGTGACGTTTACGCGCCCGCCGGGACACGCGTCGATTTGAGTATTGTGGCATCGCAACCTTTGGCGCGCGCCGAATGGCAGCTTGGCGGGAATGCCGTGCAGACTATGCGCATCACCGCGGATACGCTCGCGCATATCTCTTTTACGATCGCTCGAGACGAGTCTTATGTGGTGCGGCTCGCGAATGCGGATGGCTTGACGAATGTTTCCCCGGAATATTTTATTCACGTCACGCCGGACGAAGCGCCGCTCATCACGATCACACGGCCGGGACGTGATACCCGTCCAACCATGCTCGAAGAGACACCCGTCGCCGCTCAGGTGCGTGACGATTTTGGCTTGCGGCAATTCGATTTGATTTACGCCATCAACGACCAGCCGCCGGCGCGCCAAGACATATTGCCGACTGCCGCGCGTGGTTCCGATCATCCGAGCAGCCAGCTCGACTATCGCGGCGAAACGCTGCTTTTCCTCGAGCAGCTCAAGGTGCAGCCGGGAGATTTTATTTCCTATTATTTTGAAGCCGCCGATGCCAGGCAGAAAGCGAGCACGGATTTATATTTTCTCGAAGTGCGGCCTTTTGAAGAGGAATTTTATCGTGCCCTCAGCCAGGGTGGGAGCGGCGGTGAGAACTCGTCGGGCTTGGCGGTGTCGCAAAAAGAAATCATCACCGCCACCTGGAAGCTCGAACGGGCGCGGCAAAAAATGTCGCGAGATGAATTGCAGCAAGGCAGCAAAGCCATCGCCGAAACGCAGGCCGATCTGAAAGAATCCGTTGCGCGCATTGCGCAGGGCGCGCGCATGGGTGGCGGTTTGACCGAAGAGATGGGCGGAGGAAAAATTATTAAATTTCTCGAGGACGCGGTCGTTGCCATGGGCGAAGCCGTGCCGCTGCTGGAAGAGGTCAAGCTCACCGAGGCGTTGGATCCCGAGCGCCGCGCTTATCAACTGCTGCTCAAAGTGGACGCCGAGCGGCGGCGGCGTGAGCTGGCCATGGGCGGCGGCGGCGCTTCCGGTTTTGGTCAACTGCAAAGCAGTGAAGAGTTGGCCCGGCTCTTTGAAGACGAGCTTAACAAGATTCAGTCGAAATACGAGACGCTGCAGAATCAGCAACAACAGCAGCAGGCAACGCAGCTCAACGAAGCGCTGCAAAAAGTAAAAGAGCTGGCGCAGCGGCAGGAGAGGCTGAACGATCTGAGCCGCATGATGCAGCGTGAGAATCAATCGCCGGAGGAGAAAAAGCGGCAGATCGAGCGGCTGCGCCGGCAACAAGACGAGCTGAATCGCGAGGTGCAAAATCTGGCGCGGCAAATGCATCAGCTCGGCCAATCGTCGCAAGGCAATCAACAATCTTTGCAGCAGCTTGAAGACAATCTGCGGCAGACGGCGGACGACATGAAGCGCACCACCGACAATCTGCGCCGGGAAAATCTCGCCAACGCCGGCGCCGAGGGCAACCGCGCGCTCGACCGGCTGCGCCGTTTGGAAGAGCAGTTGCAGCAGCAGCGCTCGAATTCCACGCGCGAGAATTTGAGCCAATTGCGCGAAGAGATGCAGCAGCTTGCCGAGTCGCAAAAACAGTTGAGCGATGATTTGCAGCGCCAAGGCAGCAGCGCACCGGCTGCCGGCGCCGAGCAGCGCGGACAGTGGCAGGAACGGCAACAGGAGCTGCAGCGCCGCGCGAATCGCGCCCGCGAAGATTTGCAAAAGGCGCAGGAAAACACTCGCCGCGCCGCCGGCGAAGAAGCGATGGCGGGCCAGGAAAAATCCGCGCGCGAAAAACAAAAATTGTCGCAGGACCTGCGCAAGCTGGGGGAAGAATTTGACCGGCGGCGCATTTTGGAGCGCATGGAGCAGGCCGGCGAAGCCATCCAGCAGGAGCGCTTGAGCGACGCCGAGCGCGCCCAAAAAGAAGCGGCCCAAAGCTTGAAAAAGCTGGAAGAGCAGCTCGGCGAAAGCTTGTCGCAATTGGCCGAAGCGCCGGAAGAAAAACTGGATCTTGCCTTGCAAGAGACGCAACGGCTCCGGCGTGAATTGGAAGAGAGCTTGCGCGAAGGTTCTGCTGCAACGCCTTCCGGGCAACAGCAGCCGGGAGGACGCTCGGACTCTCCTTCAAATAGAACGAGTGAAGGTCGGGGCGGGCAAAATCCCAGCTCCCAATTAGCGCCGAACGGCGCGCCTTCCGGCGGTAACCCTTCGGACGAAATGTTGCGCCCGGAAGAAATGAACTGGTGGTCGGAACGCGCCTGGCAGGGCATTCGCAATCTCGAAAAGATCAGCCCGTTTCTGCGCGCGGATACGTCTTTGGCCGATGATTACGCGCGGCTCATGCAGAATTATCGCGGCCTCCTTCGCACGTTTCGTGGCGGCGATCCGCTGAAACGCGAGCAAATCGAAAAGCAGCTCATCGATCCGCTGCGCCGCTTCGAAGCGGAATTGGCGACGCGGCTGGCAGTTTTGCAGCATCAGCAAAACATTCTCACCGTGCGCGACGAGCCGGTGCCGCCGCAGTATCGTGAGATGGTGGATAAATATTTTGAGATGCTGTCGAAAAAACGTTAGCCTGTTGGCCGGTTTGCCGGTTAGCCTGTTTGTTGGCCAGTTGCCAGTTGGTCGGTTTTATATACTCTTAATCTTTAAACCCTAAACTATCGGGAGGTGTCCAATGACGATCAAACGTTTTGAGGAGATCGAAGCCTGGCAGGTGGCGCGACAGCTTACCAAAGAAATTTATGCAGAATCACGCAAGCAACCGATGCGCCGCGACTGGCGGTTTTGCTCACAAATTCAAAGTGCATCAGTTTCCATCATGAGCAACATTGCCGAGGGCTTTCATTCACAGACTAATGCCGGCTTTATCCGGTTCTTATCGTACTCCATTCGTTCTTCCGCCGAGGTGCAATCTTTGCTTTACGTTGCACTTGATAACGTGTATATTACGCAAGCCCGCTTCGATGAACTTTTTGCACTTGCAAAATTAGCAGCTCAAAAAGCAACAGGATTTCAAAAGTACCTGGAAGGTTTGCAAGAAAAGCGGTAGCTGGCTGGCCGGTTAGCCGGTTAGTTTGTTTAACAGGCTAACAGGCAAACTGGTCAACTGGCAAACTTTAAAACTAGCAAACTGAAAAACCGGCCAACCGGCTAACTGGCAAACCGGCAAACATCTATGACCCATGTTTGATTTTTTCTTCAAATACAGCCCCGTCGTCTATGAACAGGGCCGGTGGATTTTCCGCACCATGCCGGCGTTGATCACGTTGGTTGTGCTGGCGGCGATCACGCTCGCCGTCGTGTTGTTGCTCTATCGCCGCACTACCGCGCCGGTGCGCCCGCTGTGGCACATTTTTCTGATCGTCTTGCGCGTGCTGGCGATAGCGATCGTTGCCTTCTGCTTGTTGGAACCGGTTTTGTCCGTTTCCACCGTCGTGCCGCAGAAAAGCAGCGTGCTGGTTTTGGTGGATGATTCCGAGAGCATGGCGATTGCGGACGGCGCGCCGGGCAGCAGCGGAACGACCCGTTTGCAACAAGTGGCGAATTGGCTCGGCGCTGGCGCGGCGGACAATGCAACTCTGGCGCGGTTGAATCAGAATTTTCGCGTCGAAACCTTTCGCTTCAGCGCCGACGTTGAGCCGCTTTCGCGTTTGGCCGATTTGCGCGGCAAGGGCGCCAGCACCAATATCGCCGCGGCGCTGGAATTTGCCGCCAACCAAGCCCGGCAGGGCGCACTCTCCGGCGTGGTTTTAGTGACCGACGGCGCGGTTTCCGCCGGCGCTGATCCTTTGCAAGCCAGCCGCGATCTCATCGGTTTGCAAGTTCCTCTTTTCACCGTCGGTGCCGGATCGAAGATTGCGAATGACCTCCAAATCGCCAAAGTCGAAGCGACGCGCTCGGTGTTGGAAAAAGCGCGCGTGGATGTCACCGCGTTGATTCAAGCGCGCGGACATGCCGGGGAGAGCATCACAGCAGAGCTGCGCGAGGGCGATAAGATTGTGCAACGCCAAACCGTCACGCTCGGCGAGCGCGGGGCGCGCGTTTCGTTTCAGTTCACGCCCAGCCGCAAAGGCTTTATCAAATATACCGTAGCGGTGCCTGCCGCGCGCAACGAAGCCGTGACCGCCAATAACGAAACGAGTTTTCTCATCGATAGCCGCGACCGCACCAGCCGTGTTCTCTATATCGAAGAATTGCACCCATGGGAATATAAATTCATCGCCCGCGCGCTTGAAGGCGACCCGGCGGTGCAATTGACCTCGCTGCTCAAAACCGGCCCGGAAAAATATTTGCGCCTCGGCTTGCGCAACCCGAATGAATTGCGCGATGGTTTTCCCGCCACGCGCCAGGAGTTGTTCGGCTATCAAGCCATCGTGATCGGCAGCATGCCGGCGACGTTTTTCTCCAAAGCGCAGCTCGAGCTGATTCGTGAGTTTGTCGCCGAGCGCGGCGGCGGCTTTATGATGCTCGGCGGGCGAGCGGCATTTTCGCAAGGCGGTTACGATGAAACCGCCTTGGCCGAGCTGCTGCCGGTGCATTTGCCGCCGCTTTCCGGACTCGATGGCCGCGCCATCCCGCCGCAGCTTCACGAAGAATTTCGTTTCACGCCAACGCCGGAAGGCCTGGCTTCGCCGCTGCTGCAGCTCGATCCCGACCCGTTCTCCAACAGCCAAACTTGGGGAGGCCTGCCGTCGTTACAGGGCTACAATCCGCTCGGCCCGGCGAAAGCGGGCGCCAGCGTTTTGGCTGTGCATCCGCTGCATCAAACCGGCGTGCCGCGTATCTTGCTGGCCACCGAGCGTTTTGGCCGCGGTCGCAGCGCCGCGCTCGCCACCAGCAGCACGTGGCGCTGGCAAATGCACCTCGATCATCGCGACATGACGCACGAGCGTTTTTGGCGGCAGCTCTTGCGCTGGCTGAGCTTGCAATCGCCCGACCCGGTGCGTGTGATTTTGGAGCGGGAAAATTTTTCTCCGGCCGAGCCGATGACGGTGCAGATCGAAGTGATGGACAGCAGTTTCGTCGCGCAGGGAAATGCCAATGTCGAATTGCGTGTGATCGGGCCGGACAACGTGCCGGTCACGATTTCGGCCAGCCCGGACTTGCGCAAGCCGGGCAGTTATCTTGCGAATTTTGCGCCGGTACAACAAGGCATGCACAGCGTCGAGGTCTTGGCGCACGACCAGGCGGGGCGTTATCTCGGCAAAGCGGAGAACGCATTTTTCGTCGAGCCGTCGCACGCCGAGCTGGCGCACGCGGATTTGCAAGCGCCGTTGCTGCAGCGCCTCGCCGAAGTTACCGGCGGCCGCTATTTTCATCTCAGCGAAGCCGGGCGCCTGCCGGACGCGATCACCGTTTCCAATAGCTCGTTTTCCAAGCTCACCGAGCAAGAGGTGTGGGACGCGCCGATTTTCTTTCTCGCCATCGCCATGTTGCTGGCAACGGAGTGGTTCATTCGACGCTCGAAAGGGTTGTCGTAAGCTCTTCTTTAATTTTGCGCTCAAAAAAGACAGACCCTGATTTTCCATTTTTTCAGCGGAAAGTTGACAAATATCGCAGCAAGCAAGCCGCGCAAATGGCCACCGACAGCTTGAAAGCCGCCGGGCTGGTGCGGGATTATTTTATTGCGAATTGCGAAAAGCAATGATGGCCGGTTGCCTTTCTGGAATCCACCACGTCATTTTGACTTCAACACGACCACAGACTTGCCAGCGAGTGAAAGAAGTTTGCCCGCCGCGCGAGCAAGATTCTCCCCGCCAAAAAGATATTCTCCCTCTACAAAATTTTCCGGCAACCTTAAATCTGTTGAAGAGCGAGCACGATTGAAGACGCACAAAATACTCTGCGCGCCGTCGCTGCGGACAAAGGCAAACACCTCCGGGCTTTGGCTCACCTCCACGTATTGATAATCTCCCCGACGAATGGCATTATTCTCCCGCCGAATGCTTGTAAACGCTTTGTAGTAATTGAACAAGTCGTTATCAAAAGCAACCGGATCTTCGAGACGCGGCTTGCCGAGGGGATGGGATTTTTCAGGCTCGTAAATCAGGTCCGGCCACACCATCGGCTTGCGCTCATCAGGATCGTCCGCGCCCCACATTCCGGCTTCGCCGCCATAGTAAATCATCGGCGCACCGAGATAAAGCATTTGAAATGCGATGATCAGCTTTTGTGTCTTGATCTCTTCGGCGTTCGGTTTACGCACGTCAAAATTGTGCTCTTTGCTGCTCGCGTTGCCGGCGTGGTCGATCATGCGATTCGGATTCACCATCATCGAAGCGAGCCGTTCCGTGTCGTGGCTGTCCATTAAATTCATCAAAACGTAATTCACGCCGGTTGGATATTCGTCACGCACTTGCTGTAGGCGCTCATTCAATTGTTTGGCATCGAAAGCGTTTTGCGTATCGACAAAATATTTCAACAAGGCATCGGCAAAGCGATAGTTCATCACCGCGTCGAAAATGTCGCCTTGCAGCCACGGCGCGGCGTTGAACATTTTATTGTTGCGATAATCCTCCCACCAAACTTCGCCGGTGAGATAGGCGTTGGGATTGATTTCTCGCACCCACTTGCGGAAATCGCGCCAAAAGCCTTTGGGAACCAGCTCCGCCACGTCGAGCCGCCAGCCGTCGATGCCATCCGAGGGATCACCGTCACGATTCGGATCCATCCAACGCTGCACAATCGCTTTGAAATAAGCTTTGGGCCCGGGCGCAAGATCATCACCCTCGCGGCGAATTTCCGGAAGATCTTTTATGCCGTACCAGCCTTGGTAATCAAATTCATTTTCCGGCGTGGCCGGATCATCCCAGCGCTTGACGATCACCCAATCCGCATACGGCGATTTCATGCCGTTTTTCATCACATCTTGAAAAACCGGATTCATCACGCCGATGTGATTGAACACGCCGTCAATGATGATGTGCATGTTTCTCCGATGAACTTCTGCAATCAATTTGAGAAACAAGCTATCGGCGGTAGTCCATCGCCACGTGGCCGGATCGGTAAAAACTTCCTGTGCCCAAATCATCTTGTCTTTTTCCGGATTCGGGCCAAAGTTGTTGTCAACGTGGTGATGTCTTGCGCCATCGTATTTGTGCATCGTCGGCGCTTCAAAGATCGGGTTTAAATAAATCGCGTTGACGCCGAGTTCTTGCAAATAATCGAGCTTGTCCATCACGCCTTGCAAATCGCCGCCGAAGCGCCGGCGTCCGGAGTTATAATTGAAATCTTTGCCATTGGCTTTTTCCCAGGGTTGCAGAAAATACCAATCCGCCGTCCACGGACTTTTCTGCCACGGCGAGAGTGTGTCATGCGGCCACGAGCCGAACGTATCGCGAAACCTCGGATCATTCGTGGTATCGCCGTTGCAAAAACGCTCGGGGAAGATTTGATACCAGATCGCGTCTTTGGCCCAATCGGGGACGTTGAGGTTGATTTTTTGAGGTTCGGTTTTGCAACTGAGGAAAAACAACAGAAGAAACGAGCACGCCAAGCAGAGTTTTTTCATATACACTGCACACCCTCACACAGATGAGTCACTCGACCGCAAGAAAAATTTCAGTTCAGATATTGTTTTAACTGCTGCCAGTCATTGATCTCCATAAAACGCGCCAAAATATTATCAATACGGTTCACATCTTTGAGCGCGTGGATCGCCCGCTCAATTTCCACAGGTATGGGGCCCAACTTCTGCGGAAAGAGCGACAGCAGCATATCCCGGCCATGTTCGATCTTGCCTTCGATCTTACCTTCGATCTTGCCTGCGTTCTTGCCTTCGATCCAGCCTTCTTCTTTGAGAAAAGATCTGATCATATCAGTTACCTCACCTTGATTTTGGGCTTGTTTGTAATCTTGATAAACCTTCCATTCCTCTTTATCCAATTTAAAATAGTAAGTGAGAAAGTCAAGATATTTGCTTCGCCGCAGGCCCTCGGCCGGACTAACCAGTTCCAACACGCCGGTTATGGCATTGTCTAAAACCTCGAGCCAATCCTGTTTGGAAAAACGCATAAATGGCATCATCAACCGGGCGATGATATTTGAGCTGCCAAGATATTTCTTTGCCCGGAAATCCTTCAGGCAGACTGCCTCGTAGGTAAAATAATGATACCGTTTGCCCATAAACGCACTTTTCGTCTCTTTCAATAAAGCCTTGCTTTTAGCCGAAGCATTGGGAAAATAGACGATCGGGATCACGTCGCGCTCATACTCTTCTTCAAGATGGCTGACGTAACGCGCCAGTTGATAAATCGAAAAAGAATAAAGGTCGTGTTGATGTTCCAGCAAAAAGGTAAACGCCAAATCTTCGTAGGTGGCTAAAAACGGCGCGTCCGTTCGCAAAAAGGAATCGGAGAAAAAAAGTTTCAGCGTTTCTTCGCGAATGGGCACAATTTCGGGCGGGTACTGGAAGAACTGCTCACATTTTGGGATGGCAAAAGTAATGGCATCCCAAGAATTCTCGACGAGGATCGTCTTGAAATTCAGATCGTGCGATTGCGGTGTTTCGGAAGTCGTCATGTCAAATTCCAAGCTCCCAGTTTCATTTTTTGAAATAGCTTTGGTTTTCTTGCTATCCCGATTTTGCATTGTAAGGCTAAAACTGCCACCAAATTGATTTCAGCAACCAATGGAAAATCGGGATTTGACTTTTATATGTGCAAAATTATGGTGCTAATCAGTAGGCTTCTTCATCATTGGCTTTGGAGTTGGCGCCAAAGATCATTCGCGCCCGGATAATCGGGAGCCAACTTCAGCAATTGTTCGGTTAGATTTTTGGCTTTGGCAAATTGTCGCGTCAAAGCATAAGCCCCGCATAAGTTGTACATGATTTGCAAATCCTTGGAATTAAGCTGGAAGGCTTTTTCCAAATGTGGCAGAGCCTGCTGTGCTTCGCCATTCTTCAGATAGATCGTCCCGACCCATTTGTGCGCAAACGCCGTAGGCTCCAGCTCGAGGGTTTTGAGAAGCACCTTTTGCAATTCGGCAAATTTTTCCTGCGCCAGATAAATCTCCGCCAAGAACAAATAAGGGGAGACGTTGAAAGGCGTATATTTTATCAAAGCCTTGTATTCCATCGCCGCGCTGTCTAATTTTCCCTGGCGCAGATAATGTTCGGCCATTTGAACGTGCGCGCGTTCCCACGTCACGTCGCGCTTCCAAAAATCCCACGCCAGCTTCTGCAAATAATTTTTGGGAGCGATCTCGGGCATGGGATTCGGAGCATTTTGGGGCTGAAACGGCCAGCCCGCCATCAGCACCTGAACGCGAAATTTCGCGACTTCTCTATCCAATGCCGTGACGCCGGTTTCCTGCCAATAAATGCCCTCCGGTTTGGCGCGGGTGTCATCCCAATCGTTGGCGATGAAGCCATTCTCACGCATGGATTGGCAAAACGCTTTCGCCATCAAAAAATAACCTTCGACGTTCGGGTGCAAATGTTCCAGCATCAGATTCAACCCGATGAGCCGCTTGGGGGAGTTTTCCTCGAAGGCCGCTCGCATCGGCACGACGGGCGTGCTCATTTCCTTGCCGAACTCGTAAATGACGCCGTTGAAATCCTCGCTCGCGCGAAAACGCAGGCCGTCCAAATCCTTGGCGTGGTAGTAAGCTTTGCGGGCGCTGTCGAAGTCGCCGAGCTTTTCAAAGCATTGGGCCGTATGAAAACTCAATTTCGCCGGCAAATCATCGATTTCGGCAGCCTGCTCAAAACGATTCAAGGCTTCACGATAATTCCCGGCATTTTGCAATCGCACACCTTCGTCGTAAATTCTGTTCCAGGCCGCCGTATCGGTTTTATCTTTGAATATCGAGACGAATGGCTCCTGGTCACGAATATTGCTGACCAAATCGCTCATCAGGACTTTGACGCCGTGTTTTTGGGCGATTTTAATAATATCTCTTAAGTTGTCCCTAAAATTTGAGAGCGCCTGTTGGTATTTATCGCCGCGATAAACGATTTGCTGGTCTCTGACCATTCTTTCCATGAGGGTTTGGCCCGGCGCATTGTCGTCACCACCCTCTGGCGATGCCAGCTTCCCCCTGATCCAACCGAGGAAGTCGCGCAGCAGATTGACGATTTTGAACTGCTGGAGCTTGAGATAGAAATTAATGAGTCCGCGATAATGTCCGAGCGACTCCGAGGAGCCGATCCCCAGCGCGCCATAAAACTCGTTATGTCCGGCATAAATGAGAAGCGCGTCGGGTTGCCAATCCATCATCTCATCCGTGAAATCGAGCAGCGTAAAAGAATTCACCGCCGGCATGGCGACATTCACCATCTCGATCTTCCGGTCCGGAAAGTAGTCTTCAAGACGGCTCTTCAACATTTGGGAAAAAGCGCCGTTGTAAAGATAGGGATAGCCGGCAGCGGTGGACCCGCCCAGAACGAAGATACGATAAGAGTCAGCCGGCTTGATTTTGAGGAAAACATTGTACGAGGCCGCGGGAACGATGTCTTTGACAAAAAAATATCTTTTTCCGACCGCGGGATTGATCATCATGTGAGATTGGTCGAAATCGGAGGGGATAAAAAGCGCCAAATCGCCGCCATAATCGCCGAGCCGCAGAGCCGATTCCAATAGCGCCAGTATAAAGAAAGGAAACGCCAGGAGCGCCATCTTGAAAAAGCGCTCCCGGCGTTTTGAAATGAGCGGTTTATGATTCCGGATATACTCTTGAACAGTTTCGATGGGGACGTCGAAATTTTTTGCCAGTTCCTCAGCCGAACGCCGGGGGTAATCCTTCCTGATCGCCCGTTTCTGATTGCCAGTAAGACTCTTTGAATCGTCCGAACGTTTTCCAAGCATGGCATTTTGTGATTCATTTCAAAAACCTACATGCATAAGTAAATGTTCAGTGAACCATATTGTCATTCCGCAGGTAATCTTCTTAATATCAAGCACACAGCGCTCGTGCGAAAAAAGATCCCGCTACAGCGGGATGACAGCCGGGCGCCGGGATTCACTGAACTTTTACACGCAGTACGTTCTATTTAACCAACGCAACCTTTCGAGTGGCAACGAATGTCGGAGTTGTCATTTTCACAAAATATACGCCTGCGCCAGCCCCGTTGCCGGCGTGGTCGCGGCCATCCCATTGCACGGAATATTTTCCGGGAGAAAGGGGCTGGTCGATCAAAGTTTTGACGGTTCTTCCCATCAGGTCATAAACCGCGATGACGGCCTGCTGCACGGTTCGGCCGCCAATAGAAAACTCGAAAGTCGTATGTGCTGCGACAAGGGCGGAGGATCTCGCGCCACTTAAAAATGGATTCGGATAATTCGGGCTCAGGCTAAAATCAAGGAAAATGTTCTCCGCTTGTGATCGTGACGTAACACCAGTAACGATGCCTTGCTTTTCAGTCGCGGTGACGAGTTGATCCGCTCGAATATTCGTGTATCTTTCCAGCAGCCCGCTCGGCCATCTGATATCCAGGGTATCAACCATCGTGTTTTGGCCCAGGCCGAAATGCTGGACAAAACTGTTTTGCGAAACGTATCCTCCGCCGGCATTGACTTCTGAAAAACTGCGCCGCCCGCCGGCGACGATCCGCAAGCGCGCGCCTATCGCATCACGATTGCTGACCGTTCCGATCAGGCGCACCTTGAGCCAATGATTGCTCGAGCCGGCGTTCAAGAAAAGCTGATTTGGCGCATCATAATTGGTCACGTACAGATCGAGACTTCCATCATTGTTGACGTCGGCGCAGGCGCTGCCGTAACTGTCAAAACGATTGGCCGTCCCGGCGCCGTTTAAAGCTCTGAGAAAGCTGCCGTCTTTCTGATTATGATAAAGCACGTTGGGAAATCCCGGCGAAGAATAATTGGTCGCGTTGGCGACGTAAAGGTCCAGCGCGCCGTCATTATCGCAGTCAAACCACGTGAGTCCCCAACCCATTCCGCCGTCATTCGCATATTGCGGCAAAGAAGGCAGAAGGGTGAACCGTCCAGTCCCTTCGTTTTTGTATAAAAGATTCGGCCCCAAAACGGTAATATAAAGGTCGAATAATCCGTCATTATCGTAGTCGCCAAATCCCACGCCCATGGCCAGCGGGGCATATCTCACGTTGGCGGCGCTGGCCACGTCGGTGAAAACGCCGCGGCCATCGTTTTGATACAATTTGTTCCCGCGGTCGCCATCGTGCGACAGGAGCAGATCCTGGTCGCCGTCGTTGTCGTAATCGCAAAAAGCAATGCCCATGGCGTAACCAATATCCACGGCTTTGGATTCCTGGGTAACGTCGGTGAAAGTCCAATCCCGATTATTGCGATAGAGGACGTTGGGTTGGTTAAAATTGGCAATATAGATATCCAGCCATCCGTCGTTGTCCACGTCGGCCACGGCGGTGACGACGCCTCTCCCGTCGTGATCGACGCCGGCGGCCTGGCTTACGTCGCTGAATTTTCCATCGCCGAGATTGCGAAAAAGATAATTGGCGCCAAAGCGGACGACGTAAAGATCCAAATGACCGTCGTTATCGAAATCGCTCCACACGGCCATGGATGAATTTTCCGCTTGATCCACGCCGGCCTCGACGGTCGCATCCAGAAAGGTTCCATTCCCCTGATTCTTATAGAGAACATTTTTAGATTGGCGGCAAACATAAATATCCGGATAGCCGTCGTTGTTGTAATCGCCAAACGCAACGCCCCCGCTTTTGCCCGAGCTGTTTACTCCGGCTTGCGCCGCTATATCGGTGAATTGAATCGATTGGGCAAAAAGCGGCGATTCTGATAATGTGCATAAGGCTAAAACCATCCCGCCCATCAGCCGGAAAATCGAGTTCTTTGTGGACATAGGCCTCTCCATGCTTGCAGAATTAGCCACCTCACGTTGACGCCCTTACTCCTACTCTTTCTCGTACTCTTACTCGCTGTTGGAAATCCTTAAAAAGCAAGCAAGAGTACGAGTAGGAGCCTTAAGCCGCCTAATGATCGCTTCAGGCCGATTTATCGGCCTTTCGCCTCTTAGCCCCGTGCCTCGGCACGGGGCGCACGAGGTTATTTCAGGAGCAGCATCTTTTTGTTCAAGACCACGTCACCTGCTTTCAAGCGATAGAAATAAACGCCGCTGCCGACCAACCGGCCAACGCCGTCACGCCCATTCCATTCGATTTTGTACCGGCCACCCTGGATGAATTGGCGATCGGTCAAAGTCCGGACCCTTTGGCCCATGGCATTATAAATTTCCAAAATCACGTGCCCGGCCTTGGGAAGATCGAATTCAATGGTCGTGCTGGGGTTGAATGGATTGGGATAATTATCCAGCAAAGCATACCGCCCTGGAATTCCGGCGTCATCGTTACGCTCCACCGCGGAAACAGGTGAAAACGGCGGCGTTTCGATAACGTGAGCCGGCCCTGGCGACGGATTCCAGGTATCCAATGGGAATTCGAAACTGCGTGGAAATTGGTTGGGCCCGAGAGGTTGAATATAACGCACGCGATGACGGCCCACGGCATCCAGGCCATGATCTTCATTCGTGGTGCGATAGGTCGTTACGTATTGCATGATGTAAGGCGCCGGACCGACGAGGTCAAAGGTCAGATTAAAAATATTGTCACCATCGGGGTCCGTATATCGCAACGATCTGTCCGGCTCATTGGTTCTTTTCCCCAACAACACGCCTAAAATCGGCGCCCGGATATGGAAAAAGACCGAATCTTGGGCCGGATTAAATCCGCCGGGGCCGATTGCCGGGTTCATATCGATGTGAAAAGTGACGGTGACCGTGTCTCCCGCCGGAATGATGCCTTGCGGCGGCAAATCACCCCAGTAACCTGATCGGCCAAGCTGATTTCCGGCCACGAAGATATGGCGTCTGTCACCACCGCCTCGGGTGGCAGGTTCCTCCCAACCAAAGAACATCGGCCATGCCCGTTTGAATTTACTGGCATAGAAGGCGCTGTCCTGGAATTCAATGAAGAACTTATACGGCAATTGATCTCCGGTCAGGCCGCTATATGAAACCAAAAGCTGGTGAAACTCACCCGGGGGGACACGAGTCATGACAAATTCCCTCGCCGGATCGTCCAAAGCCCCTTCCCAAAGGGTGAAGCTGCCCAGCGTCCACATCACATCGCCGGCTTCTCTTCGCAAGAATCCGAGGTCCTGCAGAACGGCGGCATCCACCTGGAACAGGATGTTGCCTGAGGCTGGCAAGCTGACAATATCATCGTTGTCGTAAAACACGACGTCAAACGTCGAATCTTGAGTCGGATGCGTAAACCTTCTGTCACCACCAATAGCGTCTTCCCAAACATCGCCGCCGGGGGAGCGAATCAAATGCTTGTAGGCATGCTGGGTGAAGCCAGGGATGCCGTCAATTGAAATCGTCGCCGTATAGATCTTGTCCCCGTCGGGATCGCGCATGGTGTCTGCCGGCGCATTTTGCCAGTTATTAAAAGTGCCGGCAACCTCGACAATATCCGTAGATGGATTAAAAATAACGCCCATTCCCTTCGGCTCCTGCATCTTGACGCTCATATCCACTTGAAAGGTGACATTGACAACTTTGGTAATCAACCCCGGATCATTATCCCAAAATACCGGGTCGAGCGTCGTGTTTGCGGCCGGGTGGTTAAGCGTTCTATCCGCAATGCTTTCCCAGACATCTCCGGCGGTTGTCCTTTGGAGATATTTGTACGCGTGAACCGTTTGCCCGACGATGCCGGTCAAAGCAAAGGTTCCGGTATAAATGCTATCGGCATCAGGATCATCGAGAAACGCGGCCGGGTCATTTTGCCAATTATTGAAGCTGCCGGCCACTTCAACCTTGTCACTTGCCGGGTTAAACCTCCCCCTATCGATTTGCACCGACATGTCAAGCTGGAAGGTCACATCGGCCGTATTGGGATAAGGCACGTCGAATAAAGTTACCGGCAGCGTGGTGTCTGCCGCCGGGTGATCTAATTTACGGTCACCGATTTTGTCCTCCCACAGGTCGCCCGTAGCCCGCCTTTGCAGGAATTTGAATGCATGCACGGTTGTACCGACCGTGCCGGTCAACGGGATCGTCTTGGTGTAAATGCTGTCATTATCGGCGTCGGTCAGCGTATCGGCAGGAGGATTTTGCCAGTTGTTGAAACTGCCGGCAACCTCGACGATATTCCCTGCCGCCGGATTAAAAGCCCCGCTTATAATTTGCGCTCTCATGTCCACCTGAAAGGTGACATTCGCTGTGGTCTGCGCCAAGAGGCTGCCACAAACTAATAACAAGAGCACAGCCGCCCATGCGATCATAGTATGAGATTTGTTCATGAAGCACTCCCTTCTGCAAAGTTTTTGTTCAAGTCAACCTGACATTTGTTAAATGCAAAAATTTTTCTCGAATTTCACCTCCTTTCTTCACAAGCCGGACGAGCCGGAATCAAAAAAAATAGCGCACGCCAAACAGAAAAAACTTTTTGTATTCGGATTTTACGAATCGCCCGGATCAAAGCTCTAATGGTTTGAATCCGGGCGATTCGGCAAATCCGAATACCACTAAAAGTCTTTGCTTTTGCTGAAAAGATTTCTCTTTTAAAGAGACTAAAATTTCAGGCTCAAAGCAAATTTGTGAATATTGTCCAAATGCTCGAATTGCTCGAAAGCATAATCCAGCGAGACGTTGTAGCCGCGAATAATATCGTAATGCAATCCGCCGCCGACGGTGAACTGCTCTTCGCTGTCTTTTAAAAAGGCGGATTTGTAGCCGGCGCGGACGAAAAATTTTTCTCCCAACAAAGCCCATTCGCCGCCGGCATTGACAAATTCGGTATTGTCATTCGGGTGGGCGCCGTCCACCGCCAGCGTAAGCCGGCTGTTCTCATTTTTCATGGCGTCCCACGAAACTCCGATCCGCAAGAGCAAGGGTAAATCGAATTTGCCCGTTCCCAGAAAAGCATTGACATTCGGGTTGTTTCCCGAAATCCTCGGCGCGATGTCCTGTTGCACGAGCAAATCGTCCCCCGAGATTTGCATTTTAGCCCCAAAATTGGAGATGCTCGCCCCCAAACGAATGCCGGCAAACGGCGTGGTAAAGAGCGTGCCGATATCTATGGCGATGCTGCTGGCGCTGGAAACGGAGATTTTTTCGGTAATATATTTGATATTGGCGCCGATGGAAAAGCGGTCGGTCAGGTTATGGGCATACGAAATGCCGGCGGCAAAACTGCTTGCCGAAAAGGTTTCGCTCGTGCCTTCAGGAAATTCTTCCGTCGTCACCTCCATTTCGTCCAACGTCAGCGCCGTCACGTTGATTCCCGCGACGCCGCCCTCGCCAATGGGCAGCGCCAGGGCGATAAAATCAAAATTAATGTCGGCCAGCCATCTGGAATGCATCAGAAAGATTTCCTTGTGAGACAACTTCGCAAGCCCACCGGGATTCCAATACATGGCCGTGGCATCATCGGCAAGCGAAACGAAGGCGCCGCCCATGCCCAAAGCGCGGGAGCCGACCGGTATGCTCAAAAACTTCGCTGCCGTCGTCCCCACTTTGGTTACCTCTTGTCCGCTTGCCGTGAACGCCCACAGCACGCTCAACAAGACAATTAAAAGACAGCTCAAATGTGCTCTTTTCATGATTAAAGCTCCCTATTGATATCGTACCCCCTCAGACGGGTGGAGGGTAGCGCCCCGCTGAGCGGGGCAGTCAGGATGACTGCGCTACGATTTTCCACCATGTCCGAGGGATTACTTAATAACAGCGAATTTGCCGATTTTCTCGCCAATGTCGGGCGCGCTGACCTGGTAAATATAAACACCATACGAAACCGCCAGTTTGTCGCGAGTGAGCAGATCCCAAACCGCGGTGCCGTCGTCAATCAAAGTATCGTGCTCGATCGTCGCAACCAATTCCCCGCTCACGGTAAATATCCTGATCGTGCACTTGTTGGGCAGATGATTGAAGTGAATTTGCTGAGGGCCACGGCCGGAGTTAAACGGATTTTTCGGCTCCCATGTGGCTGCAACTCGATAAGGATTCGGCACCACCTTGATTCCATCCAATTCGTTGCCGGCGCGGTCCCGGTCTATAGCGCCGGCCTTGGCGGTAAATTGAAACACATCTTGTGACAAAAACGGCTTGATCAAAAAGACATCGAGCACGTCACCCGCGCCGGGATTTTCCCGGCTGGCGACAAAAGTCAGTCTCAGCTCCCAGGTGATCACCGGCGTATTTTGATCATCCCGTTCCAAAAAAATCACGATGTCGGTCTCGCGGGAATTGGCGCTAAATCTGCCGTCGTTGCCGTCCAGCTCCCAGAAAGCAAACTCGATATCCTGCTTTTTGCTGACGTTTTCGATTTTGAAATTGACTGGCTTCGCCGGAAGAAAAGGCCCGAAATCCAATTGCAGCGCCGTGGAGGTCGCCAAGCCCACGTCGCCGACGGTTATCCGGTAATCCGAAGGTTGAGAGGTGCCCTTGGTAAAAAAGAAAGTAAAGACTCTCAAATCGAAATCGTGCACGGCCTCGCGGCTCCATTTTGACTTTTGGCGATCCAGAAATACCCTCTCCTCATTGGCAAAAAAGAGCTGAAATCCATCGACGATGGGCAATTCTTCGTCGGCGCCAGGAATGGGGCGTTTGTCAAAAATCGCGATCGGGTTTTCAGCGCGAGTGACATCAAAAAGGCTGAAATTCTTGGTGGTGAGGGTATCGTTTTCGGTGGGGGTTGCTGCTTTTTTCAACGTATCTTCAAAGGTGATGCGATAAATGTGCCCATCCTGGATCGTCCGTTGATCGATGATCTTATAACTCACGTTAGCCGTGGTGCTGCCGGCAATGAGATCGATATTGCCCAAGGTCGGCGGCACGTATCCGGCTGCCGGTGGGTTTGGCGTGACGACGACGACGTTCGGTCCGGTCTCGACGTCATTGGTGCCCTCGATGGTGCTGATACGGGTGGTGGACTCCGCCGGAGGAATATTAAAACGCACGTTGCCGAAATCATACGAGGCCACGGCATAATAATAGGTTTGCCCATTTTGAACGGTGGTATCGGTCCAGGTTTGCACGACGCCGGTGTTGTTGCCCAAGTCGAAACTGGCGCCCAAAACTTGTATCGGATGCAAGCCCTGCCAGACGTCGATTTTATCGAACTGCGCAATCGGCACCAAAAACGTGCCGACACCGTCCGGCCGGGTCACGCGCGGCACGTCTTGAAAGCCGGGATCCGTCGAACGATAAATGCGATAGCCCTCAAAATCAAAAGCCGGCTCACCCAAACGGCTAAAAAAGCGGTCGAACGACCTTTCGGCGATGGTATCCCAATATAGCGTCACCTTATTGTCGCCTGGCACCGCCCTCACATTGGGAGGAAGCGGTGCCTGGGCAAATTGATAATCGGAATCGTACGTCAATTGCGCCCGGTCTTTGTTGGTCAACACGTCGGTTTTGTTTTCGCCCAGGATGATCGCCATGGAGATTCTTTCCGTTCTGCCGGCTTCGAGGGGGAAGAAACCCGACGAGACGAACAAATCAAAGTCGCCGAGGACGTCGACGATGTTAAAATCCCCTGGCACCATCATCCTGAACCAGAAAAAGTCATCCGGGGTCTGATTGAAATTAATCGCACCCGCGGCCAAATACTGGACGTTGGTCAGACCCAACTGGTCGGATTCTGCGACGTCGGTTTTATCGATGTTCGGCTCACCAGGAAACGGTGTGCCGGCGCCGGATGTCGGCTTGCCATCGTTGGTGCCGGGATCTTTCGACAGGGGATCACCGTCCAGGCCCACGTCGTCGCGCAACGGATCCCAGTCGCCGTCATTATCGATAAAATCGTCACGGCTCTCGTCGATCATCTCGTCGATGCCTTCGTCGATATCCTCGTCAATGGCGCCGTCACCGTCGTTGTCTTTGCCATCGGCGTATTTTTTTCCGATATCCTCCGGGCCCTCGTCAATAAGGCCGTTGCCGTTGTCGTCGCGGCCATTATTGGCCGTTTCACCCTGTAACGTCGCTTGGCTGATGATCGGGCTGTTGTCTTCGCCGTCGTCGTCATTATCAATGCCGTCGGCAAAAGCGTGGTTCAAGTCCTCCACGCCTTCATCGTATAAACCGTTGCCATTGTCATCAAAGCCGTTCAGATTCGTTTCTCCAAACAACATAGCCTGAGTTAAAACCGGGCTTCCTGCTTCCGCATTTCCATTATTGTCGATTCTATCGCGAAAACCGACGCCGGCTTGCGCCCCAAAGGGCACGTGCGTCAGGTTTTCATCGATGAGTCCATTCCCGTTGTTGTCGATTTGGTCGGTGGCATCTTCTCCGGCAAGCATTTGTTCGGAGATTTTGGGGCTGTTCTCCTCGCCGTCGCCATCGTTATCGATGCCATCGATGGCGTTGCCCGGAGTTTCCAGGAAGGCGGTGCCGGCGGCGCCGACCGGGTCCGTTCCAAACGCATTATTGCCGCGGCCGTCGCGATCCAGCGAAAAGGCGACGTCGGTCAACAGGTCGAATTGGGGGGTGTCATCACTGGAATCGCCGTCGCCGCCAACCAGATCAGCAAGCCAGAGCGTAAAGGCGACCTTGCGGTAATCCGTGGTGCCGTCATTTTTGATCTCGTGCAAAGTAAAAACCACGTCATTGATGAGTATTTGCGACCACTCCAGCACCCTGACGTCGACGATGAATCCCAGGCCTCGACGGGACAAATCCGTGCTGTCCGGAAAAAAATTAAAGCGGTCATAATTGTCGTCGGAATCTCTGAAGAAAATTTCCTGATCCGCGTTGAATTGATTTTTTCCGAAAAAGCCGTTCCAGCTTCCCCGCCAACCCGGATCATCTTTGTCGTCCAGCTTGTCCGGCCAAAAAGAAGGCCAGCTCGATTGGTCGTCGCTAATGGCGATTTTTTGGGAATTCGCGTTTAAGTATCCAGGCACCGGCTGCAAATTCCAGCTTACGCCGCTGGGGCTGCTGCGAAAAGTCGGCAAATCAACGACGCGGATGGTGTTGCCGGTTTTATCCACCGTCTCCGCGCCCAGGAAAATCGAGGCCAGGGCCACGTAATGGCGGCGAGTGTTTTTGGGCCACTCAAAAGGGAAGCCCACCACTTCGGTGGCGCCGGCGCCGGTTCGTCCGTAGAAGGCGTAGTTAAAAACCGTCGTGCGGACCAAATTTCCGTCAATATTGGTTTTCCGGCGAAAGCGCACGTCCCCTCTTTCCTTGCTGGGCACATGGTTGATTTGGGCAGAAGCCTCGCCTGCTTGAATCAAAGCCAGGCAGGCAACGAGTATTTTCAACAACCTGAGTTTTGAGTTCATATCCAATCCTTCCCTGAAAGCTGAATAAAGGCAACACGTACAAACCGCAACCAAAAGAAATTAATCGCTCACGGAATTGGAACAGCTCACAGAAATGAATTCTGAAACATTTTTCTGTCATTTATTTTTCTGTCTTGGCTTTTGTTCAAGCCAACTTAACATTGCCAATATGAGTGAACCTAAAATCCCAACTCCAAGCCGATTTGAATTTCTCGCGGCTCGGAAAAATGATCCGGCCGGACGAACCATCCCAGATCGTGCGGCAAATCAGCTTCGAGATCGACGTCCGCCTTGCCGGTATTGCCAAAAACATCGACCTGGTTGCGGCGATCCAACAAGTTGAAGACATTCAGAAAAACCGTCGGCTTCAAGATGCCGAATTCAAAGCGTTTGAATGCTTTCAGATCCACAGTATAAGAATTCGGCCGGCGGCGGCTGTTTTGCAGCAAGGTGTTGGAGAGATTTTGGCCCTGCCGGGCCGCGGTTTGAATCTGCGGCGTGTAAGGCAAGCCGCTGCCGTATCGACCGAGCAAATTAATTCCCCACTTTTGCCGGCCAAAATTCAGAAAAACGTTCAAGGTGTGGCGTTGATCCCAATCCAAAGCGCTGAGCTCGCGGGTCGGCTCGTTGCCGTCGCGCAGGCTGGTGAATTCGGCGTTGGGATCGGAATTGGTCCCTTCCGCCACCTGGAAAGTATAATTGACGTCAAAGGAAAAAATCCCGGACGGCCTTTTTTTCACGGCCAGCGTCACCCCCCGCACGTTGGCATAGTCTCTATTGATGTATCTGATGTAGGAAATCCCGGCAATCGAGGTGGGTATGGCGATGCCCGTTGTCACCCAATCTCTCACGTCGCGATAAAAGCCGGTCACGTCGATGCCGATGTCCTCGAAAATTTGCTGCTGTAAGCCGAGCTCATACATGACGGTTTTTTGAGGCTCCAGATCGGCGTTGCCAAACACGCCTTGATTGGCGTCCACGGCGTTGACTTTAAAACCCGGTTTGTTATACAAATGCTGGAATGACGGAATTTGCAAAAAATGACCGTACGAAAAATGAATCACACCCTGTTCCGTAATCGGATAAGCGATGCCAAATCTCGGACTGAAGCGATATTGGGGATCGACGTCTTTGTACCAAATTTGGCGTCTTTGCTCCAAAGTGAGCGCCCCATTTTGTGGCTTGAAAGGCTGGAAGATGTTTGGATCCTCCGGGTCTGCCAGAACCGTTCCTTTGGAATCAAAATAATCCAGCCGCAAACCGGCATTGATGATCACGTTCCTGTATTCGATCTTGTCCTGCAGATAGGCGGAAAAGTCAATGGGTCTTTGATTGTAAACGTCGTGATTCAATCCCGAGGCGTCAGGAATAATCAAACGTTCGGTCTGCTGGCCGGTTACAGGATTGGTTTCGGGCTGCAAATTGACCTCGTCCAAAAAAAGCTTGTGACGGCGCGCCTCAAATCCGAGCTTGACTTGATGAACCGTGGTCACCTGACTGGTCAGATCCCATTTCCCCTGCCAAGTGGTGGTATTTCTCTTGAAGCGGTGCAAATTAGTGCCGCCAAACCGGAACGCATTGCCTCCTCTCGCCAGGTTAGGATCTGCCGGATTGACGTAGCGAACATCTTGAGGATTTTCAAAAACATATTCTTCATAGCCGGAGAAGAAACGCGAGACGTTCAACGTATAGAAGGTTTTTGCGCTCAACGTATGGGTCCAGAGGAAGGATAAATCGTAGCCGCGATCGAACTTGTTGACATTGCCATCCGGGTTCCACCTATACTCGTGGCTATAATCGCTAAAATCGGTTTTGCTGCCGATCACCCCCAGGTTTACTTTGATGGCCGGAGACAAGCGATAAGCCAATTTGATTTGGCCTGTCATTTTCTCACGATCATTCATTGGCACCGCGGCGCCGTTGCCAAGCGCTTGTAAAGGATCTTGAATTTCTCCACGAAAGAAACGCAGCGCGCCGTCGGTTGTATAGAATTTTTGCCCATACAACCAGCCATCGGTCTTGAAATAGCGGCCGGTCGCAAAAAAAGTCAACTTGCTTCCGAGAAAGGGCACCGGGCCGCTGAGGCTGCCCTGGAAATTGTAGTTGCCCAAACCGATGTCATCGATATTTTGGAAAACCGGGAGCGTTCTGTCTGGTTCCTGCCCGCGCAAAAGGTTTATTACCGGCGGCGTCCCGTTCGTATCGGCAAGGGTATTGTTTCGGCTGACGTAATCGCCCGCCCAAACATTGAAGCTGCCGGTATATTTGTCGCTCCCTTCTTTGGTGACGATATTGACGATGCCCGACATGGCATTGCCATATTCGGCATTGAACGTGCCGCTGATGACCTGCAGTTCTTGAATCGATTCATTTTCCACCTCGAGCGAAAGCGCGCCGTCGTAAACGTCGGAAACCGGCCTGCCATCGATCCAGAAAGCGATCTCGCTGGCGCGGCCGCCGCGAATATGCGTGGCCCCGCCGGCGTCAACCGTGATTCCCGCCTGGAGATTGAGAATCTCGCTGAATTCCTGCGCCGGCAAGCTTTCAATTTGCTCGGCCGCGACATAAGCCGCCGCCGAGGTCAAGTCTTTTTGAACGATCGACCGTTCCGCCACGACCACGACTTCTTCGCCCGTCTCGAGCACGGTTTCGGAAAGCTGAAGATCGACTTGGCTGGTCAAATCGATGGAGACCTTGATATTTTCAACCCGCGACGTCTGATATCCGATGAATGAGGCTCTGAGGCTATACACGCCGGGCGGCACGTTCAAAATGACGTAATATCCCTCCAGGTCGGTAACCGCTCCGAGAGTCGTTCCTTCAATCAGAACGTTTACGCCTGGCAAGCCTTCGCGCGCCCTCGCATCGCGCACGGTGCCGGCTATTTTTCCGGTTGTTCCTCCCATTGCCGGCTCAAAACTCGCCTGCAAAAACAGGATTGTCGCAAAAGCCGACGCTATCGACAAGACTCTCTTGCTCACTTTGAACTCCTTATTATTTTGTCAAGAACTTGAGGGGTTGGAGAAAGTCAGAGTTTGCAGCTTTTTCTCGTTGACTTGAATTTTGGATTCTTTGCGCCACGCGTCGAGGCAGCTTTGCAAGGCTTTCCTTTGCCAATCCCACAACAACTCCTGGCGAATTTCGTCTTTTGCCTGCTCAAAATTCTTGGGCCGCTTCTCTTTGATTCCGACGGCCTGGATAATCGAGTAATATCGCTCGGTTGGCAGGGGACCGATGAGCTCTCCCGGCTTGAGTGAAAACACCGTATCTGCCAGCGCGCCGTATTTCCCCCGCGGCGCAAACCCCAATTCGCCGCCGCGTTCCGCCGCCCATTGCCGCAGCGAATGCCTCCTGGCCAATTCGGAAAAATTTTCTCCCTTTCGCAATTTTTGAATGAGCTCCTTGCCCAGCTTTTCCGAATCCACCAAAATCTCTTTGACGTTCACTTCTTCGGGGAAATAGTATCGCTCGGAAAATTTTTCAAAGCGCTCCCGCATGGCTCGTTCAGGCACGTTTACCGTATCAACAATTGCTTCTCTCATCCTTTTAAGAGTATAATTTTTTGTTTCTTTATTAATGGTTTCTTGGACCGATTCTTGTTTTTGTAAATTTAAATCTCCGGCTTTCTTTAGCAACTGCTCGCGCACCACCAAACCTTGAATGAATTGCTTCAGCCGGTCTTCGTTTTTAATGAGCTTTCTTTGCCGCGCGGAAGTAAAAGCAGAGGCTTTCAGAAAGTCTTCGAGGCGCCATTCGCCCCCCTCGAATTGCACCAACGTTTCAGCCAATGAGAGATCATGGTACTTAAAATCGCTTTCAATTTGCCCGTTGCGCCGAGCGTAGCTCGAATCATCAGCGCCGGTTATTTGGTGCAGCAAGAAACGCAGCGCCGCTTGGTTGAACTGAAATCGAAGCGATTGCGCCACTTCGCCGGCGTATTTTTTCGCCTCTTGCTCGGCTTTCACCCACCGCAGATACTTTTCAATTCTATTTTTCCGTTTCTGAAAATCGTGCTCTGTAATCAAAGGATTGGTTTTGCGGCCTTCGACTTTAATGATGCTGTATCCGTAGGCGGTTTTCACCGGTTCCGACACCTCGCCGATTTTCAAATTATAAGCCGTTTCTTCAAAGGCAGGATCCATATCGCCAAGGGTAAAATACCCCAAATATCCCCCGTTGCTGCTCAGTTCCGGCTCGTTAAAGGTCATGGCCGCCAATTCCTCGAAGGTATAGCCGGATTGAAGCCTGGCATAAAGTGCACGCGCCTCGTCCTCGGTTGGTGCATAAAGGTGTCTGGCGCTAATCTCGGTGTGTAACCTGACGAACGCATTCCGCAGATCGGCATCAGTAATTTTAACCCGGGTGTTGACGAGATGTTTGGCATGAGCCTCCAAGAGCGCCTGCTGCGTAATCGCCTCGACTTCTTTTTTAAATCTTTCCTCTTTTTCCAATCCTGATTGCCGGGCATGAAATAACAACATTTCCTCGTTGATGAGAGCATCCAGCACGCTTTTTCGCGTCAACAAATTATCCCGCTGCGAGGTCATTTGCAGCAATCGCAAATATCGCGTTTTAAAATCATCTACCGTTACTTTTCGATTGAAAATCTTGGCAAGATATTCCTGATTATGTTGTCCACAACCCACCAGGACTGCAACGTAGAAAAGAGAGATGAGAGCCCAAAATCCCGCCGGGCTTTTTACCGGCCTTGTCATCGCTTTATTCGCTTTGGCAGCTTGGGTTCGACGTGCACAGGTCATTTCGGAAGCATGCAATGTTGCTATCATAATAGCACTGTTTTTAAAATTGTCAAGCAAAATTTCAGCGTGACAGCAGGAATTCTTATCTTACTCGTCCAACCTTTTTCACGGCGCCGCAGCTTTCGCGAATCACCAGCTCGGTCGCAATGCGCCGGTGTTGCCGCGGCGAGTTGGGATCGTCGATGAGCGCCATCAGCCGTTCGGCGGCCTGCATGCCCATTTGAAACATCGGCTGCCGCATCGTCGTCAAGCCGACGTACTCCGCCAGTTCGATGTCGTCAAAGCCGACGATCGCAATGTCGTCCGGGATGCGCAAGCCGGATTCCCGCACTGCTCGCATCGCACCCAAGGCCTGAATATCGCTGGCGATGAACACGCCGGTGGGGCGTTTGCCGTTCAATGCCAACAATTGCTGCATCGCCAGATAGCCGGTCTCTTTGTTGAACCCGTCATTGATGCTCGAGGCCTCGCCCGGCAAGCAATCGCTGCTGATCATCAAATTCTCAGATAACTTGATGCCGGCCTCGTTGAGCGCTTTTTGAAAACCACGATGGCGATGTTGCGCGGGCGCGCAATCAAGATGGCCGGTGATCATGGCGAGACGGCGATGGCCGAGACGGACAAGATGTTGTGCCGCCAAATACGCGCCGGCCTGGTTGTTCACCGTGATGGAATCGAACTCCGGATGAAACATGTCCACCAACACCAACGGCAATTTGCGGCGGTGAAATTCCTTGGCGTAGTGTTCCGAAAGCGGTAGCGAGGCGAGTACGACGCCGTCGACGCGGCGTTGCTGCAGTGCGCGCTTGAGATAAAAATCCTTGTTGTTGGAATCTTCGATCGAGTAGAGAATGAGATCGTATTTGTGCCGTGAAACGGCTTGCTGAATGCCTTTGAGCAATTCGATGTAGAAATGGCCGGTAAAAAACGGCACGAGGGCGGCGATAATGAGGGATTTTTTGCGGGCCAAGCCTTGGGCCATGGCATGGGGCTGGTAACTGAGCGTTTTGATGACCTTGAGCACGCGGTCGCGCGTTTCCGGGGAAATTTGGGAACTATTGTTGAGCACCCGGGACACCGTCCCGATGCCAACCCCGGCTTTTTTCGCGACCTCGTAAATGGTTACCGCCATGCCGGCCTCGAGCTAGCCAACGCCTTTCAATTTTCTGACATAAAAGATGTGACAGCCAAAGCAGAGGAAAAATCCGTGGAAGCTCTTCCACGGAATGTGGCATTATACGAAATCTCGTGGAATTTGTCAAGATAAATTTGAACTTTTTTGAAATTTTTTTAATCAATCGCCTCGCGCAAAAGGTGCCGCTCGCGAATTTCTTCGAGCAGGCCACCGTGCCCGAGCCGCACCAAATCGCGGCGGGTAATCCGCTCTCCCGCCAAAAGGCGCGGCAACACGAGATCGAAGGCATTGATCTTCGGTGAACGCACACAACCCGGCGCGCCGATGATCGGCACGGAACCCGCGTAGCCAATCAGCAGCAAATTTCCCGGATCCACCGGCACGCCGAAATGCTCCACCACGCCGCCGGCTTGCGCAATCGCCATCGGCACCACATCGTGGCGGTCGATAATGGCGGTCATGCTCACGATGAGAATCATTTCATGACCGGCTGCGAGCTGCCGCCGGGTCGCTTGCGCGATATCGGCAACCTCATGCTCGGCAAAATCGGTTTGTGTAATCGCAGACCCCAATCGCTCTAAGCGCATTTGCAAGGCAGGAGCAAATTCAGCAGCGATATGTTGGTGTTGATTTTGATGCGCAGTAACGATCACCCCGACTTTTCGCGCCGGCAAGGCCTGAACCGAAATGGTCGGCGCGACGGAACGGCTGTACTCTTCCACAGCTTGCACCGCGCTCTGCGCCACCGCAAAGGGAATGATTTTTACGGTCGCGACCATTTGCGCAGCGCGCACAAAAGTGTGCGTCGCCAAAGTCGCCACCGTGATGCCGTCATCGATTTCATTCAAATGATCGATGGCCACGACATTAACGCGCAACAAACCCGCAGTCGTCGCTTTCAAATTCGCGCGTCCGGTTGCCGCGTGCGGCGAAAAGACACCCGGCCCGGCCACTGCTGTGGCAACACGGCGAGCGGCTTCGTCTTCGCCAATATCGCCAGCTTCGAGCTGCGCCACATATACAAAATCCCGGCCATGCGCGGCCAGCTTGCCGAGGTGGCGATCCGACAACAACTCGCCTTTCTTCAAGATACGGCGGCCTTCGGCATCAATCACGTTATGAGCCAGCACGCCGCCGGCGGCTTCGGCAATGGGAACGCGGAGAAATTTCATCTCTTGTTTTTTATAAAAACAAAACGCCACATGTTCAGTGTTAAAGAACAGGTGGCGTCTGGCATTGCCAAGTCGAATTTGTTTTAAATCCGTTTCCCTTGCAGCCGTTCCAGTTCCTCACGCAGCCGCGCTGTTTCCGCTTCCAAAGCTTGCCGTGCCTTCAATTCCTGCGCGGCTTTGGCCTCTGCTTCTTGTCGCGCCTTCAATTCCTGCGCCGCCTTCGTTTCTAATGCGCGGAGATGAGCTTCTGCCTCTTCGGGAGTTCGCAAGCGCTCTCCGGTCTTCGGATCATACAACCGCAATTGCCCCTGTTCAACGCGCAACTCCAATCCCAACACCTCACTGTGCAGGGAAGTACCGGTTATTGGCACATATTCGCCGGCGGCAAAACGGAAGCCGCGCAAGGCTGGACGAATGGTTTCGCTATAAGGGTCAAAAAGGAAATACTCACGCACGCCCATATTGGCGTAGATATAATGCTTGGTGACGAGATCCTCCACTTTGGTGCTCGTGGAGGTCAATTCAATCACCACCTCCGGGCCTTTGCCTTCGTCTTCCAGCTTATAGATGCGCCGATCTTTTTTGGCGACGCCGAACGCCACAAAAATATCGGGCGACACACTTTGCCGCACGCCGGCCTCGTCACGATAATAAATGAAAATATTGCCGCTGACGTACACTTGCGGCTGCTCGCGATAGCGCTCGGTCAAAGCGTGGAGCAAACCAATCATGAGCTTGCGATGCACATCCGTCTCAGCCATGGGTTTCCCATCCGATTCCGGAAGATATTCTTCCGCGTCTAAATCCGGCGGAGAGATAAGCGGCGCCGTTGAAGTTGTCATCGCTTAAAACCTGCGAGTGTGATTTGAAAAATACGCTTGGATATCGATTTATACTCTAATATAACCAAGCCCATGATGAGAGTCAAGCGAGAATTTTAAACGAAGCAAAAACAAATCAAACACGCTCGGAGAACTGACCGCGGCAAAATGATCACTGCAAACTGCTCACTGGCGCCGGCGCTCCCCGCCGTACCGCCACAATTTCCGCCATAATGCTCAACGCGATTTCCGCCGGCGTGCTACCGCCGATATCGAGGCCGATCGGCGCGTGCAAGCGCGCCAGTTGCTCGTCGGCCAATCCATCCTTTTTGAGCCGGTGCAATCTTTTCTCGTGCGTCTTGCGGCTGCCAAGCACGCCGATATACGCCGGAGCATATTGCACGGCGAATTTAATAGCCGGATCGTCAAATTTCGGATCATGGGTAAGCACGACGACGCACGTGCTGGCGTCGATACCCACTTCCGCCAGCGCTTCGTCCGGCCATTTGCGGATAAGCGTATCGACATTGGGAAAACGATCTGCCGTCGCAAAAGTTTGGCGCGGATCGACGAGAATGACTTTATAGCCCAATTCTTTGGCGAACGTCACGAGCGGAATGGCAACATGCACCGCACCGACAATGATGAGTTTCGGCGGCGGAAAATAGGATTCCAGAAAAATCTCGCGCTCACCGTCACGAAGTGTGTCGCTTCCTTCCTGCGCCAGCAGCGCCACGGCATGTTCTTTTAGGCGTGCGACGAGAGTTGGTTCGTCGATATCGCCTTGCGCGCTGCCCTGGCGGCGGATGAAGAGATGGCGACCGATTTCATTTTCAGCGCCACGAATGACGGTCGCGAGAACAACCGGCTCGCCGGTTTTGAGCGCTTCGGATAATGCGGCAAAAGTTTTTGTATTCATCGGTCAATTGATTTTATGGGTGTATTTTTCTTAGCGAGCGCATATACAAAGTTAACTCTTCATCAACACGGTTGAAGGATTCGTCATAACGTATCTTGGTTGGATAGCCAAAACGAGGATGATATTCGACCTCTAAAACGGCAGGATTTTGCAGTTTGGCGACGTCAAGCCAATCAAAAATCTCGTCAATGGTTCTAAAATAGTCAACTGGCACTGATGATTTCGTTTGCAGGTTAGCTGCAGAAACCACTTTGTTCTCCCGCACGACGACTTGATGCTTGCCGCTAAGCCCACAGAAACAAAGGGGCTCCTGCTCGATAATATAGTCACGCAAATTGTAAGCCTTCCACCGCGCACGAGGATCGGCGATGCTGCTGAAATCCTCGCTTATGGGAAAAGCCTCGTACGGAAAAACTGTCAGATCGTGTTCGCATCCCGCCAATAAGAATAGAAAAGCAACGATGAGCAAACTCGGTTTCATAAAACACCTCATCAGCTTGTTTCTGATCCAAAGGATTGTCCACAATTGCTTCGATAGCAAAACTTACCGCTGCGTGATCGGCACGGGCTATTTTAACTTCATGCTTCTAATCTCTCCACGAACACCTCGATCGTTCCGCCGCAAGCCAACCCGACTTCCCACGCCTGCTCATTCGAAACGCCAAACGTGAGCAGCTTGGGCTTGCCGGTTTGAATGACGTGCAGCGCTTCCTCGATGACGGCGTTTTCCACGCAGCCGCCGCTGACGGAGCCGATCATTTCACCGCGAGCGTTGACGGCCATCTTCGCGCCGGCCGGCCGCGGCGAAGAGCCCCAGGTTTTCACCACGGTTGCCAGCGCCATCGGCTCACCGCGTTCGCGCCAGCGTTGAAGCTCGGGAAGTAAGTCACGCATATTTTTCTCCCAAAGTTTTAAGTCGTTTGGATTTCGTTTATAACATAAGCCATCGGCGCGACAAAAGCAAAATATTTTTGATGAACTTGAAAACACCAGGCAAGTTGCTTGCGACAATCTTTTTTCAAAAGTAAGAAAAATTTTCTGAAATTTCGCAAAAATGATAAAAATTGCGATTGGCTCGGTTGCACCCCTCTAAATTTATTTCTTTAAAAATCAGTTTCTTAAAACACAACGAAATGCCTCGTTTTTTTTGGCACGAAATTGGAATAACCCAAAAGCCACAAAATGAGATAAAAGAAGTCTCTTTTCCCCTCTTTAGCGTGAAAGTCAAAATCAGCGAGGTTGAGGTGCTGCAATTAACCATGGCAGGTGGAGCCTCGTCCATGCCAACTGATAAAATAAAACATGGAGAGCAATTTTACAAAAAGCATGACGCTCAGGTATCTCCTTGCCCTGGGTGTTTTGGCGCTCATCGCCATTATCTCCGATTATGTTCTTCAGAAAAAGATCAACACCGAGCTGAGTCGCGGCGCGGTGGTCAACATCAGCGGCCAGCAGCGCACGTTGTCGCAGCGTATCGCGTTTTACGCCACGCGGTTGGCTCACAGCCGGTCGCCCGGCGAGCGGGCGGAATTGCGCCGCGAGCTGGCGGAGGCCATCGCGCTCATGGAATCTTCCCTCGAAGGATTGATCAGCGGCGATTCCACCCTGAACTTGCCGGCCCATTCTTCGTCCGAGATTCAGGCGATTTATTTTTCGCCGCCGCATTCGTTGCGGGAGAAGGTGCAAAAGTTTTTGGCGGAGTCCAAAGACTTGGAGCAAGCGCCGGATAGCGCATTTGAGCAGGACAATCCGCATTTGCAGCATCTGGCGTCGGCGGCAACCGAGCTGCTGTATTCACTTGGCGAGCTGGTGAACCAGTATCAAAAGGAAGGCGAGGACGGCATTGCGCGATTGCAGCGCTTGGAGCGCACCGTCATGGTCATCACCATCTTTGTGCTGTTGTTTATGGCGTTGTTCATCTTCCGGCCGATGGTGAAGCGCCTGCAAGCCTATCTCATTGCGCGCCAGCAGGCGGAAAACGAGCGTGAAAAACTCATCACCGAATTGCGTGAGGCGCTGGCGAGTGTCAAAACTCTGCGCGGCTTGGTGCCGATTTGCGCGTCGTGCAAAAAAATTCGCGATGATCGGGGTTATTGGAATGAAGTGGAAGATTATGTGGCCAAGCATTCGGAAGCGGATTTCACCCACGGCTTTTGCCCGGATTGCAAAAAAATGTTTGACGAAGAATAAAGTGCGGTGTTTTATTCCCAGCAATCGATTCAAAAACATTCGAGGAAGAGCTTTTTATCTCCGAAAAACATTTCTACTTAAGACAGAGATATTGATTCCGTAGTTGTCGCCGATCTTCTGCTTCTCTATGTAAAAAAAATGCAAAAGCTCTTGACATTTTTGCAAATCTTCTTAAACTTGCGAAAGTTGATTTAGATAATTCTCAAGTTTAATAAACTGTTCTGGCCCTCTTCAATTGTCCTCAAATTTTTTCCTTGTTTTTCCTAAATTTAAAGCCGCCACTTGTGAACCAATTTTGGCACTGCCTTTGCGTTTCAATAAACAAAATTTTGACGTGTTGTTTCAAAGTGAAAAGGAGGTGAAACAAGCGGAATCAAAAGAGAAACACATTGTTGTGCCAAGAAACTATGTTTTAATTCACAGGTAAACGTCGCTATAATTTTTATAATTTTAATGAGGAGATCGTTATGAGAAAAATACTTTACAGTTGGGCGACGTTGACGCTGTTGGTTGGGTGGGCGAGCTTGGCATTCGCCCAGCCAACGGCGATCATTAAGATCGAAGGTTACAGCCCGCAAGAGATTCTTAATATGGGTTGGACCTCGCCGCGTTCAACCGGTTTGTCGAATGTCGGCGTCAATCAGTTGGTCTACCTGGTCGGCCGTGATTCACTGAATGCGGCGGTAACCACCTATACTTGGTCGCTGGTTTCGAAACCGGCAGGCTCGAATGCGGTTTTGGACAGCATCAATAAAAAGCAAACCACGTTCAAGCCGGATGTGGCTGGCAAATTCACCGTACAGTTGGTAATTACGACTGCCGGCGGCACCAGCCAGGCTCGCTCGGTTACCATCAATGCCGCTAAGTTTGTTGGGGTTGGTGGGATGGACGGCCTGCCCGTCGATGTCGCCGCTGGACAGTGCGCGCTCTGCCATAACGCCAATTTCAACCAGTGGACCAAGACCGGACATTCGGACATGCTGAAGCGCGGCCTTAATGGCACGTTGAGTGACCATTACAGCGAAGCCTGTATTGAATGCCACACCACCGGTTATGATGCAGATGCTGACGGGAACGACGGCTTCGACGATGTGCAAAAAGAGTTGGGCTGGGTTTTCCCGACCACGTTGACTGCCGGCAACTATGATGCCTTGAAGACTAATTACCCCAAGCTGGTACATCGCGCGAATATCCAATGCGAAAGCTGCCATGGCCCGGGCAGTGGACATAAAGGCGTTGATAAGGCCGCTATCGCGATGAGCCTTGACGAAGCAGTTTGCGGCTATTGCCACGAAGAAGGGGCGTATCATACCAAGAGCACGCAGTGGAAAAATTCGTTGCATGCTGTCGGCGTGGCCTCGGCTTCGACGAATCCGAGCTGCACCAAATGCCACTCCGGCTGGGCCTTCATCCGCCGGATTGATCCGATCCCGAATGACAAGCGTCCGGAGAGTGGTTTCGCGCAAATCAGTTGTGCGGTCTGCCACGATCAGCATCGCGCCGACCTGCCGTATCAAGTCCGCAGTCTGAGCGACGTCACACTTGGCGACGGCACCGTGGTCAACTATGGCGGCAATGGCAAGCTGTGTATGCAGTGCCACATCAGCCGCCAGGATGCGGAGAGTTATACCGACAATCCGGCCAATCTTAACACTCGCTTTGGTCCGCACCATAGCAATCAAGCGGATATGCTTGACGGCACCAATGCCGTTGAGTATGGTATTCCGATCGGTTCTTCCGGTCACAAGTTTGCCGCGTCAGACGCGTGCGTAACGTGCCACATGTCGGCAACACTAGCGGCAGGCCAGCGTGGTAATAACGAAGTCGGTGAGCATACCTGGGCGATGAAGTGGGATGGTGGCACGCCGAATGATCCGACTGATGATGTTGAAAATGTGGCTGTGTGCAAAACTTGCCATGGTTCTTCCGTCAAATCGTTTGATGATATTCTGGCGAAAGCCGATTATGACCAAGATGGGACCATTGAAGGCACCCGTCATGAAATCGAGGGTTTGATTGACAAGCTTGACCAGTTATTGCCGGCGCGAAACAGCAACCCGGTCGTCACCCAGAATTATGATTGGAGACTTACCGGCCTGACACCAGAGCAAATAGCTAAACGCAAGGCTTATGCCAAAGCCTGGTTCAATTTAGCTTTTGTCGAGGAAGATGGCAGTATGGGCGTACATAACGCTGGTTATGCTATTGCGTTGCTGACGCGCTCAATTGCTTCGATAACGACCGGCGCAGTCGGTGCGGTCGCGATTCTCCCGCCGATTAAAGACGTGCCCAACGATCAAGGCAAGCAAGTCCGCATGACATGGTCGAAGGCGGCAGGCGATGGCATCTCGACGAATCCAGTCACCGGTTATTCCGTGTGGCGCCGCGTTGATGATGCTAACGTTTCTGCTGTCAAAGTTTCTTCAAAAGAGGCCATGTTTGCCCAAGGCCCGAAAGAGAATGTTGGCAAGCGCTTTACCGTCGCGCAAGAAGGAAGCTGGGACTTTGTGGCGTGGGTACCCGCAACTGGTTTTGAATTCTATAGCGTCGTGGCGCCGACACTTTATGACAGTACCGCGGCTGATGGTATCCGGTGGTCGTTTTTCTTTGTCGCCGCCCATGCCGGCAGCCAAATTTATGAGTCCGCTCCGGACAGCGGCTATTCGGTTGACAACCTGGCGCCGTTCGCACCGAGCAATGTGGTGGCCAGTCTACTCCCGAACAAGACGGTGAGTTTGGGTTGGGCCGATCCGGTGGATGAAGACTTCCAGTATTTCGCCATCTACCGTAGCACCACGGCCGGCTTTGATCCGAAAGGCACCACGCCTCTCGCGACGCTTACCGATGTCAACTATAATGATACGGAGGTCACGCCCGGCTCGCAGTATTACTATCGGATCTCCGCTTACGATTTTGCGGGCAACGAAAGCAAATACTCGCCGGAGCTGAACGTGCTCGTCACCAGTGTGGCGGAGCGTGGCGGCGGTACGCCGACGGAATATGCCTTGGCGCAGAATTATCCAAATCCGTTCAACCCCGAGACCACGATCAAGTATCAATTGCCGGGCGCTAGCCATGTGCGATTGAGCATTTATACCGCGCTTGGCCAGGAAGTACGGCGTCTGGTTGATTATTCGCAACCCGCCGCGTATCATCAGGTGGTTTGGGATGGCCGTGATAATGCGGGTAATCCCTTGCCTTCGGGCGTGTACTTCTATCGTCTTGAGACCGAAAAGTTCACGGCGATTAAGAAGATGGTCATGATGAAGTGACCAGTTAGCAGTAATCAGTAACCAGTAATCGGTAATTAGTTGCGCTTCCACTACATACTGATAACTGATAACTGATAACTGATTACTGATAACTGACGAGTGGGGCAGTGTGGCGTGTGCCCGCTGCCCCATTTTTGTGCAAAAGTTGATTTTTCCTGCACAACCCACTTGCTTTTTTAAAAAAATCGTTTATTTTGCTTTTCGTTTCGATTGAGATATTAAAATATGCTTATCACACTGATCAAAACCCTTGGGTTTGGCCTAAAAAGAATTTCGCCTCTTGTTTTATCCGTGTGAGTTTTTGATCCGCGTGTAAAATGCTTATGGAATTTATATTCACTATGAATTGTTCTCAAACCATGCAATAGGCGGCGTATGTTGACTCGAATGCAAATTCGACTTGCTTTGCTCTTCACGGCGGCGATTCCCGCGCTTGCGCTGGCGCAAACCTTTTCCGGCCGCGTCACCAGCGCGTTTTATGCCTTTGAACGGAGCGATTCGACCGATCTCACTTCCACGCACGGCCGCGGCTATCAGGCCTTTCAATTCGATTACGGCACTGAGAATATCGTCTTCCACACCTTCGGCCAGCTCGACAACGACTTCAGCACCCGGCTCGCGGGGGATGGCAAAGTGCGGATGTACAATTTCCATCTCGAATTGAAAAACATTTTCAAGCGCACCGATATCAAGCTGGGCCGGCAGCCCGTTTTCGCCGGCGTCGCCGTGGGCACGGTGGATGGCGCGCAAATTAAAGTGCGCGCGGCGAAATGGCTGCGCCTCAAAGGCTTTGGTGGCGGATCGCTGCCGGCCGATCAGCGCTTCAAGCTGGCTGATGACTTCAGCAAAAACTACATGGCCGGCGGCCAGGCCATCCTCGCGCCGAATGCGGATTGGAACATTAGCCTCAGCTATTTCAACAAGCGGCAGCAACGCGAGAGTTATTTCGCCCAGCGCGCCGATTCCATCGGCAATGTCTTCACGCTGTTTGTCGAACCTTCCAATCGCGCTTTTGAGTTTGCCTCGCTCGATGCCTCGTGGAATGTGAAACGCACTTCGTTCTACGGCCGTAGTGATTATGACATGCTCGGCGACCAATTCACCCGCGCTGAATTTTCCGTGCGCTCGGAAGTTACCTCCAATGTCGTGCTCAATGGCAGCTATACATTTCGTTCGCCGCGGCTGCCGTGGAATTCCATTTTTTCGGCCTTCGACGTCGAAAACAACCAGGAGGTTGAAGGCGGAATTTATTATCGCCTCAATCGCGCCTGGCGATTCTACGGCAACGCCGCCGGCATTTTCTATTCGGGGGACGAATCGCTGCGCTTGACCGTGGGAAGTGAGTGCAACTATGGCGGCCTGAACTATGTTCGCCGCAGCGGTTACGCTGGCGATTTGAATGGTGTCAATGCCTCTGTTTATTATCCACTGCGGCAGGGACAAATTTTGCCGAGCGCTCAGTTCTCGTGGGCTTCATATAAACTCGATGCGAATGCGAGCGCGCGGCAGGATTTGTTTGCCGGCGCCGCCGGCTTGCTCGTGCGGCCGTGGAACGTGTTGACCATCGACAGTCAGCTTCAATATTTGCACAATCGTTTTTATTCCAATGACGTGCGGTTTCTCGTGCGCTTGCAGTATTGGTTTTTTGCGAAGACCGGTGCATTGTAACCCAGTCGGCCCGACTGGAACGCGCGCAGTTTTCCAGGCCGGCGGTCTGGGTACGACTTTTTGCAAATACCACGTACTTAACGAGGATTTGCAGCCCAGTTTTCCCGCTTGATTAATTTGCAGACCGGCAGTCTGCGTTACTTGAAAGAGAATAAACATGCGACGACGGTTGCTTTCTGTTTTGCTCATCGTTTCACTGACCGCGATCGGTGGAGTCGTCATTGCCGTTGGCCGTTTTGACCAGCGCGCGTCGTGGGACGATGCGGTGCCCAAGATCAAATTTTCGCACAAGACTCACATCGAAGATGTGGGTGCTGAGTGCGCCACGTGCCATGTCGCAGCGCAAACGAGTGAAAATGCGAACGACGTGATGCTGCCCAAACACGAAGAGTGCGGCACATGTCACAGCGCGGAAGTCGAGAACGACTGCCAGTATTGCCATCTCGATGCGGAAAATATCGAAGCCGCGCCGCCGCCCAAACGCGAAGTTAGTTTCAGCCACAAGCAGCACGTGGAAACGCAAAAGTTCGAATGTGCCGCCTGCCACGCCGGCGTCGAAAAATCGGAAAAGCCAAGCGTTGCCTTTCTGCCGGTAATGGCGACCTGCAACACATGCCATAATAATGTAAAAGCAAAAGCCGCTTGCGAATCGTGCCACAGCAAAGTCGAGACGCTGCTGCCGCTGTCGCATCAAGGCGTGGCGTGGGCGAAAGAGCACAAACGCCTGGTGCGCGTCGACGGGCCGTCGAATGATTGCGCCGTTTGCCATTCCGAGAATTTTTGCCAGATTTGCCACGCCGAGGCCACCACGCAATTCACTCGCGGCGGCCTGATTCGCAGCGTTCCCGAAAACCGTCCGGGGCCTGACGGCAAGCTGCCTTTGATCAAAGAACGCGTACACGATTTGAACTTCGTTTTCACGCATGCCCTCGACTTGCGCTCCAAACAAGCCGATTGCTATTCATGCCATAATCAGCAAACTTTTTGCTCGGATTGCCACACGCGCAATCAAGATGCCGGCTTCGCCAGGCCGTTTCCGTCGTCACATCGCGCCGCGGATTTTGTCCGCCTCGGCCCGGGCCTCGGCGGCGGCCAACATGCCGTTCTCGCGCGCCGCGACATGGAGTCTTGCGCCTCGTGTCATGATGTCGAAGGCCGCGATCCGGCGTGCGTGACGTGCCATTCGAATTTGGCGCCGAAAGGTAAAAGACAATGATGAGAGCGAATATGAAATCAATCATTCTTCTTTTAACGGCAATTCCGTTAATTTTCTTGGCCGCCTGCAGTGATCCGGAAATTGCGCCAACTGCTCCGCAGGCGCGGGTCAGCGTTCACGAGCCGGGTTGGACCTCCACTCTTCACGGCAACGTATTGGCAGCGAAACAATACGATGCGAGCGAGTGCCGGCAATGTCACGGCAACCAATTGGATGGCGGAATTTCCGCGGTATCGTGCAAAAGCTGCCACGCCAGTTTTCCCCATCCGGCCACCGGTTGGGTTGTCGGCGCCAATTCGCATATCGCCTTTCTCAGGAACAATGCGTACAATCTCCAATCTTGCCAGGGGTGCCATGGCCAGAATTATGACGAGGTAAAAATAAACAATTCGTGTTCGACCTGCCACACCAAGCCAGGCGGGCCGGAAGCTTGCAACACCTGCCACGGCAATTCCGACGACGATCCTGCCGTTCTCACCAACGTCGCGCCGCCGCGCGGCCTGAATGGCGAAACTGCTGCGACGACGCCGGCAGTTGGAGCGCATCAAGCGCATTTGGCTTATTACCCCAGTACCGCTCTCGCCAGCACCTGCCAGCAATGCCATGCGTTGCCGCAAAATTTCGCAGCCGCGGGACATATTGATCCTGACGGCAATGCCGAGCTTTTATTCAATGGCGATTTAGCCAAATTGGCAACCGAAGGCGGCGCGCGCGTCCCCAATGTTTCGTACAACGCCGCCAACAATACCTGCGCGGGCACCTATTGTCATGGCAACTGGGGTCTGTTGAAGTCGCCAAAATATGACTTCATTTATATTGCCGACAAAATGGAAGGCGCCTCGGCCACACCCAATTGGACGGATGCAGCCAGCGCTGCGTGCGAGACGTGCCACAAGCTGCCGCCGACCGGGCATCATCCCTTTGACCCTCCCGATTGCGCAACCTGCCATATAGGCGTGATTGACGTAAATGGAAATATCATTGACGACGCCAAGCACGTGAATGGAAAAGTGAACGTATTTCTGGAAGAGTATCCGATGTTTTAAGGCAAGAGTTTGGCGACGATTCTAAACCCGATGTCCTGAGTACTGTGTTCGGGTTGAAAGGCGTCGCGGTAGGGAATGTAGAGGATGGCAATGCTGGCGCTGTACCACGAGCCGCCGCGCGCGACGCGCAAGCCCGCTGTGTCGTCGTGGTTGCGATCGTCGTCAACATACGGACGCTCGCGGTTATAGGCGCGGTTGATGGATTGCGTCCATTCCACCACGTTGCCAGTGACATGATAAAGCCCAGAACGATTCGGGCGATAAGCTGAGTAGGAATCTTGAATCCCGACGACGGTGACAACCGCGTCGGGATTTTTTTTCCAAAAATAGTTGCCGCGCGGCAGCCATAGGCGTTCTCCAGTAAACTCGGCTATCCGCGCCGTGTCGGCAAAATTCCTCCCCGCTTTAAAGAGAGAAATTTGCGCGCCGATGAGATTGGAGACGATCAACTCGGTCTCTTCGCGCTCGTAGTGAAGCTGTTCAATCCGTCCTCGGTCTGTGGACCATTTTGCGATCGCTAGGCCAACGATGACGAAGATGATCAGCACAATTGCGCCGGAAACGTAATGTTTCTTTTTCACTAATTTGCCTTGACTGAGATCGTCGGATTTAAGAAGACGCAAAAAAATAACCAACGGATAAAAGCGGCCAACTGATTTGTTCTTTATCCGTTGGCCGCTTTTCATCCGTTGGTGATCATCTTAAATATCTTGCCGATTTAGTAACTTCTGCGAGATGAACAGTGGAACCGTAACCCAGATCGTCAACCCGACTGCCAACAGCAACACGCTGATCATTTTGCCGCCGAGAAATCGCAGCAGCGCCGCGCCGGCTGCGCCGAAAATGGTGACGCCGTCGAGCACGATGAGCGAGGCGACGCGCACCATGTCAACCGGATTGCCAAACACCGAAAGGAAGAGAAAAGCATTCGCCGATTTGCCTTTGAGCAAAAGGGTGCCGCCGACCGCCAGCAAATCATAAAACAGCACGAAGAAGAACCACAAGAACAGCGACACGCCAAAGGCTCTGGCTTTGCGTTGATTGGCGGTTGCAACCAAAACAGCGAGACACAAGAAAACCAGCGCCAGGGCAAGAGAGAGTAAAACGAACATCGCATAGCGCAACAGCCCGCTGAGACCGTGCGCCGCGATAATCATGGCGCCGGCGACGGTGAAGCCAATCAACGTCGAGATCACGATGGAGCCAAAAACGCCGAGTAATTTTCCGAGCTGCACTTCGCTGCGCAACACCGGTTGTGAATAGAGCAGCTCCGTCGCGCCCTTGTCGCCCGTAAAGCTCAGTGTTCCCATAATGAGCGCCACCAGCGGCACGAGATAGAGCACGAGATTCAGAATGCTCGCCGAAGTGCGCGTGAAATTCTGCATGCCGGCAAAGCCTTCCGTCATCATCCCGAAATACGAAATGCTCACCACCAGCGCGCCGAAGACAATGGCGAAGATCAACGTCCATTTGTTACGGATGTTGATAGTCAGCTCTTGCTTGGCGATATCAAAAATTGTTCTTCTGTCCATTGTTTACTCACCGCTCGATTTTATAAGCGCCGAATGGATAGAAACAACGCAACTGATGAAAGCTTTTATCCGTTGCGTTGTTTCTATCCGTTGGGGAAATTTTTCATCGTCCACTCACAGGAAATTTTTCTGAAAACTCTCTCGCTTTTAGTGAATCCGCCAACGCCACCTTGCCCGAGCCCATCGGCGTCCGGATGCTCGTCTGCACGATCGTGCTGCGCTCGTACGGCAGCCAGTTTTTTGTCTCGTAATCCTTCACAAACGTCGTGGCAATTTTGAGATCGGTTGATTTCTCTTTGAATTTCCCCATGCAGCCGAGATCGTCGAATTTGAAAACTTCTCCAGCTTCCGTTATTATCTCCGACGCAAACGCCTGATCCGAGATCGCCATGCGGCAATGACTGCACATATCTTCCGGATAAATATCCACCGGCTTGATTTCGGAAGAACCGCAGCCGAGAAAAAGAAAAAATGATAAACTGATAAAAAAGAAAAAAAGAAAGAAAATTTTCCAACGGATAGAAATAACCCAACGGGTAAAAAAGCTTTTCATCCGTTGGCCGCTTTTATCCGTTGGAACAAGATTTTTGTTATGAAGCGTTTTCATGTTGCTCACTTCCCACATAATGCAAATACATATCCTCAATCGTGCCGTTAGCCAAAAACGTGCGGCGCAGATTTTCAATCGACTCCTGCGCCACCAGCTTGCCGCTCACAAAAATCCCGACGCGATCTGCGAGTTGCTCGGCTTCGATGAGCAAATGCGTCGAGAAGATAATCGTCTTGCCGCCTTGCTTTTGCTCCAGCACAAATTCCCGAAAGCGTTTCACGCCGACAGGGTCGAGATTGGCCGTCGGCTCATCGAGCAGCAAAATCGGCGCGTCCGGCATCGTAACGACTGCGAGTCCCAACCGCTGCACCATACCACCGGAAAACTCGCTCACCACCTTGTCGGAGAAGCCGTTAAAGTTGGCACTGGCGAGCACTTCATCAGCCAACGCCGGCGGCAGCTTGCGCACGCGGTCGTAGAAACGCATTACTTCACGCGCCGTGAGATTCTCCGGAAACACCACGCGCTGCGGTAGGTAGCTCACGAAGCGCTTCGCCTCTTTCGGGTGCTTATGCACGTCGATGCCGTTGATGAGAATTTGCCCGGCTGTCGGCACGTTGAGACCAATGATGGCCTTCATCGTCGTGGTCTTGCCGCTGCCGTTCGGCCCGAGAAAGGCAAAGATCTCGCCGCGCTGCACTTCGAACGAAATGTCATTGACGGCGGTGAATTTGCCGTAGCGTTTGGTGAAATGTTCGACTTGGATCATGGCTTGCTCTTGGTGATATTGAACTTTCAGCAAAACACCATGTCATTCCGTAGGAATCTTTTTTGGTTTCAAACGATAGTCTTAAATTCAAAAAAGACTCTTCCAGAATGACAGCCTCCTAATTTTTTACATCTAAATCAACCGGCCTCATCAACGGATGCTCATCCATTTCTCGGTTGATCTCGATTATCGGAAACGCCCTCGCCGCCGCCGCCAAAGCCTGCGAGGCTGGACTATAAAGATACAAACGCAAATTCGGATATTGGCCTTCGAGATAATCAAACACGTTTTGGATTTTCATCGGAACGTCGCCGATACTGTCGTGGTCCAGATCGTAGCCGTCGTACGCGCTCCAATAGTTGCCCTTGCCGTTCCGGCTCCAATGCGTCAACGTTCTCTTGCCGACCAGTGAGAGCGGATTCAGGTTGTCGATGAAATTGTTTTCGGTAAACGTGTTGCGCTCGGAGTTTTGAAACATCTGCAGCGCCACGTCGTTTTGAGCAATGATATTGTGCCGAAAGACATTGTTGGTCGTGGCTTCAAAAAATATTCCGACGACGTTATCGGCGATAATGTTCGAGTCGGCTTCGGAGTCGTGGCAATCTTGAAAAAGAATGCCAAACGAGGCGAACCCACGATTGTGCACAAAGCGGTTGTGCCGTATGGTGATATCTTTGGAATACATGATCGCGGCGCCGGCCACGTTATCGTGAAATTGGTTGTGCAAAAAGACGTTGGAGTCCGCGTACATGTAATGCACGCCATAACGCAAATCGAATACCTCATTGCCTTCGATCCAGGTGTGATTCGCGTACTGGATATAAATGCCGTCACGCGCTTCCCGGATCACGTTGCCGATAAAACGGTTG
Organism: Candidatus Zhuqueibacterota bacterium; assembly: GCA_022616415.1. Taxonomy (GTDB): domain Bacteria; phylum Zhuqueibacterota; class Zhuqueibacteria; order Zhuqueibacterales; family Zhuqueibacteraceae; genus Zhuqueibacter. The sequence continues at coordinate 35,389 of JAKEEU010000026.1, read as the reverse complement.
CGATGCGAATTCCAAATATGAATGCCGCTGCCGCGTTCGCCCAGCTCGAGCTCCTTGCGGCCAAAGATTTGATTGTGCGCAATAATATTGTCGTCGGCATTCAGCAAATAAATTCCGAAGAGAACGTCGCGAAGCACGTTTTCCGCCACCGCGTTGCCGTTCGATTTGATGAGAATGCCGGCGTCTTCGTGAACCAGCATCCTGCCGCTGCGCTCGACCACGAAGCCTTTGAACGCGCATGAGTCCGCCGTGATGAGAACCGTGCTGCCGTTGCCGTCGCCCCAAATCACCGGCAGATCACGCCCGATGAGCGCGAGCTTCTTGGCAATGACGAGATTGCCGCTATAACTGCCGGCAGGAACGAAAATCGTGTCTCCGTGCGCTGCCGCGTTAATGAGAGCTTGCAGACTTATGTCGGTGATGATTCGGCTTGCAGTTGGAGACGGGTCGTTGCTTTCTGATTGCAATGAAATGGGTGATTGCGCCTTGTCGTTTTGTGCGAATATCAACGAAGCGCCGAGGGCAAAAAGAAGCGCGAAGATGAGCGCGTGCGCCAACAAAATCAAACCCAAGTTTTTGAACCGCACCGTGTTGGAGAGTTTAAGCGTGCCGTAAATCGCATGGATGGTCATCGGCACGAAAGCCACGACGGCAAACAACGGCGTAAATTTTTTGGCCGCAAGAATTCCGACAATGGCGAGAACGACGAAATGATAAATCAGGTTCAGTTTTCCCAGGCTGAGTTTTTCGTGAAAAGACAAATCAGCCTTTTTCATCGCCGCCGCGCGGAGCTTCGTATGCACGTAAACGATGCCGCTTCCGAAGAAGAGAAAATTCATCAGCCACAACATCACCGCGGCTTGATCGAGCTTGCCGGTGACGGTGTAATACGCGGCGGGCGCGCTCAGCGTCAACCCAAGGACGGAAATCAGATCGATCGGGACGGTTTTTGAATGGTGGCGGGTCAAAACGAAGTTGGCCAAAAATGCGATCACGCTCAATATTCCGATTCCCAGCAGCCACCACAAGTTTTGAAAAAAGAGTGGAAGCATGGATAGCGCGCCCATGCCGAGACAAACCACCGCCCAAAATTTTGCCGCACGCACTCTCTCCGGTGCCGGCGAAGCCACGAGCCATTCGCGCAGAAGTGTTTGCGCCGGCACGTAGCTGAGAAATACACCGAGCGTGGCGAGCGCGAGAAAGAGCACGTTCAGAGTGAGCTTTCCCGCGATGCTCACGCCAACAAGCATCGGCACGAACAGTACCGCCCAAGCGCCGTGTTCTTTGGGAATGACTGGTGGTGGTACTCTCATTGATAAGCCAAAAACCAAATTACTTTTTTCTGGATTTGGGGTTACAGCTTGCATGGTGTTATAAAATCAGAACACCGTCCGGCTCTTTTTCCACGACTTTCTCGACAGCCACATTGCCGCCAGCAAGAAAAGCGGCAAGAGAATCATAAAATAGGTGCCGACGTCCGGCAAGCTGTAAACCTCGAAGTTGGCCAGCGTATGATGGCCGAAAATTGGCGGCGTGAACGGCGGTACTTTCACCGCCGCAGTTGGATCAAGCTCGTGGCCATAAAGATGGAGCTTGTGATAAAAGCTCCAGAGCGAGAACGCGCCGAAATACGAGAACAGCACGAACAGGTCAACCAACTTCGACATTTTGCCGAGCACGACGACACGCAGCGCCAGCAGCATCACGCCGCCAATGACGAACGGAATCCACTTGAACTCAGTGAAGTCGTCTTCGTGCAGCTCGCGCATGCCGATGTAGTGGTTCAGCGTGTTGATCTCTTTCAAGTCGTCGCGATACGGGGACTTTCCTCCCTCCAGTTTATAGGAGTGAATTTTGAGCACCAATCCCTCCGGAAATTGGTTGGAGTAAAGCGTCATTCTCCAGAGCGGAAAGAAGTACGTCGGCAGCAACAGCACCGCAGCGATGAGAATCAGCACGCGGCTGCGCAAATCAATCGGGGTTTCAAAAAATGAATTCAATTTCTCGATGTATTTTTGCATTTTAAAAAAATCCTTGAATAACCCGTGTTTCAATCAAATCTCAGAGCTCATCCTTCTTCTTTTTGCCATCAATGGCGTCCTGCTGCTCTTTGCTGATCACGTCGCCGCCTTCGACGGCCACACCGGAGGCGGTCATCATATAAATGCTTTGCTCACCTTTGATGTCCTTTGGCTTCACCTCGGGATTGGACTGTTCCTCCGCCCAATGCTGCGCGGTTTTCTCGTCGATTGTTTTCAGCTTCACCACGCCCTGGGCTTTGATCTTTTTGCCTTTCACCTCCCACGGCACAAAAAACGAGTAACCTTCAAATTGCACGCGCAATTGCTGCTTGCCGTCGGTCATCATCAGCCAACAACCTTTGGATTGACAGACGTCGCTAATGACGCCCTCGACGGCAACGGTTTTGCCGTCTTTCGGAATCTCTTTCAACGCTTCGTTGACGGCAACGGTCTTTGTCGCCGTCATTTCCTTGCCGTAGTTTGTCCATTCGTTGGAAGCAGGCGCCTGCGCCAGTAAGAGATTGACACCGAAGAGCAAAATTGAAATAGAAAAAATGATTCGCTTCATAATTTGTTTTCCTCGATTATACGCTATTGTTTATTGGCTCTTGCTCGTACTCCTGCTCCTACTCACTTTTAAGGATTTTGCGAAGTGAGTAGGAGTAGGAGATTGAGCACGAGTAAGAGTATGAGTACGCGCAACGGACATCAGCTCTTCACGAGCAAGTACCCTTGCATTTCCTGATGCAGCGCCGAGCAGAAGTTGGTGCAATAGAACGGAAACACGCCCGCTTTGTTAGCTTCAAACTCGACGATCTTGGTCTCGCCAGGATCAGCGACGATGTTGATGTTGTATTCGTTGATGCCCAGGCCGTGCAGCTCGTCCGTGGTTTGCTCGATGTTGGTGTAATAAATCGTGACTTTGTCGCCTTTGTTCACTTCGATTTGCCACGGTGTGAAGCTGGAGCGCACGCCGATCATATACACTTCGACGTTTTTGCCGTTACGGACGACCTTCGCGTCCTTGATGTCCCATATCGCTTTGGGATTTTTGTTTTCTTCCTTCGGATAGACTTCGATCGGATTCAACTTGTCCGCTTTGATGATCTGCGCGTAGTGCGGCTCCGGCTCGGTGAACGAATCGTAAAGCAGCGCCATCTTCTCGCCGCCGATGTCGATGAGCTGCGAGGATTCCGGCTGCGAGGGGCCAACGCTCAGGTGCCGGCCATGCGAGAGCTTGTTCATCGCCACCAAATATTTTCCATCCGGACTTCTGGTGTCACCTTCTGCCGAGCACAAGTGGCCGATGTTGTAGGAAACCGGAATCTTGTCAACCACTTCCCACGTGCCGAGCTTCCACTTGGCCACGGCGCTCTCGACAAAAAGCGAAGTGTACGCAAAACCCTTGTCATCAAACTGCGTGTGCAGCGGGCCGAGCCCGACATTCACTTCCGCATCTTTCACCGTATCGTAGTTCAGAACGGGAATGCCGTCTTCGGCGCCGGTGAAATCTTTATTTTGAATCGCGGTCAATATTTTCTCAAAATTGAACGCCGTGGTGATGCTCTGCAGCTTGCCGCTGGCAATGATATACTTGCCGTCCGGACTCACATCGACGCCATGCGGCGATTTCGCCGCCGGCAGCAGAAACACCACGCCTTCGGCGTCTTTGGGATCGATCACTTTCACGCCGCCGATCATTTTGAATTTGCCGCCGGCAATTGCTTTTTCGGCGTTCTTCCAATTTACCGCCACCACGTAATCGCGATCTTTCTGCGCGGAAGTGACTTCGAATTTGTCGTTGAGGCCGGTGGCGCGCTCGCTGTTGTAGCACGTCCAAAAGCCCCAGTCCGCGCTCGGGCCTTTTCCCGCATCGCCCAAATCATAATTGAATGGCGGCATCAAAATTTGCCAACCCAAACTCATCTCACCGGTGGTTTTGTCGATGGCAAGACCCGCAACCACTCCCTTGAATTTCGTGGCATAATCCTCTGCTTTCTCGAAAGTGCCTTTCGGCAGCGGAATCGAGAAGCGCGAGCCCGCCAGCACGTACTCGGTATTTTCTGTCACAAACGAGGAACAGTGATTGCCGGAAACATTTGGAATCGGTCCGAAGATTTGTTTGGTTTTGAAATCGCGCAGATCGACGCGCGCCATGCGGTTGTTGGCGTTGTCCGAAATGAACATCCAGCGGCCATCGTACTCGCCGTTGGTTTCGCTGATGGCGGGATGATGCGCATCGCCCCACGTGAAACCGCCGAGCATTTCTTTCGACTCCTTGTCAAAGCCATAGCCGGTCGCCGGATACGGTGAGAAAACCGGAATCGTGGAAACGTGCCGCATCGACGGCACACCGTAAACGTACACCTGGCCGGAATGCCCGCCGGATAGGAAGAGATAATACTCATCCATGTCGCCAGGCGCGACGTAGGTTTTGATGGCCGCGTCTTGCACATCCGAACGCACGCCGGCGCGGCCTCTTTGCTCGCCGCCACCTTGGCAGCCGATACCGATGATAATGCCGATAAACAGCGCCAAGCCGATCAGCATGAAAATTTTTGTGCGCATAACTCCTGACTCCTCATTAAAGTTCATGGCTCTCCGAAAATTGGATTTCGGGATTTATTTTACGTTTCACTTTACGCCTTACGTTTCACTTCTTACTTTCCCTCGCCTGCTTCTTCAGCTCATACGCATGGCGCAATTTCTCAATCGCTTCTCTGCGTTCTTCGTCGGTCAAGGTGATCATGGTTGAGAGCACGACTTCCATCGTGCCGGTGGGCCGCGCGAGAAAATCATCCAGCGTGCGGCCGAAGCGTGATTGCACGTCTTCCACGGCCAGCGCGAGATCCGGCCCGATTTGCGCGGCGGCTTCGATATCCAGCGTTGAAACCGAATGGCACACGAAGCAATTCTTTTTCACAAAAAACGCGCCTGGGCCTTCGCTCATGCGTTTTTCTTTCTCCAGTTCCTCCGGCGTGGGGATGTCGCGCACGTTGTGATTCGGAATATATTCGATGGGAAGGTTCGTTTTCCTCCAGCTCATCACCAACATCGAGAGCGACTGCGCGTCCATGCTCGAGAAGTTAAAATTCGGCATTACGCTTTCCGGCACCAGTTCCTTGGGATTTTTGAAATGGGCAACTTGCCAGGTGAATTCCGAATGAAATCCCTTGATGCGTTCGTAATTGAATTGCTCCGCCGATTTTTTGCCTTCCCATGTTAAATCCGGCCCGACCGTGCCGCCGCGACCGTTGATGACGTGACAGGCGCGGCAACCTTTTTCATTCACCAACTGCTTGGCGCGATTGATGTAGCCCGCGCCTTTCGTCTCCTTGTCGTAGCGATGGCAGGCGTTGCAATTCATCTGCATGAGCGCTTTCTTGTCGCTCATCACGTAGAAATCGCCCAACTCCTTGCCGAGCATCGGCTCTTCCCAATGCTCCACCAAGCCGTGCGCTGCATGTGTATCCGTTGCAAAGCCTTGCCCACCGTGACAACTCGTGCAGCCGTATTGCGCAATCGGGTGCTTCTCCAAAATCTCCTCCGGATGCGTGCGAAACGGCTCCGGCGCGTTCTCCAGGCCTTTCCACTCAACGCCGTGATGGCAGGTAACGCAACGGTCGGCCTTGTCGAGCGCTTTGACGTAAACCTGCTGCAAGCCGGATGGCGCCACCGCCGCACGCTCCGGCCCGAGCTTCTCTTCGACGAGATCGCGGAATTCCGATTGATAGTGTTTCCATTCCGGCGTGTAGTAATCGTAGAAGATGAATCCCGTCAACAAGAGCACCGCGATTCCTAAAAGGCTCACGAAGAGCTTGTCGGTTTTCACAAAGGTCGGCTTATCTTTGATAGTTTTGTGATTCATGTTGGCAATTTCCTTGGTCAAGCATACTCGTTTGGGTTCAGACTCTACAACTCTCATGCCCATCGGCATGGAGCCGATTTTCAAGAGTTAAACAAGATTCCGGCCTCTTAACCATGAACCCTTTCTTAATTCTGCAAAATAGGTGTATTGGTTTCTCAAGAGTGGGAATCAAACCGCTCAAGTTTTTTCATTCAAACTCTAACTTTCCTCGATTCCGCCCAATTCGCTCCCAACAGGCTCAACTTCTTTGCCTCCAACATCTGGCTGGCCAACGGAAACAGAACTTGTTCTTCCTTCGCAAAATGCGCCCGCGCCGTTTGAATGGCATGCAGCAGCAGGTTTTTTGCTTCGGTCAAATCTTGCAGTTCTTGCAAGCGTTCGAGGCTTCCTTCGATCTCGTTGTGTTCCATACGCATCACCGCCAGCGGGCCGGATTGCGGATCGATATGAGCCTCGAGTGCAATGAAGAGCAGCTCGTCCTCCAAATGCGCGTGTGGCGCCAGCGCTGCCGCCAGCATCGCGCTTTGACTTTTGACGAGCACCAAGTCCTTGGCGTGCGGAATGTTCTTCTCCAAATAATCGAACTGCGCGTAAAAAACGCCGTGTTCTCCAAGCAAGGCATCGGTCACTTTCATAAATCATTCTCCGTATGTTTTAGTTTTTTTTCTGGTATGGACAGCTCTGAGTTGTTTGAGAATCACCAAGCATCCCTGACATTCTTCCTTATGATGGCATTATGAGTAACGAACGTGTTGATGCGCGGGCAGATAAAACGCCGGAAGCATTCGATCAACCCTCAACAGTCCTTCACGCGTCAGCGCCAGCCCGTCCCCATTCCTGGTCGGCAATCCCTGCTTGGCAAAATATGCGAGAGGGTCAGCGAAACGCGCGAAAATATCAATATCGAATTTTTGCAGGAAGTAGCTGCCATTCACCCGGCCTAACTTGAGCTGCAGAATGAACTCTCGGATTAAGCGCTCGTCATCGTTTAAGACATACGCGCGTTCCATTGAGAGCCGGTTTTCGTCGAGGCGTTGCAGATACGATTCCAACGACGTCAGATTCTGGCAGTGAATACCATCGATATACGAAAATGCCGAAGCGCCGATTCCCAAAAGATCGGCGCCGTGATACTGGGCATCTTGATAGACGAGGCGTTGATGCTTCGGAGAATGCGCGGCAGTATAAAAGGGCTTTGAGTTGCTTGATAAGTCTGTGGATTTGCCTTTCCGAAAGTATTGAGGGCGTTCCGCCGCCGAAGTAAACAAAACTGAGATGGCGGTTCGCAAAACTCAATTGCAGTTAAGTTGGACGATCGCTTTTTGCCGCAGGTTAATCAATGCATTCCGTCCTTTTCTTGCGCGTATACACGACGCTAAACTGCGCAAAAGCTTCCAGGCACCCGCTGCACGTTTCGCTCAATCCGGCTGCATTGACCGGCTCCAAACGAACTTCATGTCCCATCGCGGCATACATTTCAATCGCATCCTGCGCGCGTTTGGCGTCGGCGATGAATCGGCGTTCCCAGCCTTCGGCAATTAATTTCGGATCCGGCGGCGATACGCAGCCGGGGACATTGCCGTGTTCGGTTTGGCAATTATTATTGTTCATACGTTTTATCTTTCCTAATTACGCGACGCCCACGACGGCTCACTCCGCCCTTGGTGCGAAAAGTTTCCGCACTCGCAGTTGCCCCAAAATCGCGCAGCCCAGCGCCGCGGTGAATTGCGGCATATCGCCTTCCGGAACATTCACGTTTTGCCCCAGCCGCTCGCGCAGCACATTCGCCATCACTTCCCAGCGCAGGATGCCGCCAACCAGCGTGTATTCGGGTTCCAGTTTGTTGCGTTTCATCAACTGCAACGAGCGGTCGGTGAGCGAGATAATGGCGCCGTACATGATGTCTTCCGGCGGCACACCTTCGGAAAGGTGGCTGATGACTTCGGATTCGGCGAAAACCGCACACACGCCGGAAATTGGCACTTTCTCTTTTGACAGTCCCAACAAAGGGCCGATGTCCGCAGTGGTGTATCCCATGTAGCGCGCCGTTTTTTCGAGAAACGCGCCGGTGCCGGAAGCGCATTTGTCATTGAGACGAAAGGTTTGCACCTTCGCGCGCGCATCAATGCGGCTCGCTTTCATGGTTTGCCCGCCGATGTCGAGCACCGTGCGCGTGTTGGGAAAAAGAAAATTTGCCCCGCGCGCCGTGGCCGTGAGGTCCGTCACTTGAAAATCGCGAAATGAAACTTGGTGACGCCCATAGCCCGTGGTGATCGTGTACGCCAGGTCTTGCAATTGGAGTCCGGCCGTACGCACCACTTGGTTGCGAACTTTTTCCGCTACTTCTTTCAACCGCGAGCCGGTAGCTTCCATATAGCGCGCGATGATTTTGCGATGCTCATCCAAAATCACCGCTTTGGTGTAAGTGGAACCGACGTCGAGTCCCAGGGTATAGGTCATGATGGATTCTCGTCAATTTCGGCGAAGTTTGACTTGCGCATACAGATTGTGAAATTTAAAGAATGCTTTTTGCGCAAGTCGAACTTCATTTTTTTGATTTTGTTTTCACGCGCTTGCCCGCGGCACCGACCTGACCCAACAACCGAAGTGTTTCAGTTCTTCCATGCGGCACGACCAGACCAGCTCGCCATTCCACAAAGTCATATCGGGACACCCATCGCACATGTTTTGCAAGCTGTTCTCGAGAAAATCGATCGGCTGAATGATCATGATGGATTGATAGTGCAGTCCCTTGAACAGCCGCAGAGGATTGGTGAGCACCGCGCTGAGATAGCTGCCGGCAACGCCGCGCACGCCGCGGTCGATCAATGAGAGCAGCAACATCGACCGGCCCAGATTGGTGTGCGCCGGCTTGGTATAGGCCAGATAGCGGCCCTGCGTCAGATGATACATCGTCTGGATCGTTTCCATAAATTTGGGGCCGACGTAACCGTAAATCTTTTCCTTCGAACCGAGGCGACCGGTGAGCAGCCATTTGAACGAGTCGGGCTTTTCCGTCCCATTCAGATAGGCGCAAGGCGTGAACTCGGGGAATCGTTTGCGGATCTCGGCAACCACGTCCGTTGACCTCAGATCGATCTTGCGCTCTTTTGTTTCAGAGTATGCCAGTACGCCTAAGTTGATTTTTTTCCCGCCCGCATACCAGTCAAACGGAAGCTGGGGAACCGCAGCGCGAAAAAGAATGAACACCATTACATGCACGACGTCGATGTGCTTGGCGGCCCAGTCGATAAGCTCCGGCGTGTATGGCAACGTATCTTCGTAAACCGTCGAGTTGAAAGCGCACGACAGACCGCCGGCCTCCGCCAGCATCTCGGCATACGAAAGCCGCAATTCGTTCAGTTCGACTTCGTTTTTATTTTTCCATTTCGGCCGGCCTTGCTTGCTGTCGATGTGGAACGTGAAGCCAGCAGCGCCGGCGCGTTTCAGCTCGCGTAAGAGCTCCGGCGTGAGCATGCCGCCATTGGTGTTAATAACCGGCTTGAAACCCATCTCCGCAATCATCCGCACGATCTCCACAATATTCGGGTGCATGAGCGGATCACCGCCGGCAATGGAAATTCCATCAGAATTGCGCAGCTCGCGAAATGTCTCCACTTCCCGCCTGACGACTTCCAGAGATTTGTGGCTCTTGGCGACATTCTCGCGATAGCAGCCGTCGCACGCCAGGTTGCAAGCCGAAGTCGGCTCGAGCCAGGAGATGGCATTGTCGGGAAGTGACCATGGCAAACGGTACAGTTGACGATGGTGAACGGTTGGACTTGTCATCATGATACTTTTCCTCTTTTAGTTAATGTATAAGACAAGCGCATGTTTTACTTTCAGGTTCAACTTTGAAAAGAGACTTGCAATTGGGGGCATAATTTTGTAACTTTTGTAGAACCAAATTCTGAATCCTCATGTCGACAGAAAAGCTAACCACATCTACGTCGATGCCAAAATGTTTCATCGAAAGCCTGCGGGAAATGAATCCAGCCTCAATCTGGGCTCCGTTCTTTATCAATCCCGCTATTGCCCTGATGGATTCCTATCGTCTCAAACCGTTCCCTTGTACAATCGCTTGCGAGAATATCGTATCAGCTCTACTGAAGCAAGCAAATGACGAAATCATGGTGGAATTTGATTGGCTTGCAGAAACGTTTCCAGAGTGTCAACGTATCTTCCAAACCTTGCAACGCGAAGCTATCGTTGAGTATGCTGCTGTTGCTGCGGCTTTTTTGATTGTTACAAATCTCGCGCAGGGAAATATCACGGAAGTAACTATGCGCGGCAGCAAAGCTGATTACTTTTTGGACGGACGAAGATACCTTCTGGAAATCAGTGGCACTGAGAACGCCGAGCATCTCACCTCACGTCACAGCGAGAAAGTTCGCCAATTGCTAGCCAATCCCTTTGGCAAAGACGGTTATGTTTTTGTCTGCTGTTTTTCCAATCAAAGAGCCAAATTTTCATTTCATCATCTTGAACGAGCATAAACGGGTTATTGCTATGGATAATCAAAACCAAACCAGTGAATTGTTGCAACGGAAATCGCTGCTGATTATTCAGGCACAATTTCAGCAAGCGCTGGGGCAGCATGGCGAAGCGTCGCGCCTTTATCTGGAAGCCGCAATGCTGGAAGAAAAAATCGCTGCGCGTTTTCGGCAACAGGACAATTTTGATGATGCCGCCATCAGCTTTTTCAGCGCCGCCTCGTGCTACAAAAATGCCGGCGAGTTTGCCAAAGCCATAACCTTGGCCGAAGAGGCCATGACTTTAACCAGCACGGGAGAGTTTGTCAAAGAGATGCAGCAATTTCGCAATGACTGCGAGAAAGCTTTAGCTCCGGCTGGTCAGCGCACGCTTCGCGGTATCGTGCGGAACGGCGCCGTTCATCCATTTGAGCCAAACGCCCTGACCGAAGGCCAATTAGTAACAATCACCGCTGCCTGAACAACCCAATTGTTTTGCCCCAAATCCTACGGACGCAGTCGTTTTGCCACCAATCTTTTTATCTTTTTATCTTCTTTGCTTCGATGATGTGGTCCAGCGCAAACAGCGCCGCGCCCAACGCTCCCATGAAATGCGATTCTTCACTCACGTTCACTTTCTTGCCCAGCCCCTCTTCCAGCGCGCGGATCATCCCGATGTTTTTCGCTACGCCACCGGTGAACGTGATTTCTTCTTCAACACCGACGCGACGCAAGAGCCCGATGGAGCGCGCCGCGATGGATTGATGCACACCCCATAAAATATCTTCCACCTTTTTGCCTTTACCCAGCCACGACAGCACTTCTGATTCGGCGAAAACAGTGCACGTCGTGCTGATGCGCACCGGTTTCTCCGCCCGCAAAGCCGTCGGTCAACATGTTCATGCCCAACCAGGCGCGGTTGCTCTCGCGGTTGCGATCCCAATGTGCCAATTTGTGCTTGCGCACGGATTCGATGGTCTTGGTCAAGCAGCCTGGCACGGTCATCATGAGCGAAGTACACAGTCGATTGACCGCTTGATCGAGATGAGAGAGATCGGTTTCGCATTGACTCAACAACGCTTTGGCTTTTTGTTTTTCATCGCCAGTGCGCAATTCGCCAAAAACGTTCTTGCCGGTTTCGTCAATCCAGCGGTCGGTGATCACAAGCGGATTCGAGATGAACTTGCCATCTTTTTTCAAAACCGGCGCGATCTCGGTGAGCAGTCCGAGGCGATATGCTTTGTGTGCGCTCCAATGTTCACACAGCGTGCAACTCATCATCGCATTTTCAATGCCCACAAAGAGCGGGAGAAAATCCGTGGAGCCGCCATCTGGAGCGGAGCCATGCTTCGGACCGGCTTGTCCGAACATCGCCATGTCGCTGGCGAGGGAAAAGTCGCAGGCCATGCCAATCTCCTGCCCGCCGGCGATGCGCATGCCGTTGACGCGGCAAATCACCGGCTTGTCACAATGCAGAATGGCGGTGACCATGTCGTTGAATAGCCGCATGTATTGGCGATATTCTTCCGGCTGGCCGCCGTAATATTCCGCATATTCTTTGGTGTTGCCGCCGGTACAAAAAGCTTGATGCCCGACGCCGGTAAAAACGACGGCGACCACATTACGCGCATTCGACGCCGTGCGAAACGCGAGAATCACTTCTTTCACCATTTGAGTCGTGTAGGAGTTGAGCTGTTCAGGATTATTCAAAATGATCCACGCATTGTACAAGCCTTCGACCGGCTTTCCTTGTTGATCGAGGCACGGCTTCAATTCATAATTGACTTGAGTAAATTTGAAATCGGGGACGAGGTTGTGGTCTTTGAAGGTTGACATGACGTTCTCCACTCTTATCAGTGAGCCGTAATCCGTAATGCGTAAAACGTGATTGTAAATCGTTGTGCTTTACGTATTCCGTTTTATTCTCATCACTTAAAAATCCGGCACCAGCACCGGACGTTTATCCAATTCACGACGGTGCACGCGCTCAAAAACATTATTGATTTCGCTCAGTGGAAAAATTTGCACAAACGAGGCCAGTTTGATCTGCCCTTGTTGAACGAGCTGCAAAACTTCGGGATAGTACTTGGGATCACAGCCCCAATTGCCAATAGCGCGCGCGTCAAATGCCATAAGGTTGCTGAGGCGGACTTCGAGCGTGTCCATCGTGAAACCCACGACGCTTAATGTTGCGCCGTGTGTCAACAATCCAAACGCTAATTCTTGTCCGGCTTTGGTGCCCGAGGTTTCAAAGATTTTCCATTCGAATGGCGAAAGCGATTTCTCTTTGACAAAATTTTGGAGGGCTTGGCGAATGGCTTTCTTGTCCAACGCTTTGGGATCCAAGATGAGATCAGCACCGTATTGCGACAGGAGATTAAGTTTGCGTTCATCGATATCAATTGCTACGACCGCCGCGCCAAGTGCTTTGGCAATTTGCACACCGAAGCCGCCAATGCCTCCAACGCCGATGAAAATCGCCAAATCATTTGTGGTGAGACCGGAATTTTTGATGGCTTGATAAGGCGTGGTGACCGCGTCGGCGACGACGGACAACTCCCGCAAGGTGACTCCGGATTGGCCGAAGGATGTGGATTCATCATGCACGGGCACTTGACACAAATAGCGCCCTGGTACAATAATGTGACTGGCAAACCCGCCATCGATGTGATTGCCCGGCATTTTTTGTTGGCGGCAGATCGTGCCACGACCTTTGCGGCACAGATCGCATTCACCACATGGCAAAACCGCTGGAATGATCACAGCCTTGCCAATCCAGTATCCCTGTTTTGCACCAGCCGCCTCGACAACACCGCTGATTTCATGTCCAAGAGTGAGAAAAGGCGATTTGACGGTGCGCACTCCATCGTAGAAAAATCCCAAGTCGGTATGGCAAACTCCACAGCCCGCCACGCGCACCAGCACATCGCCAGCGGCCAAAGACGGCACGGAGATTTCCTCCCGCCTCATGGGCTGACCGAGGCTGGTCATTTGCCAACATTTTATTGAATGCATAAAATACCGTTTTCTTCTTTTTTATGCAACGACGGTTTCACAAATAAATTTTTCAACAAAAATTCCGTGATGGCGCGCACGGCATCACGATGAAACCGTGGCGCCGCCAGCGCGCCGGGATCATCGCCGACCACCGCCAACAGCTTGCGGGTATCGCGGCATTTTAAATCCGGACTGACGCCGCGGCGATAAACTTCGATACACGGATATTCCGGGTTCCGAAAGCCTTCGGCAATAACTAAATCGACATGGCGAGGCAGATGCCGAAGCAACCGCTTGATCGACCACTCGTTTTCTACTTCGCGAAACAGCGCCACCATTCGTGGCGATGAAACCATTACGGCTTCTGCGCCGGCCTGACGCAAGCGATGGCTGTCTTTGCCGGGCTTGTCAAGCTCGTGATGATGGCTCGTGTGTTTGATGACGGCCAAACGAATGCCGCGTTTGCGCAGCGCCGGAATCAGCTTTTCGATCAGCGTCGTTTTGCCGGAGCCGGAATAGCCGATGACTTCAAGGATGGCAGGCGTTTTAATCATTTTCATGCATGCTCTATGAAATCCGCGCCTCATACAAATCCGCGCATTGCCGGCAAATGAGCTGCGCGATATTCCAATCGGGATAGTGCTCGCGAATTTTTGCAATCAACTCCGAATCCAGCTTGCTCGGATCGATCAACTGAAATGTCGGGAAATGGCAAATGGCGCAACGGCCTTTGGAAGAAGCTTCGAACGTCTCTGCTGCCAGCCATTTCTCCGGATATTGCGCAAACTCGACCAGCTCGCGATGCGTGTGCGAATTTTGGTCGAAGAAATACGCGAACGTTTTCGCCAGCTTTTCGTCCGCGCCTTGAAACGCGCGCTTGAAATTGGCGAAATGTTTCTCGCGCGCCGCCGGCGGCAGCCAGCCGCGCTGGTGCAAGCGGCCATCGATGGTGACATCCCAAAGCACGGTGTAGCGGCTTTGCAAAAAATGATCGTAGGCGGGTCCGGCCTCGGATTTCGGAAAATTCGGCTCGTAGCCGAAATGTGGATCGAGCATATCGACGAGGTGCAAAAACTCGTGGCGCAAAAATTCGAGAAATAGTGGCGGCTGCGCTAAAAGCTCGGGCGTGAGCTGCGCCACAATCGTCCGGCGCTCGCGCGCCGTCGTGCCGGGTTCTTCGGCGGTAATATACAATTCCGCGCCGAGATGCTTTTTCCCCCGCGCGCGAATCAAAAGACAGCGGCTCGTTGCCGCAGTCAGTATCGGCCACAACTCAAAAATTTGCCGCAGCGGCGCGAGCAGCCCGAGACGAGTAAACCAGGCCTCATAAAAATTTTGAAACGCTGCTTCCCGGCTTTCGCCGTCGGTGTTTTCATAAAGCTGCTCGCGTTTTCGCCAAAACAAACTCGTCTCAGGATGATTGGTCATCACGCGCGCCACCGCTTCTTCGATCAGTTGCGGCTGAAACTCGATGCGAAAATCGGGATTCATGATGCAGGTTTGCGAATGATTCATAAAACGTAAGTCGTAAAACGTGAGTCGTAACAACGTCATGTGTAAAACGTGTCTTTACGCATGACGTTTTACATTTCACACGCATTAAGTGCCGAAATCGAAGGTCTCGTGATTTGAATCAACTCTTCACCCGAGCCGCAGGTGAAGGCTTCCTCCATCCACTCCGTCGGACGCAGGCGCATCAGCTCTGAGCCGGGCGGAATATTGAAATGCGCGCATTCCCAACGCGTAAAGTCGCGGCACAAATTGCCGAGCCGGCCATAAAAGCCATCGGGATTTTCGCGGCTCAACGTCTTCACGAAAGCCGGCGCGAATC
Organism: Candidatus Zhuqueibacterota bacterium; assembly: GCA_022616415.1. Classification (GTDB taxonomy): domain Bacteria; phylum Zhuqueibacterota; class Zhuqueibacteria; order Zhuqueibacterales; family Zhuqueibacteraceae; genus Zhuqueibacter. Next base: position 20,200 of record JAKEEU010000026.1, on the reverse strand, counting down.
GTCCGAGATGATCTTTTAGAAAAAGCCGTTGCGCGCGGCGGGTTTCTTCCAACATTTCCGCGTCATTTTGTTCGAGCGCATACGCTTCTTTGCGCGTTAAGAAGGCGAGGAACTCACACTCGCAGCCAATGTGATCGACACGCTCGAAGGTATTTACCTTCAAGCCAAATGCACGGTAAAAGCCGGAGAGATCGCCCAGTTCTTGCGGCTGCTGGAAGAGCGTCTCTTCACCATATTCGGTTTCATACGGCGGCGCTTTCGGATGCGCCGTGAAGCCGAAAAGATAGCGATATGCTTTTTCCAACGTTTCAAGCTCGGCACATTGACTCAATTGTCGCACGCGGAAAGCAATATTCGGTGATTTGCCATTCGATCCGCTCGCATCCAACATCGTTGCGATTTGCGCCAACGCCGAATTTTGTTCCTCGTGAATCAAGCGCTCGTATGTCTCAGTTGTGGGAGGGCGAAAACCCAACGCGAGCGCTTCGTAAATCGCGCTGCGGCAAAGCCCCAAATCGATTTCATGTAATTCGTTTTTCATAATTGAGCGTCTCTAAAAATCCAGCAATCCAATATTCCAGCAATCCAACAATCCAGTGCTAAATCGAATTTGCATGCACCGCCGGCCTTTCATACACCGGCTCGTCAATCGTCGTGCGGAAAAGCTCTTCGCCGTCTTTGCCGTACGCGATCACCGTGTCGTTGTAAATGCTCACCGGCTTGCCGCGCAACGTGCCGTCGTAAATTTTCGGGCCTTCCTGAAATTTGTAACTGAAGATGATCAGATTCGAGCGACGGAACAATTGCAAGACCGCCAGCAGTTCGCGATCTGGATTCATGTAGCGCTCAATGGCGGCATCGACACCGGGGCCAAACATTTGTTGCAAATACGGACGCGGCACCCAGCGCGGCGGAATGTAATAGCCGTTCGGCGCGGTGCCCAGTTGCGGATAGAGCGGCAGCGCGACTTTCGCGACATGCACGAGGTAATAAAGCGGATTGTTGCGGTCTTCCGCCCACGTGCCGTTTGTATTCATCTTCACCAAACCCTGCAAACGAATTTGTCCGATGCACGCCGCCATGCAGCGCGTTTCCATCGGCTTGCCCTTGGTTTCCGGATCGGTGCCCTCGACGCGCGGATAGCAAGCGATGCACTTCTCGGAGATGCGTGTGTTGCCGCGATACATCGTTTTCTTGTATGGACACGCTTCGACGCACTTGCGATAGCCGCGGCAATGCTCCTGATCCAACAACACGATACCGTCTTCGGGACGCTTGTAAATCGCTTTGCGCGGACATGCGGCGAGACAGGCCGGATAGGTGCAGTGATTGCAAATGCGCGCAAGATAGAAGAACCACGTTTTGTGTATCGGCAGCTCCGTGCCTTCTTTGTCTAATTCATACTTCTTCCCTTTAATGCCTTTGGGATTGTCTTCGTAAATGTTCGGAGAATTCCATTCGTGATCTTCCGGCAAATAGCCCAATACCCGCGCGCTCTCCGGCGTGAGTTTTTTCTTTGCCGCTTCGAAGATCGTCATACCATCAAATTGCGCCGAACCGTTGGACTTGTTCCACACCTGCCCACCGGGATTCGCCTCATCCAACAGCTTGAGAATTTTCATATCCCAAAATTGCGGATAGCCGCCATACGGCTTGGTCTCGACATTGGCCCACCACATGTGCTCTTGGCCTTTGTTGAACGTCCACGTGGATTTGCAGGCCATCGTGCAGCTCTGGCAGGCGATGCAACGATTGATGTTGAACACAAAAGCGAACTGCCGTTTCGGAAACGCCGCGTCGTAGGGATACTCCATCTCGCGGCCAAGCTGCCAGTTGAAGACTTTGGGCATGGGTCGTTCTCCTTAAAAGATTCGTAAAGCGTGAAACGTAAGGCGTAATGCGTAACGTAACTGTTACGTATTCCGTTTTACTTCCGCCCCCAAATGCCGATACACTCGTCGACAATCTTTTCAACCTCCGCGCCGCCGAGCTCGAGATAAGCGCGATGCGCACCGGCATAAAACGGCGTTCGGAAAACGCGCATCAATTTGTTTTTGCCAAACCCCATACGCGCGAACTCTTCGGCGAACACATACGCCATGTCGCGCGTGCTCTCCGCGGTGCCGGGGATTTCAACACCCACGAGCATATTGGGATCGGTGGGATCGGGGTCGTCGTAGGGCATCTCATTTCTCCTTAAATCGCTGATGATAAATCATCAGGCTCAAAACTGAAGACTGCTGAAGCAGTCTTATCCAAGCTTGATTTCGATAATATTTTTCATTAAATTTCTATGAATCTCCTTTTAAGCGCTTTGGAATTACAACAAGGACAAACATCATGAGCAAAAAAATCAACCAAACTATTAGCGGTATCGAAGAAATTCGAGAGAATTCAAGAATTCAACCTAATAACTGGACAATAAGGCGAATTCGAAACGAAGCTACTAAAGCCATGGCAGTTCGTCTCAATCGTAAAAAACAAACAGTAGAAAGTAAGTTTATCACTCAACTTAAACCTCATATAAAAAATGCTCAACATTTCGACGAACTTGTTAAAAGGTGGTTATTTGATGATTCGGTTGAGCTTCAAAATATTCTCCTTCGCTATGCCACCAGTAAAGATGATAAAGAAAAAATCAACAATCTATTTTATAAAGCCCCTGAATCAGACATTTTATTAGCGCAAGAATTCGGTTACAATCCTGCTGACAAGCAATTTAAGGATGCAAAAGAGAAACTTAAAATTCATCTTGTAAAAGAAAGAAACCGCAACTTGGTTAGTTCTGCTAAACAACAATGGAGTCAACAACAAAATGGTGATATAAATTGCTCTATCTGTTCATTTTCATTCAAAGAAAAGTATGGCAAAATTGGAGAAGGTTTTATTGAAGCACATCACATTTTGCCTATTTCTTCTCTTGCGCCTGATACTATAGTAAAAATTTCTGAGTTGATTCCAGTTTGTTCAAACTGCCATAGCATGCTACATCGTCACCGTTCTTCCATAACTGCGGAGGAATTACGGAACATTGTAATGACTTCAAGTAATTAGTTTTGTGGCCGCGAAAATCTTGGTCTACCATTTTTATTTATAAACTTTGAATATGCAAATACTCTACGACGAAGAAGGCGACGTCTTAGATGTTATTTTTAAAGATGAAGCACATGATTCAGCGGAAGCCGGATATGAGCTTCGCGAAGGGATCGTTCTCTTTGTAACTGCAAACATGTCGCCCGTCCAATTAACGATAGTCAATTTTCATCGTTCAACTAAGCTTCCGGCTATTCACTTCGATCTTTTGAAGAAACAGCCGCTCAAAATTCGCGGCAACCTTTTACGGCTTCTTGCCGCGCCCCCCTTGTCCTCTTTTCTGCGCATCGATGCGACGACTTTCTACGGTCATGTCATGAGTCCAGCCATTTTGGACGTCTTCGCAAAAGCTGCATAGAAACACTGGAGTATTGGAAAACCCGATCACCAACACCCCAGCAATCCAGTAATCCAAAAATCCATTACTCCGTTAGAGTGATCAACTCTCCGGCAACGTACTTCTGCATAAACTCACTCTCATTATCCGGCGTGAAGCCCGTCGTCGCCGGGAACCACACGCCGACACCGCCCATGCCGCCGTCTTCGGCTTTGGTAATACGGATCAGCGTTTCCTTCGGCACAGTGTTGAGCGCGTGATTGTCGGCCTCGCCGCCGAAAATGAAACTCATCGAGGCTTTGGCCTTGTGGAAAAGATTGTCGGTTTGGTGCATCGGCATGTGCCAGTTGCGTGTGATCGACTGCTGCGAGCCGTAACGCAAATTGGCTTGATAACCGGTGTTCTCCGACAGCGCGCGGCCATCGGGCCGTGTCTCGTGCGCGCGCACGCTCTTCTCCGTCGCGATGAACGGCGCGTGCTTCATCATCACGATGTTGTAAGGATACGCGTGATTGTATTTCACCCGCAGCATGCAGCGCGACACGCGATAGAAAAACTCGTCCGGCTTCGCGCCGAGGTAAGGCCGATCCGCGGGATTGGCGTCGATATACACGTAATCGCCGTCATTGATGCCGAGATCGCGCGCCGCTTGCGGATTGATATGGAGTTGATGCTCGCCCACGCAGGGCGCGCGTTTGTCGAGTCGATACGGATCGCCGAAATTGGAATCGTACAGCATGTGCCAATCCACATTCGACCAGCCACTGTGTACGCGGTGCCGCGTCTTCGGCGTCAAGCAGTAGAATTGAAAACCCTTCTCCCACAGAAAGTTTTTCGTGTTCTTCACTTGACTCCACGGCATCTTGACGTTGCGAATTGTGCGTTCATCCCAATGTTGAGCGTCCAACGGAATGCCGTAATCTTCCGGGCGAATCAACGGATTGGAGCTGACGATGACGTTCGGCAAATACGGCGTGGCCTCCGGGCCTTCGCGATGCACGATGAAATTTTCACCGTACTCGATCGCTTCGTTGATGTCGGCATACGCATGCAAGCGTCCCGTGTCGGTGTGGAACGGCTCGCTATATTTGACCTGCTCGTAGAACGGAATGCGCGGATAGGTGCGGAACAAAAAGAGCGCGCCGCCGGGAGGCCCATACTTGCCGGCCATGATGTCCGCGAGTTTGTATCCCGCAGTGGTTGTGCTCGTATCGAGCAAGCGCTGCAAATAGACGCTGCGCTGGCCTTCATATTCGAATTTGAAATAATCCGTGAAGCGCGTGTCGCCGGTCGCTTTCGCCAAACCTTTCGCAATGCCCGCGAGAATCGCGAGATCATCTTTGCTGTCGAACACCGGCGGAATGCCGCCCTTCCAAATTTGCAGAAACGGATTGGAGCAACTGCCCGTGACTTCCAAATCTTCGAATTCCAGCCACGAGTTGGCTGGCAGCGCGAGATCGGCATATTCAATCGAGGCCGTCATCTGAATATCGATTGAGACGATCATCTCGATATTCGGATTGACGTTCTTGATCATCTCATACGCCCACTTCGCGTTGTTGATGAGATTGACATTGGTGAAGATCAGCGCCTTTGTCGGCGTCGGCATGTGCGTGTCGCCGGTGAAATTCTTGCGGCCATATTTTGGCGTTTCAACGATCAGCGCTTTGTCGCCGTGATTCCAATACGCCGGCTCTTCGTCTTTCGTGTACGCATGCGCATGGACACTTTTGCCGGGCGCCTGTGGTTCGAGATTTATCTCGAACGGATCTTCCGCCACCCAGCCTTTGAATCCGGGGCCGGTCCACGGCGATCCCTGAAAGAGCGCGGCTTTGTAATTGCCCGCCCACGTGTGACACCCCGCACCGGGTTTGCCGATATTGCCCGTGAGCATCAGCGGCAAATACGCGGCGCGATTCATTTCGGTCGCGTGGAACCAGTGATTGATGCCTTCACCTTGATGAATGGCGACCGGCTTCATCGTCGCGATGTCTTTGGCCAATTGCTCGATCAGATTCTTCGGTGCGTCGGTCATCTCGCAAACCGAAGCGAGATCGTAATCTTTCAGATGCACTTGGTAGAGTGTCCATAGCGTAGCGACTTCGACTTCTTTGCCATCGACAAGCTTGATTTTGAACGTGCCATCCAACACCGGATCGATGCCCTTCTTTTCCAACGTTTCGCCGATATCATCTCGGGTGACGGCGCGAGCTTTATGCTCTTTCGCATCCCACACCACGTAGTCGCCGAGTCTCTGATGCTGCTCTTTGGTCATCCCTTGAATTTTCATTGACGGGCCATCCGGCGCGAGCGTGGTTTTATAATCGGGAAACACTTCGCTCGCGCGCAGACGTTTAAGGTTATCTTTGCGCACCAGCAGCGGAAAATCGGTAAATTGCTTGACGAATTTCTCGTCGTACCATTTGTTGTCGATCATAATTTTGGTGACGCCCAACCACAGGGCGGCGTCTGTGGCCGGGCGAATCGGAATCCAATAATCTGCCTTCGTCGAAGGCGGACCATATTCCGGCGCAATCACCACGATCTTCGCGCCGCGCTCCATGCATTCGATGAACCAATGCGAATCCGTGAGCTTGTTTTCCACCAGATTCTTGCCGTCCATGATGATCAGCTTGGAGAAGCGCAGATCGTTGAAATCGCAATCGGAGGCTTGCAGGCCGTGTACCCACGGTTGGCCGGGCGCTTGATCGCCATGCCACGTATAATTCGACCAGTTGCGTCCGGCCAACGCGTGCTCGTGATCGACGCCGCGAATTTTTGCATCGAGCAGCGCCAGCGAGTTGTTGAGACGATACATACCGTATTTGCCCATCACGCCCAAGAGACCCATGCCGCCGCGCATCTTCACACAACGCGTGCCGGCGCCGTGCGTGGCCTCGACCATCTCCGGCTGATAGCCTTGCGCCAGCAAACGCTTCGTGCCGTCGTCGCCGCTGTAGCGCGTGGAAATGGCGACGAGCGCTTTCGCGATATTATCGGACGCATCTTCCCAGGAAATTTGCACAAACTCATCATCACCGCGACTGTCAAATTTATATTTTGATTTTAACTCCGGCGTCAGCTCGGGGAAGCCGGCGTCGGCCCACGCTTTCCAGCCTTTGCGCACAATCGGATGCTTCAAACGATACGGCCCGTAAATCACGCGATGAAACGTGTAGCCTTTCGCGCACTGGCGCGGATTCCAATTGTTCGTTGCATGATTGCCGTAAATGTCAGCATAGTCTTGATAATCATACGTCGCGCCCATGCGGGTCACGATGCCGTTGCGCACATACGCGCGCACGCGGCACGCATGCGTGTCGTTCGGCGAACACACCCAATCAAACCACGAATCGTATTTGTATTGATCGCGATAAATTTTTTCCCAATCGCGGTTCACCGAGCCGGCCAACGGATTTTGATCGGGATCAGCCGTGGCGAGAAGATTCAACGGCAGTCCCATGTTGAGAACAGTGGTTCCCGCGCCCACGCCCATCCAGCGCAAGAAGGCGCGACGGTTCATTTGGCCGAAATTTTCAATTTTGTGCTCGGACATAAGGCTCTCCTTGACACTGTTAAAAGTCGGAAAATCAAAAAGTATTGACTTTTAAGTATTCTTTACTTAATTTTTATATCATAATACCCCCCCTATCACTTCGGGGATAGGGCGCGAAGCCGTAACTGTTTCGGCAGTTGCGGCTTCTGCATTTTTAATGTGCCTTTCCATGAAAACAAATGTCTATATCGACGGTTTTAACCTTTATTATGGCGCATTGAAAGGCACGCCCTTCAAATGGCTGAATGTCGCCCAAATGTGCCAGCATCTCTTGCCGCACAATCAGCTCCTCAAAATTAAATACTTTACTGCCAACGTCAGCGCCCGTCCGGATGATCCTGATAAGCCGATCAAACAGCAAGCGTATTTTCGTGCGCTCAAAACCATTCCTAACCTGGAAATCATTTTGGGTCACTTCCTTGTGAAAGAATGTGTGATGCCATTGGCCGACCAGCCTGCGAGAGCGCCGAAATTCGTCAAGGTTGTCAAAATCGAGGAAAAAGGCTCCGATGTCAATTTGGCAACACATCTTTTGCATGATGGTCATAAACGAGATTATGAGGTTGCTGTGCTTATTACCAATGATTCCGATCTGCTTGAAGCAATAAGAATGGTTCGACAGGAATTGAAACTTCCTGTAGGCATCCTCAATCCGCACAAAAAACCCAGCCAGGCACTTTTGCGCCATGCTTCCTTCATCAAGCAAATTCGGAAAGGTGTTTTAGCTGCAAGCCAATTTCCACAAACACTTCAAGATAAACATGGGGTATTCCACAAGCCTGCCTCCTGGTAGAAATTTTCACGCAAATTCATTTCGCAATGATGAGATCCTGCCAGATCGTCACCGACTTCTTTCCATCACGATCACCGGCATGGCCGTTCCAGACTGCGAAAGCGACGCGCACGGTTTGACCAGGAACGAAATCGAGTGTGCTGATCTTCACGTTGCTGCTGCCGGCTTTGACATTGCTCACGTTGCCTTTGAACGCGCGGCGGAAAATCACACGATACGTGCCGATATCATAAGCGCCTTTGGCCGTCACGGTTTGATCGGGAATCGGATGCGCTTTAAGAGTGCCGAAACCTTGTGCATGCAGCGCTTCCGCAGCACTTTCGCGGGTGGGGTCGGAAACGATATTACCCGCGCCCCAGCCGGTGATGAAGGTCGGATCGGATTCCATGGTGAGCGCGTGACGCGTCGGTTGCTCGAGCGCGGAGCGCATCAAATTCGGATAGGAGTCGATACCGATGTTCGGATAGACTTTATCGAGGTCTTGAAAAGCCGCTTCCATATCGGCCTGGCGCTCGGCTTTCCACATCCAGATATTAACGAAGCGGCCTTTCTCGCCCATGCCAAAAAATGGTGGATCGGCATCAAGCGTAAATGACACTGCCGCCGCGTCGCGAAAATCCTGCACGCGCATCGCGGTTTTGTCATTGGTGTCATCATACCACATCAAGCGCAGCGCCAGCTCTTTGCCGTCATGCACGGCTTGCACCGTTAAAATCTCCGGGCGATCATTGCGCCACCATAGCGGCATCGTATGGAGATTCACGCTCGGCGCATCGCGCCATACGCTGGCATCGGGATGTTCGGGAATCTGCGCGACACGTTTCGCCACAATCAAAAACTTTTTCATTTCCACGCGCTCGCGCTGCTCGGGACTTGACATCGACAGAATGAAATGCGTCAAGTCCCACGCATCCGTGCCATACGACCAGTCGCTCATCGGCATCGGTGTACCAGGCAAACCGGCGACGATGCGGCGATAAACTTCCTGCGGCTCCGGAATGCCTTTGAAAACGCCGACGGTCAAATCGCGCGGACGAGTCGGATAACCGGCGTCATCAAACTGTTCTTGCACGCCGTCGCCTTTGCCTTTTTCGCCATGACAGGAAGCGCAGGCGTCACGGAAATATTCTTGCGCGCGCAACGCAGCTTCCGCGGTATACGGCGTCTCCGGTGGAACCTTGATGATGCCCGTGCCGCTTTCGCTCTCGACGGCATTTGGTTTAATTGGATTTTCCGCGAATGTTTTGATATAATGCACAAGTCCCCAGCGCGTGTCTTCCGGCAAATGTGCCCACGAGGGCATGGCCGAGCCAGGAATGCCGCGCGAGATCGTCGTAAACAGATCGGTATCAGTTGGCTGTCGCTCCCAGGTTGAAACCAGCCGATACTGCGCCGTCACAAAATCTCGCGGCTTGGGATAGAGCAAATACGCCGCCTCGCCCTGGCCGCGGCCATCGACGCCGTGGCACGGCGCGCATTCTTTGGTGTAGGTTTTCTTGCCTGCCGCAAGAAGCTGATCGGAAACTGGGAAAGTTTTAGTGGGTCGAAGCAAAACAGGAATGGGGCCGGTTTGCACGGCTTGGGCTGCAACGTGACTCGCGTCGCCGAGCAGCACGATTGCGCAGAAAAAGCCGATGCTGACCGCCACTTTGTTGTGAAGCAACCGCCGGATCATCATAGCAACGCCTCTGCAATTAGATTTCAGATAACAAGGTCATTTTATCAGAGAAGAGAAAATAATGTCGTGTCGTATGTGTCTAGTCCATGCCCTCCGCATTAGAACTTCACCGGCATCTCCGGCCACGCTTCCCATGGCCAGTAGAAATTCCAGTACGGCCCGCGCAAAAATGTGCCGATGATCATAAAGATGATAATCAAGGCACAGATCGAAATAAAAACCCAATTCTGTATTTTTCGTTCTTTCGCAAACCACACGCCCACGCTGTTGATACTCGACTTGTCGCGATACGGCCACCAAATCGCCAGCGCCAGCAAAATGCCCGGCAATAAAATGCCGCCGATGAGCGCGCCGTTGATCGTGAACGAGCCGATCTTGACCGTCGTGATCGTGACGATTTCCTGCAGCCAGAGAAAATACCACGGTGCCTTCGCCGGATTCGGCGTGACTGCCGGATTCGCTGGTGCTTCCAGTGGTGCGCGGAAAATAATCGTCAATAAAAAAGTCGCTACAAACGTCAACAGCGTGACAAGCCAGATACGACGTAACAGATGCGGGGACGAAGGCACGGTATTTTTCTCTTCATCCACCATGGTGTTTTGCACGTGTACCGTCGTGCCGTTGGTAATGCCGAGCAGGGAATACGTTTTGGATTTGACCGGCGCAATCTTTTCCGGTCTTTGATCCAGCGCTTCGTGATCGGCCACTGCCAGGCCGCCGTCCTTACGCACGCGCCACATGTGATATGAAAATAATAATAACACCATCATGGGCAGAAAGAAAACATGCAGCACGTAAAAACGGATGAGCGTGTTCTGATCGATGGTGTTGCCGCCGAGCAGGAAGAAACGCATGGCTTTGCCCACCAGCGGTGCGGAGCTGGCGATGTTCGTGCCGACGGTGATGGCCCAGTACGCGAGCTGATCCCACGGCAGCAAGTAGCCGGTGAAAGAAAGTAACAGTGTCAGTAGCAGTAGCACTATGCCAATAATCCAATTCAATGGACGGTTCGCGCCAATCGCGCTGCCGTTTTTGTAGGCGCCGGTGAGAAACACGCGCACCATGTGAAAGAACACTGCCGCCACCATCAAGTGCGCCGCAATGCGATGCATTCCCCGCAGCAGCCAGCCGAACGAGACGACGAACTCAATGTCTTTTACTGAGGAATATGCTCGCTCCACTGACGGCACGTAGAGAAACATCAAAATCACGCCGGTGAAGACGAGAATCATGAACAGCACGAACGAGATCGTACCGAGCCACATCGAGTAATTCCACGACAGGCTGGCCTTGCTGATTTTGTTGGGAAACCAATGCAGCAGCAGGTTTTTGACAATGGCATCACCGGCTTCCTTGTCGCTGCTCGGCCTCCAGGTCCATGTGAGTTTATCGTAAGCTTTTTTTGTTGATTCTATGACAGGCATTGGAAACTCCGGAGTAATGGATAGATGGATTATTGGATCGATGGATTGTTGGATTTTTGGGCCCATTAATCCAACGATCCATCAATCCATCAATCCAAAGAGTTTATACCGTCAACCGGAAATTTTGCTCGACTTCGCTGCCCATATCGACCACCAACTGGCCGTCATCCGGCGAAACTTCCAACTTGTACCATTGCAGCGGGCGTGGTGCCGGGCCGGCGTAATTCGTGCCCTCCGCGTAAAACTTCGAGCCGTGGCAAGGGCAGTGAAATTCAAACGGAATTTTTCTTTTTTCGCCGCCAATTTCAACTTGCCTGGCTTGGTTCAGCTTGCTGTATTTCACCGTGCAGCCGAGATGCGTGCAAGCCGCCGAAATGGCATAATAAGATTTTCCTTCTTTGAAAACGTACAGCCGCTTGTCTTCGAGAAACGTCATTCCCTCGGCGAGATTGGCCGGCAGGCCGATTTTGAATCGCTGCGGCGGTTCGTAGAGCACGTTCGGGATCAACGAGCGAAACGACTGCCAGCCTAATCCGGCAAACCCGGCCAGTACGCCGCCAAGCCCGAGCTTTTGCAGAAATGAACGGCGCGTTTCTTGTCGTTGATTTTGGGTTGTCGATGGTTGAGCATTAGTCTTTTTGAAAATTTTCATATCGCGTCGCCTTTAACCGCGTTAATCCGTGTTATCCGCGTCATCCGCGTTCAAAAATAAAAATTTAAGCGGTTTCTTTTTCCTCATAGTAGAACACCTCCATCGTCATCGCGTCCGTCGGGCAGCGAATCGCGCACAGGCCGCAGCGAATGCAAGTGTCGTCGTCCTTGAGCATTGCCGAAGCCGGCTGGAATGGATCGAGGTTGTATTGTTGCACCAACTTGGCTTTCGTCGCTTCGTCGACCTCCAACTGCTCCAATGGCACGAGCTTCAAACAATACTCCGGACAAATATCGACGCAGCGGTTGCACATCACGCATTTTTCCGCGTCGTAAATCGTCTGAATGTGGCACGCCAAACAGCGCTCGGCTTGGCGTCGCGCTTGCTCTTCGTTATAGCCGGTTTCGACTTCGGAGATGCCGGTGCGGCGCTGCAGATCGATTGTGGGCGGCGCTTCGCGCGCAAACTGCTCGAAATCTTCCGGACGGGTGAAGCGCCGCGTCGGAATTTTTTCGACGGAGAGATTATAAAAAATCTTGAGCTTGACCTCGCGGAGATATTCATCAATCGACAGCGCGGCCCGCTTGCCGTTGGCAATCGCGTCGATAATGTTGCGCGGGCCGAAGGCAACGTCGCCGCCGGCGTAGATGCCAGGCGCCGTCGTCGCCAAAGTTTCGGGATCAATTTTGATGAACTTGCTCGGCGTCAGCTCGATGCCGTCTGCCGGTTTGATGAACGACAGATCGGCTTGTTGGCCGATGGCAAGAACCACTGAATCGGTCTCGAACATTTCCGAGTAACTCGGATCGTATTGCGGATTGAAGCGGCCATTTTCGTCATAAGTGCGCTTGACGCCGATGAATTCGACGGCTTTGATCCTGCCGTTGTCGCCGACGAAACGCTTGGGGCCACGCTGCGGATGAAAGACGATCCCCTCGCGTTGGGCCTCCTCGAATTCTTCGTGACCTTGGGCGGTGCGCAGCACCGGCATTTCGGCAAACGATTCCAGGCTGGCGATGTGAACTTCCGACGCGCCGGCGCGCTTCGCCACACGCGCCGCATCGACGGCAGAATGTATATCCCCCGGCTCCTCCTCCGGGCCGCCACGTAATGCCATTCTCGCCGCATCGAACGCCACGAAGCCGCCGCCGATCACCAAAACTTTTTTGCCGAGATTGACGCGGTAGCCGTTGTTGATATTGATCAAATAATCGATGGCTTTGATCACGCCATCGAGCTGCGCGCCCTCGATATTAAGATCGCGGCCCTTTTGCGTTCCCACCGAAACGAAGATGGCCTCGTAACCGTGCTGCTTAAGTTCCGCGATGCCCGGCTTTTCGCCAAGCGCGGTATTGTAGCGAATCTCGACGCCGAGCAATTTTATTTTGTCAATCTCTTTGTCAATCAAGCTGCGCGAGAGACGATATTCGGGAATGCCGTGCCGCAACATGCCGCCCGCCACATTCGTTGCTTCGAAGACCGTGACTTGATAGCCCATCAGCGCGAGATCGTGCGCGCAGGAAAGTCCTGCCGGGCCTGAGCCAATCACCGCGACCTTTCCCGCTGCGCGGGATCCTTCGGATTTATTCTTAACGATATTCTTGCGCGTCTGAATCTGCACCGGCAAATGCCAGCGCCACTTGTTGCCGGCTTCGTTTTCTCCTTCAAATAATTCATCCTGCGCGTCAGGAGCGAGCGATTCGACGCCGTACTTTTCGGTGACGAATCTTTTGAGCGCGCGAATGCTCACCGGCGCATCGATCTTGCCGCGGCGGCAGCGATCCTCACACGGCGCAGCGCACACGCGACCGCAAACGCTCGCGAAGGGATTGGGCGAACGCGAGGTGAGGTAGGCTTCTTTGTACTTTTGTTCAGCGATGAGCTGAACGTAGCGACCGGCGTCGGTGTGAATAGGGCAGCCGATTTGGCATGGCACTAAGTCCTTCCAAAACTCGATGTCAGGAATCCGGATTTTGTATTTTTCAGACATAAAACTCCGATTTTGGTGCAGGCAAAATTTATTTTTACAACTCTCGTGCCAAAATCAAGAGTAATTTATCCTATTTCCACGCACGAAATTCAATCTTTTGAAGGCAAATGATTCCAGGTTTTCTCAAAATTGCAAAAAATCGGGTGCTTATTTCTCAAATTTGAGAACGTTTACAGCCAAGCCGGGGGACAGCTAAGGGGGTGGGATAAAATAAGTTAATTGGGGTTCACGTATTGCTGCGGCGCGCGGTGGTGCGGCGTGAAGATATTCGTGAAGCGCCCGGTGTCAACGTTTGCTGCTGCAACGCACTGGCGATGGAGTCGCGAATCCCTTTCCAATGCGCATGAAAGGGGCAGGGATCGTCATTGCTGCAAGCCGGCAAGCCCAGTGCGCAGTTGCGCGCCAGCGCCGGCCCATCGATCAGCTCGACGATCTCCATCAAGGAAATTTTTTGCGGCGGCCGCGCAAAGGCAAAGCCGCCGCGCCGGCCTTTGGTTGAAATCAAAATTTCGCCTTTTACCAACGACTGGAAAGTCTTGGCCAGAAACGGCGCCGGCGTATCCGTTCGGCTCGCTAATTCTTGAATTGTCCAGGATTCCTGGTCGGGGCGGCGCGCCATTTCAAACAATGCTCGCACGGCATATTCGCACGCGCGGCTAAATAGTACGGGCATACAATTCTATCTCCAAGCCGGACAATGTTTTTCAGACAAAGGAATCCGATTTTTGATCAAAAATAAGTACACAAGTTTCGTGCCGCTAACTCAGATTGATTTATCCTCTTTTTCACATGAAATCGATTATTTTGAGTACAAAAAAAAAGGGTACGAATTGATTCGCACAGTTTGTGCTCAAAATCCAACGCTTGGTCATCAGATTATCGAAGATCTTCTCCGGCAGCGAGAATCCTATTATCAAATTCTCGGCCTATACGGGATTACTCTGTTGGATTCGCCAACTTGGGAACCTCACGTGCTGGAATTGGCCCAACATTCCAATCACGAAGTAAAAAACAGCGCGTGCGTGCGCTTGGTTTCGTCGGAACAGAATTTTCTCTGGGTACACTTGTCGAGATGGCGCGTCAGGGACATAACGGCGCATTGTGGGCATTGGGAAAACTTTTAACCAATTTTCCGAAATTCGCTCCCCAAGCTTTTGTTCTTGCCGAAGACTCGCTGTTATCCGAAAATGCTCAGGTTCGCGAACAGGCAGTGGGTATTATTGTCAAATTGAGGAAAGTCAAAGAAGCTGAAGCGGCGCTGGTGAAATCTGTGGAAACTTTTGCGGATGAGTTCACGTTGAGCGCCCTCCGCGAAGCCTCAATAACGATTTTGCCTCGTCTCGAAAAGCTGAAAAATCGTTTTAAGCCGGAGGGGGCGGAGTATCAGGACATTGAACGCACCATTCATGCTCTTGAAGAAAAACAACAAACCCTGATCGCCGAAGCCGCTTAACAGGCGGTAGAGCGCGAAGCGCAGACACGCTCTTCCGCTCAACGCTCTGCGCTTTTCGTTTTCTGCTACTGCCACTGCCACTGCTTTCCCGCCCTTTGCTAATTGCCACTTGCAACTTGCGCCGGTTCCACCCATTTCCCCTGCTTCTTGATCAGTTCGATCAGTTTCTCGTCAGCCAACTCTTCCGGAATATTGCGCTCGACGATTTCTTTGCCGACGTAGAGATTGACCTTTTTTGGGCCGGTGCCGACGTAGCCAAAATCCGCGTCCGCCATCTCGCCGGGGCCGTTGACGATGCAGCCCATGATGGCGATTTTCACGCCTTTCAAATGGCCGGTCTTTTGTTTGATCCGCTCCGTCGTCGTCTGCAAATTAAATTGCGTGCGGCCGCAGCTCGGACAGGAAATGAATTCAGTTTTGGAAATTCGCAGTCGCGTCGCCTGCAAAAGATTGTAGCTGAAACGCAGCGCTTGCGGCAAGCGGACCTCGCCATAAATCATGATCACATCGCCAAAACCGTCGCACAGCAAGCTGCCGATCTGCGAGCTGGCGTCGGTGAGCCAATCGGTATAGCCCAACGGAACTTGGTAACGCCACACAAGCGGAACGTTGAGATCATAGCGGTCGAGATAAGTGATAAAAGCTCGCGCCAATCCGACTTCGCCGATGTGTCCGGCTTGCAATTCAATGCCTATACATAAGTTTTGACAAATGTCATCATCCATAAAGCGCAACCATTCAACAGCGCTGCCGTTGGCGATGGCGCGAGTCGAAAATACCAGTTCGGCGACAATGCGGCCGCGACGCACCATATCCAGCAGATCGACCCACATTTTACGGTCATGGTCATCTTTGATTTTTTCCATATCCACCACATCAATTGTGCTCTGGCGCATTGGATCGCCGCTCATGCCTGTCCAGCAAAGCGCTGTAACCGGGAGTTGCACAAGGTGTGGAGGCGGATCAATGGGTGGCCTCGGTTCAAGTAGCGGCGCGAATCTGGCCAGCTCCATCTCGAGGTGCTCAACTTTGGGGGCGTCGTCATTCGCCGGCGGCGCGCCGAGAATCGGCAATTTGTCGGTGCGTTTTTTCCCTGTCATTTCACGCCACTCTTCTTCCGGCACCTCGGTTCTCGGTGAAGCCAAGCGCACTCGCACAGGCTCTTTGCCACCGAAAGAATCGCTCGGCAAGTTGATTTGCAAGGATTCGCGCCGCCGATATTCATACGGATTGACGATCTCGAAGTAATCGACTTTTGGCACGGGATGTATAAGGGAAATGTCTTCCGCCCTTGCCCTCAACTCGAAGTTATTAAACTTTCTCACCAAAGCATAGGCCACGGGAATTTCATGGATCGAATCTTCCGTGAGCGAAACCCGAATGGTGTCGCCGATGCCATCTTCCAACAGGGAGCCGATGCCAACCGCGGATTTGATGCGCCCGTCTTCGCCGTCGCCGGCTTCCGTAACGCCGAGATGAAACGGATACGTCATGCCCAGCTCATTCATGCGCGCGGCGAGCAGGCGATAGGCTTGAATCATCACCTGCGGATTGGACGATTTCATCGAGATGACGAGATCGCGATAGCCGTGCGCTTCACAAATGCGAATAAATTCCAACGCCGACTCAACCATCCCAGCCGGGGTGTCGCCGTAACGGTTCATGATGCGATCCGACAGCGAGCCATGATTGACGCCGATGCGCATGGCCACGCCGTTGGCTTTGCACTTTTTCACCAGCGGCGAAAAGCGCTCCGCGACGCGCTCCAATTCGCCCTGATATTCCTCGTCGGTATATTCCCACACCGCAAATTTTTTCTTGTCCGCGTAATTGCCAGGATTGATACGGACCTTTTCAACAATATCGGCGGCAACGAGCGCGGCGTTGGGAGTATAATGAATATCCGCCACCAGCGGCACGCGGACGTTTTGCCGGCGCAATTCAGCTTTGATATTCTTCAGATTTTCCGCTTCGTGCAGCGACGGCGCCGTGATGCGCACGATCTCGCAGCCGGCTTCGACCAGCGCGATGGCTTCTGTGGCCGTCGCCGCCGTGTCCATCGTATCCGCAATCGTCATCGACTGCACGCGAATGGGATTGTTGCCGCCGATGCCGATCTCGCCGACCTTCACTTCGTGCGTCGGCCGGCGGCGGTAGAAAAACGGAGAGTCACAGTATTGCGAGCGTTGTTGCATAGTCAGAGGTAGTCACCAAAAGAGTTGATTGTAAAGTTTAAAATGCCAGGTGCGATTTAACAGTTACCAGCACCCCGCCTTTATATTAAAATACACAAAACACGGCCATTTGTCAAAGCCTTTTTGCGCAAACGAGTGCATAAGGAAAGTGGGGTTGGCGAGCGAGATAATATTGGCACGTGTATATGAATTCAGCGCAGCCTACGAGTGACGAAAAGGCTGAATTCCCCCACTGATTGAAGAACCCACCGAACCTTAGTAAAAAATCAGCGGGGTTTTTCAATCAGTGGGGGGAAAGAAAAGTTGCTTCGTCAGCTCACCACTGAGATTAGCCAAGCCTTGTTAAGACTTTTTTCGTTGCGATTATCCCTTTCCGCTCATTGCGTTGCCGCCTTTTGCTGCCCCAGCAGCCGGCGCAGCGTTTCCGCCAATTCCGTACGCGCGACCGGCTGGCGCAAATCCATGGCGTAAATTTGATAGCCGCCGCTGCGATTGGAGGTGAAGAGTATTTCGTTGCCATCCGGTGAGAAAACCGGAAAAGCCTCTGTGGCCGGATCGCAGGTCAGCCGCAGCACATTATTTTTTTCGCGGTCGAAAAGAAACAAGTCGAGATTCTTGTCACGCTTCTCAAAATAAACGATCCGTTTGCCGTCCGGGGAAATTTGCGGCCCGCCTTTTGATGGCTTGCCTGGTGACGGCCTTTCGTTCGATCCATTTTTAGAGAGCAAGCTGTTCGGATGGGCGCTGTTGAGGCGCTGCTCGAAAATCTCGAAAGCGCCGTTGACATTATTGACATACACCAGCGACGCGCCATCCGGCGTGAAGCACGGCGCAGATTTGTCGCCGAAGCCTTGTGAGAACCGCGTCAGGCTGGAATCCGACAAAGAAAAGAGGAAAACATCGCTTTGCCGTTCGGGGAAATCGACGGCGCGGACGTCATCTCGATCCGACACAAACGCCAATCGACCGCCCTTTGGCGAAAAGGCCGGATTCCAATCGTCGGCCCGGTGTCGGGAGATGCAGATTAAGCCGTTGCCGCTCTGCGCTTCCATTAGATAAATTTCTCGTGCGGCAGCTTGCTCGGAGGCGCGGTCCTTCTCGTGTGCGCGCGCGAACGCGATCCAGCGGCCGTCCGGCGAGACGCAAGGCGCTTCATCCGCGGCCGCGTCGTTGGTCAGGCGCACCGGCTGCGAGCCATCCGCGTACGCCCGATAGATCTCCCAGTTGCCGTCGCGATTGGATTGAAAAACGATGGTGCGGCCGTTCGGCGCGAAACGCGCCATCATATTTTCGCCCGGCGCCATCGTAATTTGCCGCACGGCATACGGACTGCCGAGGCGCTGTGCGATGCCACTCACAAATTGATCCGCTTCCGGCGAGCCGAGCGCTTCGAGGTAGCCGCGCAAGCTTTCCTCGAGATGGCCCTGCAAAAATTTCACTTCGGCGCGTCCGAATTTCGCCGCCGGGAGATCCGGCTGCAGCGCCAGCGCCGAATCGAATTGCGCCAGCGCCGCGTCGTAATTTTCTTCACGGAGCAAAAGCGTGCCCAACTTCACGCGCAAGCGGGCGTCGTTGGGACTCTTGCGCAATTTTTTCTGCAGCTCCGCCGTTTCGTCGCGGGAAGCTTTCGTCCCTGCTGTGGTTTTTTCGTTTTCGCCAAAGAATGCCAGCAAAAGTGAAAAAATTGCCATTTTTAAAAAAAGTGGTCGTTTCATCCTGAAATCCTTAAGACTGGTAGCTGGTTTCTGGTAGCTGGTCGCTCGTGGCTGTTAGCTGGTCGCTGGTAGTTCATTTTCAAGCAACGAGCCACCAGCAACTATTATTCTTATCGACATTGCCCGCCAATGCGCAAAACCTTTGTCGGGAAAATTTGCCAAGAAAATCCTTGCTTGACTTTTTCGTAATAACGGAATGGAACGCTCATGGGAAATTTTCAGCAATTTTGGCGTGACAATTCCTTGTTGTTTTGGAGTTTATCCCGGAGCGCTCCCAAAATTTTGGGGGACAGTAGATAAATCTCTTGACTTTTGTCAGCGGAATTTGTACCTTTTTTATCTGAAAAATAAAATACGTTCTTGTTTCTGTGACCACCTCAGAGCGCTTGCCGTCGTCGATGATTACGCTCGGCACCTTGAGTGCGCTATACAACTTTCCTGCCATTTTTATCGTCGACCGGTGAGTAATCGTTCTTCCGAAGGCCCTGCCCACCGTGGCTAGGCTTACGAGGAAAAACATCCAACCTTCCCGTTTCGTGCTAATGGGACAATGTGGTGTTTTCCGAAAATCACCACGCCATGAGCACGTTATCTCATTTTTTGCCGCTTCATGCAAGAAACGGCTGCAATTCGTTACAGGGAGGTCTACGGCCGTAGACTTTGCCTGGCTGCGTCAAGCCCAAAGTTTTGCTTGATGAGGCTGCGCGCACCGGGCGATTTTCCACTGTATTTTACGAAGAAGGAGCCGAGGTTATGTCGAGTCGAAGTTTTGCCGACCGGGAGAATTTCGTCGTTCGCCGCTCCGTCATCCCCGGGCGCGGGTGTGATGAATTACAGAGTCTGGCGACGCTGATGCCGCCGCAAATGCGGCAACAATTTTTGAAGAAGCTTTTCCGCAGCGATGCGGCGCGCTTCGAAAAATTGCTGGTTCAGCTCGAAGCCGCGCCTGATTGGATGGTGGCGCACCGGTTGATCGAGATGCATTTTTACCGGCACCAGATCAATCCGTATCAAATTGACGCCACCCGTTTTTCCGACCTGGTTTATAAACGGTACTTTCCCCAGGACGAGCATATCGCTTAGCTCGTGGCGGGTCGAAAGGAAACGCCGGGCATCGCGCCTGTTTGGTTGGGGAGTTCCGAGTCCTGAGGGCTCGGAACTCCCATTTTCAACACTAACTGAGGTCTTGCCTGACCAGTAATGCCTCAGTTACAGGTGGAGAGAAATGTCATTCCGGAGGAATCTTGTTTCAATCCAGCACTGTACTCAGCCGGAACAAGATGCTTTCAGCATGACATGGTTGGGTGTCCACCA
>JAKEEU010000292.1 GCA_022616415.1 Candidatus Zhuqueibacterota bacterium | reverse complement strand
CGAGCTTGCTAAGGGCGCAATGCGTGAAGTGCCGGATTACCAGCTTTCGCGCTTCGCCTGCTATCTCATTGCGCAAAACGGCGACCCGCGCAAACCGGAAATTGCCAATGCTCAAAAATACTTTGCCGTACAAACGCGCCGCCAAGAATTATCTGACGCTGCGGCAGCGGACTTGGAGCGGTTGGAGCTACACAAACAAACGTCGGAAGAATTCAAAGCGCTCTCCGGCGCGGCGCGTGAGGCCGGTGTGCAAAACAAAATGTTCGGTGTGTTTCACGATGCCGGATACAAAGGTCTCTATGGCGGCTTGGGTAATGAAGCCATAAAGGCGCGCAAGCGCATTCCGGCGAAAGAACAATTGATGGATCGCATGGACACGACCGAGTTGGCTGCCAACCAATTCCGCATGACGCAAACACGAGATAAACTGGCACGCGAAAGCATCAAGAACCAAGAACGCGCCATTCAAACTCACGAGCAAGTAGGCAAGGAAGTACGCACTGCGATTCAACGCATCGGCGGCGCCATGCCGGAAAACTTGCCGCCAGCCGAGCATATCAAACAAGTTGAGAAACGCTTGAAAGGCGCAGCACCGAAGCTGGAGTTGGAAGAAAAGGATGCGAAGGGGTTGAGTAGTGAAAAAGATGAGACTACACGAGCAACGGAGTAAACGCAGTTTGAAAGCTTTGAACTTATAGAATATCGTCTGGCTCTTCCGAGAGCCAATTGGGGGAATTGTTCATTTGGCTTGCTCGGCAATTTCCATATCAAGAAGTTATCGATTCCGATGTCGCACATTTCCGAAGCGCTATCCTACAACATCTAAAAGAACGTGGCACTCTGCAGGCCTGTGAGACGATTCAAAGAATAGCGCATGAACTTCCTGAACTTGAATGGTTGAAGTGGGCATTGCAAGAGGCCCAAGCAACTGCACGCCGAAACACATGGCAGCCACCTGATCCCAGTCATGTACTCAAGCTGGCGAGCGACCATAAGGCTGGATTGATCAACAATGGGGATCAACTTCTTGACATCTTGTTGGAATCGTTGAATCGGTTAGAATCTAAACTACAGAGTGAAACCCCTGCTGCAATTGATCTGTGGAATGAAATTGGAAAAAATGTTTTTAGGCCGAAAGACGAAAACAGATTCTCCGATTACGTAAAGAGACATCTAGAAGAGGATATAAAACGAAGGGGT
>JAKEEU010000291.1 GCA_022616415.1 Candidatus Zhuqueibacterota bacterium | reverse complement strand
CGGCGACGAGTTTGCCGAGGGCGTGGTCAAAACCAAAGCCGAGCAGATCGCCTTTCTCGACACCACCCAATACAAGCACGCTAGCGGCGATTACAAAGTCCACAACTACAAAACCAAATTTTCGCCGGACATCATTTACGGCAACGCCGGCTACAGCCAGTTCTTCGGCGTCCAGGGCCAAACCCAGCTCTCGCTTTCCGACGTGTTGGGCAACCATCGCATCGATCTTTACACCGATCTCTTTTACGACATCCGCAACTCCAACTATCAGTTGAATTATTTCTATCTGCCCAAGCGCACCGATTTCGGCATCGGCGGCTTTCATCACGCCTGGTTCTTTTTCAGCGACGCGCTGGGCCTGATGCGCGACCGCTATTTCGGCCTGAGCCTTTATGCCTCGCGGCCGTTCAACACCTTCAAGCGGCTGGAAGGCGGCGTGTCGTGGCTGAACATCAACCGTGAATTTCTCGACGAGTTCATCGATCTTTCGAGCGGCGAAATCTTCAGCTTTCCGAGCCGCAAAATCCGCGTGCTCATGGGCAGCATTTCGTACGTCACCGACACGGCGCTGTGGGGGTGGACCGGGCCGAACAACGGCGGCCGCAGCGAGTACAATTTCACGTTTTCGCCTAAGTATGACAATAACAACGGCCTCGGTTTTTTGACGTTCCGCGCCGATATTCGCAAATATATCAAATTCGGCAAGGAATATAATCTCGTCTATCGCCTGGCCGGCGGCATCAGCGAGGGCAGCGACCCGCAGCGTTTCTACCTCGGTGGCCTGGATAACTGGCTGAACCGGAAATTCCGCGGCGGCCGCATTCGCATCGACCGGCCGGAAGACATTTATTTCTCCAGCTTCGAAACCCCGCTGCGCGGCACCGCTTATTACGAGCAGGCCGGCAACCGCTTTGCGTTGATGAATCTCGAGTTCCGCTTCCCGATGATTCGCTATCTCATTCTCGGCTGGCCGCTGCCGCTCGGCTTGCAAAACGTGCGCGGCGCCCTGTTCACCGACATCGGCGCGGCTTGGGACGGCAAGCTCGGCGAATACGAGCGCTTTCACGCGTTCAAATCTTCCGACGGCTTCCTGCCGGAGCTCGACGATCTGCTGATGGGATACGGCTTCGGCTCGCGCGCCAATCTCGGCTTCCTGCTGCTCCGTTTCGACGTGGCCTGGAAAACCGATTTGCAACGCACCGCCAAGCCGCAATACTATTTCTCGCTGGGCACGGAGTTCTAACATGAGTGTGTTATGCTATGAGCAATCGCATGATCAAAACATTAAAACGCTCATTGTAGAAAACCCCTGGGCAGCTATAACTTTTGCGATGCCCAAATGCGTCAATTTCTTCCGGCACGAACCGGAGATCGAGCCGATTCGCGAAGAGACGCTGAAAACGCTTTTTTATGGGCAAACGCAATTTTCATTTCACCTACGAAGCGGTCTTTCTGAAGGACATGCCGGCGAAGAAGTATCTCAACAGCAACAACATCATCGCGCGGCTGATGCTGCCGTTCATGCGCTTTTCGCGGCAGGATTGGATGGAAGTGTTGGATAGCGGCGTCAAGGCGGTTTTGGAAATGGTCGATCCGAACGAAGGCCTGCGCCGGAACAAATATCTTGATTTTCTGCTCTTTTATTTTAATTTGGAAGAAAAGGAGTGGGAGACTTATCGTGCGTACAAGCAAGCACAACAAAAAGATAAGGAGTTTGAAATGATTACGACGATACTTAAAAATCAAGGGAGAATGGAAGGGAGAATGGAAGGTAAGATCGAAGGCAAGATGGAGGCGCTCTTATCACTTTTGCCGAAAAAGTTGGGCCCGATGCCGCCAGAAATTGAAACCTCGATTCGTACTTTGAAAGATGCTGATCGTATTGATTCTCTTCTGAATCGTTTTCTCGAAGTGCGCGACTGGCAAGAAGTCAAGCAGCTTATCAATTAAATGGCCATCTATTAACGATTTTGCCCGCTATAGCTTTCGGCCCGTTCCGCACCATCCGTCGTTGCCGGTATTCTTTATATAGCAAACCTCAATGGAGTCGTTCTATGTGGTTGAGCAAGAGCCACCATCCCTTTTATCGTTCGGCGAATTTTTTAAAAAGAAAGAAAAGCTCGCACGAATCCCGTGTGCCATGCGGGCGTTGCACCGAATTAAAACCGCACCGTTTTCAACTCTTTCTGCTGGCGCTTGGCGCGCTGGGGCTGGGCGTTTTTACGAACGCGCCGGAAACCGCTTTCGCGCAAGCCGTCCCCACCTATGAACGCCAGCCCGCTGTATTTGACTTCGATCAGACCGCCGGCTTGCCGCCGTATATTTTTCGCGCTTATCAATTTGCCGCCGAGACCCGCGGCCACTTTCGCGTGGAAGTGTACATCGGCATGGTCAACGATATCCTGCAATTTGTCAAGGCCTCATCCGATAGCGACGATGCGGGCGGCTATCGCGCCCAATATGAAATAAACGTCACCATCTGGGACAAAAAGAACAACTTGGTCGACAGCCACAATTGGAAACGGGAATTGGTGGCGAGCAGCTTTGACGCGACCAACGACCGCAAAAAATTCAACCTCGAGCGCGCCGCGTTCGATCTGCCGCCGGGTGAATACGAGATCGCGCTCGAAATTACCGACCGCGACACCGGCAAAAATCTGCGCGAACGGCGCCCGCTTAAATTGGCGGAGAGCGACGGCCAACAATTGCGTTTCAGCTCGGTCGTTTTCACGGAGCCTTTCGGCGTCCGCCATTTATTGGACGAGGCCAATCCGGCGCCCACTGCTGCGGAAGCGCTTGCCGCCTGGAAAAGCTTGCCGCGCCCGGCCCGGCGCGATTCGTTGCGGTATAATCTCACCGCCATTTTGACCAATTACGCGCGCGCCGGAAACGGCCAGCCGGACGGCGTTTCTCAAAGCAGCGCCGGCTCGCAAAGTGCAGACCCGCATGGCGCCATCGCCGCGGGCGCCTATTTCGAAATTTACGGCGCTGCCGCCGGCGAAACGTTGCAACTGCAATACGAGATTCGCGATTGGCGCCAGCAAATCGAGCAAGCTTGGGAAGAAACCCTTACCGTCACAGAAGCGCCTCTCTCTCACCTCGCGGTCTTGGCGGAAAAGATCACTCAACCCGGATTGCACACCTTTCGCCTCGTGGCCAAATCGGCATCCACGAAAGAAGCCACCGCCGAAGAGAGCTTTCAGGTGCAGGTGAGCGCCAGCCTGAATTACGCCGCGCCGCTTGCCGAAAACAGCGTCTTGCTCTACGAGCCGCTGCGTTACATCGTCAAAGGCGCCGAATACAAGCGCATTGCCGAGGCCGATGCAGCCGCGCGCGACAGCTTGCTGGCGGAGTTTTGGCGCCAGCGCGATCCCGATCCGGTAACGCCGGCGAATCAACTACGGGAGGAATTTTACCGCCGCGTCGCTTTTTCCGACATGCGCTTTGCCGCGGCCGGCAAGTCCGGCGCCAAAACCCCGGCGGGTTGGGAAACCGACCGCGGCCGCATTTATATCAAATACGGCCCGCCCAAGGAAGTGCATCACCAAATGGCCGAGCAAGGCTCCCCGCCTTACGAGATTTGGTTTTATCCGAACCTCGATCTGTATTTTGTTTTTCGCGACAAAACCGGCTCCGGCGATTACGAGCTGGTGAATCGTTAGCCCGTTGGCTGGTTTGCCCGTTAGCCCGTTTAACCGGCTAACGGGCAGACTAGAAAACTGTCTGACCGGCAAACCAACACGCGCCTCATCTATGCACACCATCATCTCCGGTTTGCTCGCCGGCCTCGTCGTCGGCGTCGTTTACGTGCTCTTGCGCACGCGCACAATGGCCGCCGCCTACAAAGCGGGCGAAACCATTCCTTACTCCGAGGGGCGCACCAGCGCCGGCCTGATGATCATGGCCATATTCGGCAGCGGCGCCATGGTTTGGGGCTTCGCTGGCGCCGGGCTTTATCATTTGATCCACGCCGAAACCTCCTTCTTTTTGATCTCCCTGTCGTTGGCCGCCGTGTTCACCTTCGTCATCTGGCGCAGCCGCACCACCTTCGCGCGCGACAAAGTGCTGCTAACGCTCATCGTCTTCGGCGGCCTCGGCGTGCTGATTCCAATTTTTTACGACACGCTGAAGATTTTTGATTAGCGGGTTGCCCGAAAGCAGTCCTGACCCCTTGTGGGTCAATGTGGAAAGCGGAAGCGAATAGTGCAGAGAAAAACAGCCCACCAGGGCTGGTGGGACTACAAGCAAAATCGGGGTTTTATTCATCAATCATTCTCACTTGGCGGTGGAGGGGAGGGTATCCTTTTTTGGGAGGCTTTCATGGCCACACTTTATCTTACCGAACCGGGCGCGGTGCTCCACAAGAGCAGCGACCTTTTTATCGTCCAAAAGCGCAAAGACACCTTGCTGGAAGTGCCGTGCGCCGAAGTCGAGCACGTGATGCTTTACGGCAATATTCAGGTCACCACCGCGGCGCAGCGCAAGCTCGCCGAGCACGGCATTCCGCTCGTCCATTTCACCCAAAACGGCAGATTGCTTTTCCGGCTCACGCCGCCCTGGCCGAAGAACTCGATTTTGCGCGAGAAGCAATGGCGCCGCCACTTTGATCCGGAATTTGCGCTGCGCCTCAGCCGCAGCCTCGTCGCCGGCAAGCTGGAAAACGCGCTCGCGGTGATCCGTGATTACCGCCACAATCATCCCGAGCTGAAATGCGAAACGGAGCTGGACACGATCGTGGCCGCGCGCGCACAGGTCGAAGGCGCGGCGATGCTGGATTCCCTGCGCGGCTTGGAAGGCGCGGCGGCCGCGGCGTATTTCAAAGTGTTGGGGCGCATGTTCTTTTCGCCCTGGCAATTCGCCGGGCGCAACCGCCGCCCGCCGCGCGATCCGGTCAACGCCGTGCTCTCCTTTGGCTACGTCATTGTCGCCAACGAATTGCAATCGCTGCTCGAAGGCCTCGGCTTCGATCCGTACGCCGGCTTCTTTCACGCCACCGAATATGGCCGGCCCAGCCTGGCGCTGGATCTGCTCGAAGAATTTCGCCACACGCTGGTCGACCGTTTGGCCCTGCACCTGTTCAACCAAAACATTTTCGCCGAAGGTGATTTTGAAAAGACCGCCAACGCCGGGGTTTATTTGAATCGCGACGGGCAGAAAAAATTCTTTCGGAGCTACGAGCGCTATCTCGGCCTGCACCGCTACGAGCCGCCGGAAGGCGCCGTGGGCTACTTTCGCCAGCATTTTAAATTTCAGGCTTACAAGCTGGCGAAGGCGATTCAGGATGATGGCGATTATGAGCCGTTTCGCTTGCACCAAGGCGAGCTTGGTGAAAACCCGATAACGCCGCTGTCCTTGGATTTTCCGAGCGCGCCTCAAAACGATGATGAATGAAGACAGGTGGACCGTCCGGACGCTGAACCTCGAGGACTCGTCAGAATCGCGTAAGACAAAGCGTCCGGACGGTGCTATTTCACCGAGGACGCGAGTCACAATGAAGATAATTTATTCCTTGACTTTTATCAGGGCATTTTTTATTTTATGTTTGTTTTAATTTCTTATGACATCACCAACGACCGCGTGCGTTACCGTTTGGCGCGGCTGTTGAAAGATTACGGCAAGCGGGTGCAGCGCTCGGTTTTTGAAGCCAATCTTGGCGAGAATCGCCTGGCGCGGCTGCGCCAAAGATTGGGCGCCGTGCCGCTGGAAGATGACGACAGCATCCGGGTTTACCGCTTGTGCAAAGACTGCCTCAAAACCGTGCAAATTTGGGGAAGCGGTGAGGTGACGCGCAAAGCCGACGTTTACATCTTGTGAGTTGGGTGGCTGACGCGAGAGGGTGATGCCTTTTCACCTATTTGATGGCGTAGAATGGCCAATTTTTGCCGGGGAGTACCCGGCGCCAAATTTGGCAAGGAAAATAATAGGTTAAACCGGCTTCCATGTTGAGAGACGAAAAAACTGCAGCCAAAACTTTTCACAAAAACGGGGAGTACCCGTTTGAGCTTTGTAGCCTCTTGGAAAACAGGTACCTGAAAAGGCAGCAGTCAGCAAGACCCCAAAAGCACGAAGTGCATTGAAACGAAGTGTTTGAGCACTTCCTTCGCTCGGCAACATGCCATGTCAGCAAGACCCCAAAAGCACGAAGTGCATTGAAACTTCGATTCAAGATATTTTTACAAACCCAGAATCGGTGTCAGCAAGACCCCAAAAGCACGAAGTGCATTGAAACGCCTCTTTTCCGTGACCACCATGGCGGCTGAATCTTTCCGTCAGCAAGACCCCAAAAGCACGAAGTGCATTGAAACTCAGTGCCACGAGTGCCCATAAAATAATAGGATCTGCCAAGTCAGCAAGACCCCAAAAGCACGAAGTGCATTGAAACACTAAACTCGAAGTTGGATTACAACACATGGAGTCAGTCAGCAAGACCCCAAAAGCACGAAGTGCATTGAAACCATCACCGGCCCGCGTGCGATCAGCAAACAAGATGAGCAGCGTCAGCAAGACCCCAAAAGCACGAAGTGCATTGAAACACAAAGATGATATAGAAAACTATCACCATTATCGGGGTCAGCAAGACCCCAAAAGCACGAAGTGCATTGAAACGCTTGACCAGCCAGCTTCCGCAGAATACGAGCAATCTCAGTCAGCAAGACCCCAAAAGCACGAAGTGCAGTGAAATCATCATTTTCTCTGTTTCTTCGAGAATAGTTACTGCTTGTCAGCAAGACCCCAAAAGCACGAAGTGCAGTGAAACGTGGAATTTCAAGCAATGCCGACTGGAAAGTCGGCGCTCCCGGCCCCAAAAGCACGAAGTGCAGTGAAGCGTATTCATGGTGTTTTCCATAAAAACTTTTCCGGCAAGCGTTGGAGCTTGCGCAAGGCTTCGACGAGGCGACGTTGGATGCGGGCCGGCTTGGTCGAAGTTTGGGGACGCATATTCTTTTCCCCCAGACTATTTGCCGGCCGCAATCGCTGTCTGCCGTGTGCTCCGGTCAACTCCGTGCCCTCCTTTGGTTAGATCAAAGTCGCCAACCAACTGTCCCGTACTGCTGTGGTTCAAAGGCCCCGGCTGCCATCCTTAATTATGGGGAAAATTGACCGGTTGCTTACAGTAAAGATGCGACGGCACGCCCATCCTTTCAGCGACCGGTCAATAGCTCTCCACCGAATATAAATTTCGGCAAAATTTTATCTTGCTTTGTGGCAAAAAAATTGCTAAATTTACCTGCTTGCGGGCAATTCAAGATGCTTGTATTGCCTGCTTTTAGAACCTTTGCTATCCGCCTTGTGCGGATAATTTTTTGCCAATAAGAAAACAGGCCGGCGGCCTGTGTGACGAATATGTTTCAGGAACTGACCAGCCGCTTTGAAAACATCTTTCGCAAGCTGAAAGGCCACGGCAAGCTGACGCCGGAAAATATTGCCGAAAGCATGCGCGAGGTGCGGCGCGTGCTCCTGGAAGCGGACGTCAATTTCAAAGTCGCGAAAGATTTTATCGTCGCGGTAGAGAAAAAGGCGGTTGGCGCGGAGGTGCTCAAAAGCATCACGCCGGGGCAGCAAGTCATCAAGATTATTCACGACGAGCTGGTGCTGCTGCTCGGCGGCAGCGATACGCCCCTGCGCGAAGCCAATCTGCCGCCCACCGTCATCATGGTGGTGGGGCTGCAAGGCTCCGGCAAAACCACGTTCTGCGGCAAGCTCGCCGGTTATCTGAAATCGCGCCGCCGGCGACCGATGCTGGTTGCGGCGGACTTGCAGCGCCCGGCGGCGGTGGAGCAATTGCGTGTGGTCTCGCAAGCCGCCGGCGCAGATTTCTTTTCGATTCCCACCTCGACGCCATTAGAGGTTTGCCGCAGGGCGATTGGCGAGGCCCGGCAACGGTCAATGGACACCGTCGTTCTCGACACCGCCGGCCGTTTGCACGTGAACGAAGAGCTGATGCAAGAGCTGGAGGAGATCAAGCAAACGACCAAGCCGCACGAGATTTTGTTTGTGGCGGACGCGATGACCGGCCAGGATGCGGTGAACACGGCACAGGCCTTTGTTCAGCGGTTGGATTTTAGCGGCGTGGTGCTCACCAAGATGGACGGCGATGCGCGCGGCGGCGCGGCGCTCTCCATCAAAGCGGTGACGGGCAAGCCGATCAAGTTCATCGGCGCCGGCGAAAAGGTCGAGGCGCTGGAAAAATTTCATCCGGAGCGCATGGCCTCGCGCATTTTGGGGATGGGCGACATCGTCACGCTGGTGGAAAAAGCCAGCCAGGCGGTCGATTTGCAGAAGGCGGCCGAATTCGAGAAAAAGCTACGCCGCGCCGATTTTACCCTGGAAGATTTTTACGAGCAGTTGCAAAGCGTGAAAAAAATGGGGCCGTTGGGGCAGTTGATCAAGATGATTCCCGGCTTGGGCGGCCGCATTCCGCAAGACATCGAAATGGACGACGGCGCCTTTGTGGGCGTCGAGGCGATCATCCTTTCGATGACGCCGGAAGAGCGGCGCCGGCCGAATATCATCAACGGCAGCCGGCGGTTACGCATCGCCAAAGGCAGCGGCACTTCGGTGCAAGAGGTGAATCGCCTGCTCAAGCAATATGAGATGATGCGCAAGATGTTGAAACAGGTCGGACGCCAAGGGCGGCGTTCTGCTCTTCCTTTTATGAATTTTTAAATTTAAGGAAAAGCGGAAACGTTGCCGTTTTAACTATAAAAAAGCTGATTCTTTTGCAGAAAAAACAAAAACGCCCAACGGATGAATTAAGACCAACTGCTGTTTTTATCCGTTGGTCTTTATTCATCCGTTGGGGCAAATCTTTTTGATTGCACCGCAATAAATAAAAATTTGAAAGGAGACATTTTTTGGCAGTCCACATTCGTCTTCGCCGGATGGGCAAAAAGAAGCAACCGTTCTACCGGATCGTGGCCATCGATTCCCGGGCCGCCCGCGACGGCAAATATCTCGACAATATTGGCACCTATAACCCTCGCCTGGAGCCGGCAGCGGTTCAGCTCGATAGCGAGCGCGTGGTTTATTGGCTTTCAAAAGGCGCCAAACCTTCTGATACAGTTCGCAGCTTGTTGCGCCGGCAAGGCCTCTTGATGCGTTTGCACTTGCAGAAACTCGGCATGGATGAGGCGCAGATTAGCGAAGCGATGAAGCAATGGGAAGCGCAGCAAGCGGAGCGGCAAAAACGGCAAGAAGCGCTACGCGAACAGAAAAAACGGCAACGCAAAGCCAAAAAAGAAGATGAGCCTGCGGCCGGCGCCGGCGAGAGTGCAGCTCCTGCTCCGGAAGCCGCGCCCGCGCCGGCCTGATCGCATTTACGATCATGGCCTGACCTTCAAGATCAACCTGAAATTAGGGAACAGGATTCCCAACGGGCAGCGCTCGACGAAATCGTTCTGACCGACGGTCTCATGTGGAGCCAGAGGTGAAGGCAACAACGTTGCCGGTGAGGTGTTTTCCCTGAGAGACGGTGATGTCCCCGAATGATGGGCACGGGAAGCCGTATCAACAGGGCCGAAAGTTGGCAAATCATTAGTGGTCTTTTCAAAAACCTGTCAATCCGCAAGCACCCGGCGAACGCGGAGAGTTGTACTGTTTTTTCGCTTTTTCTCAAGAACGCCAATTTGCCAAATTTTCCGGAACGAATCCGCAAAGGGTAAACCCGAAAGGAGGGTTGATCATGAAGGAATTTCTCGAATTCATCATCAAGCACCTGGTCGACAAGCCGAACGAGGTGCAGGTGAACGAGGTCGATGGCGAGCGTACGATCGTTTACGAGCTGCGCGTCGGGCAGGGTGACATGGGCAAGGTGATTGGCAAACACGGCAAGACTGCCAAATCCATTCGCACGCTTCTCGCCGCGGCCTCCGCGAAAGCCGGCAAACGCGCCGTGCTGGAAATTCTCGAATAAAGTTTGTAGTAGCCTCTTTAGGGGCAGGCTGTTTGCTCTAAAAATGAAGTTTCGTGCAAGGATGTCAATGCGCCTAATGAAATTTGATGATCAAAATCGGTAACCTCTGTAGTCCCGGCCCCTTGTGGGCCGCTATGATTCGGCAGTGCCCCGCAAGGGGGCAGGACTACAAGGCATAACTAAATTTGAATGTCAAAACTCATAAGGCTACGCCCGCAGGGCGCTACTACGAACGATGAGCTCAAACGAACCACAGATGGTGATGGTCGGCGAAATCGTCCGGCCGCATGGGTTGGCCGGCGCGGTTAAAGTTCGCGCCGCCACAGACGATCCGCAGCGAATTTCACTTCTCGAGGAGGTGAAGCTGCAGCGCGGCGGACGCACTCTGGGTGAGTATCGCGTCGAGCGTGTGCAAATCGGCAAAGACGAGGTTTTTGTCAAATTTTACGGCGTCGATGATCGCAACCAGGCGGAGACTTTGCGTGGCGCCGGTTTGATGATTCCGCGCGAGGCGCGCGTGCCGGCGCCGGCGGATCAGTATTATCATTTTGAGATTATCGGATTGCCGGCCTATTCGGAAACCGATGAGCCTCTCGGTGAAATCGTGGGCATCGAGACTTTTCCCGCTCACGACGCGTGGGTGATTCGCCACGGCGAGCGCGAGTGCTTGGTGCCGGCGGTAAAGGCTTTCATTAAAGAAGTGGATGTGCAAAATCGCCGCGTCGTCATTGCGCCGATTCCCGGTTTGTTTGAAGATGCGGAGTAAAAAGCTTTAGCTTTTTTGTTTGCTGCAAAGCAACGCTGAAGCGTTACACTCCGGAATTGCCATGAAGATTCATATTGTCACGACTTTTCCCAAGTTCTTTGAGAGTCCGCTCGACGAGAGCATGATGAAGCGGGCGCGCCAGCGCGAAGTGGTTCAAATTCACGTACACGATCTGCGGGATTTTACCACCGACAAGCATCGCAGCGTCGATGATTATCCTTACGGCGGCGGCCCGGGCATGATCATGAAACCGGAGCCGTTTTTTGCGTGCGTCGAGCACATTCGAGCGGAGCACGATCTTTCCGCAGCGCGAGTCATTTTGTTGTCCCCGCAGGGAGAAACGTTTTCACAGAAAAAAGCCAACGAACTGGTCCAGGAGCCGGCGCTGATTTTTTTGTGCGGCCATTACAAAGGCATCGACGAGCGCGTGCATCAATATCTGGCCACCGAAGAGCTTTCGATCGGCGATTACGTGCTCACCGGCGGCGAGTTGCCGGCGCTGGTGGTGATCGACGCGGTGGTCAGGCTTTTACCCGGCGTTTTGGGCGATTTGGATTCGGCAGTGGGCGATTCGTTTCAAACCGGCATGCTCGATTATCCGCATTACACGCGGCCGGAAGAGTTTCGCGGCTGGCACGTGCCGGAGGTGCTGGTGTCCGGACACCACGCGCGAATTGCGCAATGGCGGCGCGAGCAGGCGGAAGCGCGCACGCGCACGCGGCGCGCGGATTTGCTGAAATCCTGATTTTCTTTTGGACGGATGAATTAGGACCGACTGATAAAATATCCGCTGATCTTAATTCATCCGCTGGTCACATAAACATACTCAGAAAACTTAAGTACAAATCAGATTGACACGAATACAAGGAGAAACGACCCATGGACAGGCTACAGGCTTTGACGGCCAACCAACTCAAGAACGATGTGCCGGACTTTCGTCCGGGCGACACAATTGCCGTTCATCACAAGGTGGTGGAAGGCGACAAGGAGCGGACGCAGGTGTTTGAAGGCGTGGTCTTGCAGCGCCGCGGCAGCGGCATCAGCGAGACCTTCACCGTGCGCAAAATTTCCGACGGTGTCGGCGTCGAGCGTATCTTTCCGCTGCACTCTCCGAACATCGAAAAGATCGATCATCTCCGCAAAGGCAAAGTGCGCCGGGCGCGTTTGTATTATTTGCGTGAGCTGAGAGGAAAAGCCGCACGGATCAGCGAGAAGAGGTGAATCATGCAGCAAACTGAGAAAAACCGCTATTGCCCAAGTTGGTGATAGCGGTTTTTTATTTAAAGTTTGCATTGACAATCTTTCAAAATTTTCGTAAAATATTGGACTTTCTCCAAAAACGGAGAAACCGGCGGCTGTGGGCAAAGTAAGGAGAGTCGAAGCGTGCAAGATCATGTGGATTGTTTATGCCATCGGCGTTGCCGCGTTGGGCATCGCCTTCTTGTCGGCGAATGCCGCCGGCAGCCGCTTGTTAAAGATGGCGAAGAATCCTTTACCGGTGAGGCCTCCCTCAGAGTTTAAAAAAATTTGGCGGTGAAAATCCGCCAGTGATGAAAATTCTTTAGAAAGGTACAAGCTGATGAACCAACTTCGCCGTGACCCCATTACCGGGATTTGGACGATCATGCTCGAGGATGGCAAGGATTTGGTCAACTTGCGGCCCCACGGTTATCGTCGTTTGCGGCACGCGCGCCCTGGCGAAACCTGCGAGTTCTGCGCGGGGCACGAGAGCGAAACGCTGCCGGAAATCTATGCCGTCCGCCCGGGCAATTTGCCGCGCAACGAGCCGGGCTGGCGGGTGCGCGTCGTGCCGGAGCGTTTTCCCGTTTTGCAGATTCATGGCGAGACCAACAATCGCGGCCTCGGCATTTACGACATGCTGAACGGCATCGGCGCGCACGAGCTTGTCGTCGAGACTCCCGATCACGGAAAAATTTTGACGGAACTTGCAGATAATGAGATCACCGATGTGCTCACGGCGTATCGCGAGCGCACACTCGATCTCAAGCGCGATGGGAGATTTCGCTATATTCTCATCTACAAAAGCGTCGGCGAAGGGCGCCGCGGCCCGGCCCTGCGCCATTCTCTCAGCCACATCATCGCCACCCCGATCACGCCGCTGCGCGCGCGCGAAGAGCTGCTGAACGCGCAGCAATTCTTTTTGCTCAAAGAACGCTGCATCTTTTGCGACATGATCCGCCAGGAAATGGAAGATTCCCAGCGCCTGGTCGCGGAGAATGAAAGCTTCGTGGCGCTCTGCCCGTTTGCCTCGCGCGCGCCGTTTGAAATTTGGATTTTGCCCAAACGCCACGAAACCTTTTTTGAATGGAACAGCGAGCTGCCGGCGCTCGCCAAGTTGCTGAAGCTCGTGCTCATGAAGGTGCGCCACGCCCTCAGCGACCCGAATTATGTGATGATCGTTCACTCCGGCCCCAATCTTTTGGCCGGCCGGCAGCGCGGCTATTGGAAAACCGTCGAGCGCGACTTCCATTGGCATCTCGAAATTACGCCCCGTTTGCGCGGCGTCACCGATTTTGACAGCGTCGCCGGCTTCCAAGTGAACTGGGTGCCGCCGGAGAAAGCCGCCGAACTGCTGCGGCAATCCACCGCGTAACCCAGACGGCCCGTCTGGGCTTTTCATTAGTCATTTAACTAAATCGGATTGATACCATGCGGAGATATTTTGTTGTAGTTTTGCTCGTAGCGGTAACGATTTCTTCTTGGGCGTTCAAAGGCAACCAGGCGCCGCAACAGTCAAATACCGGCAATGGCAAACTGATCTTCCCCAACGAAAAGCACTTTGCACACGTCCGCCAGCTCACCCGTGAAGGTGAAAACTCCGCCGAAGCCTATTTCAGTTTTGAGGAGCAACCGCAGCGGCTTATCTTTCAATCCACTCGACCGCCATTTAAATGTGACCAGATTTTCACGCTCGACCTCAAAAGCAATGGCCCGCCCGAAAGGGGCTTTCGCCCGAAATTGGTGAGCACCGGCAAGGGACGGACGACATGCGCATATTTTTTGAAGGACGGCATG
Organism: Candidatus Zhuqueibacterota bacterium; assembly: GCA_022616415.1. Taxonomy (GTDB): domain Bacteria; phylum Zhuqueibacterota; class Zhuqueibacteria; order Zhuqueibacterales; family Zhuqueibacteraceae; genus Zhuqueibacter. The sequence continues at coordinate 2,064 of JAKEEU010000291.1, read as the reverse complement.
CATATTCTTTTTTCCTCGACGCATCTCGGCGGCGAAGCCTGCCCACCTTCGCCAGATTACAGCCGTGGCTATGTCTGGGCGCTTTATCCCGATTACGATATTTTTGTTGCAAAGGATGACGGCTCGGATTTGCAGCAGCTCACCACCACGCCCGGCTATGATGCTGAAGCCACGGTTTCACCGGATGGCCAAAAAATCGTCTTCACTTCGTTGCGCGACGGCGATCTCGATATTTACACCATGAACATCGACGGGACGGATGTCCGCCGCTTGACAACCACGCCCGGCTACGACGGCGGACCGTTCTTCTCACCCGATGGCTCGCAAATCATTTATCGCGCCTACCGTCCTCAAACGCCGAAAGAGCTTAAAGATTATCAAGACTTGTTGCAAGAAAATCTCATCCGCCCGAGCAAATTGGAAATTTTCGTCATGAACGCCGACGGCAGCAACCAGCGGCAGATCACCAATCTCGGCGCGGCCAGTTTTGCGCCGTTCTTTCACCCCGATGGCAAGAGAATCATCTTTGCCTCGAACTACACCGATCCGAAGCGGCGGAACTTCGATCTCTTTCTCATCAACCTGGATGGCACGAATCAGCAGCAAGTGACGTATTGCGAAGATTTTGACGGTTTCCCCATGTTCAGCCCGGACGGAAAAAAACTGGTGTTCTGCTCCAACCGCAACGCCGCCGCGCCGCGCCAAACGAACGTGTTCATTGCGGATTGGGTGGAGTGAGTGGATTGTTCGTAGTATCGCCTTAAAAAAGGAGCGCGGACTTTCCTGTCCGCGATGTGCGTTGGGACTAGAGAAGTCCACTCGCCCCTCAAAAGTATGAAAAGTTTGTGTAACGTGTGCAACTTAGGGAAGGAGGATGGTTATGGGTTTGTTTGATTTTCTCATTTTACTCGCGGTAGCGGGAATCTGCGGCGCGTTGGGGCAGGCGATCAGCGGCTACTCGCGCGGCGGTTGTCTCGTCTCGATTGCGATCGGTTTTGTCGGCGCCGTCATCGGCGTATGGCTCGCGCAAAAACTGGATTTGCCGGAAATCTTTGCGTTAAATATCGGGACCAAGCGTTTTCCCATCATTTGGTCGATCATCGGCTCGGCGCTGTTCGTCGCGATCATCGGCTTGTTTTCTACTTCAAAGCGAAAACGTTGAGCGTATCAGTCAAACAATCTGAAAATTACTCCCGTCAATATTCCCAACGGACACAAAAGCGGCCAACGGATAAAAACAATGGCCAAGACACCTTTCAACGCGTCAACCGTTTCTCTCTTTATCCCCTGCCTCGTCGATCAAGTTTATCCTGAGATCGGGCTCACGATGGCGAATGTCTTGCGCCGGCTCGGCGTTAAGTTGAAATATGACGCGGCGCAGACTTGTTGCGGCCAGCCGGCTTTCAATGCCGGTTATTGCAACGAGGCGTTGACGGTTGCAGAGCATTTCTTGGAAGTCTTTCGCGAGGCGGAATGCGTCGTCGCGCCCTCCGGATCGTGCGTGGCGATGGTGCGGAATTTTTACCCACATTTATTCGCCGGACACGCGAAGCAGGAAGAGGCTGAGGCGATCGGGAAGAGAGTATTTGAGTTCTCCGAATTTTTAGTCAAACACCTCGGCGTGCAGGATGTCAACGCCACGTTCGCGCGCAAGGCCGGATTCCACAATTCCTGTCACAGCTTCCGCGAGCTGAGATTGCAAGAAGAGCCGCTGGCGCTGCTGCGCCACGTGCGCGGCCTCGAATTGATCGTCCCGCCGGGCGAGCCGGTGTGTTGCGGCTTCGGCGGATTGTTCTCAATTAAATTCGAAGCGATCTCCTCAACGATGACGCGCAGCCGTTTGGAAACATTTGAACAACTCGGTGTTGATACAGTGATTTCAAACGATCCGGGTTGTGTGATGCAAATGCGGCAGGAGGCCAAAGCGCGCAGGAGCAAGTTGGAGGTGTTGCACCTTGCGGAGGTGTTAACCCGTAGCCCAGACGGCTCGTCTGGGCCGTTGCCGTAACCCAGCCCGCCGGTCTGGATGCAAGCGACTTCATCACTCCCAGTCGGGCCGACTGG
>JAKEEU010000290.1 GCA_022616415.1 Candidatus Zhuqueibacterota bacterium | reverse complement strand
TGTCATTCCGTAGGAATCTTTTTTCATTTCGAGTACAGTGCTAGTGCGAAAAAAGATTCTTCCAGAATGACATGCGTGGGGATGGCTGAATAGTTACAGATCACCATACATCGAGTAGATTTCTAAAAATTTTTTGTCCCAACGGATAGACGAACCCATCGGAAACTCTTTTGCTGTTTTCGTTGCAAACCACTTGAGAGGTGAGTTGTGCGCCTTTCGTTGAAAAGAAGAACTTGTTTCATCGGCTCGACCATCGTGTTCTTATTCGTTTTTAGCTGCGTCGATGAAACCGGCTATCAAAAAAATGCGCAGGCATTTTATGAGAAATATCGCAAGCGCCCAGAAGTCGATTTGCTCTTTCACTATGACATCAAGCCGCGCGGCAATGCGCTTTATCTGCAAGCCTGCCAACGCTCGCCGAGCGACACCGCGAAAATTTGGGCGATTTATCAGAGCGAGAACCTGAACGAGCCGGAGGCAAAAATCGAGCTGGCGAAACTGAAAATTGCCATCACGCCGTTTCCGGAGCCCAACGCGGGGAAACGCATCTTTCCAGAGTATGAGCCGGTGCGTGACGCCGATACCACCGGCGCGCGCCGGGACGTGATCTTGCACGTGTGTGAAGTGATTCGAGCCTTCCACCGGCTTGGCTTGCGCGAGGTGATTTGCGGCGGCCGGGATATTATTTATTTAGTTGAGAAGGATTTCATGATGGTGTATGCTCCCGACACCAGCCGCGTTCCGGAGAGCGTGAAAAACATTGCCACCAAGCTGGACGCCAATTGGTACTATCAAATTTCATTCGAGCATCGCGAAGCACAAGAGCGCCGGCTCGACGTGATGCTGCGCGATCTTTGGAAATCGGCGGAATCCAAAAGCGATAGCTCGAATTAAGAATTTCACCAACGGATGAATTAAGACCAGCGGATTGGGTTTGTCCAGCAAGTCTTACTAATGTTTGCAAAAGAAAACTGTCATACTGGAAGCATCTTTTTTGTTGTCAAGCACAATGCTGGATTCAAAAAAGATTCACCCTGAATGACATCTTCTCTGAGCTTTTGCCCAAATCACCAGGAAATGCTACAATGAAAAAAAATTTTATTGTTCTTGTTTTGTTGTCTCTTGCTATCACGACGGCGTGCTTGCCACAAGCGGCACTCGTCTTTCAATCCGATTTCGGCCTGAAAGACGGCGCGGTCTCGTGCATGAAAGGCGTGGCGTTCGGCGTCGATCCCAATCTCAAAATGTTCGACGTGACGCACGAGATTCCCGCTTACAACATTTGGGAAGCGGCGTATCAGTTGAAACAAACCGCGCCTTATTGGCCTTCCGGCACGGTTTTCGTCTCGGTGGTTGATCCCGGCGTCGGCACCGAACGCAAATCCGTCGTGCTCAAAACTAAATCCGGCCATTATTTTGTCACGCCGGATAACGGCACGTTGACTTTCATTGCCGAAGATATGGGAATTGAAGAGGTGCGGCAAATCGATGAGAACGTGAATCGGCTTGCCGGATCGGAAAAATCGTACACTTTTCATGGCCGCGATGTTTATGCCTACACCGGCGCGCGGCTCGCTGCCGGCGCCATCACTTTCGAGCAAGTTGGGCCGCGACTCGAACCGAAGGTTGTGACCATTCCTTATGAAAAACCTCGCTTTGAGAATGGCGTCGTTTGGGGAAATATTCCCATTCTCGACGTGCAATACGGCAATATCCGGACGAACATTGACGAAGCGACTTTCAAGAAGCTGGGCGTGGCATACGGGGCGATGGTTTCGGTGCAAATCAAAAATGAGGGGCGCGTCGTTTTTGCCGGCAAGATGCCTTACGTCCGCACGTTTGGCGATGTGCCTATTGGCCAGCCGCTGCTTTACGTCAACAGCCTGCTCAATGTTTCTTTCGCCATCAATCAGAGCAGTTTTGCTCAAACCCACAAAGTCGGGTCGGGGTCGAGTTGGCAAGTTAAAATTGAGAAGACCAATTGATTCTGAAAGCTAAAAAAAATTGGAGGCGAATCGGCAGTCAGTTCTTGCAAAATTGAAAAAAAATTCGCACATTTAAAATAGCCCATTGCGGCGATAAGCTGTAAAATTTCCCTTTAATCAATTGCACAACGCGGACAAAGCCGCAACCAAGAAGTTTTTAAAAATTCCCAACGGATAGAAACAACGCAACGGATGAAAAGCAAAAGCATTAGACAAAATAATTTTGCGACAAAATGATTTGATTTTTTAAAACAATTATTTTGTCGTTTAATCATTTTGCCATTAATTGGTTTTATCTTAATTTAATTTTTTTGCAAATTAGAGTTGTAAAACCAATAAATAATAACTAGAAAATTTGAAAAGTTGGGGCTGCGGCAGAATTACGCAAAGCCCTTATAAATAAAGGGTGAAATGTTATTCGAAAAAAAAATGTTTGCTTTTTTTGCACACATTTCACTTGTTAGAGATGAGAGAAATGAAAAAACTCCCCATCAGCATTCAAGATTTCGACAGGCTGATCACCGGCAATCACGTGTACGTGGATAAAACCCGTTACATTTACAAAATGGTGACGGAGGGAATGTTTTACTTTCTCTCGCGGCCCCGGCGTTTCGGCAAATCTTTGCTGGTCTCCACCCTCGAGCATCTGTTTAGAGGCAACAAAAAACTATTCAAAGGCCTTTGGATTGAAAAAGCGGATTGGGAGTGGAAGCCGCATCCGATTGTGAAAATCGACTTTAACGAGATCGCCTTCAGCACGCCGGAGATCTTGCAGCATAGCTTGGTTGAAACGCTGCACATGCTGGGTAAAAGGGCCGGGGTTTCTTTGAAGTCATCCTTTCCTAATCAGGAGATCAAGACTTCTTTCTTGAAAATGTTGAAAGAAGCATAAAATAAAATTATTCGAATGTCCCTTCGCACCTTTCTTCGCACGCTCAATCAGAGAAACGGCCGTTATCGGCCACGGGGCGAGCCTCCGTTAACCCTCAAAGACCGCTTCAAAGCATTGCGCAACCTGCCGCAGTTTTTCCGGCTGCTGTGGGCGACGAGTCCGACCATGCTGATGGCGAATCTGCTGCTGCGCTTCGTCCGCGCGGCAATTGCGCCGGCGATGTTATATGTCGGCAAGCTGATCATCGACGAAGTCGTGCGTTTGGCCCAGCTTGGAGACAGCCGCGATTTGCAGTATCTTTGGAAGCTCGTTGCCATCGAGTTCGGCATCGTTTTGCTCTCGGACTTGTCCGGTCGGGCTTTAGCCCTGCTGGAGAGCTTGCTCGGCGATCTGTTTGCCAATCAAACTTCGGTGCGCTTGATGGAACATGCGGCGCGGCTGGATTTGGATCGCTTTGAAGACGCTGAGTTTTATGACAAGCTCGAGCGCGCGCGGCGACAAACCGCCGGACGCATTGGATTGATGTCGCAGGTGTTGGAGCAGTTGCAGGATAGCATTACCATGGGCTTGTTGGCGGCCGGATTGGTCGTTTTCAACCCGTGGCTGATTTTGCTGCTGGCGGTGACGCTCATTCCGGCGGTGATCGGCGAAGCGCATTTCAACGCCCGCAGTTACTCGCTGATTTATGGTTGGACGCCCGAACGCCGTGAGCTGGATTATCTGCGCTTTACCGGCGCCAGCGATCGCACCGTCAAAGAAGTAAAAATTTTCGGCCTCGCGAGTTTTTTGACCGAGCGCTATCGCGATTTGTCCACGCGCTACTATCTGGCCAATCGCGATCTCTCGATCCGGCGCGCGGGTTGGGGAGGAATTTTGGCGGCAATTGCGAGTGTTGGTTATTACGGCGCGTATGTGGTCATCATCATACGCACGGTGAGCGGGCAACTCTCCATCGGCGACTTGACTTTTCTCGCCGGTTCGTTCAGCCGGTTGCGCAGTCTGCTGCAAAGCATGTTATTCCGTTTCACCAGCGTTGCCGAAGATGCGCTGTATCTGCGCGACCTGTTTGAGTTTTTTGACATGCAGCCCAGGATTCACCGGCCGCAGCAACCGCGCCCGTTTCCGCGGCCGATGCAACACGGCTTTGTTTTCGAAGACGTTGGCTTCAAATATCTCGGCTCCGAGCGTTGGGCGAATCGGCATTTGTCGTTTACCTTGAAAGTGGGGGAGAAGCTGGCATTGGTTGGCGAGAACGGCGCCGGCAAAACTACACTGGTCAAATTGCTGGCGCGGCTTTATGATCCGAATGAAGGGCGTATTCTGTTGGATGGCTACGATCTGCGCGAGTACGATCCCGACGATTTGCACCGCGAGATCGGCGTCATTTTTCAGGATTTCGTGCGCTATGATTTGATTGCCGGAGAGAATCTCGCCATCGGTCGCATCGAGGCCAGAGTGGATCAATCTCGCATCGAGCAAGCGGCGCAGCGCAGTCTCGCCAACACGGTGATCGATAAACTGCCGAACCGCTACGGGCAGATGCTCGGCCGGCGCTTCGAGAACGGCGTCGATCTCTCCGGCGGCGAATGGCAGAAGATCGCGCTCGGCCGCGCCTACATGCGCGACGCGCAGTTGCTGATTTTGGATGAGCCGACTTCTTCTCTCGACGCCCGCGCCGAGCACGAGGTGTTCCAGCGCTTCGCCGATCTTACTAAAGGCAAAACCGCGGTGCTTATCTCGCACCGCTTTTCCACGGTGCGCATGGCCGATCGCATTCTGGTTTTGGACAACGGCGAAATGCTCGAGCTCGGCACGCACGAAGAGCTGCTGGCGCAAAACGGGCGCTACGCGGAGTTGTTTCATTTGCAGGCGGAGAGTTATCAGTAACGGCCTTTCTTGCAAAACATGAAAAGATTTTGCATATTAAAATTGTTCATTTGTTCATAAGCCAGGAAAGTGCCTTTGCGACATTAACCGTAAGCGAACGATGAAAAAACTCCCTATCAGCATTCAAGATTTCGACAGGCTGATCACCGGCAATCACGTGTACGTGGACAAAAGCCGCTACATCTATAAAATGGTGACGGAGGGAATGTTTTACTTTCTCTCGCGGCCGCGGCGTTTCGGCAAATCCTTGCTGGTCTCCACCCTCGAGCATCTGTTTAGAGGCAACAAAAAACTATTTAAAGGCCTTTGGATTGAAAAAGCGGATTGGGCATGGAAGCCGCATCCGGTGCTGAAAATTGACTTTAACGGCGTCTCTTTTGGCACACCGGAAATCTTGCGCCAGAGTTTGCTCGAAACGCTGCGTTTGAAAGCGCGAAAAGCCGGCGCCGCATCGGGGTCATCGCTTCTGCGGAATTGTTTTAAAGAAATGATCATAAAATTATTTGAAAAACACCGGCAGCAAGTCGTGGTGTTAATCGATGAATATGACCAGCCTTTGATCAGTCACCTGGGGAAGGGGGAAGCCGCTTTGGAAACTGCCAAGCAGAACCGCGAGGTGTTGCGGGAATTATATGGCGTGTTAAAGGAAAGCGATGTCAACCAGGCGCTGCAGTTCGTATTTATCACCGGCATCTCCAAATTTGCGCAAGTGAGCATCTTTTCCGAATTGAATAATTTGGACGATATTTCCATGCAAGATCCCTATAGCACCCTTTTGGGATACACGGAGGAAGAACTGGAAAAATATTTTGCTGTGCACCTCAAACAACTGTCCAAACAGCTAAAACGGCCGCAAGCCGAAGTTTTGCAACAGATTCAGGCCTGGTATAATGGCTACCGTTTTTCAGACGCCGATGTCAAAGTCTATAACCCGGTTTCCGTGTTAAAATTGCTGAAGCAAAACAAATTCAAAAGCTACTGGTTCGAGACGGCCACGCCGGCTTTTCTGGTTGATCTGATCAAAGAGCAGCAATATCCCGTCCCGCTCATTGAAACCTTGGAATTGAGCCAGGAAGATTTTACCGTTTATGATTTGGATTATCTCCAACTCGAACCGCTGCTATTTCAAACCGGCTATATCACCATCAAAGACTATGAGGGGGAGTTATATCGCTTAAGTTACCCCAACCAGGAGGTCAAGACCTCCTGGCTGAAATATTTGTATGACCAACTGGTCGCCATCCGCGACAGCAGCTTAAAAACGCAATTCAAGAAGCTGCAAATCTATTTGCGGCAGGAACAATTGGAGCGTTTCATCGAAACCACCAACGCCATTCTTGCCGCCATTCCTTATCAGCACATTGAAAACCAGGATGAGCACTTTTATCATACAGTATTTTATTTGATGCTTTCCGCCAGCGGCGCGCTGGCGCCGACCGAAGTTTTGACCTCCAGAGGACGGATCGATATGGAAGTGCATTTTCCGGAGAAAATCTATATCGTCGAGCTGAAGTGCAATCAATCGGCAGAACAAGCCATTGCGCAGATCAAAGCGAAAAAGTATTTTGAAAAGCATTTGCACAGTGGCAGAAAGATTATCTTGCTGGGCATCAATTTCAGCACGAGTGAGCGGCACATTACTGATTGGCAGGTGGAACAGGTCGCCGGAAGAAGCAGGCTGTGAGTTATCAGTTGATGGCCATTTAACCTTAAATTGCGGGAGCATCATGATTTTCAAAAAACACTTTTTCCCAAGTCTTTTTCTATCCGGTATTTTCTTGCTTGGTTTTGATGCAAACAAAACCGCGCAGGTCGATCAACTTTTTTCATCCTACAACGGCAAAGACACACCCGGCGCAGTTGTGATGGCCATCAAAAACGGCAAACCGCTTTTCAAGAAGGCTTATGGCTCGGCGAACCTTGAAGAAAAGATTCCGACAACACTTAACACAAACTTTAGGCTGGCATCAGTGACCAAGCAATTCACCGCGATGTGCATCATGAAGCTCGTCCAGTCGGGCCGACTGGGTTACGATCACAATTTGCAGCAAATCTTTCCGGAGTTTCCGGCTTATGGGCAGAACATCACACTTCGTCATTTGCTGCAACATACGTCCGGACTCGTCGCTTACGAAGAATTGATTCCCGACACGGCGACGGTGCAAGTGCTCGATAAAGATGTCCTCAAGACGATGATGGGGCAGGACTCCGCTTATTTCCCACCGGGTGCGCAATATCGTTACAGCAACTCGGGCTATGCGGTGCTGGCAATGGTGATTGAAAAAATTTCTGGAAAATCTTTCGCGCTATTTTTGCAGGAAAATATTTTCAAACCGCTCGGCATGAAGAATACGGTGGCTTATCAAAAAGGCATTTCCACGGTTAAACATCGCGCGATGGGCTACCGGCAGGAGGGAGGGCGATTTGTTTTTTCGGATCAAAGTTTGACCAGCGCCGTACTTGGTGACGGCGGCATTTATTCATCGGTGGAAGATTTGTTCGAGTGGGATCAGGCGCTGTACACTGAAAAACTCGTCAAACAAGAAACGCTCGCCGCCGCTTTCACCCCGGGTGTTTTGAGTGACGGCAAGGTTTTGGATTATGGTTTTGGTTGGCAGCTCGACCAATTTAATGGACATCGCCGCGTCATGCACAGCGGGAGCACCAGCGGTTTTCGCAGGGATAAAATTACAGTCATTGGGAGGCGTCCCGCTTTTCAGCGGGACAATCTTTTGACTTTCAAAGGATTGCTTCGCTGAGAAACGCTCGCAATGACATTAGAAAATAACTCGGAACGAGTATACTTGCAGACCGGCAGCCTGCGTTACGGCCACAAATTGACGTCTTTGATTTCGAATCCCTCGACGTGCAGCTTGTAAGCGGCCGGCACGAAATCTTTGAAGACGACGATCCCATTTTCAGCGGAAATCCGGCGGCCCAACTCGACGCCGTCTTCGGAAAAGATTTTGACCGTCCGGCCGGCGGCGCCGACATCAACTTTTAGATCTCGCGTAGATGCCGTTTCAATGGACGCGGTTCCCCCAACGGGCGTTCTTAAAAAGGCGGGCGCCGGGGTTGGCGTCAAAACGAGCACGATACGATCAACCAACTCGTCGACTTTGTTGGTGATTGCCTCGACAATGCCGGCGACGCGGGGGTTGTCTTGATTGTCCGACAAAATTTTTGCGATCTTTTCTTGCAGAGATTCCGGCACGGGGTAGTCGAGTGCCATGACTTCTTCATAAGAAAGCTCGTGAGCGAGGTGTTGCTGCAATGCCTGGCAGGCTTTGCACTCTTCCAGATGCTTTTTCACATCGATTCCCGCGGCCGTTGTCACTTTGCCGTCGAGATAATCCAATAAATTGGCCATCACGGCGTCGCATTCGTGCTCGCTCTCTTGTCGCAAGGCGTCCAGCACGCGTTCCAAAGCCTGCGCTTGTCCATGGCAATTCGGACACGCCTCAAGATGTTTCTGCATCTCGCTTTTCTCCTGCTGCTCTAGAAAATCATTGGCAAGATGGAGCAAAAGATCCTCTCGCGTTGGACATTGCATGGTCTCTCCTCATCAGGGTTGAACGATCAGCGCTAAAAATATTTCTTTTTGACGCAATCTCGCAGCATTTTTTGGCCGCGGTGCAAATTTCCACCGACGGCGCTGGTGGAAATTTGCAACAACGCCGCCGTTTGCCGTTGCTTGAAGCCAGACAGCCACAAGCAGGTGATCAGTTTGATGGTCTTATTGGTGAATAACCGGAGGCACGCGCCTACAACTCGACGCAATTCCTGGAGCAGCAGATTGGCGTCCGGCAGCGCTGCCGCCGGATTTGGCACACGGTCGATGGGTGTAGTTTCGGTTTCTTCAGTTACAGCCGGTTCATCGAGCGATATAAATTGAAGCTTGAATTTCTCGCCGTTCGCGGTTTGCACGCCGCGGCGATAATGATTGATGGCCTGGCGTTTGACAATTAAATTGAGGTAGCTTTCAAAAGGGCAATCAAAGCGAAATTTTTTAAGGCCCTCCATGAGCCGGATGCAGATTTGCTGCGTATAATCTTCAGCCTGTGCCGATGCGACTCCTTTTGCGCACAGCGCTTTAAAGATATATTCCCAGTATTTGTATTCGTCCATCAACCGATTGAAGGCGCGTTGATTACCATCCTGGTAGTCAAGAATCAGTTGTCTGACTGCGGCGGCGCGCCATTCTTTGGCTTGGTCGTCACGATGAGGGGACATGGCTCTTCCCTAGTGAAGATGATTTAGGTGATTGCAATCACGCCATTCTCGCGGCCTGCGCTATCTCGCCTCCTGATGCTTTGTCGTTTTAATATGACTTTGAAAAACTATCATAATCGCGAAAGCTTTAAATTATCAATTGATAATTAACAATTGTCAATTGACAATTCATTTGGTTGCAGCAATGATCGCGCTGCAGACTGGCAGTCTGCGTTACGTGCGTCAAAACTTCATCGTCGGATCGCCATATAAAGTGTAGAAATATCGCGTGATGTCATAGTCCGGATCGTAATCGTGCTTTTTGTCCGGCTTGCCCAGCTCGTTAATGGTCAATTGCAGCGCCTCGCCGGCAGTCAAATTTTGAGCGACAAAATGATCATAAAAAATCTGCGCAAACCGGCCGGCGGTTTTCTCATAAACATCGAAATTGGTCACAATACACGCCCCGGCGCCGCACGCCAGAAACTCGGTGCAAAGATTTTCCATTTTGTCCCATTTTTCCGGCAAGCGCCCGGAACTGCAGGCATTGAGAAAAACCAATGGCCGCGAGGGAAAAGACAATCCCAATTTTCCCGAGATCGTGTTGGATTTCAAATAATCGTCTTTTCCGACATCGAGAAAACCTTGTTCGGCATGGCCGGCATAATGAATGAGGCGCAAGTTGCAGCCTTCGGCGCAAGCTTTGGTCAGGCGATTGAGAAAGTCCTGGCACTTTTCGCGAACGACCAGCGTGGAGCAATCCTGCCAGGTCAGTTGTTCCTGCAACTTTATAATTTGCCCGCGAACATGATTCAATTGTTTTTGTGGATGCCCTTGCCAGTCACCATAGAAAAGCACAGCCATTCGGCCCGCAGCCTTGTCCGGATTATGCTTTGGCTCGGGACGATCAGGCTTTGGGAGCTGTTCTTTTTCCGAATCAAAAAAAGTGAACGCCACGGAATAGCTTTCACAAAGGAAACCTTTGGCTTGTTGGCTGAATGCCCAGTGCCAGGGAATTCTGAGATCGGTGACCGCCAGCTTGAGTGGAAGAGAGGCGTGGTTGTTGTCAAAAAGCTCGGCGAAAGTTGGCTTCAAGCCAAAATCATTGGCGATGCGCGTGCCGATTTTTTTCAGTTCTTCGCCGAGATTGACGGTGCGTTTCTCCGCAGCCTCGATCCCCTGGGCATATCTTTGCCAGAGTTTCTGAATATCATGCTCGAGCTTATTGATCTCATTTCGATGGACGGGCAACGATACTTTTATCTCCGGCTCGAACGGCGCAATGCCGCGGTTGCCGATGTCGACGAATTTTAGCCAATGAATGAAAGTGTACTCATCACGATCCTCGCGGGAGTCAATGGCAAAGAAATAATGAGGGGAGGGCGTTAAGGTGCTAATCTGTTTTTGCAACATTAATTGCGTACGGGCCTCCACAATGTCGCGGATGCGCCGCTTGATCATTTTTTGCCGTCTCAAAGCCGCGAGGTGAAGATTAACACCTTGCATGGCCGACGACAGCAGGACAAAATCAACGACCAAAACCAGCGGCGTCACGATAAGCGCGCGATCGAAGAGCACGAACGTCAGCGCCGTATATCCCGCCAAAATCAGGATTACGCCGAGGCTTTGAGTTGCCAGCTTGCATTTGGAGAAGAGCCAAAAGAGCAGAGCGCCGACGACGAACAGAATCGCCCACCCAGAACCCCGCGGTAGCCGGACTAAAAATTGCTCGCGCAGAATATTATCCACCACGGTCGCGTGGACAAAAACACCCGGAACGAAATCGGAAAAAGGCGTGACGAAAATATCATCATCAATAATACTGCCAATCAGCACGATTTTGTCCTTAAAATCACGATTTTCGACCTGCCTGGCCGAATCGGCAATCGCGTTGCGGCACAAGTTGTAGACGTCGTACAAAGAATGCCGGCGCGCAAATACGTTATCAGCGCCGAGGTAGTTGATCTCGTACTCGCCGAATTTATTGATCGGAATTCGGATGGGTTCTCTGCCAGCCGGAAAAAGCACCAATTTGCCGTTGATGACTTTGATCTGCTGATCCGTGATGCCAAAGTTTATTTTGACAATTTCCAAAGCGAACGCGGCACGGGTTGAATCGCTGGTAATATAAAACGGCAAAGACCGTACTTCGGTTGTGACGGTATCATCGAGAAGAGTGGCGTGGCCAACTCGAACCCGGGGATGGCGCAAGCCTGGCATCAGCTTGACCCCGTCCCCACCCCTAAAAAAGCCGCGGTATTCATTGATGCCGAGGATCTTTTGGGCCGGGGTAGCAAATGAATCGTCATGCTCGGTGACCTTGCGATGAAAAAACGCCGTTACAGTATTAGGCGTTTCTGCAAAGGCCGCACACAACAAGCTGTCGCTAAAAGGCGCTTTCTTCTCTTCAAAAAAGAAGTCCACCGCAATAACGCGTGTTTGCATTTTCGCCAAACCTTTGATCAAAGTGGCGGTCGTTTCTCTAAATTTAGGGCCGAGCTCGAGTTTAGCCGCGGACGAATCATCCCACAAAACCACAACAATATTGGAGTCGGCGTTAGATTCCCCGCGATAGACAAAGCGGTGATCGAGAGAAGCAATTTCCAAAGTTTTGGCGATGTGCGTCTTTGCCAACGGCATGGCAAGAATCATTGCACACCCAAGGATCGACAAAGAGACAAAATATCTTACTTTTGACATGACATGAGCTTCGCAGGATTATTCTTTTTCGCTGTCAATCGTTTTGATATATAGAAACTCTTTGGCCTCTTCTGCTGTAATGCCTTGTGTGCCAGTAGGAGAGCTTTCTCCAAGTACAGACTGGTTTGGTGTTTTGGGTGTTGGGGCGCCGTCTTTTTCTACGCAATTTTTGATCGTGGTGCGCAAAACTTTTTCGACGACACTCAACGGCGTCTCTTCCGCAAATTTATTGTGGTCATATTTGAGGCTCAAGAGCGCAAAAAGCTTTTGGAAATCCTGCTGGCTTTGCTTGAAGGCGTCAACAAACTGGTTTTCGGCGCCGGGAGTATCGCCAATCAACAAGTTGGCAATTGCCAAATTGACTAGCAGGCCGGGATCTTTGGGATCTTGCTCAAGTGCTTGTTCATAACAAAGAAGCGCTGTTTTGATCAGATCAAGCTTCTGGTCAGGCTTCTGGCTGGCTTGTCTTATGTAGTCATTGCCGTATAAATTAAGAACCGCGGCAATTTTAGGGCTACCGCCACCTCTTGGGATCCTCGGCTTTTCTTTGGACAGTGGGATATCGTTTGGTTCCATAACCTTTGGACTGCCGCCACCATTTGTGCCTCTTGGCTTGTCCTTCATCTGCAAGGTGCTGGCAGGTTCCATAACCTTTGGGCTGCCGCCACCGTTTGCGCCTCTTGGCTTGTCTTTCATCTGCAAAGTGCTACCAGGTCTCATAATTTTGGGGCTGCCGCCACCGCTTGTGCCTCTTGGCTTGCCTGATTTGATTCGTAGGTCAGCATTTGCTGCATTTTTGGTAACCATTTTCCACCTCGCCTTGTTGAAGTTTGTTTGGTACTCGCTTGCGGATACCTAAAATTATTGAATTGTTACTTCGGAATCCGCAATTCATTGGAATCCATATCACCTCTACACTAATAGACACAGCAAAAGCAAATTTATTACACTTAAAATTTCAGGAAAGGCCGCATACACTAATTCCATACTTGAAAAGGTACGTCTGCTGTAACAAAAATGCAACATAAAATTCCCGATAAAAGAACTTGACCTTTACGCAAGATTTTGCCATTATTTTGTTAGGTTAGCCTGTTAGCCAGTTAAACAGTTAACGGTCAAACCGGTGAACTCTCAAACCTAATGACTTTCAAAGATCATTTCTCCACCCAAGCCGCCGACTACGCCAAATACCGGCCGCATTATCCGCCGGCGCTATTTTCGTATTTGGCGTCAATAGCGCCGGCCAGAAAAATCGCCTGGGATTGCGGCACCGGCAGCGGCCAGGCCGCGCTCGGGTTGGCGCCGCATTTCGAGCTGGTGATTGCCACCGATCCGAGCGAGAAGCAAATCCGCAATGCCGTTCCGCACGAAAAAATCAAATACGTCGTCACGCCAGCGGAGGGAACCGACATGGCGCCGCAGTCGGTGGATTTGATCATGGTGGCGCAGGCGCTGCATTGGTTCGATCACGAGAAATTTTATGCCGAAGTTCGCCGCGTCGCGCAGCCGCGGGGGATTATTGCGGTGTCGATGTACAACTTGCTTTATTCGGAGCCGGAGATCACCGCCGTCGTCAATGAGTTTTATTTCGACGTCGTTGGGCCGTATTGGCCGCCGGAGAGAAAACATATTGAATCGGAGTATCGCACCATTCCGTTTCCTTTTGCTGAAATAAAGCCGCCATCGTTTAGCTTGGAAAAACATTGGAATCTCGGCGAGCTTCTCGGTTATCTCAACACCTGGTCGGCAACACAACGGTTCATCGCACAGCATGGTGCCAATCCATTAGAGAAGATTGCGGATAGACTCGCCAGCGTTTGGGGTGATCCGGAAAGCAAAAAGCGCATCGCGTGGCCGCTGCATTTGAGGGTTGGGAAATTGTATTGAACGATCCGTTTCTAAAAACGTCTTGCAATATTTGGGTATTTGACTATCTTGTTACAAGTTGGGCTGTACCATGTGGCAATCCGTTGATGAGGTAAAACAAGTTTAAAAGCATTGCCCAACGGATAGATGAACCCAACTGAAAAGACTTTTGATCAGTTGGGTTCATCTATCCGTTGGTGACTTAACTTAAAAAGTAATAAGGAAAGAGCTGATGAACAAAATTCTCAAAAGTATTTTGCCTGCGTTGTCCTTTGCCTTAACGGTCAACGCCATTGCGCAAGTGAGCGATGCCGAGAAAAAAGCGGCGCAGCAAATCAACGAAACGACGATCCGCAGCCACATTAAGTTTCTATCAGATGATTTGCTCGAGGGCCGGGCGCCGGGAACGCGCGGCGGGCAACTCGGTGAGCGGTATATTGCGACGCAATTCGAGCTGCTCGGCTTGAAGCCTGGCGCGAAAGCGGCGGATGGCAGCCCGTCGTGGTATCAAACATTCGACATTCTCGGCGTGACGAGCAATGTGCCGAAGACAATGACGCTAAAGAGCGGCGCGAAGACGCTCGATTTGAAATTCTGGGATGATTTCATCGCTTTCACCGGCGAGCAAAAACCAACTGCCGGCGTGAAAGATGCGGAAATCGTTTTCGTCGGCTATGGCATCGAAGCGCCGGAACAGAAGTGGGATGATTACAAAGGCGTCGATGTGCGGGGCAAAATTCTGCTGATGATGAACAACGATCCGTCGAGCGATCCGGATTTGTTCGCCGGCAAAACGCGGCTTTATTACGGCCGCTGGACGTACAAGTACGAGATCGCGGCGCGCAAGGGCGCTGCCGGAGCAATCATCATTCATACTGAGCCTTCGGCGGGTTACAAGTTTCAAGTGGTGCAAAGCTCATGGACGGGCGAGCAATTTGAATTGCCGCAAACCGGCAATGCGCCGACGGTGAAAATCAAAGCCTGGACGACGGACGAGGCCAGCAAACAGATCGCGCTGCTCGGCGGCAAGAATCTCGACGAGCTGCGCGCCAAAGCCGAGCGCCGCGATTTCAAGCCGGCGCCGTTGGGTGTGATGTTGTCATTAGAAATGACGAACAGTATCCGCAGCTTGAAGACGGCGAACGTGGTCGGCGTTTTGCCGGGCCGGGATCCGGCGCTGAGCAAAGAGTACGTGGTTTATTCGGCGCATCACGATCATCTTGGCGTCGGGACACCGGCCAATGGTGATTCGATTTACAACGGCGCGGTGGATAACGCTTCGGGAACAGCCGCGATCTTGGCAATTGCGGAAGCTTTCGCTCGCATGCCTGCCGATCAGAAACCGCGCCGCTCGATCATGTTCGCCGCGGTTGCGGCGGAAGAATCGGGATTGCTCGGCTCGCAGAAATTTTGTGTCGATCCGCCGGTCGCGCCGGGATATTTGGCAGCCAACATTAATATTGACGGCTTGAACGTTATTGGCCGAACTAAAGACCTGGCTATTGTTGGTATGGGCAAATCGAGCATGGATCAAGTGGTCAAAAATATTGCCGCCTGGCAGGGAAGAGTGGTGGAAGGCGATCAATTTCCCGACAAAGGTTTTTTCTATCGCTCGGACCAATTCAATTTTGCCAAGATCGGTGTGCCGGCGACGTATTGTGATCCTGGTATTGAGGTCATCGGCAAACCGGCAGGGTGGGGGAAAGAGCAGGTCGAAAAATGGGAGGCGACAAAATACCATCAAGTGAGCGACGAGTACGAGGACAGTTGGAATTATGAAGGCGCGGTTGAAGACACGCAGTTGCTGTTTCTCGTGGGATTGAAAGTTGCCAACGCCGAGGCGATGCCGAGTTGGATTCCTGGAGATGAATTTGAAGCGGCGCGGAAGAAGGCGCTAGCGGAACGAAAGTAGCACGGACAGCTTGTCTGTCAGGAAAGTAATCAGTTTTCAGTGATCAGTAAAAAAATGCCGCGCCTCAATCGGAAGCACGGCATTTTTTTGTTGCCATTCTTAAACCGTCAGGCCTTTTTGATGATCCCGACGAGATACAACAAAACGACAGCCCCGACCACCGCCGTCACCAAAGAGCCGACGAGGCCATAGGCCCTGGAGTTTGGACGTTTTCAGACAGTCTAATCCCCGCGCGGCTGCCAGCGCAAGGCCGCGACCATGTTGACAAGCACTAAAACCGCGTGTTTTACCGCCT
>JAKEEU010000289.1 GCA_022616415.1 Candidatus Zhuqueibacterota bacterium | reverse complement strand
CGTTTCGATCTGAAAGAGCCTCGGCGGCGCAACGATGCTGGCATAAAGACGGCCGCGCGCTAGCGCGAGCCTGTGTTCGCTGGCGCCCGTCTTGACCAATCGCACGCGTGAGCGCGGATCGACTTCGACCTGTCCGAGTTGGCCCACCTGAATCAGCGCGCGCGAAGTCGCGTCAGTCTCTAACCACTCGCCGGTGTGCAAGCGCGCAGTCCTGGCAACAGGATTCACTCCGATCACTGGTTGGCCGGAGAGTCGCATGACTTCCCAGGACGCCTGCGGCGTACGGTAAAAATACCAAACTGTAACGACCGCCAGCGCCAACACGGCGGCGACCGGCGCCAGAATGAAAACGAGTCTTCTCGGTTGACGCTGGAGCCGGACCACGCCCACCGGTGTTGGCCAATGCCGCATCGTTGCCGGCTCGGCTTCGGGCAGCGGCAGATTGGCGACCAGCCGTGAGGCAAAGCACATATTTTCATACTGAGTTCGACACGCGGCGCAACCGGCCAGATGTTTTTCAAAATCCGCTGCGGCGCCTTGATCAAGCTCACCGTCAAGATAAGGCGAAAGCAGTCGCTGATAGCGCCAACAGCCAGGCCGCCTGAATTGTTTAACGAAAGCGAACAACATCTTCCTTTCTCGAAACTGGACACTGGCCGTCAGTTACCGGCGTAGGCGTTGACGGATTATGTTTAGGGTGGGTTCTTAGCTCACCCCTGCGTCCGCCAAGCGGCTTTTTCCAGAGCAGGCGGCCTTGCTTTTTCTCGACACACCACAAATAGAGTTCCCCGTCGTCGGTCACATTGAGAAAAATTTTGTCCTCCCAAATCACCGGGGTCGCAGCGCTGAGTCCGGGCAAGCTCAATTTCCAGGCGATATTTTCTTCTTTGCTCCAACGCAGTGGTAAATTCTTTTCACTGCTCACGCCGTTCAAGAACGGCCCGCGCCACTGCGGCCAGTTGTCGGCCAGGGCTGAGGCGAAAAAGAAGATGATCATCGAGAAAGTGGAAAATATTTGAAGTCGGGACACTTTTACAAAGCCAGCCTCTTTTACGGGAATGAAATTGGAATACAAAAAAGACAAGGAGAGCAAAAAAGACAAAAATTCTTGGCATTTTTGCCTTTTTTGCAATTTTTGCAATTTTTGTATTCCACCTCCACTTACGTTCTGAAACCTGATTTTGAAAATGTGTCCTGACAACAGGGAAAAAACGTTTTTATGCATAGTCTGGTTATTACCCCAACTGATTAAACCCGACCGCGCAAATGTTCCAGCTTCCGTGCCAACAAAGCGCGTGATCGATTTAAGCGCGAAGCAACTGTGCCGGTTGAACAATCCATTCGTTCGGCGATCTCTTCGTAACTAAGTCCCTCGATGTCTTTAAGGATCACGATCAGCCGCCATTTTGGCTTCAGGCTGAGCAACGCGCGTTGCACTTCACCCTGTATCTCTTGTCGCTGGACGTTGGCTTCGATCTGTTTCATCGCGTCGGTTTGCGGAGCCTGTTCAACGGCTTCGAGCGGTTCATGCGCCCGCGCCGGCAGCCGCTTTCGAAAGTTGAGACAACAATGCATGGCCAGCCGGTAAAACCACGTTCCGAAGCTCGCTTCGCCGCGAAACTGCCCGGCCTTTTGCCAGGCGCGAAGAAAGATTTCCTGCGTTAATTCCTCTGCGGCTTCGCGGCCCCCGGTCATTGCCCACGCCAACCGATAGGCCCGGTCGTAATAACGCGCGT
>JAKEEU010000288.1 GCA_022616415.1 Candidatus Zhuqueibacterota bacterium | reverse complement strand
GCCACGCGTGCGACTTCGCGATCGAATCGTGCCCGCTCATACGCCGGCATGGCGGCGCCAATGGTTTGGTGCAGCGCTTCGGCAGCGGCAAAGAGGCGGGCACTGCGGCCGGGATCGCCTTCCGCCAAAGCCAGGCTTCCAAATCCAATCAGCACCTTTGCCATGCCGAGCTTATTTCCCAAGTCGCGATTTAAAATCATGCTTTCGTGAAAGCAAGTCGTCGCGCACTCGTCGTCATTGCGGCCGAGCGCCTGCCGGCCAATGAGATCGAGCGTGTTTGCTATTCCCCATTTGAATCTCGAGGCGCGACACTTCGCCAGGCTTTCTTCCAGGAACTCTTGCGTCTGCTGCTGATCGCCCTCATGCTGCTTCACAAGGGCTAGCAGCCATAACATTTGCGGATCTCGATCTTTTATCAGAACGGAGCTCTCTTCCATAAGCATAAGCTTGGACGCACGATCAAAGTCGCCTTGATCAAGTGCCATTTGAGTAAGAACCCACGCGGAAAACCCCATGATCATGCTGTCGCCCAATTTACGGAGTTTTCCTCTTGCGGATTCAAGAAGCGAGGTGGCCTTTTCATAATTGCCCTGCACGACTTCAAACCATCCCAGCCAGGCCATTGAAAACGCAATGCCTCGTTCATCGCCGATTTCATGCCGCAGGCTGAAACTTTTTTCTTGCAGTGAACGCGCCTGAGGAAATTCAGCTTGAAAAAATGCCACCAAGGAAAGATTGTTGAAAGCAACGGCCATTCCGCGTTTATCTCCCAATTCCGCGTGCAAAGTCAGGCTCTCCCCGGAAAGCTCGCTCGCCGAGATCAACTCCCCGAGGTGGGCTGCAATCCAACCCAGGTTATTGATGACAGTTGCCATGCCTTTTTTGTCGTTAATCTCCCGCCATATTTCCAAGCTTTCTTCAAGCAGCGGGCGGGCGGTGATGAAATCGCCCAAGTCATGCACGATGGTTCCAACGGCGTTAAGAACCTTAGCGCGTTCCCGCGTCGGTTTGGCAGCGCCGGGAAGTGCAAGCAATGCCGCTAACCGCTCGCGGCCTTCTTTCATGTGTCCACGCACAATCCAAAACCGCCAAATTGCCGCTCCCAAGCGCAAGCCATATTCTGCCTGGCCGGTTTCCTCTATCCACAAGAAAACAGAGCGGAAATTGTCGTGCTCGTGTTCGAGTGTGTTCAACCAGAGAGTTTGCTTTGATCCGGTCAGCTCCGGCTCAGCTTTTTCCGCCATCGCCTGAAAAAAATCAGCGTGACGGCGCCGGGTTGCCTGCCAATCACCACTCGCTTGCAAGCGTTCGAGCGCAAATTCACGAATGGTTTCGAACATCACAAACCTCGGCTCGCCCTCTCTTGAGATGTCGCTTTTTGTATCTTTCGTTTGCCCTTGCCGCAGTAGGCTTTTGTCGATTAAAGCTGCAAGTCCGTCGAGGGTATCGAATCCAAGCTCGTCCGCAGCATTGCAAATCGCTTCCACCGCCTCCAAAGAGCAACCGCCGACAAACACCGCGAGCCGCTGAAAGAACGTTTGCTCAGCGGGTGGAAGCAAATCGTAGCTCCAGGCAATCGCTTGCCGCAAGGTTTGATGCCGGGCCGGCATGTCGCGCGGCCCGCCGCGTAAAAGCTGAAGCCGGCTGCCGAGGCGGCCGAGCAGCGCTTGCGGAGAGAAGAGCTTGAGACGCGCGGCAGCCAATTCAATGGCGAGCGGCAAACCCTCGAGACGAAAACAAATCTCGGCGACGGCGGGCGCATTGTCATTGTTCACCTCGAAATCCGGCTTGACGGCGAGGGCGCGCTGAATAAAAAGCTCGACAGCGGCATATTGCGACAACGAATCTTTCGAGATGGCCGCGTGCGGATCCGGGGCCGGCAGAGGCTCTACCGGATACTCGCACTCTCCCTTGAGGCGCAACACAATACGGCTCGTGACCAGAATTTTCAAGTGCTGGCAAGCTGCTAATAAATCTGACACGGCTGGTGCGGCTGCCACCAATTGTTCAAAATTATCGAGCACGAATAGCAAGTGTTTGTCGCGCAAATATTCGATTACGCTTTCGCGCAGCGGCTTGCTCCGACTTTCACGAATGCCAAGGGTCTGGGCAATGGTGGGGAGAACCAATTTCGGGTCCGAGATCGCTGCCAGGCTGACAAAAAATATTCCGTTATTGAATTCGTCAAGCAAGCTTGTTGCTACTTGCAAGCTGAGGCTCGTCTTGCCAATGCCGCCCGGGCCAGTCAATGTGACGAGTCGCACCTCGGCTTTGAGCAAGAGTTGCCTTAAAGCCTCGCTCTCACTTTCACGGCCGATGAGTGGGGTTATTTGCGCCGGCAAATTTTTAGGCCGGCCGCTGGGAGTTTTTAAAGGTGATTTTTCGTTTTTATGAGATATTTTTCTTTTAATTACTTCCTTCCGTGTAAGATGGTCGATTTTTTTTTCATCATCACCCTTAGTTTGCACAAACACAATTTTCTGAGGGTTACAGTTTATAGCTATTAATTTTGGTGCATTTTGCTCGTCTAGGCTTTCCAAATCAATTTGCAGACAACCTAAATCAAACGCAGTCTTTACATCTCTACCATATCCAAGTGCCTGATAAAATGCTACAGCAAAGCTGATTGCAGCCGAATCTCCTATTGCTTTGGACATTCCAATAACACAATCGATATGTTGTGCGATAGCCTGAGCCTGATTTTCAGAATAACATGCATTGAGTATCACACATCGAATATTATCCTTTAAAACGGAGAACAATTGGCTCAGAGCACGAACAGAAACAGGTTGACTATTTCCATTAATGTCCTCAAGTAAGATCTCACTTGAAGCACTGCCATGACCGCTGAAATGCACAATATCAGGCTTATGACGAAGAAGATAACCCTGTAAATCGACAACACGGACAGCCCAGTGTTGTTTAATGTCAAACTTGTCTCTGAAATCAGTTTGACGTAGTGCCTGATCTATACCTCGCATTTCCTGATCCAACCTTAGTTGGTTGGTGTCTTTAGGATTTGCTGCAAGAATCAAGATTTTGATTGTTTTGTCCATTTCGTTCTTCTCTTTTATTGAATCAATTAGGCAAGCCATTTTTTCATTTCTTCATCCCAGACCGTTCTTTCAACGCATATTCCACGGCTTGTTCAGCCGTCATTTTCTTCCCCGCGTTCCATGCCGTCGCGAAGGTTTCTTCTGTAAGAAGCGAGGCCACGCGTGCGACTTCGCGATCGAATCGT
>JAKEEU010000287.1 GCA_022616415.1 Candidatus Zhuqueibacterota bacterium | reverse complement strand
TGGCGGCTGCGATTCGTCAGGCGGGTGGAAACTTGCTCGCGCATGGCGCGCTCGCCGGTGACGCCGCAATGGCGGTGCGTTGCTAAGACCGGGCCGTTTCGATCGGAGGGTTGTGGTGCAGCGCCCGGATTTAAAAGGACGCGAAGGCATTCTATCTGTTCATACCCGAAAAGTTCCGTTAGCTCCAGATGTAGATACGAAAAAAATTGCGCGCGGAACTCCAGGATTTTCTGGAGCCGATCTCGCCAATCTGGTTAATGAAGCAGCGCTGATTGCAGCGAGACTGAATCGCAAAGCTGTCATTCATGCAGATTTCGAATACGCCAAAGATAAGGTGTTGATGGGAGCGGAACGTCGCTCAATGATTATCAGCGATGACGAAAAACGAAGCACTGCTTATCACGAAGCAGGTCACGCATTGGTTGCACATTTATTACCGAATACCGATCCGGTTCACAAGGTAACAATCATTCCGCGCGGTCGCGCAATGGGTTTAACACAACAACTTCCTTTAGATGATCGTTACAATTACAACAAAGATTTTTTGGATAATATGATTGCGATTTGTTTAGGCGGTCGCATTTCAGAAGAACTTACACTTGGCCAAATTACGACCGGTGCTGAAAATGATTTAGAAACGGCCACAGAACTTGCTCGCAAGATGGTTTGCGAATGGGGAATGAGTAATGAATTGGGGCCAGTTTCGCTCGGCAAAAAGGAAGCGGAGATTTTTCTAGGCCGTGAGTTTGCACAGCAAAACGTAATCGGTCCGGAAACTGCCATCAAGATCGATCAGGAGATCAAGCGGATCATTGTGCAAAACTATGATCGCGCAAAAAATCTTCTGGTAGAAAATCGCCATCTCTTGGAAAAAATTGCTGAGTGTCTGCTTGAAAGAGAAACGCTCGATACTGAGGAAATCCGCAGGATTTGTGAAGGTTTGCCGTTGGAAGATCGAGTCGATGAATCCGAAGGTCCTGGCAAGAAAGAAGCAGCCAAAGTTAAGCGCGCACCTGTGGTTGTTCCACAAAACTAACATTAGTGATGCGGGCGTCCCGCCCGCTATCGCAAGATTGCGAGCGAGACGCTCGCATCACTTCAAAAAAATGCGCCGCCCACAGTACCTTCTAAAATC
>JAKEEU010000286.1 GCA_022616415.1 Candidatus Zhuqueibacterota bacterium | reverse complement strand
CCGCTATCGGAAAGAAATCACGAATCGCCGACAGCATCAACATCGGCTTCGGCGCAAACGCGAGTACGAAATCCGGCTGATCCAACCCATCGGCCAACCACGGCGGCAAATTCTGTTCGGCATCCTGCGGGCCGATGGTTTCAAGCAGGCTTTTCCAATTCGTCAAATAACACGAAGGCGCGGCGACTTTGATGCGATCATCGAGCGCCGACATATACGCCGTCATCGTGCCGCCACCCGAATTGCCCGTGATACCGACGCGCGATGAATCCACTTCAGGACGCGAGACCAGATAATCCAATGCGCGCATCGCATCCCAAATCACGTGGCGCGCAAAGCTGTGACCGAGCAGCAAACATTGCGTACCCGCGAGCGTGTGTTCATCGGTCGAACGAATGACTTTCGATTCGCCGAGATCAGGATCATAAAGCTGCACGCGCTCGCCTTGCCCGACCGGCTCGAACAACAACATCACAAAGCCGTTTTTGACAAACGTGATCGCCAGCCGTTGCCACGCTTCGTGCGCCTTGCCGCCGCTCTCGTGACCGAGCGGCATCAGGATCGCGGGATACGGCGCGCGCCCGGTTTCCGGCACATACAAATTGGCCGTGACATAAAATTTCGGCAGGCTCTCAAAAATAATCTTCTCGATACGATAGCCGTCGCGTTTGAGCGTGCCGGTGACTTTCGGATTGAGCGGCGTGCGTTCCGGCAATCCGCCAATAGCGTGCAAAAAGCGTTCGCGGATGAAGCGTTGGCGCGCTGTGATTTCTTCGCGGGTCGTGAGACGCGCGATGCCTTGTTCGCGTTCACTCAGAAAGCCAAGCGCAATTTGGTTGAGCGCATCGGGTAACGTGCGGCGCGCGTTCATGGTGAGTACGTTGAAATCTTCGGCAGGCGCAGCAGCGGTTTGCGCGTATGAGTTGTTGGCAAATAGAAGCACAAGCGCCAGATTTACTATTGGCAGAATGGCTTTGACTCGTTTTGACTTAACCGTTTCTTGAAAAGAGATTGTTTTCATGCGCGTTACCGGATGTCGAAAAACGATGTACAATCTTTGCATAAATCACTGGAATTGGAGGAGCGCCCCATGCCGCCAAAGACTGGTTGGGACAGATTTGAATGGGACAATGCGAACAAGAAGAACGGCAATGTTCAGCACCTGCGCGATCACGGCATTGAGCCGGACGAAGCGGAAGAATGTTTCTTCCACGATTATGATTATTGGCGCGATGAGCGGCGCTATGATGACGTTTATCTTCTGGATGGACGCACGAGCCGAGGCCGGCGGTTGTGTTTGGTCTTCCAGGACAAAGGCAACGGGCTGGCCCGCATTTTTACGGGCTGGGACTTGCAGCCAAAGAGAAAGAAAAAATAGATGAAAAAACGATTCAGCAGCTTGACGAAAGCCGAGCAGGAAAAAATCGAGGCGAAATATCATCGGATGAAGCCCGAAGATTTTGACGAACAGAGGGCGCACGCCAAACATCACTCGCCCGATGCGATTCGCCTGCCCAGAGATTTGATTACCGTCTTGCAAGCGATGGCGCAATTGGAAGGCGAAACGCATTATCAAGCGATGGTCACCAAATGGATCAAAGAGCGGTTGCAACAGGAAGCTCGTCTGGCCAGGAAATATGCCAAGCTGCCCTTGCCAGAATTGCTTGCCATCCTCAAAGGGCAGGAATCCGGCAAGACTTCGGCGCGTGCATAATGGGTACGAGTTGTGGGAATCAACCATAATTTTTCTACTTCCTATTGAAACGCTCAGCCACGCTCGCTGCCTGATAGATCGTTGCCGTGCGCGCAAACGCTGCATCCTGCGCGCCGATAAGTGT
>JAKEEU010000285.1 GCA_022616415.1 Candidatus Zhuqueibacterota bacterium | reverse complement strand
GCGCTTTTCTGCGAAATCGCTTGCTTGGGACAGAACACGGCGGGGATTGGGGTCGTCCTCGGCGCGGAGGGTGACCAGATTGTAGTGAAAAAAGTCTTGCCGGACACTCTAGCGGCTTTGAGCAAGGCCATCGGAGAGAATGACCGCATCCTTGCCGTGGGCCAAGGTAATGAGACTCCGGCAAGCGTTCAGGGAATGGGGCTGAGTAAGGTGGTGCCGTTGTTTCGCGGACCAAAGGGGACAACGGTTCGCCTTACCATCGTTCCAGCCGGCAGCGCTGTCGCGAGGAAAACCATCCGGAAGATCAGGCTCATTTGGCCCAGACACCCAATGACCTCAGCGGTTTGAAGAACAGACCACATCGCGGCGAAGGCGTTTTAATCAGCAAACAAACATCACTGGCTGACTGGTTGCGGCGGAGTATTTGTATAACTTAGGGCATCGGGATGCGCCAGATTGCCTGCAGCGTCAATGATTGATGCGGTGAGGAACACGAGCGTCCGCCGGTTAAGAGAGTTTGATTTGCCGGCGTCAAGTTCTGCAAGCGCGGCGGCCGAAGATATTTGATTATCATTCAACCTAAAAACCAGCGTTTGGCAGTCCAGCATATCCACTGAATTCGTTGTTTGCTTCACGCGAAATTGAGGTGAGACTGTCGGCACGTCAAATTCCTGCCCGGCTGAATTGTAAGCTGGCGTCGTTTTTGCAGATGGCGCGTAACCTAAGAATTCAGTCATCGAAGTGATGACAGGTAATCTGATTGTATAACCGTCGGGCAAGATTTTCGGCACCGCATCGAGAATCGGGCCACACTCGACAGCCCGAGCTTGAGGAACAATGCTGGAAGTGCCATTTGTTTCTTGAAGGCAAAAATTGGTCACGACAGAAATCATCTGTGTTGCCCGCATTTGAACATGGTGTCCGCTGAGTGTCGTCACTTTCGGCTCGGCGAGAGTTTCAACATCATTGCGTGAGCGTAATTGCTTCAACGCAATTGAGAAGTTTTCGCTGGTAAGAATACTGCCACTGGTCGAGTCATACCAACCGGCAGATACGTCTTTCGGCAGCGTCAGAAATCTGGCTTCAATGACGATTTGCGAGATGGACGAATTGGTGTTCATTGCCACAACTTCGGCCGGCAGCGCGCGATTTGTTTTAGTCGCTTCGTCCAGCTGCCTCCGCAAAACGCCGGTCTCGCCGCGCAATCGCAAGAGTTCAGCCTGATTGTTTTGTCGCTGCTTAATTTCCCGTTGTGCCGCCGCCAATTGATTTTTTGCGTCGTCGCGTTCCTGACGCATTTGCGCAATTTGCTGGTTCAGCGATGTTTGTTGTTCCTGCAGCGCGGCGATTTGCTTTTGCAAATGAAACGAGTAAATGCCGCCGCCAATCACGACAGCGGCAAATCCAGCGATAAAAAGTTTTTGAATCATGGTTATTCCAGCGGTTACGGTTAGTCCAGAAGTTGCGGCTAAAATTTTCGTAGCCAGTCCTACCGGGGCAGCTTGCACGGCATTCGCGGAAATCGAAATTCCCAGACTGCCCGCGCCGATCGTGATTTTGTTCTTCGCGAAAACCTCGCGCAGTTTTTCCACCGCACGGTTCACACGTTTTTGCGCGGCATCGTCGCTCACACCGAGAATGGTGGCGATTTCGGCGGCGGATTTCTTATGAAAATAGCGCAGGACCACGGCATCGCGGTCAGCGTCATTCAATTCGCCGAGCGCGGCATCCAGGTGCGGTTCGATC
>JAKEEU010000284.1 GCA_022616415.1 Candidatus Zhuqueibacterota bacterium | reverse complement strand
TAAGGGTTCTGGAACCATGGGAACTCATCCCCCCGGCCCCCTTCTCTTAAAAAGAGAAGGGGGAGAACAGGTTCAAGGCTCTAAAAGTCCCCTTTTCTTTATTAAGAGAAGGGGATTTAGGGGATGAGTTCCTGTGAAACTGTGAACAAAATTCGCATCGACTTCGTTAGCTTGACACCTATGCCCCCAAAAGGAACAATAACGTTTACATTCTTGACATATTTGTTAAAATTTTGTCACAAAGCTTGCTTTTTTGAAAATTTTGTTTATCTTGTAGTCTTTAGTCCTACAAGATAATTTAGCGCGAAGAGTATTGTTGACAGGCTCCGTTACATTTGCCACCTGAATTGTGCAGTGACTTGGACGGTCCTCCCACGGCTCCTGGCATCACGGCTCTTTCTAGAGTAGTTATTTTGGCTGTGTTTTCCAACCTTCCCCCAAAATCTCTTTGCACGTTTTAAACTGGCTTTTGCGTTTGTGTTGGCGAAAAAACTTTTCGCTTTTATCATCTTTGGATCAGCAACTGTTTCAGCATCTGTGGATCAGCAACTGTTTGTTTTTTTACCATTCACAAGATCACCTCATAACCTACAGGAGGCTGTGATGCAAAAGTTATTTTCTGCTGTACTCGTCGCTCTTATGGCGCTGGCTGGGAGTGCGCTGGCGCAAACGTTCACCTTGAAACATAGTTTCCAGAGCCCGGCTGCGGCCGCTTTTAACCAGTTTGGCGCCGCGGTCGCCGCCGTTGGCAACAATGTTCTCGTTGGGGAACCCAGTACTACCAATGGAGGGTCAGCCTATCTTTTCGACGGCAATACCGGCGCCCTGCTTTTGACTTTTTCGAACCCGACACCGGCGGGCGGCGAGCTGTTTGGCAGAGCCGTCGCCGGTGTTGGCAACAACGCGCTCATCGGCGCGCCTGGCGCCAACGGGGGCGTCGGAGAAGCTTACCTGTTCGATGGCACGACGGGTGCTCTGCTTCATACCTTCACGATTCCAAGCCCAACCGTCGCAGATCTGTTCGGCTTCGCCGTGGCCGCGGTCGGCAATAATGTGCTCATCGGCGCACCTGGGCACGACACCGGATCAACCGATGCCGGCGAGGCTTATCTCTTCGATGGGTCAAACGGCGCACTACTTCAAACTTTCCTGAATCCCACTCCTACTCCGGCCACCGGAGTACCTGATCAATTTGGTTTTGCCGTCGCCGGGGTTGGCAATAATGCGCTCATTGGCGCTCCCGGTGATGACACCGGCGCCACCAACGCCGGCGCCTCCTATCTCTTCAATGGCGGCACCGGCGTTTTGCTCCAGACCTTCACGAACCCCACCCCGTTTCTTTCCGACCAATTCGGCACCGCGGTTGCCGGTGCCGGCATCAACGCTCTCATAGGTGCGCCTTTCGATGATACCGGGGCCACCAACGCCGGGGCGGCCTACCTCTTCGATGGCGCTTCCGGTGGTTTGCTGCAGACCATCTCGAATCCGAGCCCAAACAGCGGCGACAATTTCGGCTGGTCGGTTGCAGCCTTCGGCATCAACGTCCTTGTTCTTATCGGGACACCAAATGGCGACGGCTTCGCTGGGAAGGCTTACCTTTACGATGGTACTTTTACCTCCCCAGCTCAGACTTTTTTAAATCCGACCCCGGTCACAGGCGACCAGTTTGGCTTCGCGGTTGCAGGCAGTGACAACAACGTGATTATCGGGGCGCTTGGTGACGACACCGCAGGAGAAGACGCCGGCGCCGCCTATCTCTATTCCTCCTGCAATCAGCCGCCGACGATCACATTGGCGGCGCCGATCACGCTTTGGCCGGCGAATCGCCAATATACCACGATCAGCGTAGAACAAATCGTTGTGTCGGTGAGCGATCCGTGTGCAGGAAGTATTCCGGTCAGCCAGGTGACAATTGCTTCAGTGAGCAGCGACGAGCCGGATGAAGCAGGCGATAAT
>JAKEEU010000283.1 GCA_022616415.1 Candidatus Zhuqueibacterota bacterium | reverse complement strand
GGGAAGATGGTGGACGGGTTTTTTGACTTATACTTATCAGGTCAATACTTCGGGCCGATTTGGCCGGGACGTGGAAGATGAAAACCCGCAGGATCAACGGGATTTTGACAACAACACCGGCAATTTCGCCCAAAATCGGCCGCTGCCGCAGCCACGGACAAATTTGGTGCTGACCGTTCACACGCCGAATAGTTTTGGGCCAAAGGTGCTCGGTGGCCATTTGTTGAGCAATTGGAGCGCCACTTTCTTGGGTGCTTGGCGCGCCGGCAGTTACGAGACTTGGAATCCCAACCGTGTGGCATTTGTGTCGCAGAATTTGCGGCGCAAAAGTTTTTACAATCTGGATTTGCGCTTGACGAAGACGTTTGATTTGGGCTCGATGAGCGCCACCTTTCTCATGGATGCGACCAACGTTTTCAATACCAGAAGATTTTCCTTTGCAAGTTTTTACAACGAGTTCGACCGCATCGATTATTTCAATTCGCTGCACTTGCCCAAGAGTGAGGCCTACGGCAATATCGTCGGTGACGATCGCACCGGAGATTATCGCAAGTCCGGGGTGGCCTTTCAACCCATCGAGCAGGTCGCCGATGTCAATGACCCCAAGCTAGTTCCCAAAAGCAGGCCGTTTTATTATGAAACCAAGACCGGGCGATACATGCAATTTGTCAATAACGCTTGGCAGGAAGTTCCCAGCAGCAAGTTGAAAGAAGTTTTGGACAACAAAGCTTACATTGACATGCCCAATCAAGCCTCGTTTACGTTCCTGAGCCCACGGGATATTTTCATCGGGATTACCACCTCGTTCAAGTTTTGAGCTTCAGCCTTGAATCGTTGAATGACATAAGTAATGAGAGGAATGACATGCGAAACACCAAGAGAAACTCACGCCGCGACGTGCTTATTTTAGTCGCCGTTCTTGCCGCGGTGGTTGCGAGACACGACCTCGCGTTCGCACAAGCCCAACGAGTGAAATGGCTACGGGTGGGCTCACTACATAGCTGGTATTCGAGTTGGGGCGCGGAAATCGAGCTGGGCCGGGTGCCGGGCGATTTAACCAAACAACAAGACGGCTTGCGATGGCCGGCGGATTTTCAATTTCAAGATTGCGAAGTTGGCAAAGCAATGTGGGTTGGCGTCACCAATTTTTTGGATTCCCGGAATAACGTCACCTACCCGCACAAGGTCGTCGGTGTCGGGCCGCGGCAAGGAAACGTTGTTATCCCTGGGGAGGTGTTTCCACGAGACATGAAGTTGATCGGCCGTTTTTTAGCCCCAACGGTTTTTGTCGATGGGACGATAGCCTCCCAGAATGCCTTTGAAGATCTTGTCGATGAGGTCGAGCCGGAGTTGAAGGCCGACCGCATGATCGTCAACACCAGTCATACCGCGATTGGCGTCACGGTGACACGCAAGCTGATGGCGTTTGCGCAACAGAATCACGACAATTATCTCGTTTATGAATATGTGTTCAAAAACACCGGCATCATCGATAATAATGGGACGGCCGTTCCCAAAAGATTGACCGGTTTTGTGGCGCATTTTCAATGGCGCTTAGCCAGCGGGCACGAGGCGTTTCAATTGGGATGGGCGCCGGAAAATAATATCAATTGGGGACGAAACACGGTACACGACGTGGTCGGACAGAACCCCAATGCACCTAATTTTGAATTTCGCGCGCTATACTCGTGGTACGGCCCGCATTCGCGCAGCGCGGTTGATGACTGGGGCGCTCCCAACCCCAATGACGGCCGTTTGGCCGGCGTGCAGTATATCGGCAACGCCGTGCTCCATGCCGACAAGTCGGCGGCCGATAAATCCGATGACCAGTTCCAACCGAAAACAACGATGTATCTCAGCGCCGATCGCGGAGAGTATCCCGGCTCAACCACGAACTTTCTCGGCCCGTCCTCCAATCAATTCGACGCCGATTTGATGTCGGCGAAATACCGCGCCATGTCGGCAGGCCATCCCGCCAGAACCCATGCCCAGGAAGTGGGAAACGGATTTGCCAATCTCTTTGGCACCGATTTGGGCGGTTACGAGCAAGCGCAAGGTTTCGGGCCTTATGATCTTGAGCCGGGAGACAGCATTCGCATCGTCATCGCCGAAGCGGTTGCAGGAATAAGCCGGCAAAAGAGCGTCGAGGTCGGCACAAATTGGTACAAATGGCATTCAAACACTGGAAATCCGACGTTGACTCTTCCCAACGGCGCCACGACGACGGATTTTAATGAATACAAGAAACAATGGGTCCAAACCGGCAAGGATTCGTTGTTTCAAACTTTTAGGCGCGCGATCAGCAATTTTCGCAACAGCTACGACATTCCACAATCGCCGCCGCCACCCAAACTTTTTGAGGTGCAATCCGGGGGTGATCGCGTGGTGTTGACTTGGTCGGATAACGCCGAATCTTGGCCGAACTTTAAGGGCTACCGGGTCTATCGCGCTATTGCGAAGCCGGATACGTTTTACCAGCAGGTTTTTGAGACCCAAGTTCCTAATATCGTCCATCGCTTTGACGATACCTCGGCGCGCCGTGGCTTCGATTACTACTATTATATTGAAAGTTTCGATGACGGCTCGACCAACGACGTCAACCCCGGGGTGTCGTTGATTAGCAGCCGCTTTTACACCAAGACCAGCGAGCCGGCGTTCTTGCGCCGGCCAGCCGCCAATAGCCTGTCGGCGATTCGAGTCGTCCCCAACCCTTTTCATATCCGGGCGAGCAGTTTGCAATTTGGCAATCAAGCACCGGACCGCATCGCATTTTTCGGGCTGCCGCCCGAATGCACGATTAAAATTTATACCGAGCGCGGTGATTTGATCCAAACGATCGAGCATACCAATGGTACCGCCGATGAGCTGTGGAACTCGCTGACTTCATCGGGACAGATTATTGTCAGTGGCGTTTATATCGTCCACTTCGAAGTCCCCAGAGATTTGATTAGTCAGGAAACCGGCGAGCTGCTGTTCAGAAAGGGCGAAGCCATCTTCCGGAAATTTATCGTCATTCGATAACGCCCTTTACGCGAGTCAAGAATAAAGCCCAATGTTTGGAGAGAAACAATGAAAAAATATGCCTTTGAACTCATCGTCGCGTTGGTGCTCGCCGTTGGCCTGCCAAGCAATGCGCCGGCCCAAGATCGTGAAAAATTGGCGCAGACCGGGTTGCAGTTTTTGAGCGTGATATCTGACGCACGCGCGGCGGCTTTGGCCGGCACGATGACCGGCCTCGAGTCCAACTCCAGCGCGCTTTTCTTCAATCCCGCCGCCATGGGTTTCACCTCGAGCTTTGTTGATGCGACGTTTAGCCTCAATGAATGGATTGCCGACATCAATCACAGTACAGTCAGTCTGTCGCTCCGGCCGGCGGGAGGAGAATATGGTGTTTTTGGCCTCAGCGTGCAAACTGTTGATTACGGCGAAATCCTCGGAACCATCGTCGACCCCGATCCGAACAGCAAGTTGGGTTACATAGACACGGGCAATCTTTCTGCCTCCGCATTTGCCATCGGGCTGGGCTATGGCAGAATGCTTTCCGACCGGTTCGGCGTTGGCGGCCAGATAAAATGGGTGAGACAAGATCTCGGGAACAACCTCATTCCCGTCACCGATAGCACAACGACAAAAGCCGATAATGAAGTGAAAGTCCTGGCTTTTGATTTTGGCACGCTCTACAAGACCGGCTTGAAAAGCCTGGCCTTCGGTTTCTCGGTCAGAAATTTTTCCGAAGAAATCGAATACGCGCAGGAGAGCTTTCAATTGCCGCTGGTTTTTTCCCTCGGCGCTTCGATGAATCTCGTTGACCTGACCAGTTTTAATAGCAAGGATCATGCTGTTCTCCTGTCCATCCAGGCAACCAACGAGCGCTCCCACGCCGAACAGGTGAGCTTCGGATTGGAATACAAGTTTCTGAGCGTGCTCTCGCTCCGCGGCGGCTTTGTTACTAAAAACGACGAAGAGGATGTGGCCTTTGGGTTTGGGCTTTCCCGGTTCGGCTTGCAGGTGGATTATGCCTACACGCCGTTCGGCATTTTTGACGAGGTGCAACGGGTTACGGCCCGCTTCTCAAAATGATGCAATGGCAAACTCACCGGCGGGACGGCTGTTCAGATGGTTTCAATTCTTACGTCATTTGGAGATCGCAACATGAATTCTTTAAAAAATAAATTTGCCATCTTGGTGACGGCGTGGGCGATTTTGGCCGCGTTGTCCGCCTGCAACAACGAAGAGCCGGCTGCCATCTTCGATCCGAATGCAACAGGCGCGTTAACCCCGGAAATCACTGCGATCGAGCCGGCTGATTCGGCGGTCGCAGGTGTATCAAGAGTGAGGGTGATCGGCAAAAATTTTTCACCGAATGCTGGCGAGAATTTCGTCTATTTCGGCACGGTTCCCGCCGTGGTTTTGGAAACCTCCAGCACGCAGCTCACCGTTGTCGCCGCTGATACCGTCGCCGAAAACGTAACTATTCGTGTTATCGTCCAGAATGCCTTTTTGCCGGTAAAATACGCGCGGCCTTATGCCCTGAAGCCGATCAGTATTCCGTATGGAAAAGTCGGCTTGGTCAATGCGGTTGCCATGGATGCACAGGAAAATCTTTACGTCAGTCCTTCCGGCACCGTCGTTAAATTAGCGCCGGATGGGCAGGCCTCGGCCTACGCCACGTTGGGTTTTCCGACTGCTTCAACCATGCGAATCGGGCCTGGAGGAGCATTGTACGTGCAAAGGAATAATAACATCCGGCTCTATCAAATCGCTGCCGGTGGCGGCACCGCCCAGGAGTTTTTTAGATTTCCTGCGGGTGTGTCGGTGTCTTTTTTTGACTTCGATGAAAATGGCAATATTTTTGGCGGCGGCAATAGCGGCGGGTTGTTTGTGCGCAATTCGAGCGGCGCCATTCGGAGTGTGGGACAATATGCGAGTCTCGTCATTAGGTCCGTCCGAGTTTTCAATGGATATGTGTACGTCGCCACCGCCGGCGCCCAGCCCGGCGTGTGGAGAAATCAAATCCTGGCTGCGGACGGCGCCCTCGGCAATAATGAGCTTTATTTTAATTGGGCCGACGCGGGTGAGTTTTCCGCTGCGGTGATAAGCGACATGACGTTTGCAGAGGATGGAGATATGTACGTCGCCGCGGAGAGAAAGCAACCGGATCCCATTTTAGTCGTCCATCCGGATGGAAGCACGGAGGCCTTGTATAAAGGCGTCCTCAAGTATCAGGTCAGCAATTTCGTTTGGGGAAATGATCAATACCTTTATGTCAACCATGAAAATGCTTCCGGTGCGAGCCGGATCGCTATGGGCAAGAATGGGGCGCGGTATTTCGGCCGTCAGTGAAAGAATGAATTTTAACTACGAAAGGAGGGATGCGCAACCCTAAACAAGTTAATATTTGTTGTGAGGAAGAGTATCGCGAGGATACTCTAACAATTTATTCACCATTTTTACCAAAGCGAGGTGAAAAATGTCACGTAGAATCCTGCTTGCTATTGTTCCTGTCCTGCTTGTGGCGGGCGCCGGTTTGGCCCAAGCACCGGTATCAGTGCCGTTTATGGTCAAGGCCAAAACGCTGCCAACGATCGATGCGAATTTGGGTGATTGGAATCTGGTTTACTGGATTGATTTGAACAAAACCACCGAGCCGGATGGCGGACGCACGGAAGTCAATTTCCCGGTGACCGGCGACGTCGATTTGTCCGGTCGCATGGCGTTGATGTGGGATGAAAACAATCTGTATTTTGCCGCCGTAATCAACGACACCATTCCGGGCGCGGCCGGCTCTGCCTGGTTCGGCGACGGGCTTGAGATTTATTTGTCGAGTGTCCCGCTCGCCGCGGACGCGCTTCACGGTCCGGAACACGGAACGACCTTTTATGACGAAACCGACGGCAAGTATGAAGTACATCTTTTTGTCCGGTATGATGCGCAGGCGGATACCTCGGCGCTGATTGTGTTTATGCCTGCTGCGCTTGGCCAAGTGAAAGGCGCCGATGTTGAAATCGACGGCGCGCTCAATGCTGATGAAGACGGCTATTTCCTGGAGGGCCGAATTGGCTGGAACGCCATCAAATCGCCGACCACCGGCAACACGTTCAGCTTTCAAGGTGGCGAGCGGGTAGCAGCCACCTGGAGCTTGATTGATATCGATACCCCGCTCTCTTCTGTAGGATATGGCGCTCTTCAATTTCCTGTCGACCCCACCCGTGGCCCCAATGGCAATCCTGGCGGTCCGGTTTGGGAGGTGATGGATGTCCGGTCCGATGCGGCGGCAAACGCTGCAGAGCTGGATACGATTTTTACGTACCTCAACGAGCCGTTCATGAAAAGGCCGGATGATGCGGTCGTCATCGATGCGGATTTGTCCGAATGGAATCTGGTTTTTTGGGTTGATCTGAACAAAACCACCGAACCGGATGGTGGGCGCACGGAAGTCAATTTCCCGGTGACGGGTGACGTCGATTTGTCCGGCCAGATGGCGTTGATGTGGGATGAGGACAATCTGTATTTCGCCGCCGTAATCAACGACACCCTTCCTGGCGCGGCTGGCTCGGCCTGGTTCGGCGACGGGCTTGAGATTTATTTGTCGAATGTCCCACTCGCCCCGGGTGCGCTTAATGGTCCGGATCACGGAACGACCTTTTATGATGAGGCCGACGGCAAATATGAAGTTCATCTTTTTGTCCGGTACGATGCGCAGGCTGATACCTCGGCGCTGATTGTGTTTATGCCGGCTGCGCTCGGCCAAGTGAAAGGCGCCGATGTTGAAATCGTCGGTGCTCTCAATGCTGATGAAGACGGCTATTTCCTGGAGGGCCGAATTGGCTGGAACGCCATCAAATCGCCGACCACTGGCAACACGTTCAACTTTCAAGGCGGCGAGCGGGTGCCGGCGCAATTCAGCTTGATCGATATTGATACGCCGCTTTCCTCTGTAGGTTATGGCGCTATCCAATTGCTCAAAAATCGGGGATTTGGCCCGAATGGCAATCCCGGCGGCCAAGTGTGGAATACCATCGATGTTCTGGGCGTTTCCTTTGTGGAGAACAATCTTCGCACCGGCGTTGCCGAAAAAGGACGTTCCGAAGTCGCCCGTGGATTCGACTTGGCGCAAAACTATCCCAATCCTTTCAACCCAGCAACAGCGGTCAAATTCACCCTGGATAAGCCGGGCATTGTGAGCTTGAAGATATACAATATTTCCGGCCAGCTTGTTAAAACCGTGATTGACAACATTGCCATGAACGGCGGCCCTCATACTGTTGGCGTTGATTTGTCCGGTGTCACCAGCGGCACGTATTTTTATGCTTTGCAGCAAGGGAACCGCATCATCGCGAAGAAAATGATGCTCGTGAAATAGCTGTGGAATAAATTCCACAGCTAAAAAACGAAAGGCCGATAAATCAGCCTCGAAATTTTAGCGTCATTTATGACGCTTACATTTTTCAGCCTAATGATTCACCATTAGGCTGGCCATGCGCAAACGGGGCTATCTGACGAAAGAGAACCCCGTTTGTGTCTTTGCTTTTTTGCAAAGAGTTGACTATAAATCGACTAAGCGCGGAGGTTAGATAAAATGAAAACCGCTACGACTGTGCTCACCGTATTCTGCCTGTGCCGTTGGGAGGCGACAAAGATTTCTGCTCAAACCTTCTTGTTAAAGACCGAAGAAGCCGGCATGTCCGTGATTAAAAAAAACAACGGCGTCGCCGTTGCAGATTACGATCGCGACGGTGACTTGGACGTTTACTTCGTGGCGAATCAACAATATAATGCGGATGATGCAAGCACGTGGAACCGGTTTTTTCGCAACGAGGGCAACGGCACTTTTACTGATGTCACGGCTGTAACCGGCGTCATCAGCCGTGTTGCCGGGCAACCCTTCAACGAGATGGGATACAAATTTGGCGCCGCTTGGGGAGATTATGACAACGACAGTTATCCGGATATTTTTCTTACCAATTACGGCCTCAACGAGCTTTATCATAATCAGGGTGACGGCACTTTTGCCAACGTCACGCAAGCCGCCGGTGTCGGCGGCGAAGCCGGCCGGAGCCATTCCAGCGCGGTGTGGTGGGATTATGATTTGGATGGAGATCTCGATCTGTACGTCAGCGCCTGGCGCGGCGCCAATACCATGTATGAAAATAACGGCAACGGCACCTTTACCGATGTAACGCAACAGAGCGGCCTGATTAACAAGCTGGCAACTTGGACGTCGATTCCACTCGATGCCAACAACGACGGCCTGCCGGATTTGTACGTCGTCGATGATTTCAAAGCGCCGAACAAATTTTTTCTCAATCTTGGCAACAAGACCTTTCGCGAAGCGACGCAGGAGTTTGGTTTGATCAGCCCCGGCAACGGCATGGGCGTTTCGGTTGGGGATTATAACAACGATGGATTCTTCGATATTTATGTGACCAATATTTCAGGCTTGGCGGTTTTCGACAACGAGACCAATCCATTATTCACCAACACCGGCCAGGGGCGCTTTGTGGATCGTGCCGCGGAAATGGGCGTGGCCATCGCCGGCTGGGGCTGGGGCAATGAATTTTTCGATTGCGATCACGACGGGGACCTCGATCTCTACGCGGTGAACGGGTTTGATTTCAACGGCCGCGCTGCAGATACGTCCAACTTTTTCTTTGAGAATATAATGGAAACGGGCACGATCTTGTTCAAAAATATCTCGGCGCAATGCGGCGCCGGAGGCTGGGCCGATGGCTTGGGCTTAGTCGTATTCGATTATGACAATGACGGTGATCTGGATTTGCTGGTTTCGAATAGCAAGCAAGAGCCTTACCTTTACGAAAATCGCAGCCACACGCAGAACTGGCTCAAGATTCAATTGGAAGGCACAATCTCCAACCGCAATGCCTTCGGCGCCGTTGTCAAACTCACGGCTGGCGGCAAAAATTATTATCGGCAACATGATGGCGTGAGTTTTCTCGGACAGAGCATCAAACCTTTGCACTTCGGCTTGGCCGAGGCGCCGATGATCGAGGAGATTGCGGTTCGGTGGCCCAATGGCAACGAAGAGACGGTCGTGAATGTCGCGGCCAATCAAACCATCAAAATCAAAGAAGGCCAAGGCATGGTTACCGGCGTCAAACAGTCTGCGGCTTCGGTCATGCCGGATGAGTTTCAACTGCTGGGTAATTTCCCCAATCCTTTCAATAACAACACCGCGATCAAATTCAATCTCGGCCAGCCCGGAGAAATCAAAGTCGTTATCACCGACGTTGTCGGCCGGGAGATTCGAACGATTCACACCGGGTTTTCAACCTCGGGAACCCATGTGACCCATTGGAATGCTACGGATGACAATGGTGAGCCGGTCGGGAGCGGGCTCTATTTCTACAAAGTTTTTTTCCAGAGCTACTCCCGCGCCGGTAAAATACTCTATTTGAAATAAGCTCTTGCGCTTTCTGAAATAGCCTGCTATTTTTTCTGCAACCCCCCTTGTTTGCCGGTACGCTTAAATTTGTGTTATAATTCATCTATCTCCTGCCAGGGATTGGCCACGAACATTGCATTTTTTCATAATTCAGTCAAGGTGAGGGAAAATGCGAGTGGTCAACGCCGCCTCATGCTGAAATCTCACATTAATCCCACCGTGGCAAAATTTTTCTTTATTCATCATTTTTACGCTGTTTTTGCATTGCCTGCTCGAGAGTGAACCCAGCCTAATGCCGCTATCTGATAATATAGATTGCCGGGCCTTCCGCACAGGATTTTATTGTTCGTATTGAAAAAGAAACTCAGGTTTCCGTTTTGGGCTTCGTGGTGAATCTGGTGTTCTCGGCCGTTCTGGCCTATCTGTTGAGCCTGGTTTACGCCCAATACGGCCATGCGCTTTCCAACCGCAAAATGTTCGCGCGGAATTTTGTCATGATCACAATGACTACGATGTTGATCATCACCATCGTCAAGGCCTCGCTGGCATTGTCACTCGGCTTGGTCGGCGCGCTTTCCATCGTGCGCTTCCGCGCTGCAATCAAAGAGCCGGAGGAGCTGGCATATTTGTTTCTGGCGATCGGCATCGGGCTTGGCTTTGGCGCCGATCAATAATATTTATTTCGATACGCCGTCGTTGCAATACTTTTATACGACGGTCGATGGATTGGGACAAAGAAAAAAGTGCCGCATTCGCTGGTACGGCGATTTGCTGGTGCACATTGACAAGCCGGTTTTGGAGCTGAAAATAAAAGAAGGCTTTGTCGGCAGAAAAGAAAGTTATCCACTCGCGCCGTTTGCACTGGATGAAAATTTTCAATTCGGCACAGCCATCGAGGTTTTTAAAAATTCGGCGCTGCCGTTCAAGCTGAAAACGGAATTATTTGCCGTGCAACCCACGCTGCTCAATCGCTATCGCCGCCGCTATTTTCAATCGGCCAATCGCCATTACCGCATCACGATTGACTCGGATTTGGAGTTTTACCGTCTCAAAGCCCGCGGCAACACTTTTTTGCACAAAACGATCGACCGGGACAACGTCATCGTCGAATTGAAATACAGCAACGAAAAAGATTTCCACGCCGATTCGATTTCGCGCTATTTTCCGTTTCGCGTCACCAAAAGCTCGAAATATGTTTCGGGTGTCGATATGCTCTATTTCCAATAAATCAGTAACTCGTAAAGTGTTACCGTGGCATCCCGTAGATTTTGTTTAATATTGAGCACATTGCTTGAGATGAACAGATACTTCCAGCCCTGGCCTGCTGCAGAGCCGGGTATGACATCCGGGCGATGGCTAAATTAGTTCAGGCAAGACCATACCATTTTGAGGTTATAAATTCATGAGCAAAGAAATTTGGTGCACACTCGGTCCTTCTTCTTTGAATGACCGGGTGATCGGCCGGCTGGAGGAATTGGGCGCCAGTTTGTTTCGCTTGAATTTGTCGCACACCAAGCTGGAAAAAGTTGCAGAAATTTTGGAATACATTCAAACCCGCACCAAAGTGCCGGTATGTTTGGATACCGAAGGCGCACAGGTCCGCACCAGCGATCTCGCCGGCGGCAAGGTCGTGGTGCGCGAGAACAGCACGATCCGCGTCCACTACAAACGCGTGCCCGGCGATGCCAATGATTTGAATCTGCATCCGGATTATATCGCGAAACAGCTCATCGTCGGCGATCTCTTGAAGATCGATGCGGAGGTATTGGCGCAGGTGGTTGCCGTTGAGAGCGATTGGGTCGTGCTCTGGGTGTTGAATGGCGGCGAGATCGGCCAGAACAAAGCCGTAACGTTGCTGGAGCGCGACGTCGAAATGCCCGCCATGACCGAAAAAGACAAACAGGCGTTGGCCATTGGCAAAAAAATGGGCGTTCGCTTTGTGGCGCTGTCGTTTGCCAATCGTGCCGCGGACGTGGATGAAATTCGCGCTCTGGCCGGTGTGGAGGCGATGGTGACCTCGAAAATCGAATGTTTGAGCGGCTTGCGCCATCTTCCGGAAATCGCGGCGAGATCCGATGCCTTGCTCATCGACCGCGGTGATCTGTCGCGGCAAGTGAATATCGAGCGGATTCCGGCGCTGCAAAAAGATATTATTCGCCACGCGAAACTGGTCGGCAGAAAGATTTACGTCGCCACCAACCTGCTCGAATCGATGGTGACCTCGCCGAATCCCACGCGCGCCGAAGTCAATGACGTGTTCAACACGATGATGGATGGCGCTGACGGCTTGGTGCTCGCTGCCGAAACCGCCATCGGCGCTTTTCCCGTGGCTGCGGCCATGATGGTGAAGAAGGTCATTCGGGAGTACGAAAAAAATCAGGGCTGGCAGCCGACGCATTATTCCTCCGCCCCGATTTCGACTTTGGTTGAGCCGCACGGCGGTTTTCTCGTGAGCCGCGAAAGCCGGGAGATGAATTCTCCCGCCTTACCCCGACCTTCCTTTTTATTTGGAACTAAGGAAAGTCGGAGCTTGCAAAACTTGCGGACACTGCAAGTGCAAGACACGGACTTGATGGATTGCGTCCAGATCGCCAACGGCGTGTATTCGCCGCTCACCGGCTTCATGAGTGCCAAGGAGCTGGCGAGTGTGCTCGATCACCACCGGCTGCTCAACGGCCAGGTGTGGACGATGCCGATGGTTTTGCAAGCCCATGAAAGCGCTCTCACCAATATTGCTGCGGGTGATCGCATCGCCTTGACGGATGCTAATGACAAAATTTATGCTGCAATGAACGTCAGCGAGATTTACGCTTTCGATTTTGAGGAAGTGGCGCGGAAATGGTTCGGCACAACGGCGCGCAAACATCCCGGTGTCGCAAAATTGGCCGAGAACGGCAGCCGTTTCGTTGCGGGCGAGATCATGCTCGTGGAAAAAATGGCCTCGCCGTATGCGCAATACGAATTAAGCCCGAGCCAGACGCGCGTGATCTTTGCGCAAAAAGGCTGGAGCCGCGTGGTCGGCTTTCATGCCGGCCATTTGCCGAATCGCTTGCACGAATATGCGCAACTGCGCGCGCTTGAAGCCGCACACGCCGACGGCCTCTACATCAGCTTGGTCATGGGTCCGCAGCAAGCCGGCGATTTTCTGCCGCCGCCGATTTTCAACAGCTACCAGCTTTTGCTCCATAACGACGTTTATCCATCGGGCAAAGTCGTGTTGGGCGGCTCTTTGTTCTACCCGCGCTATTGCGGCCCGCGCGAAACGGTTTTTCATGCGCTCTGCTACAAAAACATGGGTTGCAGCCATTTCGTCATTGAATGCGACCACGGCCACTTTGACGGCTT
Source organism: Candidatus Zhuqueibacterota bacterium (assembly GCA_022616415.1). Taxonomy (GTDB): domain Bacteria; phylum Zhuqueibacterota; class Zhuqueibacteria; order Zhuqueibacterales; family Zhuqueibacteraceae; genus Zhuqueibacter. Next base: position 21,108 of record JAKEEU010000283.1, on the reverse strand, counting down.
TTATGATCAGGCGCAAACGCGCGAGCTTTTCAAAAGCCTCGGCGATATCGGCATCACGCCGGTCTTTTTCGATGCGATTGGATACAACCCGGAAACGCAAAAATATTTTGAATCCAAATCGGCAAAAACGATGGCGATGAGCGACAAGGCGATTCAAGCAGCGCTGGCCAAAAACGAAACGCTGCCGAATTGGATTCTGCGCGACATCGTGCAGGAAATGTTGATGAGAGAGATTTCTGAGAATCGGCCGGTTTTTTATTGATATGTTATCTCTGAATCTGAAGGAAGCCAAATGAATAGGCGCAAGCTGGAAGCGACAACTACCTGCCTAAATATCCGCTGAAATCGACGCCGTGACGATGAAGGGAGGGCGACAGTCGCTACGGCAGCAAAGGCCGGCCGGATGAACGTCTGAATCGAACCCTCGTAGAATTAAAACTGAATTATAATTATTTTACAAAAATGGGTTCATTTTTATCTGAATCGAACCCTCGTGGGATTGAAACAGCCCCATTTTCTCGCTGTTCTGAGCGGCAAACGGCGTCTGAATCGAACTATCATGGAATTGAAACTGAGTTACCATTATTTTACAAAAATGAGGTCCATTTGAATGAGCGCCAACTCGATCACACTGGCCGAGCACGAGCTGACCAGGTTTTTTTTCGCTATCGCCCTGCTGCTGATTCTGGCGCACAGCCTCGGATACGTTTTCAGCCGGCTGAAGCTTCCCAAAGTCATCGGTGAAATTGGCGGCGGCTTGCTGCTCGGGCCGACGGTTTTGGGCCATCTTTCGCCGGCGACTTACGCGTGGTTGTTCAACGCCTTTGAGTTCGAAGGAAAATTAATTTCGATCGTTTATTGGCTCGGCCTGGTGCTGCTGATGTTTGTGTCCGGCTTCGAGATCAAGATGGCCTTTGACCGGGACGACAAAAAAATCATCGTGGCGCTGCTCGTCGGCTCGACGGTTCCTTTCGCCGCCGGATGGATGGCGCCGTATTTTTTTGATTTTTCGCCGCTCCTGGGTGAAAAACAAAACATGCTGGCGCTGAAAATCGTCATCGGCATCGCCGTCGCCGTCACTTCGATCCCGGTCATCTCGAAAATTTTTCTTGATTTGAATATGATGAACACGCGGTTTGCGCGAATCGTTTTGACGACCGCGACCATTCACGACGTGTTTTTGTGGATCGCCCTGGCGATTGCCACCGGCCTGGTGAGCGCCGCGAGTTTTTCTCTTTCACACGTCGTTTCGACGGTCACGATGACGTTCGCCTTTCTCGGCGTCTCGACGATATTCATGCCCAAGCTGCTGCCGCTGTTGAACGGCAACCGCTATAATTTGTTGAGGAAGTCTTCGGGCGCCGGGTACGTTTTATTTCTCTGCTTTTTGTTTTCGGCGTTTGCGAGCTTGTTGAACGTCAACATCATTTTCGGCGCGTTTTTGGCCGGCGTCGCCATCGGCGTCTTGCCGGAAGCGAGTTTCAGCCAGGAGAAGGCGCATATCAAAGAAATCGCGTTGGCCTTTTTTACGCCGCTGTATTTCGCCGTTGTCGGCTTGAAACTGGATTTGATTCACCAATTCGATCCCAAATTTTTTCTGTTCTTTTTGCTGTTCACCACCGTGTTTCAAACAACGGGCACGCTGATCGCGGCGCGGCTGATCAAAAAAGACTGGCTGTCAAGCTTTAATTTTGCCATTGCGATGAACACCAGAGGGGGGCCGGGAATCGTGCTGGCGACCATTGCTTACGATCTCGGCATTATCAATGCCAGCTTTTTCGTCACTTTGGTTTTGATTGCGATCGTCACTTCTTTGCTCGCGGGAACGTGGTTCCGTGTGGTTTTATTGCGGGGATACGAGTTATTGAGAACTTGATTGAAGCGGATCATTAATTGAAATCTAAACCGGTGCAGAAAAGCAAAGAACTTTACAAGACGCAAAAGCTCGCCAAAATATTTTTTGCAAAATGCCTGCCCTGCCGCAGGCCAGGGATTGTGGCAAAATGATTAAAAGGGCCCTTAGTCATCTTGCCATAATTATCTTGCATATATTCATAAAGGCGGAGAGAATGAAAGTTCACTTTTAATATACGAGATGCAAAGGCGCGAATGATCGTTATGAATAATGAAGTGATCACGATTGTTTCCGGCTTGCCGCGCTCCGGCACTTCGATGATGATGAAAATGCTCGAAGCCGGCGGCATGCCGGTTTTAACCGATCACATTCGCGCTGCCGATGCGGACAATCCTAAGGGCTATTACGAGTTTGAGCGCGTCAAGCAGATTGCGCGCGACAAATCTTGGCTGCCGGAGGCCAGAGGCAAGGCCGTGAAAATCATCTCGGAGCTGCTCAAACACCTGCCGCCGAATTATGACTATAAGGTGATTTTCATGCAGCGCCAGATCGAGGAAACCCTCGCCTCCCAGCGCCAAATGCTCATTCGCCGCGGCGAGACGGCCAACCGGACCGGCGAAAAAAGGCTGGCCGAGCTGTTTCGCCGGCATCTCGTTTGGCTCGACAGCCGCTTGAAGAAACAAGCCAACACGGGAGTCGTTTACGTCGATTATGGCGCGGTCATCGCCAATCCGACCGAGCAAGCGAGAAGAATCAATCAATTTCTGCACTACCGGCTCGACGTCGATGCCATGGTGGGCGTGGTTGATCCGTTGCTCTATCGACAGCGGCGGTAGCAATAGCAATAAATTCTGTTTCTCCACTCCGGCAGGTACGTCAGTATTATTCTAAGAGATAAAAAAATGAAAAAGATTTTCACTGCAATTTCGTTTTCTTTGAGTTTGGCAATTTGCGCGCATGCTCAAGAAATCAAGCTCGTGAAGTATGAGCTCAAAACGCCGCCGGTGATCGGCACGCACAACGGCGTGACGATTCGCGAAGGTGGAATTTCCGGCCTGCATTATGTCCGCGGCTCCGAGAACGAGTTTTATTTGATCACCGATCGCGGGCCGAACGCCGATGCGAACGAAGCCAATGCCGGCAAAGAAACCATCTTGTTCGCCTTTCCGGATTATGCGCCCAAGATTTTCAAGATCGACATTGCACAGGCGACTCCGATCACCCAGGAAAATTTCAACGGCAAAACACTGGAGCAGTTGGAAAACGCTGAGAATTGCATTGCCAACGGCATCGCGCCGGTCCAAAAAGCTTTGTATATGGATTTGCTGGCGAATGGCTGGGACGCTTCGCATAAAAAGCCGGAAGGCATCACGGTCGTGAATGATACCACCATTGCCGTGATTAATGACAATGATTTTGGCGCCGATTCGCCGGAGGCCGATGGCGTTTTAGTGAATACCGGCAAGAAGACGGTGTTGTATCATTTTACCGTGCCAAAGAACATGGCATTGAATTTTGGTGCAACCCGGCGACGTTAACGCGTTGGCGTCGCCGTGCAAAAGCTCCACGAAGATCCTGCCTTACGTCTCAAAATGAAGCGCGCCGGCCGCGACAAAGTTCTGCGCGAATTTAATTTGAAGCTGAATGTGGTCAAATTGGCGAAGCTATTCTCTCCTGACAAAATCTAGTTATTTTTCCTTCCGAACTCACTAACGTTTGCTCGTAATTGCAATCAGAAAATGTTCGATGGCATACGTGCTGATCTGCCCAAATGGCCCGCTGAAATTGAAATCGCCGGCATGGGTGGCCCAAGGCAATCTCAAAACGAAATGATGAACCCCGGCTTCTGCCAAACGCTCGGCGAGCCGTTCGCTTTGGCGCGGCGAAACCAATTCATCGCGACCGCCGTGAATCAGCAAAGTTGGCGGCGCCGAAGCATTGACGAATTGAATCGGCGAGGCGGCATTGTAATTCTCTGGAAATTCTTGCGGGCTGCCGCCGAGATACGCTTTTAAAATATCGTGCGTGTCGATGACGAGCGGGTTGCCGGGATGTGCCCAACTCCAATACATGTCGGTCGGCCCATAGAACGACACGACGCCACGAATCGCTGGATCATGTTGGGTGTAAGCTACCAATAGCGCCAGCTCGCCGCCGGCAGAACGGCCGAGGAGAGCAAATCTTTGAGAATCAATGCCAAGTGAATCTGCACGCGCTTTGAGAAAATTCAGCGCAGCAATCAAATCATCGCGCGCCGCGGGAAATCGCCAGCGCGGCGCAAGGCGGTAATTGATCGCCGCTACGACATAGCCTCGTGCCGCGAGATAAGTGTTGAGCGGCGAGAGCTGCTGACTGTCACCGCTGCGCCACGAGCCGCCGTGAATGACGATCACACACGGAGCGGGTCGAGGCAATGAAAACGATTGATAAAGATCGAGGCGAAGCGTTTGACAGGCTACCTGGGAATACGCCAAGCTTTTGAAGTCAACTTCTGGAGAATCGACGCCGCGCAGAAGATCAACGGCAACAAATGGCTCAGGTCGTGCCGGGGTGTTGTCATTTGCAAGCAGAGTGGTTTTAATAAAAGCGGCATGAAGTTGCTTAGGAAGCTGGCGGGCAACAAGCGTCGCGCGCATGAGCGGGGTCAAAGACAGTACGGCTGCGACGATGCCAAACACACCGGCAATCCAACCTTTTCGCGAGCGCCGCCAGCCAGGCAGCAATGTGAGTAAAGCCATCGCCGCGAGAATGTGGCCCCATTCCGTTGCTCCAATCGCCAGCTTCCAAAGAAAATTTGTCGGCGCCCGAAAGACGGATAATAGGGAAAGAGAAAAAATCAGAATGGCGAACGACAAGCGCAACCAATTAAACCACGCGCGATGAGGCATTGAATTTTGTGCTTAAAAAATGATCTGCAACGAAAAGGGAACCGCAACAAAAAAATAATCGCTCACGGAATTGGAACAGCACACGGAAAAGAATTGTAAAAATTTTTTACTTCCGTGTGAATTCCATTCCGTGAGCTAATTAGTTTGCTTTTTAGTCACTCTGTGGAGGCGGCACCGGCACCGGCGCTTGATTTTTGACCGGCGGAATGCTGCGCAAAAAGGCCAAAACGGCTTTAAGATCGTCGTCCGTCATTTCCTTTAAAAGCTTTAATAATTTCGCTCTAAATCGCCTTGCCTTTCATTATGCCTCTGAATCGTTGCCGATTTTTTAAACAAAGGATAGATCAGCCGCGGCAACAGGCCTTGGGGAAATTTGTCCATGCTCTCAAAGCCGAGCCGTTCGGGTTGCGCTTTGTCCGTCGGCAGATAAGCCGTGCCGAAGAGCCAATCCCACAAACAAAAAACCACGCCGAAATTTTTGCCGTGCTGGCCGCGCAGAATCACGTCGTGATGCCACACGTGCATGCGCGGCGAATTGATAACGTAACGCAGAACGCCCCAATCGAAATTCAAGTTGGAATGATTGAGATGGCCGATGAGCGTCGAGACGATGGCAATCCACAAAATGACGTTGCCGTTGACGCCGAGCATCACCAGCGGCAGATAGGTGAGCGCTTTGTAAACCACGATCTCCATCCAATGGAAACGCATGTTGCCTATCCAATCGAGCTCTTCGATGCTGTGATGCAATTTGTGAAATTCCCACAACACAGGCACGCGATGGAGCAGGTTGTGAACGAGGTATTCGAGAAAATCTTTGAGCACGAGAAAAACGGCGAACTGCACCCACCACGGACTGCCGGCCAAAAGCTGAATCGACTCGGGCGAAGGCACACTCCATTTTCCCAAAATGGGATTGAGCTGCTGGATAAACCAACTGCTCACAAAGGCAATCGCCACGCCGGCATAATGGCCGTTGAAAACCAGCCAAAAAAAATCCTGCCCGATTTGTTCGCGGAATGCCTTCTGTTGCGGCCGCCACGGCGCCAACCGCTCAAGAATCCAGCAGAATAACGAAACCACCATCAGCCAAAAAAAATAACCGCGAGTATCCCACAGCACGTTCAGCATGTTCAGCCTTTAAATGTCTATAGTGAAGTCCGATTTGCGCTGTAAGATATCTAAAATTTGGAACATTGTTTTGCGCAAATCGGACTTCGCCGCCTACAGCTTCTGCCGCGCGGCGCGGAGCAGCATGAAGCACAATCCTGCGAAGAAGATAATGCCGATGATGTCTGCCCAACCGCCCGTACTTTCCCAGCCATGAACGCCGACCAAATCCAGCACCCAGCGCAAGATTGAAATTTCTGTGCCGTCAGCGCTGGTGGTGGAAATGCCGCTGAGCAGCGCAATGGCCACACCGGTGAGCGAACCGCCGGCGACGAGGCCGGTGCTGTAGAGCATGCCGGAGCTGACTTCGGATTCTTCATGGCCAGCTTTGTGTCCTGCCATGCGATCGGCCAACGCTTTCATCAAGCCGCCGACGAAAATCGGCGCCGTGGTGGAAAGCGGCAAATATGCGCCGACGGCGAATGACAGCGAACGCACGCCGCACAATTCAACCACCACGGAGATGAACATGCCGACAAACACCAGCCCCCACGGCAAATCTTGTGCGAGCAAACCCTTGACGATCGTCGCCATCAACGTGGCTTGCGGCGCGGCATAGCGATCCGTGCCGATCGCATGCTGGACGCCCTCGAATTGCATTGAGTTGTCGATGGTTTGCAAAGTCCAACCGATCACGAAGGTGGAGACGACCACACCGATGACGAGGCCGAGCTGCTGGGAAATCGGCGTCGCGCCGGCGATGTAACCGGTTTTCAAATCCTGGCTCGTGGCGCCGGCGTTGGCTGCCGCGATGCACACGATGCCGCCGACCGCCAGCGCAAGCGATTGATAGATTTCGCCCGTCCAGCCGAGGCCGACAAAGATCAAGCAGGTGGCCATCAACGTGGCGATGGTCATGCCGGAAATGGGATTCGACGACGAGCCGATGATGCCGACGATGCGCGAGCTGACCGTCACGAAGAAAAAGCCAAACACCACCACCAGCAATCCCATCAGCAGCGTGCCGGGGAAAGTGCCGGGGAGTTGAGGCAGCACGGCAACGATGAGCACGAGGGCGATCGAGCCAACGATGACGTAGGTGATCGGAATGTCGCGTTCGGTGCGCGTCAGCGCCACGCCGGCTTTCGCGTCTTTCAAGTTCTTGAAGCTGTCGCGAAACGCCGACACGATGGTGGGCAGCGTGCGAATGAGCGTGATCAAGCCCGCGGCCGCCACTGCACCGGCGCCGATATAGCGCGCATAGCCGAGGCGAACTTGCGTCGGCGTCATTTGCGAAATGAGCAGATCATTGATGCCGGGTTTGAGAAACATTGGCAAGGCGTCGCCGATAAAACTGATCAATGGCACGAGCACGAGCGAGGTGAGCACGCCACCTGCCGCCAACACGCCGGCAATGCGCGGGCCGATGATGTAGCCGACGCCCAAATATTCCGGCGTGATCTCCGCGGCCACGCTGGCGTTCGGAAATGCCGAGGTGCGTGACATGGCATAGCCCGGCACATCCTTCCACAAACCGAGGATGCTCATGAGGGATTTATAAAGAAACGCAATGCCCAATCCGGCAAACACTTTGCCCGCCAACGAACCGCCTTTTTCGCCGGCGATCAAGACCTCGGCGCAGGCGGTGCCTTCGGGATAAGGCAGCGTGCCGTGCTCTTTCACAATCAGCGAGCGGCGCAGCGGCACCATGAAGAGAACGCCAAGAATGCCGCCCACCAGCGCGAGCGTGAAGATATTGAAGTAGTTGAAAAACGCTTCGCCGCCCGCGAGAAAAATCAGCGCTGGAATCGTGAACGCCACGCCCGCGGCCACGGATTCACCGGCGGAGCCGATAGTTTGCACGATGTTGTTTTCGAGAATGGTGGATTTGCCGAAACGCTTGAACACGGCGATGGCCAGGACCGCGATGGGGATGGAGGCTGATACGGTGAGGCCGGCGCGCAGCGCCAGATAAACCGTCGCGGCGCCGAAAATCAGGCCAAAAATCGCGCCGAGAATAATGGCTTTGGCCGTGAACTCCGGCGGAGCTTGATCAGCCGGAATGTAGGGCTTGAATTTGGTTTCTGCCGCTTTTGCTTCTGACATGCTGAACCTCCCTCTCTATCAAGTTAGTTTCTTAATAAAGTAGATGCCACTCTTGTTCAAATACCAATCTTGGGTGGCGGAAATTGCTTGCCGCCTAACTTTGTTGAATCCACCTGCGCGCTTTGAAGCAGATGGATTGACATGAACATAAATATTTAATAAAAATGCCTTTATCGGCTTGAATACGCGCCAGTTATTAAACGATTGTCAAAATATTATGAATCCGGCAAAAAGTCAAGTGAAAAATGGCGGTTATAAGATTTATTAAGCGCCTTTTGCTGTGAGTTTTTTGTTTGATTTTGCCGAAAAAATTCTTATATTGAAACGTCAAAATACGCCAGACCATGAGGTTATACCCCGGATTTGCTGAATATTTGCCTTAAATCCGGGTAGAGGCCAGACTTTATGACAAAATCTCCGAGCGTCCCGCAAAAGCGGGGCCGGCGATCGTTTATCAGCCGCAAGCTCACGCTGGGGCAATATTTTCCGGGACAATCGAGCGTGCACCGGCTTGATCCACGGCTGAAGTTGCTGGCGAGCGTTTCGGTGATGTCATTGCTGATGTGGGTTGAATCCTGGCCTGCCCTGGGTTTTTGGATTTTGGCGGTGGCGGTGGCCGTGCAACGAACCCAATTGCCGCCAAAATTGTTCTTGCGCAACCTGCGCGCCTTCCTGTGGCTTTTCGCGATTACGATCGCTTTGCACGCATTGAGCCCCGGTTTAAATGCCGAAGCACAAAGCTTGAATAACGTTGGTACGGACCCCCGGTTTCGTGTGTGGGGCATTTCCATTTCATGGGCCGGTGCGCTCATGGGATTTAAATATTCGCTGCGTTTGGCGCTGTTGATCATCATAACCGGCGTCCTTTCATTTACCACCGTGCCCACGGACTTGACCGACGGCCTCGAGCGTTTGTTAAAACCTTTGCAGCGTTGGCGCGTGCCGGTTCACGAGCTGGCGTTTATGACGACGCTGGCGCTGCGTTTCGTGCCGGCGATTATCGACGAGGCCGAGCGGATTCACCGGGCGCAGCTCTCGCGCGGCGCGCATTTCTCCGGATCGCTGCTGGCGCGCGTGCAGGCGTTGGTGCCGTTGCTGGTTCCGCTCATGGTGGCGACGTTTCACCGCGCCGATGATTTGGCGATTGCGATGGAAGCGAGATGCTATCGCGGCAGCACTGGGAGAGTTCCTTTTCGGGAGATGCGTTTTGCGAGCCGGGATTTTTGGATGGCGACGAGTGTTCTGGTTTGTGTGATGCTGACGGTTGTTTTTGAAAAATTGCCGTCATTTTGAAACGTTTGCCTGGCGTCAGCGTCTTTTTTGCGAAAATGACGGGGGAACGCTTAACGAGATATTTTATTGCAAAGGAGAACGACAATGCGTTATAGAACCATAAAAGATCCTGCGGTCCAAGGACGTATAACCGTAGACGAAGTTATGCAGGCCGTGCGCGCTCTGGAGCTTGAGCGTCAGTCCAAATCCAAGCTTCCCAAAAAAGGCCGTCGTAACGTGATCAACAGGTGGGACAAAGCGGGTTACACAGAAATTTGGTCCAAATCCAAGCTTCCCCCAAAAGGCCTTCGTAACGGTTCAAATGTTGCAAGAAAAACCGCAGCCAAAGGAATAAGAGCTGCTAAAAAGGCCTGAAGTAACGAAAAACCGAGAAAGAGAGTATCGATGGCCCGGATGAGATATGATGTTTCTATTTTTCTGAATGTTCCTTTTGACGAAGCCTATAAACCTATTTTCGAGGCGTTGATTTTTGCGGTTCACGACTGTGGCTTCGTAGCTAGATCAACCTTGGAAAGTGAAGACGCGACAGAAGTTCGGATTCAAAAGTTGTATCAGCTTATCGCTGAGAGCAAATATGGAATCCATGATATCTCACGGACAGTTTAGACGAAAGAAATCATTTACCGCGATTTAATATGCCGCTCGAGCTCGGCATATTTCTCGGCGCGAAAAGATTCGGCGTTGCGCGTCATCGCAACAAAAGAGCGCTCGCCCTTGATCGTGAGCCTTATCGATATCAAAAATTCTGCTCTGATATTGCCGGCCAAGATATTCAAGCGCACCATAACCAAAAAAGAGAGGCGATTCGTTGTGTTCGTAATTGGCTGCATCGGAACCCTGAAGCGACGGATCAAATATTGCCGAACGCCGATTACATTTACAATCGTTATCAAAAGTTTCGTCGGCAGCTTCCAGGGCTTTGCAAAAAGATCGGGTTGACGATGAAAGATTTGCAGTTCAATGATTATACAGCGTTAGTGTCGGGGTGGTTGCAAGTTAATCCGATGTGGAAGGAAAAGGGGGGATAAATAGCGATAGTGAAACGTTTTTTTGCGCGACGTATTTTAAAGAGATGTGTCAGTGGAAGAGCCGGCGATTTTTAACTACAAGCTCACCCTCGAATACGACGGCAGCAAATTCTACGGTTGGCAACTCCAGCCGGGAATGCGAACGGTTCAGGGCGAGGTGGAGCGGGCGCTGCAAATTCTTTTTCGCGAAGCGATTCGCGTGAACGTGGCCGGGCGGACGGATTCCGGCGTGCACGCGCTGGGGCAGGTGATCAATTTTCACTCGGCAGTTGAGCTTCCTTTGAAAGATATTCCGCGTTCTTTGAATGGCATTCTTGATCACGACGTGGTCGTCAAAATCGTCGAGTTGGCGCTGCCGGATTTTCACGCGCGTTTCAGTGCGGTGCGCCGCCAGTATTTCTATGTGCTCAGCCGATTTCCGGTGGCCGTGGGCCGGCATTATGCGTTCTTCTGCAAATTTCCGCTTGAGGTGGCGGCCATGCGCGAGGCCTCGCAGCATTTGCTGGGCGAGCATGATTTCCGTGCCTTCTGCGACACGAGCACCGAGGACCCGCATTATTTGAGCCGCGTCGAGCTGATCGAGTGGGAAGACACCGGCGAGCGCCTCAAGCTGATCATTCGCGCCAACCGCTTCTTGCGCAGCATGGTGCGGATCATCGTCGGCACCATGATCGACGTCGGCCGCGGCAAGCTCACGCCGGCGCGAGTGAAAGAAATTCTCGAAAGCCGGAAGCGCACCGAGGCCAGCTTCACCGCGCCGCCGCACGGGTTATTTTTGGAGAAGGTGTTTTATTGAAAGGTGATACTCATGAGTAAAACCGCAATTATTTCAGCAAGAATTGATCCCAAGCTCAAGAATAATGCGGAGCGAGTATTTAAGCGACTTGGGTTGACGACGACGCAAGCGATCACACTGTTTTACGAACAGGTGGTTGGCGCGAAAAATGGCTTGCCTTTTCAGGCTAAAATCCCGAATCGAGCCACACGAAAAGCGTTAGATGATGCTAAAGCGCGACGTAATCTTGAGAGTTTTAATAGCCCACAAGAGCTCTTTGAAAGCTTGAACATCTGATGAGAGCAACCAGACAAACTTCACAATTCAAGAAGGATGTCAAGCGCATGCAGAGGCGTGGCAAGGACTTCAGTGAGTTCAAAAATATCATTGAGAAACTTGCCGGCGGACAAAAACTTGACCTGAAGCATCGCGATCATTTGCTGGTTGGAGAATACAAAGGCTCACAAGAATGCCACATTGCTCCGGATTGGCTGTTAATCTATGAGTTGGGAGAAAGCGAAGTCGTTTTGATTAGAACTGGCACACACGCAGATTTATTTGAATAGAGTTATGGGAAGAATCATCACATCGGTCAAAATAGAAAATGCCGTCGATCCAACCAAAAGCATCCAATCTGATGCTTTGATCGATACCGGCGCTTCATATCTGACCTTGCCAAGTGCATGGAAAGATCGTCTTGGCAACCTCGAATTTCTACAAAAAATTGAATTGGAAACAGCAACCCAAGAACCGGTCTGGGGCGAAATATATGGTCCGGTTAAAATGCAAATTGCAGGATTTCGACCAATTTTTACAGAAGTTCTATTCTTGGATATGAAGCCCAATGATGGTGTTTATGAGCCACTTATTGGTTACATCGTTCTTGAGCAAAGTCAAGCCGTTGTTGATATGGTGGGACATCGGCTGCTTCACATCAAACGAATGGATCTAAAATTTTGGAGACCATACAATGAAATTCTATCTCGACACCGCCAATCTCGATGAAATCAAAAAAGTCGCGGCCATGGGCCTGCTCGATGGCGTGACCACCAACCCTTCGCTGATTGCCAAAGAGAAGGGCGCTTTTAAAGACATTCTGCGCAACATCTGCGAAGTCGTCCCCGGCCCGGTCAACGCCGAAGTCGTCTCGCTCGACACCGAAGGCATGCTCCGTGAAGGCCGCGATCTGGCGAAGCTGCATCCTAACATCGTCGTCAAAATTCCCATGACCAAAGAAGGCATGGTCGCCGTGCGCAAGCTCTCGAACGAGAAAATTCGCACCAACGTGACGTTGATCTTCAGCCCCAGCCAAGCTTTGATCGCCGCCAAAGCCGGCGCCTCCTTCGTCAGCCCATTCCTCGGCCGGTTGGATGACATCAGCCACATCGGCATGGACTTGGTGCGGCAGATCGTGGCGATTTTCGACAACTATGATTTCGAGACCGAAGTGCTCGCCGCGAGCCTCCGTCACCCCGTTCACGTCGTCGAAGCGGCGCTCGCCGGCGCGGATATCGGCACGGTTCCGGCCAAAGTTTTCGACCAGCTCTTCAGCCATCCGCTGACGGATATCGGCATCGCGCGTTTTCTGGAAGATTGGCAGAAGGCGAAGCAGACGATATGATATTTATGATATTAAGGAGATGCAGATGGGCGAAGTTCGCACAAAAGCAATCGTTGCAAATCCTATCGCGTCAAAGGTGCATCCTATTGAAGTGGACTGCTTGGTAGATACCGGCGCAGTTATGTTGATGTTGCCAAGAGATGTGATCGACAAGCTTGGAATATCAAAAACCGGCAAAGCGGTCGTTACTCTCGCCAATGAAACACGTGATGAAATGGAAGTTGCCGGGCCTTTGAGCATTTTGATAGGAGATCGCAAGACGCATTGCGATTGTCTGGTCGGCCCTATTTTAGGCGAGCCGCTCATTGGTCAGCTAGTGTTAGAAAGTCTTGATTTGGTTGTGGATCCTCAACGCCAATTAGTATTGCCGCGTCCAGAATCCCCAGCCTATCCTTCGTACAAACTGAAATAGCGCTAGGCGAAGCAGACGATTTAGATGTTATCTGGCTTTTATTCTTGATGGCATCAGAAGGAGTCATGAATAATGCCCACAGTTTTAAGAATTTTTAGAGGCGTGGTATGACTACTTCGGGCATTAAACCGGGCGCACGTGCCAAAGATGTTCACGCCTCTGAAGACACTTTAACCGTAGACCTAATTGATGGGTGCACTATTACCGTGCCGTTGGTATGGTATCCCAGGCTGCTTCATGCAACGCCCGAACAACGGGCAAATTGGCAAATATCTGGCGCCGGTTATGGCATTCACTGGCCGGACATTGATGAAGATCTGAGTACAGAAGGATTGTTACGCGGCGCTCCTGCTCCTCGCCGCGCTGTGCCAGTGAGCCAGGTTGCTGCCTAAGACTGGCGTCAACTTGATCTCGATATTGAAGTGTTGGTAACCAGGAGCTGGCAGACTTCGCAATCTGAGTGGAGTAGCATTTATGCAAATAAACTTGACCGCCGTTTTTCAAAAAGTGCCTTTAGGCTACATTGGTTTTGTTCAAGAATTGCCGGGCGCCAACACCCAGGGAAAAACTTTGGAAGAAGCTCGTGCGAATTTGCGCGAGGCGATTCAATTGGTGTTGGAAGCAAATCGTAAGCCGGGAAAAAAGAAAAACTAAGCATCGTTACAAATGATCCCTCGCTACACCCTCCCCGAAATGGCGCGCCTCTGGAGCGAGGAGAGCAAACTCTCCATCTGGCTCCGGATCGAGATACTTGCTTGCGAAGCGCAGGCGGAGTTGGGAGTGGTGCCGGCGGCAGCGGTCGAGGTGATCAAACAAAAAGCAAAGTTTGACAGTCATAGAGTTTTAGAGATTGAGGAAACCGTCAAGCACGACGTTATCGCGTTTTTGACCAATGTCGCCGAATACGTCGGGCCGGAGAGCCGCCACATTCATCTCGGCATGACGTCGTCGGATTTGCTGGATACCGCGCTTGCCGTGCAGATGCGGCAAGCCGGCCTGCTGCTCGTTGACAAAATCAAAGCGTTGCGCGAGGCGGTTCGCCAACAGGCGCTGGCACATAAGCACACCGTGTGCATCGGTCGCTCACACGGTGTTCACGCCGAGCCGACGACCTTCGGCCTGAAAATGGCGGTTTGGTTCGCTGAGCTTGATCGCCATCTCCAACGGCTGCAACGCGCGATCGACACGATTTCCGTCGGGAAAATCTCCGGCGCGGTCGGCACGTTTGCACACCTCGACCCGTTTGTCGAAGAATACGTTTGCAAACATCTTGATCTGCAGCCGGCGCCGATTTCCACGCAAATTTTGCAGCGCGACCGCCACGCGGAATTTCTCGCCACGAACGCCCTGATCGGCGCCTCGCTCGAGAAATTCGCCGTGGAAATTCGCAATTTGCAGCGCACCGAGATTCTCGAAGCCGAGGAGCCGTTCGGCAAGGGCCAGAAAGGCTCCTCCGCCATGCCGCACAAGCGCAATCCAATCACTTGCGAGCGCATCGCCGGTTTGGCGCGCGTGCTGCGGGCCAACGCCATGGCGGCGCTGGAAAACGTCGCGCTCTGGCACGAACGCGACATCAGCCACAGCTCGGTGGAACGGGTGATTTTGCCGGATAGCACCGCGCTGCTGGATTACATGCTGCACCAATTCACCCGCATCGTCCGTGATCTGCAAGTCTATCCGGAAAACATGCGGCGCAATCTCGAACGCACCGGCGGCCTGGTCTTCTCGCAACAGGTGCTGCTGGCGCTGGCGCAAAAAGGCATGGCGCGCGAAGAGGCTTATCGCCTCGTGCAAACGCATGCCATGGCCACTTGGGAAGATTTGAACGTGGGTGGAAAGCCCGCCGGCTTCTTGGAACGCCTGCTCGCCGACAAGACGATCCGGCAACATCTCAGCGCCGGCGAAATTCGCCATTGTTTCGATCTGCATAAAAATCTTCGTCATGTTGACACCATTTTCCGGCGGCTGGGTCTGGAGGCCGCTTGATAGTCGTGCGCATCAAGCCAACACGAACCAACTTTAATGATGATGCCTTTCATTTCTGCCTAAGTCATAGGAGAGAGGATGGCGATTAAGAAGAAAAAAAAGATCTTCGAGGGGAAAACGAAAATTCTCTACGATACCGAGAATCCCGAACAGGTCATCATGGAATTCAAAGACGACATTCCATCGATGAACGGCTCGAAACGGAGCAAGGCTTTCAAGCCCGGCGCTATTAACAATCAGATTTCGGCCCATCTGTTCCGTTATCTCGAGAGTTTCAACGTGCCGACGCATTTCGTCTCGCGGGTGAGCGAAAGCAGCATGCTCGTCCGGCGGCTGCAAATTATCCCGTTGGAAGTCGTGGTGCGCAACATTGCCACCGGCAGCTTTGCCAAGCGTTACAGCCTGAAAGACGGCGAAATTCTCGAGAAGCCGATTGTTGAATATTATTTGAAAAACAACACCAAAGACGATCAGATGGTCAATCAACACCATGTCGTCGCTTTTGGCCTGGCCACCGCCGATGAGCTGAAAATGGTCGAACGGTACGTCACCAAAGCCAACGCCGTTTTGAAAGCATTTTTTATTCGTCGCGGCCTGAAGCTGGTGGACTTCAAGCTCGAATTTGGGCGCTATAAAAATCACATTCTGGTCGGCGACGAGCTGTCTCTCGACAATTGCCGCTGGTGGGACGCTGAAACCGGCGAGAAATACAACGCCGAGCGGTCGCGCCAGGACCCGAACGCCGTGGAAAAAAATTATGAAGAAGTGCGCCGCCGGGTGTTCATCGAACTGGAAGGAGAAAAAGTCTGATCCCTGTGCATCGTGAGGGTTACGGGATTTTAAGCGCGTTGATCGCGATCGCTTTATTATTGACCTTGGGATATCTGGGATATCGCCAGGAAGGCGGCAGCGTCGCGATCATGTTGAGAGTGCTCGCGGTGATTTTCTGGGCACTTGCCGCTTTCACCGTATATTTTTTTCGCGATCCCGAGCGCGATATCCCAGCAGGTATGGGGTTGGTGGTTTCGCCGGCTGACGGAACGGTCATCGGCATTGACGAAACGGAAGAGCCGGATTTTATCAAAGCGCGAACCCGGCGAGTCACGATTTTTCTTTCGCCGTTCAACGTCCACGTGAATCGCGTGCCGGATGATGGAGAGGTCAAATATTTCCGTTACAAAAAGGGCCGATTTTTCGTGGCCTCGAAGCCTGCCGCTTCCACGGAAAATGAGCAATCCATCATCGGGCTGGAAACGCCGGACAGCAAGATCGTGTTCAAGCAAATTGCCGGCATTTTGGCGCGGCGGATCGTCTGTGAGATACGGGAAGGACATCGCGTCCGGCGCGGCGAACGTTTTGGCATGATCAAATTTGGCTCGCGCATGGAAGTCTTTCTTCCATTGAATTCAGAAGTGAAAGTCCGCCTGCGGGAAAAGGTCAAGGCGGGCGAGAGCATAATAGGAGAACTTAAGCATGATACGTAAACAACTAGTCGCGCCGAACCTATTCACCATTTTCAATCTATTTCTCGGTTTCCTCGCCATCGTTTTTTCGACGCAGGGGCGTTTCAGCGCCGCCGCGTGGCTGATCATCATCGCCGCGGTTTGCGACGTGCTCGACGGCAAAATCGCGCGCGCCACCCGCGGCTACTCCAACTTTGGGGTTGAATTTGACTCGCTGGCAGACGTGGTCTCTTTCGGCGTGGCGCCGGCGATCATGATCTATCTCGCCCAGCTCCAGCATCTCGGCGTCTTCGGCCTCGTCATCAGCTTCACCCCGCTTGCCGCCGGCGCGATTCGCCTGGCGCGGTTCAACACGCACGTCAGCGGTTTCACCAAAAGCCGTTTTTTTGAAGGCATGCCGATTCCCGCCGGCGCGACGCTGCTCTGCTCGTACCTGCTTTTCAGTTATCATAATTTGGACGGCATGCGGGTGCCCGGCGTCACCGTCGCGCTCGTGTTTATGGCCGCGGTGCTGATGGTCTCGACCGTTGAGTTCGATGCCATGCCTTATTTCTCCTTCCGGCGCGGACGCAAAAACACCGTACTGATGCTGCTCGTCGTCGCTTCGACGATCGTCATCTTGAAGTATCCCGGCGTCATGATGTTTCCCATGGCGATGCTGTATATTTTCGTGCAGCTCTCGCGCGCCGTCATTAATCACCTGCGGCCCGAAGAAGATGAACCGTTGCCGGATGTTTCAATCAGCGAGCAGTGAATAACCGTCCGGGCACTAGGTTTCACAAGCTCATGATAAATCCGCCATTCATCAAGGGCATCGAATCAAGAGCGCCCGGACGGTAAAATTTCCAGCAAAGGGCGCGCGTTGAAAGCCAAAATTCACATCACCCTCAAAAACGGCATTCTCGATCCGCAGGGCAAAACCATTCACCACGCCCTGGAGATGCTGGGTTTTACCGGCATTCGGGAAGTCCGTACCGGAAAATTGATCGAATTTTTTTTCGACGGCATGAGCCGCGAGCAGGCGCAGCAGCTTACCGAAAATGCCTGCAAAAAATTGCTGGCCAATCCGGTGATCGAGAATTATGACTTTATCGTAGTAGAAAATGATCAGGAGTAATGGATTGTTGGAGTGATGGATTATTGGATCGTTGGATTAATGAGGGATACGAACACTCCAAGAATCCAGTAATCCATCACTCCAATACTCCAGCACTCCAATACTCCATTGATCCATCACTCCATCGCGAGGTGGCATGCGTTTTGGCGTTGTAGTTTTCCCGGGATCGAACTGCGAGCACGATTGTTACTACGCGCTCAAATACGTCGTCCGCCAGCCGGTGCGCTTCATTTGGCACAAAGAGCGCGATCTGAGCGGGTTCGACGCGGTGATTCTTCCCGGCGGTTTTTCTTACGGAGATTATTTGCGCACCGGCGCCATCGCCCGCTTTTCGCCGGTGATGGATGAAGTGATTAAATTCGTCCGCAGCGGCGGCATCGTCGTCGGCATTTGCAATGGGTTTCAAATTCTCTGCGAAGCCGGTTTGTTGCCGGGCGCTTTGGTGCGCAACGCCCAAGTGCGTTTTGCCGCCAAGCCGGTTTATTTGAAAGTGGAAAATGCCGATACGCCTTTCACGCGAAGTTGCACCGATATGGTATTGAAAATGCCGGTTGCACACGGCGACGGCAATTATTACGCGGATGCTGAAACCTTGCAGCAATTGCGCGAGCAGCGCCGCATCTTGTTTCGTTATTGCTCTTCAATAGGTGAAGTGACGCCGGCGGCCAATCCCAACGGCGCGCTCGATAACGTCGCCGGCATTATGAATGAAGCGGGCAACGTCATGGGACTGATGCCGCATCCCGAAAGGGCTTGCGAATCGGCGCTTGCTTCAAGTAGTGGCTTACAAATTTTTAAGTCGATTGTATCGTAAATTCAATTTTAAATTTGCAATTGCAAATTTAAAATTGTAAATTTTTAATAGGCTTGATTATCAAAACCGAGGAGACTTCGTGCGCTCAAAACGCTCGTTGGGATTTATCGTCGTCGTTTTGCTTTTGGGTGCGCTAACGGGAACATTGCTGGGTGAGTTAGTCGGCTTTTTATTGCCGGTGGGGGTGGTGAAAGAATTTTTTTTGAAAAGCGGAGAGATCGGGTTCGGCCCCGGTACGCTTAACGCCGTTCTGTTTAGCATCACACTTGGGTTGACTCTCAAAATCAATGTCGTCGGTTTGATCGGCATCGGCGTGGCGGTTTATCTGCTGCGTTGGGTATTGAACTGACCCTGATCTTCCTTGTAAAAATTTTATTAAGGAAAATCGGGGCAACCAGGAACCAGAAATATGTTTGGCAACATCGGAATGAGCGAGCTGCTGATTATCCTGATTGTCGTGCTGCTCCTGTTTGGCCCTAAAAAATTGCCGGAGCTGGCTCGTGGCCTCGGCCGCGGCATCCAGGAATTTAAGAAAGCGGCGGATGATGTAAAGAAAGAGTTGAACGTCCAAGACGCTTTCAAAGAGAAATAAAATTTTGTTAACCATATTTACATTTTGAAAGGAGCTTACAGCCATGAATGTTGGACCGTGGGAAATAGCAGCGATTCTTTTTGTCGTGGTGCTGTTGTTCGGCGCCAAAAAGCTGCCGGAACTGGCGCGTGGACTTGGCCAGGGCATTCGAGAGTTCAAAAAGGCGGCAAGCAATGTGGAGAATGCCGGTTCGTCAGAAAAAGCAGAAGAGACTAAGGCCCAGCCGAAAGTTTGAGTTGTTCTGCAGGGCTATGCAGTATCAGTAAGACGACTTGTTGTATTTTTTTAGAGCCACGGCCAAGGTGTGGCTCAAGCGTTTACTTTTTTCAAAATTCGCCTTTGACGCGGAGTTTCTTGCAACCTTCCTACGCTCTCATTTCTGCAAGCATCATTTTGATCAATGAATCCGCAAAAACAAACGATTCGCCAAATTCAGGAGAAGTTGCGCCGTAATGAGCTAACCTGTGCGATATTGGCCGATGATTATCTCGCTCGCATTGAAGCGAGCAAACCCCTCAACGCCTTCCTCTCGGTTTTCCCGGACCGCGCCCACGCTCGTGCCAAAGAAATCGATGATAAAATAAAAAACGGCAAAGCCGGCAAGCTCGCCGGTGTCATCGCCGCCGTCAAAGATATTCTCGCCATGAAAGGCGAACGGCTCACCTGCGGCTCCCGCATTCTCAAAAATTTCGTCTCGCCGTATGATGCCACCTTCATCAAAAAGTTGGAAGCCGAGGACGCCATCATCATCGGCAAGACGAATATGGACGAATTTGCCATGGGCAGCTCCACTGAGAACTCCGCGTTCGGTCCGGTGAAAAACCCCGTGAACACTGAATACGTGCCCGGCGGCTCTTCGGGCGGCTCGGCGGTTGCAGTGGCGTCGAATCTGGCGATGGTGGCGCTCGGCAGCGATACCGGCGGCTCGATTCGCCAACCCGCGGCGTTGAGCGGCGTGGTGGGAATGAAGCCGACTTACGGTCGCGTCTCGCGCTTTGGCCTCGTCGCGTTCGCCTCGTCGCTCGATCAGATCGGCCCGTTTGCCCATTCCGTCGAAGACGTGGCGCGCGTTCTCGAAGTCATCTGCGGCCATGACGAGCGCGATTCCACTTCCGCGCCGGTACCGGTGGAAGAATTTTCCAAATTTCTCGATGGCGAAGTCAAAGGCAAAGTCGTCGGATTGCCGAAAGAGTATCTCTCCGACGGCGTGCAAAAAGAAATTCGCGACGCCGTCGCTGCGGCGAAAGTTCGTCTGCAAAAAGCCGGCGCAACGATCAAAGAAGTTTCACTGCCGCATACGAAATACGCGATCGCCACATATTACATCATCTGCACCGCCGAAGCCTCGTCCAATCTCGCACGCTATGACGGCGCTCGCTACGGCCATCGCAGCAAAGAAGCGAACTCGTTGGAAGAAATGTATGTGAAAAGCCGCGGCGAAGGTTTTGGCCAGGAAGTGAAGCGTCGCATCATGCTCGGAACGTACGTGCTCTCCGCCGGATATTACGACGCGTATTATCGCCGCGCCCAGAAAGTGCGCACGCTCATTCGCCGCGATTTTGAGCAGGCGTTTAAAGAGTATGACGTGCTGCTCACCCCGACGACGCCGACAACCGCATTCAAGCTCGGCGAGAAAACCGACGATCCGCTCGCAATGTATCTGGCAGACATTTTCACCGTCTCCGTGAATCTCGCCGGTGTGCCCGGCATTTCCATTCCGTTCGGTGTCGATGCCAAAGGTTTGCCCATTGGCTTGCAAATCATCGGCAAAGCTTTTGATGAGAAAAATGTTTTGCAACTAGCCCACTTTCTTGAAATGAGCGGTGAGTCAGCCTAATAGCCTTTTTCCGCACAAATATTTCTTGCAAATCAAACCGGCTGTAATTACATTGTAATTATGACGACACGAATCATACAAATTGGCAACTCTCGCGGGATTCGCATCCCCAAGGCTTTGCTCACGCAGGCGCGGTTGGGAGAGGAAGTCAAGCTCGAAGTGTACCAGGAGCAGATTATCATTCGCCCCAAACGGCGCGCCCGTGAAGGTT
>JAKEEU010000282.1 GCA_022616415.1 Candidatus Zhuqueibacterota bacterium | reverse complement strand
TAAAATGCAAGTGAATTTATCCGAGAACGAAGGTGAGAAATCATCGGGGGGTCTGTTTTTCGGCGGCAGGTGGGTTCATTTTATTCCGGCGCCGAAACCGTGAGCTGTTCCAATTCCGTGAGCGATTAATTTCTTTATTGGGTTGCGACTTGTCCACGTTGGGAAGTTTGAAATTTGGATATTGTTGATTGAGATTTATTTGGAATTTGTTGTTTGAGTTTTGGAATTTCATTGAGTGCTTGCGTATGATTACAATACTCATCGCCGATGATCATCCCGTTGTGCGCGAGGGCTTAAAAGGGATCATTGCACAAGCCGCGGACATGAAGGTCGGCGGCGAAGCGCTGAACGGACAGGAAGTTTTGCAAAAAGCCGCCGAGGAGGAATGGGACGTGGTGGTGCTGGATATTGGCATGCCGGGACGCGATGGCCTGGAGATACTGAAAGACCTCCATCGGGAAAAACCGGAGCTTCCGGTGCTGATGTTGAGCATGTATCCTGAAGATCAAGTCGCGGTGCG
This sequence comes from Candidatus Zhuqueibacterota bacterium, assembly GCA_022616415.1. GTDB lineage: Bacteria > Zhuqueibacterota > Zhuqueibacteria > Zhuqueibacterales > Zhuqueibacteraceae > Zhuqueibacter. Next base: position 3,798 of record JAKEEU010000282.1, on the reverse strand, counting down.
GGCGCTCAAAGCCGGCGCCTCCGGGTACATGAACAAGGAAACCGCGCCCAAAGAATTGGTCAACGCCATCAGGAAAATTCATGCCGGCGGCAAATATGTCAGCGCCTCTCTCGCGGAGAAGCTGGCTGCCAGCCTGGATGAGCACGCCGAAGCAGCGCCCCACGAGCTGCTTTCCAACCGCGAGTTTCAGGTGCTGCGCCTGATCGCTTCCGGAAAGGAGGTGCACGAGATTGCCGACGAGTTGTTCATTAGCGTCAAAACCGTGCGCACCTACCGCGATCGCGTTCTGGAGAAATTGAATTTGAAGAACGAGGTCGAGCTGGCGCATTATGCCATTCAGCATCGGCTGTTGGGGTGAGTTTTAGCCCGTTAATAGTGAAATCTGTGCAAAAAAGCAAAGACTTTCACGCCGCGAAGATACAAAAAATCTTCAACACTGAGAAAACAGAGTAAACAGAGATTACAAAGCTATAAAGAGTTTTCCAAGCAGTACCTCTCTGTTTTCTCTGTGTTAATCTTTTTGGGTTGTGATTCGTCCATCAGACTTGGGCATCATGTATGAAGGTGTATTCCGAAAACCCGCTCACATACCGCGCGCTCTACGACAGCCCAGTCCTCAACGTGCGAGACTACCGCTGCCGCATAGGTCGTGGCGGGCCGGCGGCCGAAGAGCATTCCGGCATCAACGGCATCGTCCTCATGCGTCACGGCGCGTTCTGCAAACACTTCGGCCGGCGGAATGTGACCGCCGACGTCAATCAGGCGGTGTTCTTCTCCAAAGGATCGACCTATCGCGTCAGCCATCCGGCCGACTGCGGTGATCGCGGCACCGTTTTCGCCCTCTCGCCGGCTGTGCTCAATGATATCATTCGCGAGCTTGATCCCTCCATTGACGACCGCCCCGAACAGCCGTTTCCCTTCGTTACCAGCCCCTGCGATTCCAGCGTTTTCTGGCGGCACCACGAGCTTGTGCAGCGGCTGGAGACCGCCGAATCCGTTCCGCTCGATCCTCTATGGACCGAGGTAACGGCGCTTCAGCTCATCGCCGAGGTGCTTGCAGCCGCGTTCGCGCGACACGGTCACCACGTGCCCCAGGTACGCCGCCGAAACGGTACGGAAGCCGATCACGCCGACCGCGCTGAGGCGGTCAAAACCTACCTCGCGAGCCGGCTGTGTGAACGCCTCACGCTCGACGACGTCGCCCGTGCCGTGTATGCCTCGCCCTTTCATCTCGCTCGCATCTTTCAGCAGCGCACCGGCATGCCGGTCCATCGCTACCTGACCCTCCTGCGCCTCCGTGCTTCGCTCGAACGATTGGCCGAGGGCGCGAATAATCTCACTGCACTCGCCCTCGAGCTTGGCTTTTCCAGCCACAGCCACTTTGCCGACGCCTTCCGCCGCGAGTTCGGCCGCACGCCCTCCGAGGTGCGCCGCAACGCCAGCCCCCGCACGCTTCGCGAAATGAGCAAGAATCTGATAGTATGATTTCCCCCAGCCTTGCTATATTGTTTTCATGAAAATCGGCCGCGAAGGTCGCGGCGAATATTGCGTTCGTTTCAGTTTCAAAAAAAGGAGAACCTCTCATGGAAACGAAGAAATGTCCGGTGTGCGAGTGGGAAATCCCTGGCCCGCCAAGTGGCCCTGGCAGGGCGGGCAAGGATGGCGGAATCAAGGTAACGGTCGGCGGCAAGGAAATCACCGTTTGCTGCGATGACTGCGCGAACAAGGCAAAGGAAAGCCCGGCAAAATACGCTGGAGCGACCGCGTAACTCCCAGTCCATCCGATCCGTGTCCGCCGGCAACCTTGCCGCCGGACGCGGGTGCGCTTTTGGTTATTGAGCGTGAAACCATACTGGCTTTTTAAACAGGTCTTGGGCAGAAACAATTTTGCTGGCGCAAAGAATTTTCCCAGAAGGGGAAAGATAAGAAAGCCAAGGGCCACGCCCTTGGAAATAATGCCAGGCCGGAATGAAAGCCCTGAAAGGGCGACGTCTACTTGCCTATCTCGCCCCTGCCGGGGCTATTACAAAGGTCGCGCAATCTTTTATCCCAGAGCGTTGCTCTGGGCTGCTTGCGCCGATAATCAGCAGGTAAAAAGTTAGTGACATTGGTCAAGAAGATAACTGCTCAATATCTTCCCGATTTATCACTATGAACAAGAATGCCGTCGCAACCGGCTGGAAACTAGCTTACTGGACGCTTTTTGCCGGCTGGATTGTGGGCGCTGCACTGACTATGTCGCGTATGCGGGGCGGCTTCCTGACCAGCTACCTTGCAGATCTTGTATTCCCGCCGTGGTATTACATTGTCATGCGGGGGTTATCGACAGGGAAGCAGAGAGTTCCTCGCTTGTTACGTTGGTTTGGCCACTCACCTGAGAGGGCGGCGATTGCAATCTTTCTTGTGGGAACAGCGTCAGAACTGAGCCAACGATGCTGCCACAAGGTTTTTTCGCGGGCACTTACGATCCGTGGGACATTGTGGCTTACGCTATCGGGCTCTGCATCTGCTATGGCTGCGAAAAATGGCAAGCAAGCCGCTCCAAGCAATCTGACAGCGAGAGTTGAACTGGCGCTTCGCAGTAAATAGGTCGTAATACAACGCATGCATATTAGCCCAATCATCAGCCAGCAGTAACAAAATCCGGCAAAAAAATATTTTCGCCAACTTGTCCAAATTCCAAAACCTCATTCGTCATTAGGGTGTAAATCAAGAAGCTTTCAACAATCAACTGCCGAACGAAAGAATTTTTTCGCCGGCAAAAAATCAAGCTGGTTATTCCTTCGGCAAATGAATTAAAAAGCAGAACCGAGGCCGTGCTCAAATCAATTTATCTTTTATTCAACGAAGGATATAACTCAACACACTCGGAAGAACTGATAAGAAAAGATTTGATTGATGAAGCCATGAGGCTTTGCAAGCTGCTTGCCGAGAACGCTCACACCCAACAACCTGAAACTTTTGCGTTGATGGCTTTGATGTGTTTTCATTCATCAAGAAGCGCCAGCCGGCTGACGCCGGAAGGAGAAATTATTTTGCTGCCGCATCAGGACAGAAGCAAGTGGAATTTTCAACTGATTGCCGAAGGAAATGAATACATGGACAAAGCCGCTTGCGGAGATTCGATCAGCGCTTATCACCTCGAAGCCGCCATTGCCTTTGAGCATTGTGCCGCAGAAAGTTTTGACAAAACCAACTGGGAAAAAATTTTGAAATATTATGAATGGCTTGGCAAAATTTCATCATCCCCGATTACCGAGCTAAACCGAGCCGTAGCCATTCTACAAGTTCACGGCGCCTCGGCAGCATTAACGGCGCTGGAATCCCGAGTATTCGGGACTGACAAAAAGAAAATGGAAACATTTTATCTATATCACAGCTTGCTCGGCGAAATTTATTCGCGGCTGAATAATCCCGTCGAAGCGAAAAAAAGGTTTGAAACGGCAATCAAACTGACACAATCAGAAACAGAAAAAAAATTGCTGAAAGAAAAAGTTGGTGCACTGCTAAAACGGTTTTGAAACGCCTTATCATCTTGCGGTTGTAGTCCTGAGCCTACAAAAGCATTGCCTCCTGCCTACTTTTTAATCAGCCTTCTGCCAATTGTTTCACACCCGCCTGAGTTTGTATCTTGATGCTAACGTGAGGCATTTATCATAGTCAAATATTGACTAATCAATAAATGAGCTGGAACGGCTGTTATTGCCGCCGCTAAAATTCTCAATTTCGCCGGTAGGAAATTCCCCAGGCAAATTGGGCCGGGCGGAGTGAGGCCAGTCGGGGAAATTCGTCATGAAC
>JAKEEU010000281.1 GCA_022616415.1 Candidatus Zhuqueibacterota bacterium | reverse complement strand
GACTCTGCCACCTGAGTTACTCCCGCTTTTTACTTAGTTTGAACCCGCGACCAATCCCGTCTTGAAACGGGATGACTCTGCCACCTGAGTTACTCCCGCTTGCCTCCTTTGCTCAACAAAACTCCACCGTATAAATTTCTTCCCTTTCGTTCTCAGTACTCCATCCAGCCATCAACTAAACCACCGGCAGGCGCAACCTCGAACCGAGTGGGGAGGGAAGGATTCGAACCTCCGAAGGCTAAGCCGGCAGATTTACAGTCTGCTCCATTTGGCCACTCTGGAACCTCCCCGGAAAACAGCAAAAAACAACCAGCAAAAGACAAAGAGCATTGGCTTTTTCTTTTTGCCTTTTGCTTCTTGCTGTTTACGAGGAGCCACCAGCAGGAATCGAACCCGCGACATCCTCATTACAAGTGAGGTGCTCTACCAACTGAGCTATGGTGGCCCGATAAAGGCAAAAATATTAAATTACTGTAACTTACAACAGGGTGTTATAAAAGGCACAGCTTTATAATATACAAACTTTTATCTTTTTGTCAAGTTTTTTTTGGTTATTTTAAAAAAATTTTACTTTGCTGCCGCCTTTGGCAACAAATTCGCAGAGCTATTTTTATCAATCCAGATCAATCAAGAACCGCAGGCAGGAAATAAAAAAGCCACACCCTACAGGGTGGTGCCCGGAGGGTAAATATTATCTGTCTTTAACCTGAAATTTATCGTCCTGATGCACTGCAATCCTAAGTACAATTTAAACCTTGCTGCCAGAAAAGCAAATTAAATTTTCTCAACATCTTGCGCCTTGGCACAGCTTTCTTGCCATTTGTGCAATGATCGGAATTTCCTCGTCACGAATTGTCCTTGCATCCAGCCACAAAAAATCATCCCGCAAATACCCCAAAACCGGGATTTCCGTCAGACGAAAGCGCTTTGCCAATTCGGCCGCAGTCAGCGCCGGGCTGCGCAACATGACCGCAAAGCTGGGGATTTTTTCGATGGGCAAAGCGCCGCTGCCGGCTTCAGATTCAGAAGGACGTACCGTGGCTTCAAGCGCCGAACCACAATTCTCGGCAATCTTCTTTTGCAAGCGTACAGCACGACTGCGCACGACTTTTGGTTTCTCGGTGAGCATGCGCCAAACCGAATGCGTTTTCACCAATTGTGCTGGCTGCAAAAAAAGCCGAAGCGTGCTCTCCAACAAAGCCAGCGTCAGCTTGTCGCAACGCAGCGCTCGCATGAGCGGATTTTTTTTGACCTTGGTGATCCAGACTTTCTCGCCAACGACCAAACCGCACTGCGGGCCGCCCAAAACTTTGTCGCCGCTGAACGTCATCATGCTCGCGCCGCTTTTGATACTCTCACTGACCACCGGCTCGTAAGGCAGGCCATATTTTCGCAAGTCCAGCAGCACACCGCCGCCGAGATCGTGTACCACCGGCAAGTTCTTCTCTCTTCCCAGTTTCACCAACTCATCGAGAAGCACCTCCTGCGTGAAGCCGACGACACGATAATTGCTCGCGTGAACGCACAGCAGCGCCGCCGCCTTCGGGCCAATCGCCTCGGCATAGTCGCTGATCTTGGTTTTGTTAGTGGTTCCCACTTCCACCATTTTTGCGCCGCTTTTGCGAATCACCTCGGGCATGCGAAACGCGCCACCGATCTCCACGAGTTGGCCGCGCGAAACAATCACTTCGCGGCGATCCGCCATCGTATTCAATACGAGCAGAACGGCAGCCGCGTTGTTATTCACGACACACGCCGCCTCGGCGCCGGTCAATTGACAAAGAAGTTTTTCGATGTGCACATTGCGGTCGCCGCGATCGCCGGTGGTCAAGTCGATTTCAAGATTGCAGTATCCCTCGAGAATTTCCTGCGCGTGATGCTGCGCTGCCGGCGCCAGCAGAGCACGGCCCAAGCCGGTGTGCAAAATGACGCCGGTGCCGTTGATGACGCGCTTTAGACTCGGGTTCAGAAACGATTGGGCTTCGGCGAGTGTTATTTGAATGGCTTGCTGCAATGCTTTTCCGGGATCAACGTGGCCGGGCGGATTTTTTTTCCATTGCTCGCGAAGAGCCCCAACCGCGCGCCGCACACAACCGGTGAGAACCGCAGAAGACAACTGGCCGGCCAGCTTGCGAATCGTCGAAACTTGCAAGACTTTTTCCACCGCCGGCAACTGGCGCAGCGCGAGATTTTGAGAATCAATCTGATGCATACGATTTAATAATTGACTTCAACCCCCAAGCGGAACGTACGTGGCGGCGACAGGATAGGAACATTGATGCCGCCAATGCTGCTGATCGTCGAACCGAAGTCAGTAAGCTCGGGATCGAAGGTTTCGGCGCTAGTGAACGCATATACATTGCGTGCACTGGCGGTCATTGTCAAGTTACGAACGTATTTCACATTGCGGAATTGGTAACGCATGACAATCTCACGCAGCTTGAAGTAGTCCGACTTTTCAATAAAAACACTTGACGCTGTGGTAAAATTATGGCCCGGCGGAATGCGGTCGATCTCCGGCTTCATCCCATCGACCGCGCGCAGCAGTGCCCCAGTATTCAAGCTATACCCGCCGGTCTGCCAATCGCCCAGCACGGATAAACTGAGATTGCGGAACAGGGTCGCATTGAGGGCGACGCTGCCGGTTCTTTTGGGCAAAGGAGTAAACTCCAGACGAGTCTCAATAGCGCCATTTCCTGTCGCATGCGTAGTCCGAAAGATGCCAACCGGCTTGCCTTCTTCCACGCGTTGCGGCAGAAAGGAAAAACCACCGATGGTAAAGGGTGGCGTGTCGTTAAGCTCGGTTACCCTGTTATCCAGCATGGCCATTGCGGCCCGTAATGACAAAGCAAGCTTTGGCGTTGAAATGATCGGCGCGTTCACCGCGACTTCAATGCCATCATTTTGAATTTCGCCAAAATTGCGCAACTGTGGGCCAAAGCCGGTGACCGGCGAGCCAGGAAGAAGGACCAAGGCATCTTTGGTCGTTTCCCTGAACCAAGAGAACTCCACTCCGAGACGCTCGTCGAAGAACGCCGCGTCAAAACCGGTATCAACTCCCGTAATCTTTTCCGGTTTGATCTCGTCGTTGCCGGGGATGGCGAAGAGCGGCGACAAGATGAACGGCAATAATTGGCCGGTTTTGCCCCACGAAGCTCGCAATTTCATGACATTCCAGAATTTCGACAAGAAGCTGTTTTGCCAAAAGGATTCATCGGAAAGGTTGTACGCGACAGCGGCTTTGGGGTAAGCCTGCAAATCGCTTGCTTCGCCGAAAGCGTTATCGTCATCCACCAGCAAGCCGCCATTCACATAAAGGCGGTTAAACAACCCCAGTTGCTCGTCGATAAAAAAACCGTGGTTGGAGAGCTTCTGCTTGGTAGTACTGGTAATCAAGCTATTCCCAAAGTCATCGGATCCGGAGAGGCGAAAGAACGTGTCACTGGCGTTGGAGGTGTGAATTTCTTCGCGAAAGGCTTGGGCGCCTAAAGTGAAAGCCGAAGTGATGTTGCCGGTTGCTGGATACCGAATCGTCCCGGCATAGCTCAGGGTAATCGTCAGATTTTCGTGATCGGAATGGAAAAGAGCGATATTCGAGGTGATAGTTCCTGGAATGGAATCGCGCTGCTTGCTCTTGCGGTAATCGGCGCCGATGGTTAGGCGGTTTTGGAGCCAGGAGGAGGGAGAATAATCCGCCGCAGTGGAAAACCTGAAGCGGTTAACCGCCTCCGATAGATCCGGAGAAAAATAATCTTCCAAGACCGCCAGCTTTTGATCGTCCGTGAAGCCTAGATAGGGACTCGCTTGGTTAATCGGGCTGAACCAGCCGCGCTCGGATACCAGGAGAATGTTAGAGATGGCATTGCCGCTCGAAATGCGGTCAAAATCATTGTAAGTGAACGCAGAGGAAAAATCCAGTTGTAAACGTTCCGTCGCAAACACCCGCAAACCGCCGTGCAGAGCGTACATTTTTCTGTCCAGCTTTTGGGTGTTGCCCTCGCCGTTTAACATACGGGCGCTGAAGTTGTAAGTCGAAACCTTGCCGCCGCCGTTCAAGCCGAACGTGTAGCGTTGAAGATGGCCGCCCTCCAGAATGTGCCTCTTGGTGAAATCCTCGATGGTGAATTGCTCGTTCGCCTGGTTGTAACCTTGTTCGACTTGAAATCTCCATTGGGGCGGCCCGGCCTGGCCTTTTTTGGTGAAAATTTGGATGACGCCGGAGGCAGCGCGAGAGCCATAAAGTGTCGCTGCGGCGCCTCCTTTGACGAACTCAACGCGCGCTACGTCACCGACTAAAATGTCTGATAACGCACTGGAAAGAGTTCCGGCGGCGCTAAAAGCCGGGCGAAAGCTATCATTCGCCACGCGCACTCCATCGATATAAATGGCCGGAGTTTCGGTTGAGGCCAAGCTAGCCACCCCACGAACGAAAAAGCGGGCCCCGGCGCCGGGCATGCCGCTGCTAAAATTGATCAGGGTTCCGGGGAGACGGCCTTGCAGCAACTGATCGATTGATTCAACCGGCGCCATTTCAATCTCTGGCGAGAAAAGGATGGCAATCGGTGTCGTTAATTCGCGCTTGACCACCCCGCTACCGGTGCCGGTCGTGACTACCTCGCTTGACCACAACACGCTTGGTTTCAACTGAAAATTGGCGGTTGCCCGTTCATCCACGACAACCGTCAACTTGACCTCCTGGCTATAATATCCACTAAACCTAGCTTCTACAGTGTATAAACCAGGCGGCACACCATGAATAACGTATGATCCGTCAACGCCGCTTGCAGCACGAAGCACGGTTCCTTTGACCAAAAGTTGGGTGTTCGGCAAAGGTTCCCCGGTTCTCACGTCAATCACCTTGCCGCCAATTGAGCCAGTGGACTGAGCTATCCCTGTGCCGGGAAGTGAAACAAAACATATCATCCACAGCAAAATAAATCCCGCAAATAACAGGACACGAAACACATAAAATAACTTAAAATTCGCAGAAAACATACGCTTTCCCTCCTCACTGTAAAATAAACTTGATGAAATGCTCACTTTACAAAATCCGCTCTTTCGGCAGAAACCACGAGATGCCTCCGGCAATCAACCCGGCCACGGCCAATGCCAACAACGCGCTTTCCAAGCCGGCGCTTTCGGCAATGAATCCCAGGGGCGTCATCATCAAGCCGGCGAGGCCCCAGCTCACGCCGATCATCAGAGCCGACACCATGCCGGCGCGGTCGGGATAAAGCTCCTGCGCCATGACGATGTTCAGCGGAAAAGAGAAATACAACAAAATGCCGCTCGCGGCCAAAGACAATAAAGCCAGCCAACTCGGAAGATAGAGAAACCCGACCAGCGCAGGGGCGGCAACGAAAAGCGTCGTCATAATGGTGCGGCGACGATCCACACGCGCCGCAATGTGGCCGCTCCAGAGCGCCCCGATGGCGCCGACAGCTTGAAAAACCGTCGTCGTCGCCCCAGCGGCAAATAAAGAATGGCCGCGTGAATGCATATAAAGCGGGATAAACGTGCTAAAACCGCTGATCATGAGCGAGCGCAACATGGAAATGACGACGTGCAAGAATACCGGCCAGCGCCGATTTTTGCTCTGCTGATGATGAAGAAAATCTTTCGGCAATGCCGGCAGGCTGTTGTTTTGGGGCAACCGGCGAAAGAGTAGCACGGCTACCCCAATTGCCGGCAATATCAGCAGCGGCATCGCCTCGAAGCCGAACGAGGTCACCACCGGCACGACAAGCAGCGGCGAGATCGCATGGCCGAAGTTGCCCAAGGTGATGAACAGGCTCATGCCCCATTCCTTGCGCGGACCGCTGATGCGACTCACCATCGCCGCCGCCGTGGGGTGAAAGACCGATGAACCCAGCCCGCTGAGCATCAGCAGTGGAATCAGCATCAAGTATGAATTGCTATAACCGAGGCTGCAAATGAAAATGCCAGTGAGCAGCGGACCTAAAAAGACGAAGTGGCGTTTGCCAAAGCGATCACTGAGCGCGCCAAAAATTGGCTGGGAAAGCGAAGTCGAGGCCGAGAGCACCGATGCCAGCACCCCGGCCCGGCTGATGGGAAATTGCAGGCGCTCCATGAGCAACGGCAGCAACGGCGCCAAACAACCGGTATAGGCATCATTAACAAAATGTCCGGCAGCAATCAAATAAACGCTGCCGCGTTGAAAAATGCTCGGCTTGTCAACGGACGACGTTGCTATTCTTTTTGATGAGGGACCAATTTCCGTGAGCGAATCGGAGGAAACGGCTGTTGAGGTGAATGGGGGTGCGTTCATTCATATAATATAATGAAGGCAACCGGCCAAAGTCAACATCAACATCAATAAAAATGCGGTCACGCGGGCATTTTTGTCAGACATAAAACTTCCCGCCAACTTTTTGATCTTTCAATTGTAGTTAGATTAGAACTAAGGTGGTATGAACCAGTTGCAGCAATCAAAAGAAGATTAATCCCCGATGGGGTAATTTTTAGCATCACCGGTGGGTGACGAGCATCTCTACAGAATTGGGATGCTCGTCGTGTTTTTGGTCCCCCCTTAAATTTGCTTCCTTCAGCTCGCCTGCGGCACTTCGGCGGTTGGGTTATTGTCAGTCGGCGCAGGTGCGCCGAAATCCGCGCGCACGGTGCGGTAAATCAGATAAAGCCCGCCGAGAATGAACAGGCCGGAGATGACGAACGGTATGGCGCCTTCAAGCCGATTCGCGAGCAGAATGAAGACCGCAATCAAAAAGAACCCGAGCGCGGGATACTTGGCCCAATCCAATTTTCGCTCAAGCGAACGCAGCGAATAAACATACGCGAAAGTTCCGGCAAAGCCCAACATAATCAAAACGCCAATAGTGTCGCCGCGCAATAAACGAAATCCTTCCAGCAGAATCACTGAGCCGATCACAAACATCGGGCCGGCAAACAGCAGCACCCACCAGTGCTTTATATCACGTTGGTAAATCCGATATAAAACCCCAGCTCCGAGCCACAGCCACAACGTGCCGATCATCTCATCCGGCAAAAAGCGGGCTTCGGCGATGAAAATGATGGCGCCGACCATGACGAGCGCGCTGCCGAGATAGAACGTCCACTGGCGAGGCCCCGATTTTCCTTTAGAAATACTAAAAAAGGTCGGGGAGCCATGTTGCATGAGCACGGCGCCGCAGCCGGCAAAGATCAGGCTCAGGACGTACTCTTCGCGCAGATGGAAGAAATCCAAATTGTTCAACAGCGACAACAAGCCGACGAGCAACAACGCGCCGCCGAGTATCAGACGGGTTCGATTCATTGCGATGGCCATGAACGGCTCTCCTAAATTAACGTTCGTAGTTACGCCTTCAGGCGTCAAAAGTGCGAAACTTAAAAAATCGCTAATATTGAGCGAAGATTCAAGATGTTATTCAAGCAGAAATATTAACGCAAAAGGCGGGGCAAAGTTGCAGATATTTTAGAAGGAATAGCCGAGGTCGATGGAGAACAGCGTGTTGCGGGAATCGCTCTGATTTTCGATGCGGCTGTGGTCGTTGTCAAAATTCGCCAGCACGCCCGCCTGCCAGCGCGGAAGAAAATTCCACGAAAAGAACAGCAGCAAAGAATTGATGTTGCGGTCGCTGTAAAGGCCGAAGCCCGGAAGGTCTTGGGCGATGGCGTTCGGGTAGGTGCGCATTTCAAAGTTTTCGTTGACGCTCAGCCAAACCCCGTCAGTGCGGATCAGATCGACCCCCAGCGTGAACCCATGCGAATAATAATCCTCGTAAAATGAATAGCCGAGTTCGCCGGCAACAGTCGCCGGACGCTGGCTGCGAATGATGTCCTTGTCGTAGACACGCAAGAGATAAAGATAGCCCACACTGATCTGCCAATCCGCCAAGAGCTTGAATTGCAATTGCGGATTGACTGTCGTGCTCAGAAAATCCGGCGTGGAATCGCTCGGCGTTTGATGCTGGCGCAAAGTAAAATCGCCCTCCACCCGCAGCGCCATCGCCTCACTCAAACCCAATCGCAAATCGGCGCGTGCGTATTCCTCCTGAAAGGTGTTTTGATACGTTCGCGGGCAGCCCTCGGCAACCTCGGTGGGATAAATCCGGTGGCGCCAAATATTTTCCAGCAACACCGCGGAGTTGTTGGCCGTGCTCTGAAAAATCGACGCATCGACGCGGTGCTCGACGTAATCATCCACCGGACAGGAGTCGTGAATCCGCGCGATAAAGCTGTAGCGCGAATCCAGCCGCGTAGTGTAGCTCGAATTGAAAATCGCGCCCACGCTCGCCTGGTTTTGAATATAATTCGGATACAACTCGCTTTGCCGGCGATAGCGGCGAAAACGCATTTCGTCGCCGATTTCAAGACGAAAATTTTTGCCCACCTCGGCAGACGCCACCGCCGAAGTCGTATTTTGCCAGTAGTGCAAATCCAAATTGCGGCGATAGCTCGTGCCATCCAGGCGCATCTGAAAACGCAAAGCCGTCCTGCTGCCCACCGCTTGTCTGCCGCTAAACTCAAGCTCGCCGCTGTAATAATCGCGGCTGGATTTGAGCATGGCATAAGCGGAAAAACTCAGGGCGCGCGATTCCGGCAAAAACGCCGCTGAGCGCGGCTGGGATTTTTGCGTCAGCGGCTGTAGCAACGGATTGCGATTCAAGCTGATGCGCAAACCGGCAAAGGGATTGCCGTCGCGATCAATATACGAGCTGTTATCGGCGGCCAGGCCGAGGTCAAACTCCTGCCGCCAAAGATCAGCGCCGAACATGACTTCGCGGCGCCATTCCAAAGACGAAGATGGCGAGGCCGAAAACGAATCCGCAACGGCCGCGACGCGCTCCGAGTCCGGTGCCATTAACGGCATCACCGCCGCGCCGCGCAATCCGATCAACTCCAACGCCGTATCCAAAATGAGCTGCGCGGTGACGTAATCCTGTTGCGTGGCGAATGTATTGGCCTCTTGTTGCAACGCCAGCACTTGCGCCCAAAACTCCACCGCTGCGGTGTCCTGATGCGCTTCGAGCCAACGCCGCAGCCTAAGCTGGTCGATTTCATACGTGACGCTGCTCGCGCTCCAGCTTGCCGCCGAAGAATCTGCCGAGATCAGCGGCTTTTCTTGTTGCGCCAACAAATTCTCGGAAAAGCTAAAGGCGTCGAAACAAAACAACGCCGCCACCAAACAAGGCAAGAGGCCTCCTCGTTTTAGCAAGGCAGTTTGGTTCGCGGAATCCACCTTGGACCGGCAATTGACCAAATAATGGAAGAGATATATGGCGCGGCAGTCCCTTGTCCTGCCGGCCTTTTCAAAGCGGTAAAACACGTTCGGTTCTGGCCTCCTCAAGACATCAACAAGCAACCAACTCGATCAAGCTTAGCGCAATTAAGAAGGTGGGATAAAATAGCTTGGACCTTTGTCAATGCTGAGAAATCCCGCCCGAACTGGACGGGAAAAGAATGACCCAACCTGTTCTATCCCACCTTCTAAACGCAAGAAATATCGCAAGATTCTTGCCACAAGCTGAACAGTAAAGAACTTCTTAATTTTGGGACTAAGAACTTTTGCCAAGTACATGGCTTGCACCAATTGGGGCACTTGTTTTGTACCAATTCGGACGGATCAAATTTTAATAGGTGACTCACTTATGTTCACCAACGGGTAGCCTTTTCAACAATGAAAAAGAGCGCTTGCATTCATAGCGAAATTTTGTCATCTTGGATAATGTAGCTAAAAAACGAGAAAAAGCGAAAAGCAAAATGAAGAAATCTCACGAGCTTTCAAAAGAAGAGCATCGGCTTTTGGGAATGGATCGCTCCATCACCCGGCGTGATTTTCTGCAAGGTGTGGCGCTTGGTGTCGCCGGTTTTGCCATCGGTTGTCGCAGTGAAAAAAACGAGCACGCCACGAGTCAATCGCCGTATCCGCCAGATTTAAGCGGCCTGCGCGGACAAGACGAGGCTTCCATGAAGCTCGGCCACCGCGTGCGCGACGGCGAATTTGTGCAGCTTCCGAGCAGTGTCATCGACACGGGTGAAGAATACGATATGAAAAATTTTTCGCAAGTGCTCCGCTCTCCGAAAATGCACGCCGCGAACTCATTGAATTTTACACCACGCGCCAAGATTATCTAGCCGGCGTTGCAGATAAAGAGAAAACGTTGGCCGCGATGAGCTGGGAAAAATTCATTCGCGAGAAAATGGGCCTCGGCGACGAGGCCGTGCGTTTTGCGAATTTATACGCGACCGATTTGATCGGCCTCGGCTGCGACGCGGTGTCGGCGCTTTCCGCTTATGACGTCGGCCCCGGATTCGCCGGCATGGGCGGCGCGGGATTTTACGAAGAAGGCGGCATGCTGAAATATTTTTACGAGCCGGAAGCGCGTTTTCCAGACGGCAACCATACCATCGCGCGCCTGCATTTAAAAGCCATTCTCCCGTTCTCGTTCACTACGCCCAATCTGGTGGCTCCGTTTTTCGCGTGCGCGCCAAAAGCGTCATCATGGCCGGATGGGGCATGGCCGCAAAACACCTCGTCCCCGAGCTGCCGCCGGAGCAGCGATTGGCGCTCGATCAATATCGCTACACCTCGGCAATTTATATCAACCTGCTCTTGCGCAACTGGCGGCCGATGGCAAAGCTCGGCCTTTACGAAATGTATCTGCCCGGCGGCTTCTGCACGTGGATGCACATTTCCGATCCGCTGCACGTCGGCAGCTATCGCCCGGAATATCATCCCGACCAGCCGACTATTTTGAGCATGTATAAATACATCTACAAACCGGGGCTCGATCCCACGGAACAGATGATTCTCGGCCGCATGGAGATGCAAAACACGCCGTTTGAAATTTATGAGCGCCAAATTCGCCAAGAGCTGCACAACATGTTCGGGCCGTGGGGATTCGATTCGGCCAACGATATTCTCGCCATTACCATCAACCGCTGGGGCCACGGTTACAACTTTTTTCATATTCCTGGCGAAGAAGGCAAAGCGCCATACAAACTTGGACGTGCCCAATTGGGCCGCATTTCCTTTGCCGGCGCCGATGCCGGCGGCTCGCCGTGGAAGCAGTTGGCGCTACAACAGGGCCGGCGCGCGGCGTTGGAGCAACTTTGATACGTTCGTAGTGACGCCTTAAGGCGTAGAGGTTTTGAGCGTCTTCCGTGTGGCTTCGTCTTGCGCCTTGCGATATGATTCGCCCAACTCGTGCCCTGGCGCTCCAACTCGCGAATTATTGTTGAAAAAATTTTCTACAAATTTTTAAAAAAGACTTGACTTTTACAAAATGATGTTTAACTTTACTTTTGTGAAATCATTCTGAAAGCTCGACCCCGTCTGCACAGGCGGGGCTTGACCAAAGGACCACAAGTCCTTAACCGGCTCTCGGACTCCTCGGTTGGCGAGGTTGTGTTCTTTATAAGCAAAGATGTACCAAGCTTCTCGCGAGTCGGGGAGTTCCGACTGCTGGTGAAAGTTCTGTGGTCAATAGCAAACGCATGCAAATCAAAAGGCCTCGATATAATCGAGGCCTTTTGATTTTTGGAAAGACAAGTTTTTTCGTTGCGGTTCTCTTTTAGTTGCGAAATTCGGAGTATCAGATATTTTCTGTTACGGCGCGGCTTTCTGTTGCCCCAACTCCTGCGCCAGCGCCTTCGTCATATCATCAAGACATTGTTTCAAGCTCAGGCTGATGGCTTCCACCACCGCCGCCGGAATCTTTTTGGCAACCGGCTGCTGGTGTGCAAACGTGCCGCTCCAAACCACGCGTTGCGTTGCCGGCTCGTACAAACTCGCCTTCAAAGTGACTTTGCCATACCATTTGTCCTGCTCATCCCATTCTTCAAAAGCGAGCAGCCGGCCGCCCAATACGTATTTCACGTTCACCATCGACGGGTAAGCCGTCACTTTCTCAAACAAGCCGCTGTCGGAGAGATGGCTCAAAACTTTTTCCGTGACCAAATGCCGCGGCGGCGCAACCCAGCGGCGATAATGATAGTATTTGATCTCGAACGGTGAATCTCTGTAAATAATGCGGTCATCGTCGTAAATGGTCTCGGATTGGAATTTCTCCACGCCCACCACAAACGGCAACGGCGAATGGCCGTCATTGATTGGTTGGCTGGGTTCAAAAGCCAGCGTGTAGTAAAACGTCTCCGGCACGCCACCGCAGCTCGACAACAAAAAGCAAAAGGCAAAAAGCAAACAGCAAAGCAATAATTCATATTTTTTATTCTGGCATATTGCCATGTTGGCTCCTTTTCTTTTTTGGCAACTTGGCTCCTTGCCTTTCAAGGCAGCTTTCTTTCCGGCGGGTTGGATTTGCGCACGAGATTCCACGGCCGCTCTTTGATGGAGCGGCTGAACTGCTCGAAGTGCTGCGAGGCATCTTGCAGGTTTTGCATCGCCTCATAAAGGTTCGCTTGATTTTGTGCCACCATGCCGTTGACCGATTGCGTGGTGCGGCTCAGCGTGATGAGCAGCGTATCGGCGCGCGCCATCGTGGAATTGAGCTGCGCAAGCGTATTTTGCACCACTTGCGTGTTGTTGTCCATCATCTGGTCGAGCCGGCTGCTCACGCTTTGCAACTCATCCGTCAGCCGGTTCAAATTCGCCAGCATGCCGGTGATATTGCCGGCGCTCTCGCCCAACAACGTATCAGCATTCGCCAACATGCTGGAGAGATGCGCGCGATTCTCGTCCCGCAGCAGATCGTTGACCCGAACCAAAAGTATCTCGAGCTGGTCGCTCGCCTTCATCAACGGGCCGCTGAGCTGCGTGAACGGCGGCACATCGCGGCTGCGCAGCCTGCTGCCGGAAGGCAACAATGCCGCCGCCGGCGAACCGGTGCTCACTTCGATATAAAAATCGCCCATGAGATTGATCGAAGTGACGTACGCTTCGGAATCGATCCGCACCGGCGTGCGCTCATCCATCGTCAGCTTGATTTCGAGCTTGGTTTCATCATCCGGCGCGATGTAAAGATCGGTCACCGTCCCCACTAAAAAGCCGCCGAACCGCACCAGCGAGCCGCGCTCGATTCCCCCCAAATAACTGAACCGCGCGGTATAAACTTTTTCTTTCTTGTCCCACTCTATGCCGCTCATGGCGATGAGAAAAGCGACAAAAACGATGAAACCACCAATCACCAAAAGACCGGCTTTGATTTCGTGTGAGCGATATTCCATTTGATATTTTCTCGTGAGTATCTCAATTTTACTCTTACTCCTTTTCAGCTGATTTTCCAAAACGAGTAAGAGTAAGAGAAGGAGTAAGAGTTTTCAAACTATCCTTCAACCAATGAACGCAAATACTTTTCTCGATCCAGCTCCTCCGCATCCGCTTCGCGGTTCAAAAACTGCTGGACGATCGGATTCGGATTGGCGCGCAATTCCTCCGGTGTGCCGATGGCTTCAACCGCGCCATTGTGCAGCATCGCGATGCGGTCCGCAATCTCGAACACCGAGGCCAGCTCGTGCGTAACCACGACGATGGTCATTTTGAAAGCTTGATTGAGCTTCAGAATGAGCTTGTCGATGCCCATCGCCACGACCGGATCGAGTCCGGCGGAGGGCTCGTCACAAAACAGAATCTCCGGATCCATCGCAATCGCCCGCGCCAGGCCGGCGCGTTTTTTCATGCCACCGCTCAATTGCGCCGGCATAAAATCCTCGAAACCGCCGAGGCCGACCTGCTCGAGCTTCATGCGCGTCATAATTTTGATCGTCGACGGCTCCAACTGCGTGTGCTCGCGCAACGGCAGCGCCACATTCTCTCCCACGCTCATGGAATTGAACAACGCCGCGCCTTGAAACAACATGCCAACCTTGCGCAGTACCGGCGTCATCTCGTCTTCGCTCAATTGAGCAATATCGTGGCCTTTGATGATGATCTGTCCCGACGTCGGCTTGGCAAGCCCGATGATGTGGCGCAGCAACGTGCTCTTGCCGCAACCCGAGCGCCCGAGAATCACCATCGTCTCACCGCGGTAGATGTCAAGATTGATATCTTTGAGAATTTGCCGCGAGCCGTAATGCGTCTGCAAATTACGAATCGCGATGAGGGGTTCTTCAGGCATTTGTTAACGATAATTCAAGTGTGCTGTTAGTCGGCAAGAGCAAATTTGCTTCCTTGTCGGTTAATTGTTCAACTACCTTCTTTATGCGTGTAAATTCCACTTGTTCTAAAAAGCGAAACACCGACGTTATAAGATACTCGTGATGAACTTCAAAAGCCAACCATCTTCTTCTTAATAACTCTGCTGCCACTCCGGTTGTGTTCGATCCGGCAAAAATATCCAAAACGAGGTCGTTGGGTTCGGTAAGCATTTTAATAAAGAATCGTGGTATTTCCTCCGGAAATCGCGCTGGATGTCTATCGAAACCAAATTCATTGCACAATCTTAAATAAGCTGAATTGCTGTCAGTGTTGGGAATCGAAAGCATATTGGAAGGAATGGCGCCGCCATTATCCTTGCCAAAATTGGCGCCAATATCATGGCCCGATGGCCTTTTCTTCGGCGTATAAAAATCCTCGGGATTGGCCATCAGCTTCTTCATTCGATTTGAATAGGGTTGCAAGACGTTTCTCACATCAGCTTTCGGCCACTCGGTTTTGCTCAACCACCAAATCGTGTTCACAGCATCCTTTGCACGAATTTTTCTTTTGTTGACCCATTCGATTGGCGAAGGCAATTTGGCCGGATTGAACCAATAGAAATCCTCCGCCAAATGGAAGCCAACTTCGTCACACAAACTGATGAGCGCGCGAAAATTGTATAAAGATCGTGACGGCGCGCCGCTGCGATATGCTCCTCCCAAGTCAATAACGAAACTGCCGGTGTCTTTCAAAATCCGCAAGATTTGCTTGCCGAATGGCTTGAGCCATTCCACATATTCGCTTTCGTCAACGTTGCCATAGTTTTTTTGCCGCCGCAGCGCAAAAGGTGGCGAAGTCAAAACCAAATCAATGCTCGAAGCAGGAATCTGGGTTAGGAGTTCCAAAGCATCGCCGACGAAGGCTTCGCCGTATTCAGTTCGGTATAATGGTTGAGCATTACGCAGCATTTTAGTATTCCTTATGAGAACACCCCGTGCTCTATTCGCCCAAGCTCATCCAATACCATGTCAGCTCCAAACTTTGAATTCAGCAAGCTCATCGGGGTTTTGCTGTTGAGAGCTTTGTTGGGGTGGCGCATCCATGCCAGAAACCTGTCTTTGCTTGCAAACACCTCGGAACCTTTGGCAGCAACTTCGGCAATTTGCAGTATTTGCTCCGATACATTGCGGCTAAAAAGTTTTTCCGGTGTGTGCCGTTGTATGGTTCGCTCCGTTACCGGCAGGAGTTGCGCAATCTGGTTAACCGAAAAGGAAAAATATTTTGCCAGGTGCAGAAGCGCTTCTTTTGTAATCCCTTCGTTGCTTAAATCAACCAAGTCCATTCGGTTGCGAAGATTTTTTCGGAGGACTTTCTTTCCTCCTAAAATTTTTGCCAGAGCGGACAGCTCCATTTTCGCGCTCTCCAGGTATATTTATCCATGACATTTTTCTAAAATATAACGACAAATTTTCTTTTTACCAAGCATGAGAGCGCTTTAAACAAAAAAGTTGCTTGATTCCAATAAAACTTTTCATTAAATTCATCATATCAAATTGGGCAATGGAATGAAGGAACTCGTTCAAGATAAATTTGGCAATACGATTTATTTAACCGATGAGCGATGGCAACACATCGTTCGACGCCATTCCGTGCTAAAAGGCTTTAAAAACGAAGTTCTGAAAACGATCCGCATTGGCAAGCGCGAGCAAGATGATTTTTATCCTGACAAATTTCTTTATCGCAAAGCTTTTGCAAATTTGTCTCTCCATTATACTCATATTGAAGTCGTTGTTATATTCCGAATAAAAGACGGCAAACCTAACAATTTTGTCGTTACAGCCTATCCAATGATCGTCGGGTGAAGCACTATGCAATTACTTTATGACGAAGAAGGCGATGTATTAGAAGTCATTTTTAAAGATGACGCCGGAGATATTGCAGAAGCCGGATACGAGCTTCGCAAAGGAATGGTATTGTATGTAACTGCCGATATGGCGCCTGCACAATTGACCATCGTGAGTTTCCGTCCCTTAACTCAGCTTCCAGTCGTACATTTTGACCGCTTGGAAAAACAGTCTGCTAAAATTCGCAACAACCTATTGCGGCTTATTGCTTCCCCACCTTTATCGCGCTTCCTCCGAATCGACCCAGTTACTTTTTACGGCCAAATCATGAGTCCTGCTCTGCTCGATGTTTGCCCAGCATGAGGTGTAAAACGGAATCCGCATGCTTATAAAATTACACCATCACCCGCTTGGCAACGCCGGTAGCTCGCCTCGTTGCCAAGAGGTTCATGCATAGAGATTGCATCGCCTCAAGCTCGTGAAAAAATTCTCGCGAGGCTTCAGCGGCTGATAAGACTTCAAAAAGATCGGGGAATTGCACGCCGTGACTCATAATGGCATTGGCCTTTTTATTCCGAAAATGCTCGCGAACATAGAGACAATTTTCAGCGTTGTAAAAAAGTTGTACGGCCTCAGTAGCGCTAATAACGCCACTGGCGAGCGACTGCACTATGCCTAAATTCAACAGCGCGAAGTAACGCAACTGCTGCGTTAAATCGCCGCTGATTTCGGAGAGAAAAATAAGGAAATGATTGGCTTTTCTCATGGAATGAATTTAGTGAATGCCCCCGAGTTCCCAGCGCTTCTCACTTGCTTCTGATCGATATGTATTTTATCATTCCTGCAATAAGCATCTTTACAGCAAATTTTAGCTCTTTTTCGGCGTCTGTATAATTTGTTGAATGAGTGAATCGCTGATTCTGAAGCCGTGCGCTCTCAACTTCTCCAACTCCGACCGCATATCCAGCTCAATTCCTTTTTCGCGCGCCAGCAAAAGAATGCCAATCGTGCCGGTTATTTCCAAACCGAGCGCTTTTGCCTTGCCGCGGCCTTTGCGCTCATCGAGCAATAATAAATCAGCATGCTTTTCGAGCGCCAGGGCGATGGCTTCGGATTCGCCAGCATCCAGGTCAACTTGAAGCGTCGTCAACAAAGGCGTGCTGCCAATGTTTTCTACATGAATCCATCCTGCAGCGACGCCTTCAGCGACATCATCAGCGCCGACTCGGCCAGTCCCTTTGCCAGTAAGTTCATCATAGACCGCTGTTGGAATGGTAATCTCACTAAACAGTTGCTTCAACAGGTTGAAGCGGCCGAGAATGGAGACGCCAATCAAAGGCGTTGTGTTGGAAATGACGATCATTTCGTCTCAGTTTTTTGAGCCACCAAACGCCGCACCGTGTCCACATCAGCTTCATAATCTTCTTCGGCATAATCAAAAACCGGAACGCCACGTTCGACCAACAACAGCCAAAAATTCAGCAGCGGCATGTCGGCCATTTCCGCGGCTTTTCCCAAAGAAAGATGCCCATCTGCATAAAGCTGAATCGCCAAGTTGCGGGTGGCGCGCTCGCGCAGTTTCTCGCGATTGAGACCAGCCGACTGTAAAGCGAGATAGATGGGCTGCGGGAACGTCATTTCTAAAGTAACGGTATTCATCGTCTTGCTCCTGTTATGCGCAAATGATCGTCGACAGTTATAGAAAAATATAGCACAAAATGGGAATTTTGCAATGAATAAATTCAGCATTAATCTTTGCCATCTTTCATTCAAAACATAGCGATTTTCTTTTATAAGATAATCCGTAAACTTTTGCCATTCGTAAGGCGATTCAAAAAGTTCATCTTTTTCCAACATGGATTTTTATCGCTCCTAATATTAATTTGCCGAAATAACAGGCTTGCACTCATCCTGACCGAAGACCTAATGTAATGCATAAAAAACTTTCACATTCTCGTGAACGGCTTTTGTTTTTATCCGCACTAATCCGCGTTCAAAGTTTTCAAAACGTCGAATAAAACAGTGCCGTAAAAAACACGTCCGCTGCGATGATCAAAAAAATCGACACCACGACTGAAGCTGTGGTTGATTTGCCCACGCCCTCGGCGCCGCCTTCGACGATGAAGCCTTGATAGCAGCCGACCGCTGAGATGATCATCGCAAAAAAGCCCGACTTGACCAAACCGGTCGTCAAATCTTTCATCACCAACGCGTTCGCGGTTTGGTTGTAATAGCGAATGGAGCTGATGTCGAGCGTCGTCACGCCGATGAGATAGCCGCCGATGATCCCCACCAAATCGGCGAGCAGGGTCAAGCACGGCAGCACGATGACCATCGCCAGCGCGCGCGGCACCACGAGAAAACCGATGGGATTCAGCCCCATCGTCCGCAGCGCGTCGATCTCTTCCGCCACTTTCATCGTGCCGATCTCCGCAGCGATGCCCGAGCCGCTGCGGCCGGCAATGATGATCGCCGTGAGCAGCGGGCCCAGCTCGCGGATGATCGACACCGCCACGAGATCCGCCACAAAAATCGTCGCGCCGAAGCGCTCGAGCTGATACGCCGCCTGCATCGCCATGATCAAGCCCACAAAAAAAGAAATGGTGCAGACGATCGGCACCGAATCGAAGCCAATCCGCACCATTTGCTCGACCATGCTGCGCCAACGCAAACCCTTGCCCTTGAACGGCGCCACCACGACCCACCACAACGTGTCGACACCCAGCCGCACGACGCGATCCAGGTGGACGAGAAAATGTATCGTTTGCCGGCCGATTTGGCCCGCGATGTTGACGAGAAAATTCATGCGAGGCTACCGAACGCCGCGTCCTCATTCGGATAAATCTCGAACACCTTGTCGAGACGGCTCAATTCAAAAACCTCCCGCACCGCCGGCGTCAAGCCAAAGAGCTTGAATTTGCCCTTGTATTTGCCGGCCTGCTGCAAGCCTTCCACCAGCGTCGCCACACCGGAGCTGTCCATATAGCCCACGTGATGCAGATCCACCATGATCACCGGCGCTTTCTTTTCGGTCAACGCGATGATGGCCTTGCGCACTTGCGGGGATGAATAAAGATCCACATCTCCTTTGATCGACACGATGGTCGCCTCATGCTTTTGGCGCAACACAACTTCGATCATTTAACCTCCTCTAAGGAATCGCTCCGTTTGGGGGACAGATATTTTTTGAGCGTCAATTGATTGCCGTCCGGCAAAGTGTTGTCGTAGACGACCGCGTCCATGGCGCTACGAATCAAATGCACCCCGAGTCCGCCGGGGCGGATGTCATCAAGCTCGCGCGATTTGATGCTCTCGACGTCGGCTTTCTTGCCGTAATCGCGCAACACCACCTCGATGCCGTTGTCGATGAGGCGCGCCGTAATCAGAATCGGCTTGTCGGTGGCGCCGTCGTAAGCGTGCATGATGATGTTCGCGCACGCTTCATCAACGGCGAGCGTGGCGCGATGGCGCTGCTCTTCGGGAAAGCCGGCGAGATCGCACAGATGCGCGATGCCGGCGCGCACGATCTTCAACAGCTTGGGATCGCTGGCGAGACGGATCGTCACCGTGTTGGCCGCTTCATGGATCGAAGGCACGAACTGATCGGCGGCCGAGGTTTCGTTGTCGCGTTTTTGTTGGCGCGCGTTCATAGCCTCTCAACTCGTTTGCGGCGTCGTCCACTTCAACGCCACCACCGTCAAATCGTCCTGCTGCGGCATTTTCTGGGTGAATTGCCGGACCGCCTCGACGACGTGCTCGACCAATTCTTTCGGCGACGACCATTGGCGGTTCAACAACATTTTCAACCGTTGCATCGTGAATTGTTCCATCTCGAGATTCTTGGCTTCCACGACGCCGTCGGTGAACGACACGAGATAATCGCCGGGCGCGAGCTGCAGCGATTTGGGCACGAATTGCGTCTCCGGCGTGATGCCGAGCGGCGCGCCGCCACCGGACGAGATGAAGTCGCCGTTCGAGCTATTGCGTTTAATCCAATATACCGGCAAATGCCCCCCAGTGGCAAAACGCACTATCCCCGTTGCCACGTCAAGCTGCGCATATTGCAGTGTGACGAACATGCCGCGACGGCCGCGCTCGACGAGGATTTCGTTCATCTTCGCCAGCGTCACCGCCGGATCGCGATAGCGTTGGCTGGTGAGGCGAAAATCACTGACGAGCCGCGCCATATAAAGCGCCGCCGGCACGCCCTTGCCCGAGACGTCGCCGACCACCAAGCCGAGCGTGTCATTTTCAAACATCATGAAGTCAAAAAAATCGCCGCCGATCTGCGTCGCGGGAATCGATTTCGCCGCCACTTCGAAGCGGCCGTGCGAATCCAGCGGGAAAGTTTGTGGCATAAAACTTTCCTGAATCGTGCGCGCCGCTTCGAGCTGCTGATCGAGCTTTTGTTTTTCCAACATGGCGCGATGCATGCGCGCGTTCTCGATCGCCAGCGCGACCTGCCGGCTGAACGTCGAAAACAGATCGAGATCGTCCTCGGTGAAAGCCTTGCCGTGCAGCGGATTGATCACTTCCGCGACGCCGATGATGCGATCTTTGACTTTCAGCGGCGCCGCCAGAATCGAGCGCGTTTTGAAGCCGGTCGCCTCATCGCTCCTTTTGGAAAAACGCGGCTCTTGACTGACATCCGGCACGATGAGCGGCTGGCCGCTTTGGGCGACCCAACCGGCAATGCCCTCGCCGACGCGCAGTTGAATTTTTTGCATGACTTGCGTGCCCACTTCGCCGAGCGCCACCTCCCACTCCAACATGCCGGTTTTCTCGTTGATCAGCATCACCGAGCTGGCCTCAGCTTCCATCACCGCTTGCGCTTTTTCCATGACAAGACTGAGCACACTGTCGAGGTCGAGCGTGCTGTTCACAATGATGCTGACCTCGATCAGGCTCGAGAGCGTGGCAACTTTCGCCTGCAGTGCTTCAATCTCATTGTGTACGTCCGGCAGTGACAAGGCAAGCTCAGACGATTTCGTAGTTTTTGTGGTTGGCATAGATAACCGCCTTTGCCTGTTTTTTCCTCGATTTTCCTCCGGTTCGAGCCACGCTCCCAGTGGACTCAGCGAACAACGCGTTTTATCTTTTTCAACACGCCGGCAGCAGATTCACAGTATGATCAACGTATGCTGTTTCATCTCTCAAACCGCAGTTGCAAAGTGATGCGGCTCTACATAAGTAAGAGGCACTCGCTTGGTTGGAGAAGCCTGAAAATGAGATAGTTTCAGAAATTGATTAACCGGCGCCTTCATGATGACACGAATTGTCAATTCTCGCAAATCCTCCGGCAATTCATCAAGATTATCCAGCGGGAAGCTGCGTGGGCCATACTCGGTTAGCTCAGTGAGAATTGAAAAATGGCAAAACGTCAAACTCACCGCCCGCCCCGTCTTCTGGTTGAGCCGCAAAAGAATATGATCTGTAAGCTCAACACCGGTTGACGGCTCATTCTCGCCGAAAAAAATGTCCAGCATATCTTCGCCCTCATCATAGACAAGTCGTATTTTCTCCCCATTTGCGCCTAGCACTTCAGTGCGATGCAATTTCAGCTCACTCATAATGTCACCGTTTTGGAATAATATACTTTGGCCAACCTGTGACGACAAAATTATTGGGAACATAACGGCCAGTCTCGTCGGGTTGAGTTTTGAAAACAACCTTGGCGATAAGATGATTGTTCTCCGGCAATAACTCATCGAACTGTTTGTAATAACGATATTCGTTGGGCAATAGTGCTTCTTGTCTACGTCGTCCCGCACGTATCGTCTCGAGAAATTGTTCAAGAAACGGTTCCATTTCAGGGCGTGATTTCAGAATATGATTCCAGCGCTCTTCGGTCAAATAAATGGTATTGCCGAATCTATCTTGAACCGTCCACATTTTCATTCTTCAAGTTTCCTTGACTGCAACGGGTTTTTCTTGTGATTTTGGTAATTCCACTTTGCTCTCGATTAAGGAAAGCGCCTGTCGAACCACGCGTTGAAGCTCGGCGCGAACCAGATCCTTGACATCTTTGGCGATCAACCATTCACGCAATGCTTGATTGATCAATTGCCGGTATTCCTGCTCTTGAGGAACGAGTTGTTTAAACTCTGCAATGATATCATCCTCAATGCCAACAACAGTCTTTGGTGTTGCGGCTTTCCGGCGCTGCTCGCGCGCCTCGAGGCCGCGTTGGATTTTAGCGGGGTCGGGAGGATTTTCTCTAAAAAAAGCCGGGTAATCCACATCATTATCTTTCATGGTATTCATCATTTAAAACCAAAAATTCATTGCCCCCAAAGGACTTGACTAATACTCGCGTCGCTTGGGTTGACCTCGATAATCAAATCACCGCCACGACGCCCGACGTAATCTTTCGGGCCATAGTTGATCCGCCAAAACATATCGCCATTTAAGGATCGCTGGGTAACTGTGATCAGCATCTGCACTACATCAACCCCTAATGCGCGAGCGCGTTTGTTAGCCGCCGCCATAGCACGCGCCAATGAAACGGCGATATCGTCTTCAAATACATCTGCGGTAAGTACGACAGCCATGGTTTATCTCCTTTCAATTATTTACCAAGAATTTCCCACGTGTAGCCAACCTCGCTCACCTGACCATTCGGTGAGATGAGATAGATCTTTTCTTGCGAAATCACAAACTCCCCTGCATAAAATTCATCCTTCAAATCGGGGTCATCACGAACTGCACGCTTGTCCGTCTCGCTTGGTTCTTGCAAAAAATCACTTCCGGTATTGGGATGAGTATGAAACGTAGCAACAATATCACGTTCGTCAAATTTACAGTCTGGATGTGACGGCAAAACGATACTGTTTTGTACGCCTTTAGGCCAACGAAACACGCTCAGATTTCCTATCTCGTCCGATAGAATGAAACCACCTTCCTCATGTCCACCGATTATATCGGGCTGCGAATCTTCCCACGCCTGTTTGAGTGAGGTACGGATCGCGAGATCATCCAATATGGTCGTTTGTCGTTTAGCCATTCGCTTTATGTAAAACGAAATTTAAAAAAACTCACGTTTTTTCAACTTTCATCAACTGCGAGAGGCCGCTCGATGCTTGATTTTGGCAATTCCGCTTTACTCTCGATCAAGGCCAGTGCTTGCCGAACCACTTGCTGAAGTTCGGCGCGGACAAGCTCTTTCACATCTTTAGCGGACAACCATTCGCGCAACGCTTGGTTGATCAAGCGCTGGCATTCCTGATCCGAGGGCGCGAGCTGTTTGAACTGTTGCAGAATATCTTTGTCAATCCGCAGAACTGACTTCATGATGGCGGCCTCCAGACGCTGCCTTCGCGCCTCGGGTCCGCGTTGAATTTTAGCGGGGTCTGGGGCGTTCTCTCGTGTGTATGCCTGATAATCAAACGTCTCGTCTTTGTCTTTGATAGTACTCATCTTGATATCTCCCTTCTGCATCATAAGCGGTAATAATGCGATTAAGAGGTGAATCCTGTTCGGTAAAGACGATAACCAACAAACGATCCCACGGCGTTCTGCCTACAAAGATCCAACGCTCTTCATGCTCGATCGGATCAGGTACGTTAAATCCATTGGGATCATCAAAAGCAGCAACAACTTCGTAAAATTTAACGTTGTGCGCTTTGACTACAGCTTGGTATTTCTTCTCATCCCAAACAAAGCCAATGTCCATTTTCTCCTCCCGATAACGATTCGGTAAAACCGATTACTTAACTTTCACAACACAGGCCAATCGCCTGCATTCACCACGGCGGATTTGACTCATAGCTGCCGCCTGCTGTTTGACCAATTCGCTATCACGGCTTTTAAAATATAACAAAATATGCGGTACAATCAAATGCTATTTTGAGGGTGGGGTTAGACGAATCAATAAATGCCGTGACTCATTTTAACTTGAAAGTCGGTAGCAAAGAATCCTCAACATATTTTGTACCTGGTGGAAGTATCTCCATGGTGTTTTCATCAGCTGACAATTCAATAAACCTACTGTCATGCAAGCTGCGCAAGAGACGATTGAAGTATCCGCGATCCTTATAGCCCGTCCAAGTATATAGGTCATCAGACGCAACGGGTGCCGAACAAGAACAAATCAGCAACAGAACTTGATCCTTCAGCTTGAGCGACGTATCCAAAACTCTTCTGATTTCACCTATCTGCCATACTACGGGGATACGACGTTCCACCAGAGAATCAACGACCTTCTGGGCATCGTCAGTCGGTAATTGATGAAAAACTCGGACTAGCTCGGCCATAATCCAATTTGCCATGCTAAGAACAGCAGTAGCATCCATATAATTGGGATTTACTTCGCCACCGATATGACCAACACCACGGTTATTCCGAATTTCATATAACGCAGGCAATAATCGCGGTATAAGAATTTGGAAGCTGCGTGGGACATGTGCGTTGTTTTCCAATTGTCTGCACGCATTCGCGAAGTTGTTTGGCTTAGCCGGAGAAGCTGAATAACTCCCTGTAGCGTGATCGTGCAAAATTGTATACACGATTTCACAAAATCTTCCGCCACTTAATTCGGATGGCAACCATTTCCGCTCCATGAAGTTTTGAATAATGTAGCGGCATTCAGCTAATAGCGGATCGCGCAACCCTGCGGGCAAGGATCCAAGAGCCTGGGTGGGGGAAATCATGATCTCACACTCCCGAAGCCATTAGGAGTAACAAAGAACTGCTTGCCAATCTTTTCACAAAAGCCCTTTTTCACATTTTGGTTCAGCGATTCGGCAGGATTGGTCAATTTAGTTTGATGGCTATCTTTCAAAGCGTTCGCGACATCTTTCGTGGTGGGTTTACTGTTTCCTCTTCCTGATAGCCAAATGGCTGTAACCAAAAATCTTTTCACTTGGTTAGTTCCGGCATTCATATTTTTCAAGAATGTGCTTAAAGGAACATCTGTGTCAAATTCGGAAGAGTTGCCATCACTCTTTTCAGTATTAGATTTCCAACTATCAGTCTTTGCTGTAGTGGCTGGTGCAAGCTTCAGCAAATTCGCTGCTTGCGTAAGGATTTTGTCTAATTGCCCCGCCACCCACTTTTCGTCGCTCTCACCCAAAAACTCGATTGCTCCAAGTTTGATTTGAATCTTTGCCTCTGCCATAGTTTTCTCCTTAAATTCTAAATTTACCGTTTGTCCGGAAAGTAATACAACAGTATTCTCATACATAATTTTTATTTACCCCTCAATGCGCCTCCAACCAATTCTCCCCCACGCCAACATCCACTTTAATCGGCACATCCAACTTAATCGCCTGGCTCATCTCCTCCCGCACTAATGTTGACAAAACGGCCAATTCATTCTCCGGCGCTTCGAAGACCAGCTCGTCGTGGACTTGCAAAATCATCCGCGCGCCCAGGTTTTCTTTTTGCAGCCGGCGGTGGATGTTGATCATCGCAATCTTGATCAAATCAGCCGCGGTGCCTTGAATCGGCGTGTTGATCGCCGTGCGCTCGGCGAACTCGCGCACGCGGCGATTGTCGCTGTTGATGTCGGGCAGATAGCGGCGGCGGTTGAGCAACGTCGTCACGTAACCTTTTTGGTGCGCATCAGCCATCGTGCCCATCATATAAGCATTGACGCCAGGATATTGCACGAAATAATTGGTAATGAAATTTTGCCCTTCCTCCGGCGTGATGCCGAGCCGCTGGCTCAAGCCATACGCGCCCATCCCGTAAATAATGCCGAAGTTGATTTCCTTTGCGCGCCGGCGGATTTCCGGTGTCATTTCTTTTGGATCGACATTGAACACGCGCGCCGCCGTGGCGGTGTGAATGTCCTCGTCATTGCGAAATGCTTCAATGAGCGCCGCATCTTTGGAAAGATGCGCGACGATGCGCAGCTCGATTTGCGAGTAGTCGGCATCAAGTAGTTTCCACCCCTTTTCGCCAGGAATAAACGCGCGCCGAATCCGCCGGCCGATTTCGGTGCGAATCGGAATGTTCTGCAAATTCGGCTCGCTCGAAGAGAGCCGGCCGGTTGCGGCAATCGCCTGATTGTAGCTCGTATGAACGCGCTGCGTGTACGGATTAATAAGCTGCGGCAAGCTGTCCACGTAGGTCGATTTCAGCTTGGAAAGCTCGCGATATTCCAAAAGTTTTTTGGGCAGCGTATGATCTTGTGACAAGCGCTCCAGCACGTCGGCATCCGTGGAACGGCCAGTCTTGGTGCGGCGCCACGATTTGAGCTTCAACTTGTCAAAAAGAATTTTCTCAAGCTGCTTGGGAGAATTTAGATTGAATTCTTCGCCGGCCAGCTCGTAAATGTCGGCCATCAAAGTGCCGAGTGTGGCTTCCAATTCCGCCGACATTTTTTTGAGAAACGGCAGATCGAGCGCTACGCCAGTTCTTTCCACTGCGGCCAATACGGTGACGAGCGGCATTTCGACTTGCTCAAACAACTCGTATACGCCGGACTCATGCAGCTTGGGCAAAAAGTAATTGCGCAAGCGCAGCGTGAAATCGGCGTCTTCGCAGGCATACTTCGCGACTGTCTCCACTGGCACGTCGCGCATGGTGATTTGAGCTTTGCCTTTGCCAATCAAATCGCTCGTCGGAATTTTTTTGTAATTGAAATATTCCAAAGACAGCGCGTCGAGATTGTGCTGCCGGCTGGTGGGATTGAGCAAATAACTCGCGATCATCGTATCGAAAATCACGCCGGCCATATTCACGCCGTAGCGGGACATCACCAGCATGTCATATTTGGCGTTCTGTCCGCACTTGGGTCGCTGCGGGTCTTCGAGCAACGGCGCGAAGAGTTTTTTCAAAGAAAAATCGGTAGCGCCTTTGGGGGTCTCGAGAAAGAAATCAGAAAAGTTTCCTCCCTCGGCAGAGAACAGACTGGCTCCGACTTCCATTTTATCTTTTTTAAAGGAAGATCGGAGTGTTACGGATGGCGCGACGGGTACATAGTAAGCGCTTCCTTCTTCCCATGCAAAACTCATCCCCACCAATTCGGCGCGCAGCGGATCTTCGGCGGTGGTTTCGGTATCAAAGGCAAACGTCTCGGCTTTGGCAAGCTGCTGCGCGAGCCACTTGACTTTTTCAGACGTGTTGAGCAATTGATATTGCTTCGTCTCAGCCGGCGCGCTGGTGACGGTAAAGCGCGGCAATAGGCTGTTGAACTCAAATTCTCGGCAAAGCTCGGCCACGGTTGTGGCATCGATTTCACCGCGCGTCAAGTCATCAATACGCCACGACAGCGGCACCCCAGTATCGATGGTCACCAACTGTTTGGAGAGCAGCGCCTGCTCGCGATTCGTCTTCAAACTCTCGCGAACGTTGGCGCGTTTGACTTTGTCGGCGTTCGCCAGCAGTTTTTCGACCGTGTCGTATTCGAGCAGAAGCTCGCGCGCGGTTTTCTCGCCGATTTTAGGAACGCCGGGGACGTTGTCCGAAGTGTCACCCATCAGCGCGAGAAAGTCAATCACCCGCGCCGGCGGCAAACCGATTTTCTCATGCACGCCATCGGCGTCAAGAATCTCAACGGTTTCGCCTTTGCCGGTATTATAAATCACAACGCGCGGCCCGACGAGCTGCATGAAATCTTTGTCGCCGGTGACGAGATAAGTGTCGATCTCTTGCTGGGCGGAGGTTTTCGCCAGCGTGCCCATGACATCATCCGCCTCATATCCAGGCAACTCGATGACTTTGGCGCCAAGCGCTTCGCAAAACTGGCGAATCATGGGCAACTGCTGCACTAAATCGTCGGACATTTTCTGGCGCGTGGCCTTGTACTCAGCAAAAGCTTTGTGGCGAAAAGTCGGCTCCGGCGTGTCGAAAACCACAGCAAGATAATCGGGATGCTCGTCGTCGATCAGCTTCAGCAGCGCGCGCACGAAGCCGAATGTCGCGCTCGTGTTCTGGCCGCGCGAGTTGGTGAGAGGGTTGCGGATAAAAGCGAAATGCGAGCGGTAAGCCAGCGCCGAGCCATCGACGAGAAAAGCGCGTTTCTCAGCAGCGGCCGGCTCGTTCCGTTTACGGGAAGACGGAGATTTAGGCACAACAGCCTTTTTAGGTGTTCTGGGCATCGTAGCAATTTAAGGCAAAAATGCGGAAAAGTCAATGCAGAATATCAGTTGACAATGTGAGAATTTTTCTGTATTCTATCAATGATATTTTGTTTCGCTCACAAAATTCTTACCAGAGGAAAATTGATATGAGCAAAGAAGCATTGTTGGCTCGCATTGTTGTCAATCCCAAAGTTTTAGTTGGCAAGCCGACCATTCGCGGGCTGCGCATTAGCGTCGAGCAAATTCTAAAGGCCCTAGCCGGCGGTGTTCCTGTAGATGATCTTCTCAAAGACTATCCGGAATTAGAGCCGGAAGATATTCAGGCCGCGATTGCTTACGCCGCTGAGTTGGTTGAAGAAGAAAAGGTATATACCTTAAAGGCAGCATGAAGCCCATGCTGAAAATACTCACGGATGTAGGTGTCGGCAAAGCAGTTGAAGAATATCTCCAGCAACAAGGCCATGATGTGCTTGCTGTTCGCGATCTTGATCCGGACATGCCAGATCACGATATTCTTGCTCTTGCTGTAAAAGAACAGTGTCTTGTCATCACGATGGACAAAGGCTTTGGAGAGTTGGTTTATCATTCAGGCGAGCCTCATGCCGGTGTTTTGCTTTTGCGCCTTGAAGATGCGCGCAGTGATGAAAAAGTTTTCGTGATTCAAGAGATATTTTTGCAATATGCTACAAATCTACCCAATCATTTTTCAGTTTACCAGAACGGCCGTTTACGTATTCGTCGTTAATTTCTAGGAGTGACCATGAACCGCCAAAAAGTTTTCATGACCATGCACGTCTTTGAAGCCTGCCGCAAGCCGCTATTTACCGTGTTGGATGGCATCTCCGACGAGCAGCTCACCTGGAAGCCAGCGCCGGAGTCGCGCAGCATCGGTGAAATCTGCCGCCATATCCTTCGCGTCGATGCGTGGTATTTGAAGCGTCTCGGCATCGAGCCGGTGGTGAGCGACGCCAAAGCCGCCAACCGCGAAGAGTTGGTCGCGAACATGCAGAAAATCCACCACCAGATTGCCGGCGTGGTGGAAATTTGTGCAAGTGATGACGACTTAATCGTCGAGCGCAAATCCCTCGACGGCAAAGATAAAGAGAAGCTCGGCGTCGCGGTGATTCATATCGCCCAGCATTATCTTTACCATCTCGCGCAGATCATTTACTTCCGCCGCGCGCAAGATCGCAACTGGCAAGCACCGACAAAAGCGTGGGAAGAGGCGACGCACGTGATTGGAGATTATTTGTTGGGGTTGAAGTAGGCCGTAGAGCGGAAAGCGTAGAGCGTTACATTTTCACGCTCTACGCTTCCCGCTTCACGAAATCAAGAGATCAAGCGCGATGATCGACCTTCGTCCGCAGTGGTCACGCACCATCACCCCCACGCAATGGCGTGTTCTGTTCGCCGCGCAAGCCGGCTGGATGCTCGACGCGATGGACGTGTTGCTGTACACTTTTGCGCTCACCACCATTCAAAAAGAATTTCAATTTGACTCAGCGACTGCCGGGCTTTTGGCTTCGGTGACTTTGTTGGCATCGGCAATTGGCGGCATTCTCTTTGGCGTGGTTGCCGATTATATCGGACGAACGAAAGCGCTCATCGCCACGATTTTGATTTACTCATTTTGTTCGGCGGGAACTGCCACGGCCCAGGGCCTGCTGCAACTGATTTTGTGGCGCAGCTTGCTCGGGCTCGGCATGGGCGGCGAGTGGTCATCCGGCTCGGTGTTGGTCTCGGAAACCTGGCCGGCGGAGCATCGCGGCAAGGCCATTGGCATCATGCAGTCCGGCTGGGCGCTCGGTTATATTTTAGCAGCGCTCGTTTCCGCCATCGTGCTGCCGCGATTCGGCTGGCGCGCGCTGTTTCTTGCAGGCGTCCTCCCTGCCCTGCTGACTATTTGGATTCGCCGCCGCGTTCCCGAGCCTCAAGTCTGGACTGTAGCGCAGACTTCCAGTCTGCAACTCTCGCAATTCTTCAAAGAAAAACTCACCGGAATCTTTTCACCGATCTTGCTTCGTCGAACTCTCATTGCGACATTATTAACCAGCGCCGTGCTCTTTGCTTATTGGGGACTCTTCACCTGGCTGCCTGGATTTTTGTCCAAACCGCCGGCTCAAGGCGGCGCTGGCATGAGCATCGTCAAAACTTCCGGATGGATTATTCCGATGCAGATCGGCGCGTTTTTCGGCTATCTCTCGTTTGGCTTCATCTCGGATCGGCTTGGCCGGAAGCCGACTTTCATTTTTTATCTTGTAACGGCCGCCATCCTCGTGCCGATTTACGGCCAAATGGCACGCAGCGAAAACGTGCTGATGATATTGGGACCGTTCATCGGTTTTTTCGGCTCCGGCTACTTCTCGCTGTTCGGCGCGATGCTCGCCGAGCTTTTTCCCACCCAAGTGCGCGGCACCGGGCAAGGCTTCGCCTACAACGCCGGGCGCGCGTTCAGCGCGTTGGCGCCGTTTATCATCGGCGGCCTGGCGGATGTTTACGGCATCGGCAGCGCGCTGGCGCTCACCTCGGCGTTCTTCATGGCGGGGGTAGTGATGGTTTTGCAGTTGCCGGAAACGCGGGGAAAAATGCTGGAATAAAGCCCAGACGGGCCGTCTGGGTTACAGCCCAATTCGCCAATTTCTCACCCTCCCAAATCTCACCAAATTCGCCTTCTTGCCGGTATATTTACCTGAAGTGTTTTTGAAACCAGTGCCGTCTCGTCCGGATTTATTGCAACCTTCATCAACAACCTGGCAAGCAATCCTATGGCAAAATCACGGTTCCGCTATTGGCTTGGCGTGGGAATTTTGGGTGGCATCCTGATCACTTTTTTCAAAATCGGAATGCGGCAAAATCGACCACCGGCGAACCGGCTTGCATATCATAATGGGATTCAACACCAGCCCGCCTCGCTTTCTTCCACACAACGAAATGGGTTGGATCAACATTACAGCGAACAAAAAATTGCTGCATTTGCCGGCTTGGCCGAGCGTGTCACGTCGGCAACCCCGGATTCAATATTTTGGATCGCAGCAGAGCAGGCATGGCAATGGGTAAGCAACGAGCAAGCCGTCCTGTTGGACTTGCGCAGCTATGACGATTATCAAGCGCGCCATCCTCGAGGGGCGCGGTCGTTCAGCGCCGTCCGACTGCCGGATTTGGAAGCCACATTTCCGAACAAAAATCAAAATTACATTTTGACGAACTGGCAGGACATCGATATTGCCGAAGTTACCGGCGCATTCACCCAGCGAGGTTATCATTTTCTCCATGCACTGGAAATGAATTCTTCGCGAACCGGCCCCTACAAAATGAGCGAATGGGAACAAGCGAATCTGCCGGTTGAAATTGAAAAAGTATTTCATCTCGATGGCGTCTCCATCAAACTGGGAAATTATGAAATTTTTAAGGATTCTCTTGGAAACTTGATCCAGATGGCGCATTTCCCCTTGCCGACGATAGACCTTCTCCTGCAGTACCGACCGCGCCTCGTTGAGCAATACGGTTATGATGAAGACAACGAAGCGTTCAGGAATGAGATTGGCGACATCGAATCCATCATTTCTGCCGCTACTTCAGCCGGCAATAAAATCTGGGTCGGTTTTTCCTTTTATCAAGGCCGTGGTCATCAAGGCTATGGCGGTATCGGTTTTTATGATCTCACCACCGACACCCTCGGCGTTTTGCGCCATCCCGCTCTCGTCAATCACTCCGTCAGAGATTTAATGGTAACAGAAGAAATGATTTTCGTCGCCACGATCGATGAATACGAGTTGAGCCGGGAAGTTGGCAACGGCTTGGTGATGATCGACCGGAAAACTTTGCAGGTGAGCGCGCTGGTCCCACCAGGAACGCCGGTGATTTGGTACAAAGACGGCGGCGACAATGCGGCGCTTTATTACGACAAATCCATTCCAGAAATACTGGCGGATCGCCGTTTTATTTCAAAACAAATAGAAGGCTGGAATCCTATTGAACTGGGCACAACTTTGAATTTGGGATTGGATGATTACATGATGAGAGCGGCGGAACGAGAACGGTGATGATGAAAAGCTGCAACAAAATTTTCCCAGCCCTTTGCGCAGCGCCGAAGCAATGACGGTAATACCATTTCAAATTCCGCAGCAGAAAGAAGTGGTCCCGGGGATTTACGATTTGCCGGGCCGCCGCGTGCGCTTGCAGGAGCAATCCGTCGAGCCGTTGGGGTTTTATACGGCCATTTGGGATGGCCGCGATCAGCATGGCCGGCTGGTGGAAAGCGGCATATATTTTGTCCGAATGCTGGCGGGATCGTTTACTGCCATGCAAAAAAATTGTCGTGACGAGATAAAACGTAATGCGAAAACGTAAATGTAAAGAGATGGATTACGGATTACGTTTTACGCATTACGCAAAGAGCTTTTGGCGTCCGTGAGGGGCGTTGTCTGCAGGAATAGATGGCGCCCCTTTTTTATTTCATCTATTAAGTTTTAGACCGCCGCAAGTACTCGGTATTAGGTTAAAACAGAATCGCATTACCGAAAGGGTTTTTGTTAAAAGTACTATCTCCCAAAGGAGTAGATTCGTGGGCTGGATTATCGAATTAGTCAAACTTGGAATCGTTGGTTTCACAGCTGGGTTATTTGCTTCGTATCGCACGAATCGAGAGTTCATTTCGCAGCGTTGGTGGGAGAGAAAGGCAGAAGCATACACGCGTATCATAGAGGCGTTATGGCAAATGCTGGATTACTACAAAAAAAATTATGCAGAGGTGTTAAAGTATTGCGAGCTTTCTGATGACCGTAAGAAAGAGCTTTCAAATCAGTGGGAGCAAGGGCAGCGCGAGATTATAAAGGTTTCGGATATCGGTGCTTTCCTTGTATCTGATGAGACAATTGCTGTGCTTAAGAAATTTGGAGAGGCAGCTGAATCAGAGCCCGTTCCATATGATTGGTTTAGGCACTTAGAGAGTAGTTATGGCGGCGAAAGCCCGCATTCGGCAGAACTTCTGCCTGATGGGAATATCGTTGTGGCTTCGTCGCAGGATAATCATCTTCGGCTCTTTTACGAGATTCCCAATAGCTTGAAATTCGTGGATATGAATCTGCCCTCGGCGCACGGCGTCGTGTGGGATTTCAAAAGAAACCTGCTTTGGGCGTTGGGGCTTGATACACTTTACGCGGTTAAGTATTTTGCTTCTGGAGCGCCGGCTTTATCACTCGCCGCCCAATATGGCTTACCCACTCACGAGGGGCATGATTTATTCCCAAGAAAAAATGGCAAAACCCTGTTCGTTACGACCAAAACAAGCATCTATGACTTCGATCCCCAAACCAGCGCCTTTCGTCCTTTCGAGCCGTTGTCCAAATTGAACGACGTCAAAAGCATTGCAGAATTGTCGGATGATGGCGACGTCGCCGTCGTTCAGGGAATTTTTCAATGGTGGAGCGATACCGTTATGCTTTTCAAGCCGGAGCTGAATAAGCGGAGGTATGGCGCGCGTTTTTATAAAGCCAGGTGGAATACGACGAATTCATTCAGCTATGGTCAGGTGACTGAATAAGCCGTTCATCTTTTCAGGATATTAGCTCGAATGAAAAAAGCTCCCTACGGGATGACAATATCCTATCGCCTGGGCACTTGAGGGAATAGCCCGCCTCTTGTAGAAGCCCGCCTCTCTAAAAGCATTTGCATTTTCCCTGCCTTTTGCCTATCTTTATCTCTACCCAACGGGTGTAACCAAAACTTTTCCTGCATTATTTATTGTCGCCATGGACACCTCGACTTTCGCTGACTTGCTCCGGCAGTATGAGAGCGAGACCTTGGAGCTCAAGCGAGAGCTGCCATTGTCTTCTGATTTGGCTGTGCTCATTAGCGCTTTTTATAACACCCGCGGCGGCGCGATTATTATTGGCGTTGATGACGCGCACCAACTCGTTGGCGTAGAACACCCACAGAATGTGGAAGTCGGTATCCTGAACATGATCCGCGCCCGCCTCACTTTAAACATTCCGCCGACGATAGAAATCGTGTCGTATCAGGGTCGAGAGTTTGTAGTGGTTGCCTGTCCCAAAGGTATCCAACGACCCTATTGGGTGCGTGACCATGCGCGTCCCCACGTGCGCATCGGTTCCACTTGTCGCGAAGCCACGAATGACGAGATTCGTCAGATGTATATCGAAGATCACGAACTGAGTTACGAGTCGATGGCTTTGCCGGGTGTTACGTTGGATGAGATCAGCCCGGAAAGAGTAAACTGGTACATTACGCGCCGAGTACGCGGCGGCCAAGTTCATCCGGGCTCGTTGCCCGAGCTTCTTAGCAAATTGGGCGTGCTGACAACAAAAGGCAACGCGGTTGTGCCAACCGCTGCCGGTCTTCTGCTCTTTGGTCGCGATCCACAACGCTTCATGCCGCATGCAACATTGCGTGTGGCGCGTTTCCTCGGCAACGACATGACAACATTTTTGGACCAAGCCGACCTCATCGGCACCATTCCGCAGATGATTGACGAGGCTGAAAAGTTTGTGAGCCGCAACACCCGGCATGGCATCCGCATTGTTGGCTTTCAGCATGTGAACGTTCACGAGTATCCAAGTGAGGCGATTCGTGAAGCCATCACCAACGCTTTGTGCCATCGGGATTGGGGGCATATCGGCATGCAGGTTCGTGTTGCGATCTTTGACAACCGCATTTTCGTGGATAGCCCCGGACGGCTGCCACCAGGTGTTACGTTGGAGAATATCGAGCATGTGCATGTTTTACGCAACCCCATTATCGCACAGTTGCTCTATGACATCGACTACATTGAAAATTGGGGCAGCGGCATTCTGCGTATGAAGCAAGATATGCAAAAATACAATTTGACCCCACCTATCTTTACTGAACCAGGTCCCAATTTCACCGTGACTTTTTATGGCCCGCAGGAACGATTCATGCGAGATTTAGAGGCGCGTCCGGAATGGACAAAAGGTTTGAGCGAACGCCAGATCATAGCCGTGCTGCATGCTGCGGAAAAACGGAAAATCACGACAGGTGAGTACTGCCGTTTGAACAATGTATCTAATATGACGGCGTTTCGAGACCTCCAAGAATTATGTGAGCGTAAACTTATGGAGCAAGTTGGAGAAGGTCGGGGCACTTTTTATAGGCTACTCTTGTGATGGGATTATGATAGATTATGATAGGATTGTGATAGATTATGATGGATAACTGAAGGATAAAAAGGAATTTTCTTACAAAAATAGTGTACAAGCTTACACTTTTCAAAAACATTTATCATGTTGTATCGTGTATTAAATCATTGCCGCGCGACTAATTCGCTAGGCTTCTAAGCAACGGAGGAGAGAAATGAAGAAAATCATCAAGTTCACAACGCTTGGACTTATCGCGATAGCATCAACGCTCTCAGCACAGGAACGCATCATCGCCATCCAAGCCGGCAAATTGATCGACGGAAAGAGCGACATGGCACACAGCGGCGTCACGATTTTGGTGAAAGGCAATCGCATCGTCGAGGTGGGGAAAAATGTCAAAATTCCTGCCGGCGCGCAAGCCATCGACCTGCGCAACGCCACGGTACTGCCGGGGCTTATCGATGCGCACACGCATATTCTCCTGCAAGGCGATATTACGTCAGCGGAGTATGAAGAACAAATCTACAAAGAGTCGATTCCGTATCGCACCATTCGCGCCGTGGCCGCGGTACGCACGGCGTTGATGAACGGCATCACCTCGATGCGCGATGTGGAAACCGAAGGCGCGATGTACGCAGACGTCGATGTCAAGAAAGCGATCAACAATGGCATCATTCCCGGGCCGCGGCTGTGGGTTTCGACGCGGGCGATGGCGCCGACCGGCGCGTATGGGCCAAGCGGGTACGCGTGGGAGTTGAATCTTCCGAAAGGCGTGCAGATCGTCGACGGCCCGGACAATTGCCGGCAGGCGGTGCGCGAGCAAATTGCCAACGGCGCGGATTGGATCAAGATTTATTGTGACCGGCGTTACTATATCGACAAA
Organism: Candidatus Zhuqueibacterota bacterium; assembly: GCA_022616415.1. Classification (GTDB taxonomy): domain Bacteria; phylum Zhuqueibacterota; class Zhuqueibacteria; order Zhuqueibacterales; family Zhuqueibacteraceae; genus Zhuqueibacter. The sequence goes on along the minus strand of JAKEEU010000281.1, from coordinate 24,797 downwards.
GACGGCGGGCTTTCGAGCCAACCGAACTGGACGCCGGAGGAGATCAAAGCCATCGTCGATGAAACGCATCGTCTCGGCAAGAAAGTGGCAGCGCATGCGATCGGCCGCAACGGCATCAAAATGGCGCTCGATTCCGGCTGCGATTCCATCGAGCATGGCGACGGCTTCGACGATGCGCTGATTGCGCAAGCGGTGCGGCAGGGAACGTTCTGGTGCCCGACGATGCTGGTGACAGAATATGTCGCGCCAGGCCGCGCTGCCGCCGGAGCAGAGATTTGGACGAAGATGCTGCCGATGCTCCGCGCCGCCGTCGGCAAGGCCGCGAAGGCCGGTGTGAAAATCGCCATGGGCACCGATGCCGGCGGCTTTCCGTGGACGATGAACCAGGCCGGCGAGCTGAAGCTGATGGTGAATGCCGGCATGTCGCCGATGCAAGCGCTCAAAGCGGCGACGACTGTTGCAGCGGATTTGCTCGATCAGGAAGCGAATCTCGGCAGCATCGAAGCCGGCAAACTTGCGGACATCATCGCGGTGCCGGGCGATCCGTTGCAAGATATTTCGGTGATGGAGAAGGTGAGTTTTGTGATGAAGGATGGGATGGTGTATGTCGACAACGCCGAGCACGCTTCGGCGCATTTGGAAAAGTAAGTTGGTGAAAAAATTGAGAAGGTGGGTGCATGAATCTCGAAAAGTTGTGGCAGCGGTTCGGGTTGTCCATTTTCATTACGTTGGCCTTTTCATTCGTAATCCTTGATATGTGGTTGGCCCATCCGCATCTCTATGAAGTGACGATGTATATTTTGATTGTTACTCTTCTCATTGGGTTCATTCAGAAAAGGTATCAAGAGACGCCACGCACTCTCAGCATTCCGAATCTTCAGTTATTGCCTACGAAAAATTATGCTGCTCAATTTAATCTCTCAGACATCCTGTTGCGCGAATTTGATTATGTGAAGGAAACAGCAGCACAGGCTATGAATGATCGAGAGATCATTGTTAAATATTTTTTGTTGTTCACTGGTGCAATTTTATTGGGCATGTGGTTCATGCTGAGAGAGGAGGGTGGTGCGAGGTTTGCATATCGTTTCGAGAGTTTGATCGCCGTAAGCTTGCTTTTTAACGCTGTCGGTTGGATAAGCTTTATGCAAGTGGTGCGCTTACGGCAAGCTTGGTGTGAAAGCGCCCGCGCTATGAACCATCTTAAACAATTTTTTGTGAAACACTGCGAATATCCGCCGGATATAGCCAAACGCGCTTTTCGTTGGAATATCGAGTCTATTCCATTGGCTGCGAAAAAAATGACGGTATTCTATTTTTCGGCATTACTTATCAGCATTCTCAGCTCTGCTGCCATAGCGCTCGCCAGTACCATCTTGCCTAACGTCGAACTGCTTCGTAAGTCTGATATAGTGCACCAAAATTTAGGGCTCCCCTTAATTTATCCGTTGATCGGATTTGGGTTGGGGTTATATCATTTGTTTTTTCAAATGTCCATGTACTCCGCTTTATTGGAGGAACGGTTGCTTTCCACAGAGGATGATTTGTACCAAGAATTCCAGAAATCTCGGGAAGCCTCCGTCGAGACCAAAGAACTACGCGAACAGTTTCAGGCGCACATGGAATATGAGGAGTTGTTGGATCGAAAGCGACGACTCAATTTCGGCAACTTCGTCATCGAGCAGCCCGAATTGCTCAAAGCCTACTCTTCAGCTATACTCGAGGCGGCAAAACATGACCCGAATGGTATGGGCAGCATTGCAGAAGACGACGTGTTGGCGGGGCGCTTCACCATACCGGATGATATTCGCATCAAAGACAGGGAAAAAGAGAATGTGTACCTCGTTGCGGCTGTTGAAAATCTGTTACGAGATGAAATTGCTCTGCGTGAGCCAGCGCACGAGGGTTTGCATTTGGTCTTCCCCTCAGCATTTACACACGAGCACCCTGATTTGTCCGAGCCAACAGGAAAAGCAGTAATATTTAAGTGCATGCCCAAAGTGTCTCTACTACATGTCTATGCAACGTTGGCTGTGCGTCTCTCATACAGCGGCCTTTTCAAGAAAAAGGAAATCTGGAAGAATGCCGTCATGTATACGGCCAAAGTGGGTGGTACGTATGGAATCTTGTTGCGTGAGATTGAAAATGGAGGCGGAGAATTGACGCTATTCTTTGACGGGGAAGCGAGCGAAGAAACGCGCTTTCATTTCGAGGATTATGTCCTCGCCCATCTCCAGGATAGAGCGTTACAGGGGAGCATCGACCGTCAGCGTATTTTCGTTTGTTCCCAATGCACAACGCCGGTTACTGACCTGCAAGTGGATCGCCGACGAGCACGCGGTTTTAACTGGATCGAATGCAACGTTTGTGGTGAACGTGTTTCGCTTCTTGACCGCCAGGAACGCATCACCGGAATCACTGTTTCGCGCGTGCCCGAAATGCATCGTGCCGCCGATGAGCGCCGCGAACGCGAAGCCGCTGCCGCCACTCTGCAAGGTAAGATCGCAACCGGTGATTTCGACGTTTTTCTGGCTCATAACAATCAGGACAAGCCCCAAGTTGAAGCCGTGGCTGAAAAGCTTAAACAGCGTGGCTTATACCCATGGCTTGATAAAGAGCAAATCCTTCCAGGAGAGTGGTTTCAGGAAGTCATCCAACAGGCAATTCCAAAGGTTAAATCCGCCGCTATCTTTATCGGCCCCAAGGGATTAGGAAAGTGGCAAGTTTTGGAGTTGCGGTCATTTATAAGCCGATGTGTTGAGGCGGGCATACCTGTCATTCCGGTCTTGCTGCCGGGGGTCGAGGACATCCCACAAGAACTAATCTTTCTCAAGCAATTACATTGGGTTCGTTTTGCTGAGGATATTGACGATCCCGAAGCTTTGGATGAGCTTGAATCGGGCATATTACGCAAACGTTATTCCAAAAACTGACGGAGGTGAGTAAATGAATTTCAAACAGTTCCGACGACGACTGAAGCCCAAGTCGTTGTGGCGGCGAATGACAGTCAAACTGTTTTGGTGGTTGGTGAAGCTCAAACGCGTTTGGATACGATTCAAGCTACGATTTTTTGTCGCGCTTTCCTTGGCCTTGTCTGTGATTGATTATGGGCTAATCTATCCACATCTCTATTGGTTGACCACGTACATTTTGATCGTCACGCTTTTTATAGCTTTTGTGCAATGGTGGTATCGCGAACGCTCACCCGCCGTCATGGTGCCAAAACTGCAGTTCGTTGCCCGCAAGAATAAAAACGCTCAATTTAATTTTACCGAGATTCTGGCGCATGAATTCGACTACGTAAAAGAGACGGCATCGCAAGCCATGAACGACCGCCACACGATGGTCAACTATTTTTTGCTGTCCGCTGGTGTGGTCTTAGCTGGATTGGGGCTCATGTTGAGTGAGGAAGGTGGCGCCAAATTCCCTTATCGTTTTGAGATTGTGGTGGGAATGAACCTGCTTTTTAATGCCATTGGCTGGGTGTATTTTATGCAAGTAGTGCGTTTGCGGCAGGCTTGGTGTGAAAGCGCACGCGCCATGAATCATCTCAAGCTGCTATTTATGGATAATTGCGATCTTCGCCCCAATTTGGCCGACAAAGTTTTTCGCTGGAACATTAAAAGCATTCCGGAAGCTGCCAAAAAAATGACTGTCTTTTATTTTTCCGCGTTGTTGATCAGCATACTGAATGCTGCCGCCATTGCGCTCGCCGGCACAATCTTGCCGAATATTGATATTCTTCTCGACACCAATTCGCTCCGTAAATCTCTATTTGTTCCGGCAAAATCTTTGTGGATCGGCCTGGCGTTGGGTGTTTATCATTTGTTTTTTCAAATGTCGATGTACACGGGGTTACTGGAGGAGCCAACCAGAAAAAAAGAAAAAACCAAGAGGCGAATGAAACGACTCGAGACGCTCCATCATAAAAAATCAGCCGCTAAAAATGAGGCTCAGCCATGAAAGTTGAATTAACAGAAGAGCAGGTGGCGTACAAAGACTTCTTCAAAATCATCGTCGCCCGCTTGCGTTTTGAAAAATTTGACGGCACGATGTCGAAGGAAGTGCGCCGCTTATGTATGGAGCGTGGCGATGCCGTCGCCGTGGTTTTGTTCAACCGCCAAAACAACACGCTGATTTTGATCCGTCAATTTCGCTACCCGGTCTTTCGCGTGTTGAAAAAGAAAAACGGCTGGCTCTACGAGCTGGTTGCCGGCGTGATGGTGCGGGGAGAAACACCGCAAGCCGTGGTGCGGCGCGAGGTCATGGAAGAAACAGGCTACAAAGTGAAAAACCTCAAGCTGCTCGCGCGCATCTTTCCCTCGCCGGGCGGCATGTCCGAGCGCATTTATATTTTTTATGCCGAAGTTGCCGGAAGAGAAAATGCTGGCGGCGGTTTGGCCTCCGAGCACGAGGATATTCGGGTGATGGAATTGCCGGTAACGAAAGTTTATGCAATGCTCGAAAAAGGGAAGATCGAGGATGCGAAGACGGTGATTGGGTTGATGTTGGCGAGGGAGAGGGTTGGAGGGTGAAAACGTGCACTTCATGTTCGCATATATGAAGCATTCGATCATGAGGCAACTCAAAGGCCACTGGCCGGCCGCTCAGTGTGTAGAATGGCGAGGCAATATTTTTAGCGACCGGTCAGTTTTTTTGGCAACCTTCTTCTCTCAGCTACTTCAACCGGTAATGGAACGGCATCGTAACCCATACTGCAACCGGGCCGTTCTGCATTATTGCCGGTGTGAAAACGAACTGCATGGCCGCGTCAAGCGTTGGCTGGTTGAAGATATCGGATGTGCTCTTTATGACGACTCCCTTTTTTACTTTTCCTTTCTTGGTGATCCACAGTTCCACCCAAACGGTGCCTTCGATCCCAGCCTTGCGAGCAATTTCGGGATAGACGGGTTGCACACGCTTGATGATGACGGGTGTTTTCTCGACGATGACGAACTTCGGCGGCGGGCTGTCGTCTTGAATTTGGATCGGCGCCTCAATGTTTTCCCCCCCGCCGATAACCCTCGTGCCCTCACCGCTTGTCTCGCCGAGTGCGTTCATTTCCTGGGGTGTCACAAAAGTTCGCTCTGAATTCACTTCTGCGTCGGGTACCGGCACCGGAATACCGGTACTCGGCTTCACGGCCAGTGTCGCGACCGTGATCGGCGGCGCATTTGTGCCAGCTATCGAAGGGGGCGGCCTCAGATTGACGTACTCGATTTTCATCTTGATTAGAGGTGGAGAAGAATTTCCATCCTTCAGAAAATAAACACCTCCCCAATAACATCCGACAAGGCTATACGCGAAGGCAATCCCAAGCAATAAAGCGTTTGCCAGATTTTTGCGATATGTGCGCTCGAGATCCGGCGCGCCATACGGAAAACCAATTGAAAGGACGAGCTCAGACATACGTTCTCCTTGCTTATTTGAGTTTTTATTTCGTTGCTGCCTTACTCGAGCAAGATCCCATTCTTACAGCCAAGGCTTGCTTATTATGCTTTCAATAATTATGCCATCCACACAATTTTAACATAATATTGAAAATAAAAAATTTACTAATATAAGATTGCTATAAATCAATCTCCCAATATTGCAAATTACAAGATGACTTATCAAACACAAACAAAAAAGTCGCCAACTCAAAAATTTCGTACATCTTTAGAAGGTATTGCATTTCGCAAGGCGGGGAGGATGGAGACAAGATAGAAGAAAGGATTCAGAACGAGCAGAAAAAGCCAACGACGCCTATAAACAAACCAGCCGAGACGCAACACGCCTCGGCTGGTAATGGAGTTCAACCGCCTGCGACAAACTGCCGCTCAAATTTTACGCTTTACGTTTTACGCTTCACGTTTCACCTCACCCGATCTTCAGCGACTTCACCGTCTGCTCAAACACCGGCAGGAAAGCGCCCCGCATGGGCGTGTAGTAGTTCATGATGATGCGATAGACCTGGTCGTCTTTGACGAGAAAATAGGCGCGGCTGGCGATGTCGCGGGCCGGCGAGTAATTGAGATAAAGCGCTTTTTGGCCGGAAATCGTCACCTCGCCGCCTTTGCTGGCTCGGGCGTACTTGCTTTGATTCTGCTCGAAAACTTTGTCGACCGTCAAACCTTTGGCAGGAAAGATGTCGATGCGAACCGTGCAATCCTGGCGATAACCTTTGAGCTCCAGAGAGAATTTCATGTCGCCCTTGACCGCCGGAAAAGAGGTTTCAAAATTGTCCGGGTGGGAAATTTTGAGAAAGTTGTTGGAGAAATCGGTAAACGTCGTCGAGGGCAGGGACTCGTCAACACCGGCCGCCTTCACTTTCGGCCGCGGCAGCTTGATCGAAGCGATCAACGTGTCCATGATGGCGCTGTAAGGCTCGAACAAATCATCGAAAGCGGAATAATCCAAATAATATTGCACCGAATCCCGAAACATATAGACCCGCGTGGTCGAGAGCTTGGTCTTCTGAGTGTAGTTTCCGGCATACGAAAATTTTCTGGCGTCCGTGCTATCAACGATAATCGTTTCCGTCGGTTTCACCAGGAAACCCTCGCTCGATCTTTCCTTGGTATACGTGTTGACGATCTCATCCAGCGGTTGCAGCGAGTCGGGGCGCTCGTGGAAAACGGTGATTTGAATATCGAGGTCGTCTTCGCGCTTGTCCTCGGCGCGGGGGTCGACGAATCTTTCCGCGGCTTCATAAGATGCCGTAAGGGTGATGCGCCCGCCTTCAGCGGTGAGGTGCCAGCCTTTCGGATGCGTGAAGCTAAGCCCGAAAAATGGGTCGCTGTATTTTTCCCACTCCGCAATTGGGGCATATTGCTTTTTCTTGCTGCACGCGGAGACGAGCAGCGCACTCGCAATCAGAAGCATCAATAGTTTGGGGGCGGTGACACGCACTTTCATAAGGGGTTCCTTCCTCTCGATAAATTCACTTGCCACAAGAAACTGAATAAGTTTTTCAATTAAAACGCCGAGCAGTTACTGTGAATTCAGTCGCGCCAACACTTGTTCCAGCTCTTTTTGGGCGACTTTGTTTTTAGGATCGAGCTTCAAGACGGTCCGGTATTCCTGGGCAGCTTCTTCCAATTTAGTCATCGAAAACAAGACTTGCGCTTTGAACAGGTGAGCCGGCACTTCGTCGGATTTGAGCTTGATTGCCTTGTCCAACCACTCAACCGCCTGCGGATACTTTTTCTCGGTAAAAGCCACGTAAGCGATGCCTCGATATGACTCAACCAGCTCAGTTTTATATCTGGCCACAGCCGTATCGGCCAGCGTAATCACCGTTTCAAACTCCGCTTTGGCGGTTTGCAGGGAATCTTCTTTAAATCTTGGATGCATCAGGCAGCGGGCGAGATTGAGATGGGAGGGCAGATACTGCGGCCGCAGCGCGATCGCCTGGCGGAAAGCCACTCGCGCGGTGTCAAACCTTCCCATCACCATGTTGCAGATGCCGTAATTGACGAACGAGCTTGTCGAGGTGGGATCGAGCGTATATCTTTTTTCAAACACCGCGGCGGCGCGATCCCACTGGCGCATCCGCATGTAAGTGGCGCCGAGATCGCCGTAAACATCGGCGTTGGTGGCATTAAGGCGCAAGGCCTGCTCGTAAGTCAGCGCGGCCAACGAGTCCTTCTTGGTTTGGATGTAAGCTTCAGCCAGACGCACCGTATTATCGAAGCCCAGCGTGTCTTTCTTGGCAAGCTCGTTGTATTTTTCAATGGCGCGGTCATATTGCTTGGTTTCGAAGAGAGAGTGGGCCAAAATTCGGAGCGCTTGGGTAGATTTGGGATCGGCCTTTAGAACCCGCTCTGCTGCAGTCGCAGCATCGGGATAATTGCGTTTGGAGAGATAGAGCGCCTCCATGTAAATCTCCCACCCCTTCTGCGAATTGGGGAAGCGCCGCACAAAGGTGCGAAACTCGCGGGCGGCGTCGGCGTAAAGTTTTCCGGCAAAATACAACCTCCCCAGCTCGAACAAGGCCTCCTGGTTGGTCGTGTCGAGCATGGCAATGGCGCGAAAGGCGCGCGCGGCCTCGTTATATCGGCGCTGTTGGTAATAGGCCTTGGAGAGCTTCTGATAAACTCCGACATTGAGCGAATCTACTTTGACCGCATCTTCATACTGTAAAATGGCGTTTGGGGTGCTCCCCATTTTCGCATAAGCGTCGCCCAATCCCTCGTAAGCGGCGGCGCTTTTTGGATCCACCTCCTTGGCGCGGGAGAAATCAATGACGGCATGATCCGCCGAATCGGTCGCCATGTGGAACCAGCCGAGCTGAATCAATAGTGGCACATTGTCCTTATTGGCCTTCAAGCCTTTTTTCAACATCTCAAAAGCAACCTTGTTGTTCTTTTGCGCGATGGCGGCTTTGGCGACGAGAATGTAGGCGTCGGCGTTTTTGCCGTCGATATCAAGCGCTTTTCTTCCGGCAACCTCTGCCGAGTCCGCCTGGCCGGCCGCAAGATGCGCCTCGCCAAGCGCCAGCCATGCCTCGATATTTCGTGGTGTGTTGGCAACGACTTTATTCAAGACCGCAATGGCTTCTTTGGCTTTGCCTTGCATCAGCAGCGCTTGGCCATCGGCGAGCTTCGACTGGCCGGCAGCCGAAGAAAAAACTCCGAGCAGTAACAGTGCAAAGAGCGCAATAGACTTTCTCATTTTAATCCTCATTAATCTGAACCAGGCGAATCGGCATGGTGGCCGGCACCAGCCCCGCGTCCATAATGATTTTTTGTCCCGGATGGCTGGCGACGAAAGTGGTGAATCCAAGCTCGGGGCCGAGATTCCTTTTCTCTGAAACCGTGTAGTAAATATAAACGCCGTAATGAAGCGGATAAAAACCCCGATAAACGTTGGCTTGGTGCAATTTAACGTATTCATCCGCAGCTGTTGAATCTTTCCGTTCGACGGCGAGAGCGCGCAATGGCGTGACGGCGGTCGTATCCTGAATGCCATTGGGCCGGGTCACGCTGTAAAAACAGGCGGCGGAAACCACGCCGAGAGCGCGAGGATGGCTGGCGACGTAATCGAGAACTTCCTTTTGCGTATCGGCAGGAGAAGTGGGAACGGCCTCCTTTTGAAGCTTTAAAAAGTGCGACGCCAACAGCTCGTACGCACCGGAGTTCCGCCCGGTAAATGCAAACTCAATCGGGCCCGACCATTTCGATTCAGGAACCTGGCGCCATTGGGTGACTTCCCGAGTGACAATTTGACTCAAAGAATTCAATGAGATGTTTTTAATGGGATTTTCGTTGTGCGCCACGATGACGAGCGCATCTTCGGCAATTTTAGTCTCGGTATATTTGATTTCCGCCGCGGCGGCGACGCTGCGCTCTTCCTCGTTCAATGCACGATCGATAATGATGATACGCACGCTGTCATTGAGAAGATGAACGATCGCTTCGCGCGTCGTGGCGGAAAACAGCGTGACCTGCGCCTGGGTATACAATCGATGAAATTGGTCGGCTTCTTTTTGCAGCAACGGCGCATGGGACTCGCTGACGATGGCGGTGACATTGCCCTTGGTGGGAGTTGTTTCCGATTCCTGGCGATTGCAACCACTGAGGCTTCCGAGCAAGAAGGCCGTCCACAAGACGATTCTATTCATCAAGCCTCTCCGCTTGTTTTGCCTGCAAGCGTGTCATCAAAAAGCGATGGACGCCCATGAGCAGAAAAACGATTCCCACCATCACCCGCACGGAATTGGGGGCCTGGGGAAAAACCCAGCCCGCCAAAACCATGATTCCGAAACCGAGCATCACAATAGACACCGCCCCGGTGAGCAACATGGAAATTTTACGGCCATCCATCATCTCTCTGAGCGACCAATGAGACAACAGCCGCAACCGCCGGCGCGATTGCGACTGCATCGTTTTGCATCCGCTTACTTGAGTTTGAAATGGAACGGGATCGAGACCCATACATCCACCGGGCCGTTCTGCATCATCGCCGGAGTGAAAACCATCTGTTTCGCCGCGTCGATAGCCGCCTGGTCGAAAATTTCGGAGGCGCTCTTCTGAATCACCACCTTTTTCGATTTGCCCTGCTTATCGACCCAGATTTTCACCCACACCGTGCCTTCCAAACCCGCCTTGCGGGCAATTTCAGGATAGACCGGTTGCACTTTTTTGACGATTTGCGGCCCTTTTTCAAACGGCACAAAATCCGGCGGCGGCCCGTCTTCTTCGATTTTAATGTCTTTTTCTATCATCACCTCGCCGCCTGCGCCGGCACCCTCGCCGACCGATTCGGTGGCGGTGTTCATTTCCTGTTGAGTTGCAAAAGTTTGCTCCGGGCTCACTTCCGCGTCCGGAACGGGTACAGGAATGCCGACGCTCGGCCTGACTGCAGGCGCTGCGACCGATATCGCCGGCGGCGCATTCGCGCTTTGGAGGGAAGGCGGCGGCCCCAGCTCGCTGTATTTCATGATCCTCACGACGGCCACCGGCTCTTCCTCTGTAGCAAGAAAGACGCCGAGATAATAGGCGCCAAGAAGCAATCCCACGAAGCCAATCCCAAGAATTTCGGCTATCGTCAAGTATTTGCGATAGGCTTTCTTGAGATCCGGCGCGCCATAAGGAAAACCTACTGAAACGGCAAGATCGTGCATGACGTTCTCCTTAAAAATAAGAATTCTTTACATCACTGCTGCCTTCTCCATTAACTGCTTGTCTTTTTCAGTCATCGGCGCCAGGCTGAAGCGCGTAATATTGGCCAAATTGAGCTCGTCCATCACATCCACCATCATCTTGTAGTTGGCGTCGCGATCCACCTTCACCAGGGTGATGAGCTTGGGATTGGCCTGGTTGCGTTGGATCAAGGTCGAGCGCAGCTCGGTGAAAGGAAGCGGCTGCAGCGCCTCACTCCCCATATTCCAGAAAATCCTGCCGTCTCTGTCGACGCGCAAAGTCAGCAGGCTCGATTCGGCCACCTCCACCGTGACTTTTTCATCCGGCGGCAGGTTGAGCTCCATCGTTTGCGGCTTGTTGAACACCGTGGTGAGCATGAAAAAAGTCAACAACAAAAAAGCGATATCGACCATCGGCGTCATGTCCATGCGAATACCGACGCGTTTTTTCTTGCGCTTTTTTTGGTGTTTCGCATGACTTCTGGACTCACCACCGCCCGAATCAACTGCGGCCATGACAATGCTCCTTAAAGTTTACGTTTTACGCATTACGTTTTACATTGCACGTTTCACGCTCTTTCCAGATCGGTAACGAGATTGAAACGCGTAATGTTGGTTTTTTGCAAAATGTTCATAACGTCTTCCACCGGCCCGTACGGCGCGCCTCTGTCACCTTTAACCACGGTGCGCAGACGCGGGTTCGAAATGCGCGCCTGAATCAGCAGATTGGCCAGCTCCTCCTTCTTCACTTCGAAGCTGAGCTTGCGCCGGCCTTCTTCACCGAACAATTTCATGCGCAAGCTTTGCGCATCCAAGCCAAGATAAATTCTTCCTTCCTTGGAGATCGTGATAATCATGACGTCGGATTCCGGCAATTTGAACGCCGAGTGCGAAGACGGCAACTCCACCGTGACGTCTTCCGGCGGCTTGAACTGCGTCGTGAGCATGAAAAACGTCAGCAGCAGGAACGCCACGTCGACCATCGGCGTCATGTCCAACTTGATGCCGACACGGCCTTTTTTAATTTTGGGCATGGAGAAATCCTCGTCTTATTTTTTCAATGCCAAAGATTGCACGATCGAATAGCTGGCTTCGTCGATCATGTAGGTGAAGTTATCGACTTTGGTGGTGAAGAAGTTGTAGGCGACGATGCCGACGATGGCCGCGGCCAAGCCGCCGGCGGTGTTGATCAGGGCTTCGGAGATGCCGAGCGCGAGCTGAACCGCGTCCGGCGCGCCGGCGTGGGCCATGGCCGCGAAGGCGCGGATCATGCCGATCGTCGTTCCCAACAAGCCCACCATCGTGGCAATCGAAGCGATGGTCGAAAGCGCGACCAGATTTCTTTCCAACAGCGGCACCTCCAGCATCGTCGCCTGTTCGATGGCGGTTTGCACTTCTTTCATGACCTCTTCCTGCTCTTTGGCCTTGCCGCTCAACGACTGATAGCGCTCCAGCCCGATGCGAATGATGTTGGCGCAAGAGCCGCGTTGCTGGTCGCAAAGCTTGACCGCCTCTTCGATTTTGCCGGCGTTGATTTCCCGCTGCACCTTGTTCAAAAAAACCGGCAGCGAGCCTTTGCCCTGGGCTTTGCGCAGCGAAAAGATGCGCTCGAAAATGAACGTCACCACCATGATCAACAGCGCGATCAAGGAAATCACCAGATAGCCGCCGTCCCGGATAAACTTCGGCAGGTTTATAAAAATGAAATAAGCGGCAACAAAAGCCACAATCATCACGATCGTAATGAAAACGGATTGTTTCATAACTTGTTTCTCCTTCGCCTTGGGTTAATGAGAGTTCGGCGGCACGCCAGAGTCTTTTTACGCTGAAGCCGACTGCAAGCTTTTGACCGCTTCGTCGCGCGTGTCGGTCACCTCGAACACGCTGGTGAGCTTCGTAATCACGAAGATGTTTTGCACGCTCGTGTTCATCCCGCACAGCTTGATGTTGCCCTTGTCCTTGCTGTACATGGTATAAACGCCGACGAGCGCGCCGATTCCCGTGCTGTTGATGTACGTGACCCCGCCCAGATCGATAACGAGTTTCCGGTTGCCCTGCTCGAAAAGATCGCGGGCCTTGGTTTTCAGCTCATCTGTCTCGCCACCGCCAATGATGGAACCCCGTGGTTCGATTATGGCAATTTCGAGATTGTTGAGGGTCGTTACCTTTGTTGCCATAGATTCCTCGCCAAAATTTTATGTTACTCGAGTAAGACAACTTGTTGCGCAACTTTATTTTTTACTAGACTTTCAAGATTCGTGCCAAAACAGTACGAGCATTGGGAACGTTAAAAAAACAGAGGATAACGCGTCGAATTTCTGTTGCAATAAAGCAAATGAAATTGCAAAATGCAAGAAAATTTTTTCAATTTTGCAAAAAAAAACGCTAAGTCTCGGATTTTAGTGAGATTTCATGCCAGGTTGCAAATTGCAAGACGAAGAGAGAAAATGGTGGTTTTACAAAAAAATTTTGTATTTATTCGCTTTATTTGACTTTTTTTCGTCACTATAAAAAATCTTTTGGGAACGGCGGCTTTTGAGCTTATTTTATTTATGAATCGTCATAATAAGCCATAAACGCAACATCTCTTCACAATGCCATGAACCATCCAACCCCCTTCTCCACCCTCGCCACGCTCTGCCAACAACTCGAAGGCACCACCAAGAAATTAGAAAAGAGTGCGCTCATCAGCGGCTTTCTGCAAAAGTTGCAGCCGGATGAAATCGCGCCGGCGGTGCTGTTGCTCTTGGGCAAAATCTTTTCGGCGACGGACTCGCGCACGTTGAACGTGAGCTGGCGCACGCTGCAAAAGGTCGAAGCGCAAGTTGCGAAAAGCAAAAAAGCGCCGCTGTCGATTCTCGAGGTGCATCAGCATTTTGCCGAGATAGCCGGCGCTTCCGGCAAAGGCTCGCGCCAGCGCAAAGAAGAATTGCTAGCGGATTTGCTCGCGCGCGTTTCGGCGACGGAAAAAAAATATCTCGTAAAAATGAGCTTCGGCGAAATGCAGCACGGTGTTGCCGAGGGCGTCATGCAGCAGGGCGTCGCCGCAGCCATTGGCGCCGAGCTCGCGTTGGTGCGTCGCGCGGCGTTGCTGCTCGGCGATATTGCCGAAGTGGCACGGCTCGGTTTGACGAAGGGCAAAAAGGCGCTCGAAAAAATCTCGCTGCATATCATGCGGCCGATTCAGCCGATGCTGGCGGAGTTGTCTGAAGATTTTGAGGAAGTTTTTAAAGAGCATGGCGGACAAACTGCTTTTGAATACAAATACGACGGCGCGCGGGTGCAAATTCATTGCGCGCGAAAATCCAACTCGACAGAAGTCAAAATTTTCAGCCGCCGGCTCAGCGAAGTGACGCCGAGCTTGCCGGAGCTGGTCGAGTGGGCACAAACGAAAATTGCGGCGGACTCGTTTATTGTCGAAGGCGAAGCCGTCGCCGTGAATGCGGAGGGAAAGCCGTTGCCGTTTCAAGAGTTGATGCGACGGTTTCGGCGCGTCCATCAAATCGAGGAGACGATGAAAGAAGTGCCGGTGCGGTTGCATCTCTTCGATTTGTTGTATCTCGATGGCCAATCTCTCATCGATCAACCCTATCAGGAGCGCTGGCAGAGACTGGCGGGAATTTGTGATAAAAGCCTGCTCGCGGATCGTATCGTTGCCAGTGAAACGAACGCAGCCGAACAATTTCTCCAACAAGCAATGAACGCCGGCCACGAAGGCTTGATGGCGAAGGATTTGACGAGCGTCTATCAACCCGGCTCGCGCGGCAAGAAGTGGTTCAAAATCAAACCCGCGGAGACGCTCGATCTCGCGATTGTCGCGGCGGATTGGGGTTATGGCCGCCGCACCGGCTGGCTGTCGAATTACCATCTCGCCGTCCGCGATAGCGAGACTGGCGAGTTTCTGGTAATCGGCAAAACTTTCAAGGGCCTCACTGATGCCCAATTCAAATGGATGACTGAAAATCTGCAAAAACTAAAAATCTCCGAAACCAATTACACCGTGCATGTCCGTCCGCAGATCGTGGTGGAAGTCGCCTACAACGAAATTCAACGCAGCCCGCACTACAAATCCAATTTCGCGCTGCGCTTTGCGCGCATCAAGCGCATTCGCAGCGACAAAGCGCCGGAGCAAGTTGATACCATCGAACGATTGCGGCAGCTTTATGAGAAACAATTTGAGCGGAAAGGCGAGGTTGGTCATGGAAGCCGGAAGGATCATGAAGCATACCAGTAAGTCACCGGATCAAAAACGGCTATAAAAATCCTATTGCTTATTGTAGCTTCATTTCATATTTTTTAGTAGTCTGATAATTAACAAATCCGGATCAAATGGAATAGTCAGTGTGGAGACTCTGTGATCATGAAACTTAAAGTCATAATTCACCAAGCTGAAGAGGGCGGTTTCTGGGCAGAGGTTCCGGCCATCCTTGGTTGTGTGACCCAAGGAGAAACTTTCGAAGAGCTTCTGAGCAACATTTACGAGGCTGTGGAAGCCTGTTTATCTGTTGACATTGCGGAGCATGAAGTCTCTGAGAAGGATAAGATTTTGGAGGTTGCGGTGTGAAAAGCGTTTCGGGAAAGGACTTTGCTCGTCTGCTTGAGAAGAAAGGCTGGCAACTGAAACGTGTCAAGGGGAGCCACCATGTTTATGTCAAGCCTGGAAACCCCGCGCGGATCTCCGTGCCTATTCATGGAAATCAACCACTCAAAATTGGCTTACAAAAACATCTTATGAAACTTGCTGAGATTGAAGATGAAGAGTTGTAGCAATAAACTAATTTCTGGCCATTGTTGAACATTCCAACTTTTGGGGCAAATGAATAAGCCGATCATTTTCATCAGCTACAGCCACAAGGATGAAATCTGGAAAGATCGCCTTGTCACTCACTTGAAAGCACTGCACGAGCAAGGTCTCATCGATTTATGGGATGACCGCCGTATCAGCGCCGGTGACGACTGGTATGAAGAAATTCAAACCGCCATCGCCGTAGCCAGCATCGCCATTTTGATGATCTCGCCGGGTTTTCTCGCCTCGAATTTCATTCAAAATGAAGAAGTGCCGCGCTTCCTCGAGCGCAACGCCAAAGAAGGCCTGCGCATTATTCCGATTATCCTCAAGCCCTGCGCGTGGTTGGAGATCAAATGGCTTGTTCGCTTCATGGCTCGCCCCCAAGATGGCCGCCCGCTTTCTGCTAGCGATGAAAATCAGGTCGAGACCGATCTTGCCGCGATTGCAACGGAAGTTGATTATCTGCTCAAACACGCCGGCATCCGTGCTGAACCCAAGACGTTTATTCCCTTGCCTCCTGATAAAATATCGCTCGCCAAACTTCCCTCCACCAGTCCTGATCTTTTTGGCCGCGAAAAAGAGCTGGCCATGTTGGATCATGCCTGGGACAATCCCAAGACAAACATCACCAGTTTAGTGGCGTGGGGTGGAGTAGGCAAAACAGCCTTGGTCAATGTCTGGTTAAATCAGATGGAGCAAAATCAATTTCGCGGCGCCGAACGGGTTTACGGCTATTCATTTTACAGCCAAGGCGCAGCCGAAGGGAAGCAAGCCTCGGCGGATTTGTTTATTGCCACCGCATTGGCATGGTTTGGCGATCCCGAGCCGGATAAAGGCTCACCGTGGGACAAAGGCGAGCGATTAGCCGAGCTGATCAAAAGGCAGCGCACGTTGCTCATTCTTGATGGCTTGGAACCGTTGCAATATCCGCCGGGAGAATTGGAAGGACGCCTCAAAGATCCGGGCTTGCAATGTTTGCTGCGCGAATTGGCGCGACACAATCCCGGACTCTGCATCGTCACGACACGCCTGCCCGTGGATGACCTCAAAGATTTTGTTGGCTTTTCAGTAGAACAAATTGAGCTTGAACATCTCTCGCCGGAGGCAGGTGCGGTGTATCTCGAGCATCTTGGCGTGAAAGGCACAAACGATGAATTGATGCAAGCTACGAGTGAATTCGATGGTCATGCCCTCGCTTTGACTTTGCTCGGTCGTTATCTTGCCGTGGTTTATCATGGCGATATTTGCCATCGCGACAAAATTGCTCAATTGACTAAAGAAAAGAAACAAGGCGGCCATGCCCGGCGCGTGATGGAATCGTATGAACGATGGCTCCAAGGCAAACCGGAGCTGAATATCTTGCTCATCATGGGACTTTTTGATCGTCCGGCAGACAGCGGGGCCATTGAGGTGCTCAAAGCCAAGCCTGTTATCGCAGGCTTGACCGAGGCGTTGCAAGAATTATCGCATGAAGAGTGGCAATACGCTTTAAACAATTTGCGCGAGGCGAGACTTCTTGCGAGAGAAGATCCACAAAACTCAAATACACTCGATTGCCATCCGCTGGTGCGTGAACATTTTGGGGAGAAGCTCAAAGAAAGTAACCCTACTGCTTGGAAAGAAGCCCACGGTAGACTCTATGAATACTATAAAACTCAGCCCAAAGAATATCCCAATAGCATAGAGGAGATGACCCCTCTTTTTGTGGCGGTATTCCATGGGTGCCAACCTAGTCTCCACCAGGAGACATACACTGAAGTTTACCTTAAGCGGATTCTAAGAGGCAATGAATTTTTCAGTACAGACAAGCTCGCAGCAATTCCTTCCGACTTGGCAGCACTGTCTAACTTTTTTCAATCACCTTGGTCTATCCCTGTCGCTACACTTTCCGAAACTGAAAAGGCCGAAATCTTAACAACTGCAGGCTTTCGCCTCCGGGCGCTTGGCCGATTAGCAGAAGCGGCGGAACCTCTAAAGACCGGCCTGAACTTAGGAATTGCACATAAGGACTGGAAGAACTCAGCAGCTCGCGCCAGTGTCCTTGCTGAACTCTACAGAAACTTCGGTAGCTTGGCTAATGCCTTGCATTATGCCTATCAGAGCGTAGACTTTGCCGACCGCAGCGGCGATGCTTTTGAACAAATTTTAAGGCGAACGACCCTTGGCAATACTTTGCATTATCTTGGTAGCCTCTCAGATGCCGAGGGTATCTTCCAAGATGCAGAGGAGATGCAAAAAGAAAAACAGCCGAAGTATCAGTACCCAATTCTCTATTCCTACGCCGGTTCCCGGTATTGTGATCTGTTGTTACTTCAGGGAAGGTACCAGGAAGTGCAAAAGCGGGCAAACCAGACATTAGAATGGGCGAAACAGAATGGAGCCCCTCTTTGGGATGTTGCCCTTCACCACCTCGACTTGGGTTGGGCCTACCTCCTTCAATCAAGGAATGAGAGAACATACGATTTCACCGAAGCCACATATCATTTATATCGCGCGGTGAATGGTCAACGGCAAGCAGGCATTCAGCATGAGCTATCGCGTAGCTTGCTGGCCCGTACGGAACTGTCCAGGTTACATGGTGAGTTTGACTATGCACATCGAGATTTGGATGAAGCTTTCTCTATCGCTTTACGCGGGAACATGGGGCTACATGTAGCAGATTGCCACCTGGAATGTGCATGGCTGCATTTGGCCATGGGTGAAAAAGACAAAGTGCGAGAAAGCTTGGCAAAAGCGGAAAAGATGATTACCGAAATGGGCTATCACCGCCGCGATCCGGAAATCCATTTGATCCAGGCCCAGCTTTCCATCGCCTCGGGAGAAAAGAACACGGCACGAGAAAGCTTGACCAAAGCCAAAGAGTTGATTGACAAGATGGGCATGCATCGGTGGGATTTTGAAGTGAAAGAAATTGAAGAACAATTGGGAGGAAAGGCATGACAGACAAGCCATGTTCTTGTGGCTATGGCTTCTTTGCTCAGGCATTGTTCCAGTCTTCGTCGTCATAAGGATTATCCCAGAAGTCGAGACTGCTTTGCGCCGCCAAAATTAAATCGCTAAAGTTGTCGGCAGGCTCTTCGATAACGAAGACGGTAATATATGCGCCGGGAGGAAAGGGCACTTGCAATTCCACGCGCCCTTTCTCCTGCACTTTTACATCATATTTCAGGGCTGTTTGTGTCATGAAGTTGCTCCTATCTTGTAATACGAATGCCGATATTAAAAATTGCCATCTGTCACTGTAATGCAATATAATAATTTTTTTCATCAAATGCAATATTGGCTTAATGCTTGCTTTTCTTGCCAACGATTGTTATTTTTGAGATATGGAGTAGATTCCATGAATGACTTTAAAAACTGGTTGACCAATTATAAGGTCAGTGTCAAATCCCCCGCCGTGAGCGGATTCGAAATTCTCGAAATGTTGCAGGCGCGCAGCCATTTGGCGCAAATCGAAAACCGCCTGAGTGCTGCGGAGCGCAGCGAACTCGAGTCGGCAGATGCCACTTTTTTGGCGCATCTCGATGAATTTTATACAAGCCTTGCTGAAATCGCCAATTTAAGCGAGCTGCGTGCACAAATGAATACGCTCCCTTCTCATTGGTGGTGGCATCTGGATAAACTGGCGCAACAAAAGCGTGAAGCTGTCGCCGTGTAATGATATGAGCCTTTCCCCAACTCTCCAAGACAAGCTGGACAACCTGCCCGCCAAGCCCGGTGTTTACCAGTTCATCGACAAAACGGGCAAGATCATCTACGTCGGCAAGGCAAAGGTGCTGCGGAATCGCGTGCGCTCGTATTTTCAGGAGGCGCGGCCGCTTGATCCGAAGACGCTGCGACTCGTATCGCGTGTGGCCAATCTCGAAGTGATCGTTACCGACTCGGAGATGGAAGCGCTCATCCTCGAGATGAACTTGATCAAGGAATACAAACCGCGCTACAACGTCAATCTCAAAGACGATAAAAGTTTTCCTTATATCCGCGTGACCAACGAGCTTTTTCCACGCATCTTTCCCACACGCAGAATTGTCAAAGACGGCTCGCAATATTTTGGCCCGTACACCGACGTCGGCCAAATGCGCGCGCTGCTCAAAACCGTCAAGCGCATTTTCCCGATTCGGAGCTGCAATTACCATTTCACGCCGGAGATCATTGCCCGCAAGAAATACAAGCTCTGTCTCGATTATTACATCAAGAAATGTGATGGGCCTTGCGAGGGGTTGGTTTCAGCGGAAGAATATGCGAAGGTCGTGCAACAAGTCGTGAACTTCATCAATGGCCGCGACCGTCTCGTCGTCAACGAGATGAAAGAGAAGATGCAGACATTGGCGGAGAAACGGCTCTACGAGCAGGCCGCCAAGCTGCGCGACCGCATCCGTTTCATCGAAGATTTTCAATACAAACAAAAAGTGGTGACCGAAGATTTGACCGACCGCGATATCGTGGCGGTGGCGCTGGAAGACGAAGACGCCGCCGGCGCCGTGTTCAAAGTGCGCGACGGCAAAATCATCGGCCGGCAGCATTATTATCTCAACGGCGTGTTTGGCGAAAAATACGAGAACGTCGTTGCGGCTTTTGCCAAACAGTTTTATTTGAAAGCCGATTTCATTCCGGAGGAAATTCATCTGCCGGCGGAAATTCCGGAGATGGAAGAAATCCAAAGCTGGCTGGAAAATCGGCGGGGCGGCCCGGTTAAACTGGTCACCCCCAAGCTGGGTGAGAAAGCCAAGCTGGTGGAAATGTGCGCGAAGAACGCGCGGTTGCTTCTGCAAGAATTGCAATTGCAGAAAATGCAAGCCAAGTTAAAAATTCCCCACAGCGTCGCCGCATTGCAGCGAGATTTGCGTCTCGAAAAACCGCCGCGCCGCATCGAGTGTTTCGATATTTCCAATATTCAGGGAACCGATCCGGTCGCCGCGATGGTTACATTTGAAGACGGCCGGCCGAAGAAATCCGATTATCGCAAATTTAAAATCCGCTCGAAGCAGACGCCGGACGATTTCGCGATGATGGCCGAGGCGGTGGAGCGCCGCTACTCGGGATCGCTGTCGCAGAAAATGCCGCTGCCGGATTTGATTCTCGTGGACGGCGGCAAGGGCCAGCTCAACACGGCGTTGGGTATTTTGCAAAAGTTGAATCTGCAAATTCCGCTCGCGGCGCTGGCCAAGCGCTTGGACGAGGTGTTCGTGCCCGGCACGCCCGATCCGCAAAATATTCCGAAAACGTCGTCCGGGATAAAATTGCTCCAACAACTGCGCGACGAGGCGCATCGTTTCGGCGTGACGTTTCATCGCTCGCTGCGCACGAAGCGTACGACAACCTCCGAGCTGGATAGCATTGCCGGCATCGGCGCGGCCAAGCGCAATGCGTTGATCAAATTTTTCGGCGCGGTCGAGGGCGTGCGCAACGCTTCGGTGGATGAGCTGATTCTCGTGCAAGGCATCACCGAAAACTTGGCGCAGAAGATTTGGGAGCATTTTCATACTGTGAAAGATGAGGCGGCAGCAAGGCAAATGGCGGTACAGCAGGCCGACGAAGAACGGATTGATGGAGTAATGGAGTGATGAAGTTTTGGATGAAATCCATCTTGATGAGGAAGAGCCGTTTTCAAAAAAAGTCTGTCCAACGGATAAAAGCGGCCAACGGATTTTTCTTGTTGCCGCCAATAATTAAATCCGTGAAAATCAGTGCCATCCGCGTTATCCGTGTTCAAAGCCGTTTTTTATCGCTTTTGTTTCTTTTCAGTTTTTTCCTTTTTACTGTTGCACCATCTCCAAATCCCGGCAACAAATACGATCCTACAACCCTTGTTTTCCCCACTTTCTTGCACACGTATGGCGTGCGCAAAGCCACCGCGAAACATCTTTTCCTTTATATGCAGAATCGCGTCAAGGTGCGCGATCCGCAGGGCATCGCGGCGACTCGCCTCGACGTGTGGGATAATCCTAAGGAGACCAAAGACGATGACGAGATCACTGTCTACGGCGTCAACTCCGGACAGGACGTGATCATTTATAACACCTCGATGACGGCGATTACGGTTTACGGGCTGAATGAGAAGGGCGAGCGGCGACTGAGCCGGCCGCGCGGGATCGCCGCGCATCGCGGCGGAGATGTTTATGTGGCTGATGCCGGCAACAATCGCGTGGTGCATTTTTTCAACCCCGGGCGGGAATTGAAATGGGTGCGGCCGCTTGGCGGCATGTCAGCGCCGCAGGACGTGGCGATCTCCGCGGATCGCACGGTCTTCGTTGCCGACACCGGCAATAATCGCGTGCTGGTTTTTCGCGATGACAAATTGATTCAAAACTGGGATGAAGCGGGAAATTTTTCCTCGCCTTCCGGAATTGCGGCGACCGACAGCACTGACGGGTGGTCTTTTCATAAAGACAATTTCGTCCTCGTTATCGATCTGAACGGCCAGCGCTTGCAGAAATTTACCCGCGAGGGGCGCTTGCTCAAAACCGTGAACGCGGGGGTAATTAACAAGCCCAACGCGAAATTCATGTACGCGGCGATTGATTATTACAGCAATGTTTATGTTACGGATTTCAACAACCATGGCGTACACAAATTTGACCGTGATCTGAATTATCTGGCCACGTTCGGCCGCATGGGCAACGACGACAAGGAGTTCATCGAGCCGCGCGGCATCGCAATTTACAAACGCTTCGGCCAGGTGCTCATCGACGACCGTGAATCGGCGCAATATTATTGGGTCGGCACCGACGTATTCAATCCGCGCGCGTCCAAGCATCACCCCGACTCTCCTGCAAATTCATCAAAGGAAAATCGGGGGCTCATGCAGCTCGATTATTTTCTCACCGAGCCGAGCTACGTAACGCTGGAGATTCTCGATGGCCGCGGCAACGTGCTGGCCAAACCGATGGACAAAACGCTGCGCTTCTCCGGGCCGCAGCAGGAATTATTCGGCGGCCGCTGGGAGCCGGTTTCTTCATGGTTGGCTGCGCCCGTAGGGTCCGATAATCAGCGCCGCTACGATCAAAATGCCTTGCAAAAAATGGCGCCGGCCTCGCCTGGTAAATACACTTTACGGCTGACGGTTTCGGCAACCTATTCGAGCTACAAGTATTTTGCCAAAACCATGGAAATTACAGCCGAGTTATAATTTGGGGGCACGGTTGCAAATTTTTCCACACCGGTCTTGCTTTTTCAAAAGTAGTTCTGTATATTATTGCCAGCACCATTTAGCCGCTCTATTCGATCACCTCTTGATCACCTCCCTATATAGTTGTCTCTCCTGAAGGCCATGACTTTGTGCACGGATGCACACGAAAGCAGTAGCGCTTGTTCACATTCGAATTGGGTGAATTCTTTTGGCATCGTGCCAAAGAAATTTTGGCATGGCTGCGAGTGGATGGAAAAGTAGCACCCCGATCTTCCTTTCCGCGAAAATATATTAAGGATGGTCGGGGCCAGTCTGTCAATTACCATTCATCAGTTTTCTGCAAAAGTTACCGGGTTTTGCAGCCACCACACGACTTTCGATTTGACGTCAATGGTTGACATAAAGTCACGAACCTCAATCAGGAAAGGAGAGTGCCATGATCCCATTGAAACAAATCTTTAAGTTGGCTGTTTCGGAACGCACCACCGTTCGAGCGCCGGCAGGAACGAGTTTGAAAAAAAGGCGCCGGCGCCGAAGACAAGCCGATTTTTCCAAAAAAAGAAAACGGAAAAATCGTCATGCGGCACGCCGAATCAGCGTTCAGTCCGGACGCCATGCCGCGCCAACGGCCTCATCGAAATCTCGCGGCGCGGTGAGTCTCCGCAGCACTTTGGCGCTGGCAGGAATTTTTCTGCTGCTCGTTGCGAATGCGTTGAATCGAAACGACGAATGGCCGCGGCGCGCCGATGAAACGCAAGAGCAATTGCCCTCACCACAAATTGGCTTGCAGGAAAATCCTGCCAGCGATTCTTTTGAGGACGTTTCGCCGGTGACGCCGAGAAAGTGGGCTGATTTCGCAACACCTTCCGAATGGATAGAGATAGATTTGGATTCATCGGCAAAGGACAAGCCCCAGCGTCCCACGCTGTGGGCGGAACACCGCACTACTGTCATCACTCCGGTGCAGCGCCGCGAAGCCTTTGCAGATTCAAGTCTTCGTCTCACCCCCATTCCGGCGCCATTCACCGAACTCGCGTTGCGCGGCGCGCCGCGCAACGAACCGCCGGCGGATTTGATCGCCGAGGCTCAGCTTTCGGAAAAAGAGCCGCAGATCGGTTTGCGCTGGAAGCGTTTGGCGCTGATTCAGACCGGCAGTCTGAGCTTGGCGTTCATGGGCATTCGGAAGTTCGACCAGTATTTCGGCGGCGCCGCGGAGCCGTTTCGCCTGCGCAACGATTGGTCGAGAGATCGCACGCTGCACTTCGACGAGCTGGTCCATTTTCAAGGCAGTTATCGCGTCGCGCAAGGCTTGATCGGATTGTATCGTTGGTCCGGATTGAGCGAAACGTGGTCGGAGTGTCTCGGCGCCGGCACCGCGGCCTCGGTTATGACGCTTCTCGAATACATCGACGGCCGCCGGCCCAAGCCCAAACAAGGCGCAAGTTTTTCGGATTTCACCGCGAATTTGCTCGGCGTCGGTTTTGCGCTGGCAAAAATACACGTCGGCGCGTTGGAGGATATCGACTTTCGCCTCAACTACGCTTCCTTTGGCGATGTTTTGCAGAAGCGAACTTTGCTCAAATACGATCGCATGACGCATTGGCTCACCTACAATATGAAGCGCCAGTTGCACGTTCCGCTGGACATTGGCGTTGGCTATGGCGTGCAAAATGCGTTCAAGCGCAACGTGCGCCCGGAATATTATCTCGGCGTCGGCTTCACGCCGGTAGCTATTTTGGAGCGCTATTATCCCAACGCGGCCAAACCGCTGGCATGGCTGAAGATTTATCATGTGGGGGGGCAGGTGCAAATTAAATGATGCTGTCTGTTTACTTGCAACCCAAATTAACCGATAAGGGGCATAACATGTTTTGTTTCATTGTATATTGTTATATTATTTGTAAATTGAGTCGATTTTGTTAAAAATTAACTGACTGAATGGCAAATTTGATCGGTTTAATCGGGACGAGCGCGGAATTAACTTTCGCGGCCTGTTTTTCGTTTGGATTAGGCGTTTTGCGACGGACTTCACCCTTGCATTTTTGCGGTCAACCCATTCTGGCTTACGCAAATTCCAGTTGTTGCAACCGCGTGAACCACGTCGTGAATTCGCTCACGCGCCCAAAGTTTTTGCCAAAACGGATGATCACGTAGCGCGCCGATTTGATAATTTGTGCGCCAACTTTGACAAACAAATAGCGAAAGCGTTTCCACTGGATTTGCAGTTCCGGTTCAATGACCGAAAGCAGCCAACACTT
>JAKEEU010000025.1 GCA_022616415.1 Candidatus Zhuqueibacterota bacterium | reverse complement strand
GGTTGCGGCAAAGCCTCCACCACCGGCTAATATCCGGCGCCCCTCCGGGGCGAGGACACATCCACAATTTGTGTAGATGCCAATGGGCTTGTCCCGTGGAGGCTCAGGTTGATCGCTACGCTAGCAGCGAACGTGAACCTCCACGGCGCAAGGCCGTGGCATCCTGAAATCGTCAATGCTTCGGATCGCTCCAATTCCGCAAGTTGAACCTTTCAGCAACGGAGTTATGAAATGACTTTTCAGGGAGACAAAGAGAAGCAAAAAGGGCAAAAAGGGCAAAAAAGGCAACAAGGGGATAGAGATTATGGAAAAGCCAGATGATGAAATTGAAGATCGGAGATTTTCCGCTCTCGAAGGATCGGAGAAAGACCCGGTGTTCCAATTGTGCGATTTGATCCGCGAAGTAAGTTATGCGATTCACCAGTTCTTGCATAACGGACATCCGGAGAAAGTTTACGAAAATGCTTTGGCTCATCGTCTTCGTAAACAAGGGATCAAGGTCATACAACAACACCCAATAAAAGTTTACGATGAGGACGGAACGCTACTTGGTAGTTTCGCCGCCGACCTATTAGTAGAGGACATGCTGATCATCGAATTGAAAGCCTGCGCCACATTGCTTTCGGATCACAAGGCGCAAGATCAAGGTTATCTCAGAGCGTCGCGTATCGAACACGGATTGTTGATAAATTTCGGATCGCCCAAGTTGGAAGTCAAAAAACTTTACCAATCTCTCAAAGAGTTTTTTGCCCCTTTTTGCCCTTTTTGCTTCCCTCTTGTTTTCATCAAAAGACGGTTTATAAGATCATTCAGGAAAATTGGCGTTGATCATCGTTTCGGCCACTCAGAATCGCCGACAGAAACATAGAAGACAGAAAATGAGGCGTGCGCATAAATCAACTTGGCGGAGCCTTTGGAGTGCGGCGGGTTGCGGACGCCGCTTTCCCATCCTCGATTCGGCGCCTGCGCAATCAAAAGATGGGAAAGCGGCGTCCGCAACCCGCGCCGCACTCTCGGCTGTCGCCATTTTTTCTGTTCGATGGCCGAAACGATGATCACCGCCGGAAAATTCTATTTGTGATCATGCGAGGTGTAGATGTCGCCGGCCTGGCTACAAATTTGTAGCCACTAAATTTGTTTTGACAAAATCGTGAGTATAGTTCGCGCGCCCACGTGGCGTCTTCATTTCGTTTGACTACGATAACGCAGGTAACGCGGCGTCCACATTTTCTCCTCCACCCGCTTCTCAAGCTCTTCACGAGAAGTCGCATCGGCCAATCCCAGGCGCTGGGCTTCGGTCCCGACGGCGATTGCGACCTGGCGCGAGACATCGCGGATGTCTTTCAGGTC
>JAKEEU010000280.1 GCA_022616415.1 Candidatus Zhuqueibacterota bacterium | reverse complement strand
TGTCCAAACGGCCTGAATCAAACCCTCGTGAATTGAAACCCAACATCTGTCACCTATGTCCGTTGGTCCCGCCTGGCGGGATTATCCGTTGGTCTTCATCTTTCAGTTGGAGGCACAAAACTTTTAGAATTTTTTTCTGAGTTTGGTCGTATAAGTGACTAAGGGTCGTTAAAAAATAAAATTTACAATTTGTAGTCCCGCCCCCTTGTGGGGCGCTGTTTGAATACGGAGTTTATCGGCTTCGATAGCAGCCCACAAGAAGCTGGGACTATGAAAAACGTAAAGGTTGTTTCAGGGGAGCGTGTGATAAATTTCACGGGGTACACGTTGGGAAATAAATAGCAGTGGGGCAATGGCAAAGTTGTTATGGGGATAATAACAAGAATGGGACAAAGCCAATCATTGGGGATTGGGGGAAGGGAAAGTCAAATCGGGTCGGCCGGCACGGTTGTCAGGGGTTCATAATCATCAGGGACAATCGCGCCGGCTGTTCGGGGGAAATGCGGGGTGAGACCGAACGAAGGTGTAGAAAGTTTTTTTCTCCTGAATTTTTCCTGCCTTTAAGACGTTTGGTGCCGCCAGTCCGGCTTGCTTGTCGCCCGCCGTTTTTCTTCCAAAAATCCTGCAAAAAAAAAATTTTTATGCAATTTAACTTGCAATTGTTGTTTAACATTTTTAAAATGCAAGTAGGCTATTTTAGCGGAGCAGAACATGATTGCAGCGATTTCTTGCGTCTTAATTCGTTTCTTGTCACAAAATGGAAGAAAGCCAGATGCCTCGTAAAGCGATTGCAGCCACGCGCAGAATCATTCTGTTGTACAATATGGATTCCAGTTGGACACGGTCCGAGCAAAGGGAAGTTCGCCGGCTGGCGGAGAAAATGCTGGCCGGCTTGGAAAGGCAAAAATATTCCGTGCAACCGCTGGAAGTTTACGGCAATCTCCAGGAACTCGATACTTATGACCCGTTGGAATGGCTGGTCTTTAATTGGTGCGAGGGGTTTGAGGGCTTGCCTTGGTCGGACGACTTGGTGGCAAAGGAGCTGGAAACCCGCGGCTTTGCCTTTACCGGATCGAGTTCCAAAGTTATGAGAAAAAATCAAGACAAATGGCGCGTGAAGCGCGCGCTGCACGCCGCCAAAGTTCCAACGCCCATAAGCCGGGTCATGAAAAGCGCCGTCGAAGCCGACGAATGGGAATACTTTCCCGCCATCGTGAAACCGGTAGGGCAGCATAGCAGTATCGGCATCAGCAACAATTCCGTGGCTGATAACCGCGCAGCCCTTGTACGGCAAATCCGCATGGTATACGGAGAATTTGGGCAAGCTGCGCTGGTCGAACCTTTTATCGACGGTCGCGAGTTTCATGTTGCCGTTTTGGGCAAACGCAAACTCGAGGCTTTGCCGCCGGTCGAGCTGGACTTCTCGGCGTTTGCAGATTTGCACGAGCGATTGTATACTTATGAATGCAAGTTCATTCGAGGCTCGCGCGGCATGATGGGCATCGACTGGTATTGTCCGGCGCCGGAAAACGCCAGGCTCCGCGCAAAAATTCAAAGTGTGGCGGTCGCCGCTTACCACGCGTTCGGATGCCGCGATTACGCCCGCATCGATCTGCGATTGTGGAACGGCCGGCCGATGGTTTTGGATGTAAACACCAATCCCGACTTGCATCCCGAATCGGTTTTTCCGATGGCTGCCGAAGCGGCCGGCATGAATTACGGCGCGATGGCCGCGCGCCTGGTCGAGTTGGCGATGCCGCGCTTTAAAAGAAAACGCACTTCGCTAAAATCTCGCGCCGCCGCCGTGCTATCAAGTTGAATTTTATTTTTCTCGTGAAACAAAAGATCCAGGCCTCGCGGCGGAGCAAATCCTGCAAGAATTTTTCTTGACAGTTTTGAATTTATTCTTTATAATGGCTATATGCCGCTTTTAATCAACAGGTTCAAGCTTCTGAAAGAAAATGTGCAAAGTTCGGGAGGTTGTGGGTTATGCTGATCTCCGTGCGAGTTGATCGAGTTACCTTGGATACGACAGCGAATCGCTTTGTGGTCATTCTCAGAGATGACTCCCATCATCGGTGGCTCCCGATCGTGGTCGGGTCTTCGGAAGCGCAGGCGATTGCGCTGCAAATGGAGAACATCGTGCCGCCGCGCCCTTTAACCCACGACCTCGTCAAAAATCTGCTGGATTCGGTGGAGGTCCGCATCTCCCGCGTGGTGGTGAGCGATCTGCGCGAGAATACGTATTACGCCATGATCGGCCTGAGGATGAACGGCAATCACGTGGAAGTGGACGCCCGGCCGAGCGACGCCATTGCGATTGCCTTGCGGGCGCAAGCGCCGATTTTCGTCGACGACGAAGTCATGAAGAAGGCTTCGGTGAGCGACAAAGATTCGGAGCGGGCGGAAGAAGCGGTGCCGATGGACCGCATGGAGCGCTTGAATTTCGAGCTGCAGAAGGCCGTCAGCGAAGAGCGTTTCGAAGACGCGGCGCGGCTGCGCGATGAAATCAATACCGCAAAAAAAGACCGCCGCAGCGAGAAATAAAATCCGCAAATTTTGTTTTTTTAAAAGCACGTTCTGCCGACAGTGGTTTCGAAGCGGAATGATGCTTTTTTTGTTTTATTGCGAATTTTCCCTTTGCAATTTCCAGAATCTTTGTTTATAATGGTAGCCGAAGGGTAACTATTCAGTAACCGTCCGGACGCTGCTTGATTTGAACGAGTTTACTGTTTGAGACAGCCTGCATTCTCGCACAAGAGCGTCCGGACGGTGAATAGTTACGCCCAAGGTTTTAACCTCTTGCTAAAGCCGATAAAAGAGAAACCGCGATGGTCAAATCGAGCTCCAGGATTTATTTAGCAAGCCTCAGGATTTGCGATTATTAAAAGTTCGGTGTTATGCCAGAAGTCGCTGTCCCCGTCAAAAAACGCCGGTCGCACGTTCAGCAACGGCCGCGCGAGATCACCATTCCGCGCTATCACGTCGTTTTGCTGGATGACGACGACCATACTTATGATTACGTCATCGAAATGCTGATGAAGCTGTTCGGCCACAGCCGCGAGCGCGCGTTTCTCATGGCTTGCGAAGTCGATGGCGCC
Source organism: Candidatus Zhuqueibacterota bacterium (assembly GCA_022616415.1). Taxonomy (GTDB): domain Bacteria; phylum Zhuqueibacterota; class Zhuqueibacteria; order Zhuqueibacterales; family Zhuqueibacteraceae; genus Zhuqueibacter. The sequence goes on along the minus strand of JAKEEU010000280.1, from coordinate 77,977 downwards.
GGCCGCGTCATCGTCGATACCACCACCAAAGAGCGCGCCGAGCTGAAGCGCGATCAAATTCATGCCTACGGGTCGGATTGGCGCATACCGCGTTGCAAAGGCGCGATGAGCGCGATCGTCGAACCCGCGCCAGGAAATTGCAACGAGGGTTGGTAGCGGCTTCAAGTTTGCACTAAACTTTTTCAACCCAGCGATTGATTCGGGATTTGACTTTTGAAGCGCGAAATTTAGGATTAACTTTCCGGCCCATACTCATTCAACACCACCTTAAATCAAAGGCGGCATTTTGCGAACACCTCTTTTCTGTACGCAGGATCCTTCCCGACGCGCCCCGGCGGTGATCTGCCGCGTGCGGTTTATGGTCGGGATCATTGCTGGCCTCGCGACCACGACGGTTATCGGACAAACCGCTTCGCAACGGGTCGTTGCCAAAATGTTTTCGCGCCTGGCGGCGAATGACTCCATCCGGCAGCAGCTCGCGTATAGTTACGACCTGGCGTTGACCGGCACGTTTTACACTAAAAATGATTCCGCCCAGGTGATTGAAGAATGGCGCATTGCGCACGACGACGACAGCATTCGTGTTCGCTTGCTCGCGCGCCGAAGCAACGGCAAAGACGACGTTGCCAAACGCTACGAGCCGCCGATGAAAATCAATTCTTCCAAACGCAGTGAAAATCCGCAGGAAGACGATCCGGTAATGGCGCTGGCCTGGAAGGTCTTGAACCGGATCCAGCAAGATCGCAAAGCGCAGGTTTTGATCGACGGCCAGGTAATCGGGGAGAATGGAAGCGCCAATTATCTGGTCAAGTTTTTGGCGGATGGCCGCACTGGCAGCTTGTGGATCAACATGCAAACGGCGGATTTGGAACGCCTCGAATGGACTTATGGGAAGTCGCTCGGCGTGGTCTCTTCCGGGCACAACTCGGTGATCGAGATGTCGGAAGCCGGCGATGCGCTAAGATTTCCGGCCAGGCTCATGATCAGTGAACGCTCGCGCGCGCTGTTGCGGCGAACCGGCAGTTACACCGAGATCGAAATTCGGAATTTTCAGCAGGGAAAAACGCCATGAACGTACGCCAACTAAGCGATACCGATATCGAAACGGCGCTGGCGCTATGGAATCGCAGCGTCCGCTTTGACCAAATGACGCCGGAGCTGTTTGAAGAAAAAGTTTTCGACGACCCGGATTTCCGGCCGGAATGGGCTTTGGTGGCAGAAGAGCAAGGCCGCGTCGCTGGCTTCATTATGGGTGTGGCGCGAAACTTCGACGACGATAAAGTCGGTTTTGTGAAGCTGCTCACCGTCGAGCCGTCCATGCAGCGGCACGGGATCGGCACGCAATTGTTGCAAAAGATCGAGGCCGCTTTGTGGAGCGCCGGCGTTTCGCACATTCGCGTGATCGACAGCAATTCGAATTATTTGCAGCCCGGCCTCGACCCGCGTTACACCGAAGCAGTGATCTTTTTCGAGCACCACGGCTACAAGCGTTTCGCGGAAACGGTGAATATGGAAGTTGATCTGGCCAGCCGGGAATTCAATACGCTGGCGGTCGAGGAGCAACTGCGCGCCAAGGCCATCGAGATTCGCCGCGCCATCATGGGCGACCGTGACGATTTGATGAAGCTCTTGGAAAAGCATTGGAAGGCGTGGATTCCGGAAGTCGACCGCACGTTGCTGAATTATCCGGTGACGTTGCACGTCGCGACCCATCAAAATCGCGTCATCGGTTTTTCCGCTTACGACGGTAACAATCTCAACACCGGCTGGTTTGGCCCCATGGGCACGGACCCGGCGCTGCAGGGTAAGGGTGTCGGCGGGGTTTTGCTCATGCGTTGCTTGCAAGACATCAAAGCGCAGGGGCATCGCTTCGCGGTCATCCCGTGGGTTGGTCCCATTCGTTTTTACACACATTACGCCGGCGCGCGCATCAGCCGGGTGTTTTGGCGGTATAAAAAGGAGGTGGCGTGAGGTGCGTGGCTTAACTTTTTCATTTTTAAATGAAATCTTTACAAAAATTTTAGTGGGTCACAGACTGCGTCCGTAGGAAGCCGAACTCTCACAGAAAAAATCTTCAAATAAAAATTTCGTGTGAGTTCTACCTGTGAGCGATTAAATTATTCCCGTGACAAAACCATCCCCAACCCCGACAGGACGCTCGCAGCCGGCACCGGATAAAATTGCACGGCATGGTTTTTCGGCAAGCCCGCTTTTTTTCTCGCATATTCCAACGCGTCATAAAGACCGCCGAATTCATCGATGAGCTTCTTCTCTTTGGCGCCTTGTCCGGTCCAAATGCGGCCCTGCGCCACTTCGCGCACGTGTGACATATCCAGCTTGCGGCCTTCCGCCACTTTCTGCAAAAACGGCTCGTAATAAAAATTCAGCGCGCGTTGAATCCAATTCTCCAGCTCCGGCGAAGGCGGCTGATAAATATCCATGAGCGGGCTGTATTTGCCGCGGTCGAAATTTCGCACGTACAAATCCGCGCGCCTGGCGAGATCGTAGAAAAAGGGCATCGCCGTAATCACGCCGATGCTGCCGGTCATCGTCAACGAGCTCGCAAAAATTCTCTCCCCGTAGGCTGAAACGTAATATCCGCCGCTGGCCGCCAAATCGCCCATTGATACGACAATCGGCTTTTTCTTTTGCGCCTCGCGAATTTTGCGCGCGATCTCATCCGACGCCACCGCCGAGCCGCCGGGCGAATCGACACGCAGCACGATGGCTTTCGTGTAACGATCGTTCAATGCCGCGTCAAGTTGTTTCGCGACGGTGGCGGAACCCGTGCTGCGGCCTTGCGCGAAAAACGGAATGGGCAAGCCGCCGGGTGGCGTACTCTCGCCGGAAACAATATCGCCATAAACCCCGATAACCGCGACGCCTTTTTGCCGCTGCCAATTCGTATCCGAGGCTTTCAAGTTGGCTACGTTCACCAACCGTTGGCGATTGCTATCTCCGAAAACCGTTTGCGCCGCGAGCTTTTTGGCGTCTTCATACCAGCCGATTTTATCCACCAGGTGCAGCTCTTTGGCTGTGGCAGGAAATAACAAGCCCGACAGCGTATCGCGCATGGTTTGGGTCATTTGCACGCCGCGGCCCTCGGCGATCTGTTTGAGCATTCCTTCGTAAGTCTCATCCACGAGCTGATTCAGCTCTTCGATCTTTACCGCGCTCAAGCTGTCGGAAATGGGGTTGAGCGAAGATTTGTATTTGCCCGCGGTGTAAGTGCGCACATCAATGCCGAGCTTCATTGCTGTGTAGCGGTATTTGACCGCTTGAAAGTGGATGCCGTATTGGCCGATGCCGGCAAGCTCGGCGATCATGATTTTGTCTGCATGGCTGGCGATGTAATATTCCGCCACACCGGCAAACGCGCCTCCGGTATCATCAGCATCGAGATACGCGACCACCGGCTTGCCGGCGGCGCGCACACGTTTGATCGCTGCGCCCAATTCTTGCAAATTGCCACCTACGCCGAAAATCGGATAGCTCGTCGAGAAGTTTTTGATGTGCAACAGCAACCCGCCGATTTCAGGCGACTCCACAATAAGATCCAACTCGCGAATCACACTCTGCAAGCCGCGACGGCCTTTACCGAGAACCAAACCGCCGAGCGAAGGCGGCGGCACATCATGGTCAGGATAACCGCCTTCAAGCTTGACCTCTGCAATTTTTTTCGCGCCGCGCACCAAGCTCGGTTTGCGAAATTGCGTGGCGGTCAAAGTCATCCGCGAGCCGAGATTTTTGTCTTCGGTGCGCGTATTGTCTGCTGTCGCGCCTAGCGTGGGTAGATCAAAACCGAAACCGAAAGTGATTTCGCGCGTGCCATGACGTTGATCGCGCCAACTGCCGCGCAAGTGCAATCCCTCCGCCAGCTTGAAATCACCGCCAATTTTGAAGGGCGACGTGTCGCGATTGGTTCTGTCCATCATCGCAACTTCGGCGGCAAGCGTTAACCGATTATTACCCAAAGGCCGCACCCCGAGTCCAAGCGTATGCTGTGCGTCGATTTCTATATTATCGAATGTTGGCGAATTAAAATGATTCCACACGTACCCGAACGACAAGCCGTTCGTTGGCCGCCAAAACGCGCCGAGATGATACGTGCGGCGCGTGCGCTTGCCGGTCAAATCGCCGGAGAGCCATTCGGTGATCGATCCAATACCACCGCTCTCGCCGCCAATGGCGGTTCCGAGCGAATAGAAATTCGTCACAGTGGATTCCGTCCCCAAACTCGCGCGACGGTAGCTCAACAACGGCAGTAACGGCATGCCGGTGATTTGAAAATGATGCTCCAGCGCCGCGTTGGCGTCATTCAGGAAAATACTGTATGAAAAATTTTGGCCGCGGGGAATGGCGAGCAGCGCAGGGTTCACCAACAGATTGGCTGGCGCATCAGCGGTGGCGACGAAGGAAAAGCTGCGAGAGCGAGGGAAAACAAGATCACGGGTAAAGTTGGGTTGACTTTGGACGGTGGTGTAGAGCACTAGCAGCAGGGCTGCTGCAGATAGAGCTTGTTTCATTCGTATTGTAACCAAAAAGTTTTTCCCAACCGATGAATGAAGCCCAGCGGATAAAACATCCGTTGGGCTTCATTCATCCGTTGGGGCATAACGAACTTAATTTTCAACTCATCCCGTGATAGCAACTTTGCCATTTTCAACAACCGGCAACACCACGAAATGATAGCCGTAATCAAGCAGAATGTCCATCGTGCGTTCGCTGGCGTATTCAGCAATTTCCATAAAGCGATCATCACTGCCTGGGTCTGTGAAGTGAAGCCACAATGTATTTTCACTTTCCGGACTGGGAACAACTTCGACGAATTTGATGTCAGGAAATTTCTCTTCAATTTCCTTGGCTAACTGGGCAATCAGCTCTTCTTGTTTATGATTGAGTCGCATGGGATGCCTCCGTATTTATTGTATTGACGAATTCTTTGGCTTTTTTGAGCGTGCGTGAGACATTGTCCTTGCCTGCAAACCGTCTTTCGTAGTCGGCCACAACACGAAGCAAATAGGCCTCGGAAAGATATGACCGAAATTTTGCCGGAAAAACTTTGCGATGTTTGATAAGCTGCCCGGAAAAGTTCGATTGTAGCCAATCATGCCCGCCCTGGGCATCGGGTTTCAGCAGGCCATGTTTGACCATCGCGGCTATGCCCGCCTGAAACATCCCATAATACAGCCGATTGGCGCAGGCGTTAAAATGGCCATTATCGAAGCACAATTGCGCCGCCGCCAAATTCTCGTTTGCTTTGTCCAGCCAACTTTGGTAACTCATGAGTCGCTTCTCCCCTTGGGTAACAAGTTATGTTGACAACCTAATTTAGGCAATTTTATGCCCGATGGCAAGCGGAAAATGCAGGCGATAAAATGAAACCGGTCCGCCCACAAGTGAACGAACACAGAGAAAATAGCGTCATTTTTGAGAAAGCGTTTTTCAGCTTGACTAACACCAAAATTTGATTATCTTGTTAAAAACTCAATCTCACGGCAGAGTTTCAACTTCGACGTTTTCTTCCATGCCGACGCGCCCTAGAATCTGGTTATTCATTCTGCTGCTCAGCATCTTCCTACTCGGCTTGACGGACGTGCAAATCATCGCGCCGATCTTGCCGAAGCTGGCAGAAGATTTTTCCGTGAGCACGGCAGTTATGGGCACGGCGGTGAGCGCGTATGCGATTGCCGCGGCCGTGTGGGCGCTGGTCGTTGGGCCGTTGTCGGATCGAATCGGGCGTTTGATTTTTTTACGCACTGCGGCTTTGGTCTTCACCGGCGCCGCGGCGGTCGCGTATTTTTCCCTGCAATTTGAGCATTACGTTGCAGCAAGAGTTTTGGCGGGATTGGCAGGCGGCACGATCTCCGCGTGCGTGATCGCGCAAGTTGCCGATTTGTTTGACTACTCCGCGCGCGGCCGGGCCATGGGCTGGCTCGGCGCGATCTATTTTATTGCCGCGGTCATCGCGGTTCCGCTCGGCGCATGGATCACTTCGATTTTGGGGTGGCGAGCAGTGTACCTTCTGCTCGGCGTTTTAGCTTTAGTGCTCGTCGCGCTCATTCGGCCGGTGCTGCTGCCAACTGGAAGATCGCATACGCCTCGAAACAATCCAGGCACTTCATCTGCGCAACATGCAACGAATACGCTTCGGCAGCAGGCGCAAAACTATTTACGCTATTTGACAAGAAGGACAACAAGCTATGGTCTTTTGCTTGCGGTGATGGTCTCCGCAACCGTGGCCGGATTGGTGACCTATCTTGGCGCCTGGCTTGCGTCCGTATTTGGCATGTCCGTCGCAACGATCGGCTTGGTTTTCATGGTAACGGGCGGAGCATCGGTGGTGGGCGCTCTCGGCGGCGGTTGGTCGGCAGATCGTCTGGGCAAGCGCCGCATGATTGCTTTAAGCAGTATCATTTTGGCGGCCATCCTCTTTTTGGTGAGCGCGGTGCAAAATCATACCGGCGTGTTCATTTTTTGCGCCACTGGAGGCTTGGCCATGGCGTTGCGCGAAGGCCCTTTTCAGGCTTTGATTAGCGAGCTGGCGCCCGTAAGCGAGCGCGGCGCTTATATTGCGCTTCGCAACGCCACCTCACAGCTTGCAATCGCGACTGCCGTGGCGATTTGCGGTTTTCTCTTCGAGCGATTCGGCTTTCATGCCGTCGCCTATTTTGCCGCCGGGTGCAGCGTGGCGGCGAGCGGCTTGGCGTTATGGATTTCTGAACCATCGAGGCGCGATGAACCGTGATTCAAAAAAAAACAACAAGGCAAAACCATTAAGGGCAAGACAATTATCCTAAAAGCTTTAATAGTTTTGCCCCAAATTGTTTTGCCTTCTCAAACGCCCTGAATAGTTACATTCTGGCGTTGTATAATCATTGCCATAAAAACGCAGATTTGACTATCAACGAACTATTTGGTTCAGGATTGGAAGTCTGAAATGTTTTTTATCTTGATGCTCGTTATCCTGCTCGCCGGAGCAGCCAGTTGGGCCGTTGGCGCCACTTGGCTCTCGATCATGGCATTCCGTGAATCCGCCGGCCGCGGGTTCGCCTATCTGTTGATTCCTTTTTATTCACTTTACTTCGGTTCGTCCCGATGGCCCAAAACTAAAACGCCGATGTTAATCCTATCTATCGGTTTTGGCATTTTGATTCTTTTTATCCTGGTGATCGTTCCTTTCGGGTTTTCCTATATGCTCACCCACGCTAATTCGCGGCCATCGGATCGAGCCATCAACGCCAATGTGCTGCACGCGGAGGTGGCGTTTCGAGAAGTTGAATTCAAAGCAAAGGACGGGGTTTTGCTTTCCGGTTGGTATTTGCCGCACGAGAACGCGCCGGCGGCTGTCGTTTATTGCCACGGCTTGTTTCGCTCGCGCCTGGAAATGTTGGATCGAGCCGAAAAATTTTGGCAGGCGGGTTATGCCGGCTTGCTGTTGGATTTTCGCCGTCACGGCAAAAGTGGGGGCGAGTTGACGAGCATGGGTTTTCTCGAGCGGCTCGACATCATCGGTGCGGTGCATTTTCTCGTTGACAGTTTGCAGCTCAAATGCCCAATTGTAGTACATGGCGTTTCGATGGGTGCGGCCGCGGCGCTGCTCGCCGCGGCTGAGGATTCCGCCATTACCGGGCTGATCGTGGACAGCAGCTTTCTCTCTTTTGACGACACCATCGTGCACCATGCCAAAACCTGGCTGGGTTTGCCCAAATTTCCCATCGTGGACGAGCTGATTCTTTTCACTAAATGGCGCGCCGGCTTCAGCTCGGAAGATTTCGATTTACGCCGCGCCGTGCAAAAAATCGGCGACCGGCCGATTCTCTTCATTGCCGGTGGCGCCGATACCCGCATGCCGCCGGAGATCGCGCAGGCGCTTTATGACGCCTCGCCGAGCACGCACAAGAGCATCAAGGTCATTGAGAACGCCTCGCACGGCAGGGCTTTTGACAATGATCAGAAAACTTACACCGAACTGGTTTTGAATTTTCTGCAAACGGTTGACGAAATTTATGGATCAAGCAATAGGTAAGGACGCCAATCCTTAAGGGGTGGGATTTTATAATTTGGACATTTGAAGTCCTCTTGGCATAAAAAATGAGTTGTCATAACAAATCAGACAACTAATTTTATCCCACTTCCTAAACCATTATTTAACACACGGAGGCAGTATGAAGTTGTTCAACAGAACCTTTGGCGAATACTTACAGTTTGCCAAAGTCGGGGTTTATTTGCTGGCGCTGGTTTCCTTGGTGCGATTTCTCATGAAACCGGTGTTCAACATTCCGTTTGCCGAGGGCACCCATTTCACGAGCGTGACCATTCTATTGCCCATTCTGATGATCGTTTACGCACTGCGAGCGGGCTCGGCAGGGTTTGGCAGCTATCGTGATTTGTTGGGAATCGCGGCCGCGCTTGCAATCCCAACAACGGCGTTCATTGTTTTGGGCATCGCCGTGGATAGCCTGGCCGGGATCGAAACTTACTACACTGATCCCGATCATGGCGGCAACATCAATCAATGGCTGCACGTCGGCGGACATTTACTCGTTACCGGCGTGGTTTATAGCCTAATTCTATGGGGCCTTGGTTCATTGGTGCATCTCGCCACGGGCGCCAGCCGTAAGAAAGCCATGGCGTGATGGTTTTGGCGTAAAAATTTTTCGAAAAACAAAGCTCCGCGATGGAGGGCGCGGAGCTTTTTAAAAAGCAAAATAGGTGAAAAGATGAAAATCGCCGTTGGCAGTGATATGAAAACCCATCTCACCGACGTCGTTGTTGATGAACTCAAGAAAATGGGGCATGAAGTTGAAATCTTCGGTGCATTGGTTAAAGCGCCGGCTTTGTGGTCTCAGGTCGCAGTGGAAGTGGCAGAAAAAGTTTCAACTGGAAATTATGATCAAGCCGTTCTGTTCTGTTGGACAGGAACCGGCATTAGTTTAGCGGCAAACAAGGTTAAAGGAATTCGCGCCGCGCTGTGTCACGATGCCGAGACCTCCAGGGGAGCGCGTAAATGGAACGACGCGAATATTCTGGCTATGAGCTTGCGCGCCGTGTCGGAGCAAGTTGCCAAAGAAATTCTGGAAGCTTGGTTTAGCACGCCGCCGAGCACCGATCGTGAAGATGTTGAATGCATCGAATATCTAAAGGAAGCGGAAGAGAGACTTATGGCTTCTTTAAGCCACACTGACATTCTTAAATCGGAGAAGAAATAAGGATTAACGCGTGCTACGAACTGTGGGGCAAAAACATGAATTTCATGAATGGTAAATTTAAACGGCCGATTTTTATCAACCGTTATCTCGCCCAGCAGCCGTAAAGACGCCAGCGTTGGGCACAGAAAGGAGGAACCATGTCAGTTATACAGCCCGATCTTTCATCGAGGCCGTTTCAGCTAACGGTCGAACGCACTATGGCGGCATCGCCAAGCGTGCTTTACCAAGCTTGGACGGAAAAGTTCGATCTCTGGTTTGCAGCACCGGGCACCGTGTTGATGAAACCCGAGGTCAACGTCCCTTACTTCTTCGAGACACATTTTGAGGGCGAACGTTATCCACACTACGGCAGATTTTTAGAACTCAGGCCTGATCGGCTTGTCAAGCTGACGTGGCTTACCGGAGCGGGCGGCACGAAAGGGGCTGAGACGATTGTAACGGTCGACTTCACACCTCATGATGGTGGAACGCAATTAAGACTCGTCCACGCCGGCTTTCCGGATGAAGAGTCGAGGGACAAACATGAACAGGCATGGCCGATAGTCCTTGAACAACTCGATCAGCGCTTGGCGGGAGGTACCTAAGATTGGCGCCGAGTTACGTGCTGAGCAACAACGCTTTGAACGCTTCCAGCGCGCGGCCGCGATGGCTGATCTGGTTTTTTTCAGCAATGGACAACTCGGCAAAGGTTTTGCTTGATTCGGGCACGAAAAAAATCGGATCGTAGCCAAAGCCGCTGTTGCCGCGCGGGGCGAAAGTGATCTCGCCGCGGCATCTGCCATCCACGCAATAGGTTTTGCCATCCACAGCCAGCGCCATGACGCTGCGAAACTCTGCCGTGCGTTGCGACACGGGAATGCCTTCCATCAATCGCAGCAATTTTTTGACATTATCACTATATGTCGCGTTTGGCCCGGCAAAGCGGCTCGAGTAAACGCCGGGCGCGCCGTCGAGCGCATCGACCATCAGGCCGGTGTCGTCCGCCACCGCCGGGAGGTTGGTGTGGCGGTGAATCGCCAGCGCTTTTTTGATGGCATTGGCTTCCAGCGTTTCGCCGTCCTCGATGACTTCGGGCGCAGCCGGGAAATCAGCCGCGCTCAAGATTGCGATCGGCAAATCGGCAAGCGCTTCGCGAATTTCGATGATTTTGTCCTGGTTGCGCGTGGCGAGAACGAGCTGGGAGATCAACGGGGATTCCTCTCAATAATTCTCAATGACATCGACGATGCCGACGATTGAAGCATCCACAGGTGAGAGCGCATGGCGCAAGGGAATGGAGGCTTCGCGCGCGGTGACGTAATAAACCGTTTCGCCTTGTCCCGCGCCGATGGTATCGATGGCGACGAGGGGCTCGCCGATATTTTTCGCAAACCGGTCGATGGGCTGGATGAGCTGCATTTTCGTGCCAACCAGGCTTTCGTCTTTGCGAGTGGCCCAAATGGTGCCAATAACGCGGGCGAGGAACATGAGGTTATGCCAACTTAAGAGCTTGACGTATTTCTATTAAGCGCAGCTTCGCGCGTTTTTCTATTCTTGTAGACTTACCACTTCGACTTCGATTCGATCTTTTATATCGTGCTCGTCACCTAAAAGGCGGTCGATCTCATCAAGTGTACGTGCGTGAAAATATCTTTCGCCACATTCCATACATACTTCGGCGTCTACATTCTCTACGATGTACAGCTTGCCGTGAAGCCAATGTTGCCTCTTTACTTTCTTCTTCGTAGTCTGGCCTCCACAAAATTCGCAAATCATGTAGTAATCTTTGTCGAGGATTTTCTGCCGGATTCTTTGAATTGTTGACATTCATCCCAGCCCTGTTACATTCAAACTTCTCTTTTGCCCAATATATTAGCGTGGCCAGACGAGCCGTCTGGGTTACGTCACATCAAGCTTATCCACGATCGCCATGATCGTGGCATCGACCGGCTTGCCTTCGGTGGCAACGGTTTGCCGGGCCGAGCTGCCTTGAACGACGAGCACGATCTCACCGGCGCCGGCGCCGACGGCATCGACCGCGACGAGAAAGCCCTCGCGGTCTTTATACTCCAAAGTCACCGGGCGCACGATTTGCAATTTCAAGCCTTGCAGCTTCTCGTCTTTGCGGGTCGCCCAGACCGTGCCGATTACGCGCGCTAAGATCACGGAATATTACTCTCGTCTCGAAAAAATTGGCCTTTGAAACAACCGTCCGGACGCTGCGTTCATCAAGCTTGATTGAAGTCAAAACTTTTTTAAAACTCGAACCAAAGCGCCCGGACAACAACGCCCGTGGGATAAAAGATGAGTGGCTAATCTTACGTTTCACGTTTTACTTTTTACGCTTCACCCATAGATTTCCTTCGACGTACACTTGCACGCGCCAACATAACGCTCGTTGTACTTCCAAGAGCCTTTCGCCGTGCGCTCGGAAACCACGAGCTGCACCGGATGAATCGGGTCGCCGCATTTCGGACATTTTTTGGCAAAGGCATCGGCGCCTGCGGCCGTCTTGGCCACTTTTGCCTGAAAACTGCTATCCTTTTTAGCCATGTTGAGATTTGACTCCTCTGTTTCAGTTAATGTTTTGTTTTATCCTGCGCAAACATTACAACAGGGGTTGCGCGCAGACAGGCTGTCTGCGTTACAAACTCAAGGTTTTTGTTGCAAGCTGCGCAAATACTGCAGTTCTCTTTCCAGCGCCTGGATGCGCCGGTGAATCAGCAGATTTTCCAATTTAAATTTTTCTTGAATGGACGGCTTGCTGTCATCCGAACCGGCAATCGTCTCCGGTTCCGGTTGCAGCTCAGCGAGCGCCGCTGGCGTCTGTTGGCCGATTTGAATATTGAAATTGATGACGCTATCCCCCCGCACCACCCGCAAGTTTTCGCTGGCGCCCGGACGGCAAGCGGCAACCATTTCCGGCAGCTTCTGAAACGATTCGATGGGTTGGCCGGTGAAATGCGTAATCACGTCGCCCACTTGCATCCCCACCCGCTCCGCCGGGCTGTCTTTGATGACGCTCAACACTTTCGGAAGCCGCTGGTCGTTGGCATCGGCCACAACGCGGACGCCGAGCCAGCCGCGCGTTTCGTAATAGCGGCGCACGATCTCGCGCAGCCGCGGCAGGCAGTGCGCCAATGGATAGACCAACGCCGTGCAACTGAAAAAATTCTCGGGTATATTGCCATCGGGCCCGAGTCCCATGCGCCCGGAAACGATGCCGACCGCCTTGCCTTCGGCGTTAAAAATCGGCGAGCCGTTGCTGCCCGGGTCGACGTTGGCCGAGATTTGGATCACGCCGCTTTCATGGAGGGCGCTGACGACGCCGACGGAAACGGCCTGCGGCATGCCCAGCGCGTTGCCGATTACCGCCACCCACGAACCGGCTTGCACGGCCCCCGCGTCACTGATGCGCGCCGGGGTCAATCTATCGCCATTCACTTTGAGCACGGCCACGTCGCTTAAAGAATCCAACGCCACCAGCTCTGCCCGCATCGACTGGCCATCGACGAGGACAATTTCAATCTGGCTGGCCTCGCGCACCACGGATTCTTTGGTGACGACGAAGCCGTCGCTGCTCACGATCAGGCCGCTGCCGATTTTGACTTCCGGCGTTTCGCTCTCGCGGCCGCGAAACAAGCCGAACAGTCCGCCGCCTTCTTTTTTCACAGTGGCAGTCGCCGCCATAATCGTCACCACCGAAGGCTTGGCAACTTCTACGAGATGGCGCATATCCTGCTCGAGCGCCGTCAGCAACGTTTGCGCCGCTACACTGTTTGCCCACAAGCTAAATAGCGCCGCGGCCAAAAGGCCCGGTTTCGTCCAAAAATTTTGTGACCGCATGGGCAGCGAAAAATTGGCGGCGCATTCGGGAAGAAATCGCACAGGTTCCACAACCATATCCGGTTAGAAAGTGATCGGCTTATGTGAAACCGGCGTGGCCTCGGTTCGCGCCGGTGGAGTGGCCTGCACCGAATCCTTTGACACCGACGAAGAAGGCCGCGCCGCGCCCTTGCGGGTAATGCCGAGATTGGGCCATAATTGCGGGGTGATCTTGTCTAAGGTGTAAAGGATTTTAGCGGGTGAGACGGAAGGCAGGACTTGGTTTGGAGCGATCTGCATCTGGGAAACGGTGAGACTTGACGGCGAGCCTGGGAGCGAATCAGCCGACAGGCGCTGCCACAGATAAAACACACAGACCACGGCAAGAGCGGCAGCGGCAGAATAGGTGGCTAATCGGCGCGAACTGGCGTAGCGCATATTCCATATTGGCGCCACGTGGGTCCGGCGATCAAGCTTGATCCGCGTGCGCAAGATCGTCTCAAAATCTTGCGACGTTTGCAGCGCGGGCAGCCGGCGAAGATTCCGGCGTAGATTAACGACCCCCTCGGCGGCAGAGCGACATTCAGCGCACTCTTTCAGATGGGCAGCAAATTCACTCTTCTCTGCGGACGCCATCGTGCTATCGGCGTAATCCGAGAGAAGTCCAACAAACCTCTCGCAATTTTTCATACGCAACCTTCAGAGTAGCAAGTTGAACGACCTTACTCCTTTTTTATTTGAGTTGAACGACACTTACTTGCTTTTGTCGAACAGATGCTTCAGGCGGCTTTGCAGTCGCAGCCGCGCACGATTGACGCGCGACTTGACCGTTCCTATTGGAACCCGGATAATCTTACTGATTTCCTCGTAAGAAAGTTCCTGAATATCACGCAAAATAATGACTTCCCGAAATTTGGGGGAAAGCTTGTTGATCTCCTTTTGGATGATCTCCTCGCTCAACACCGTGTTGGTGTGCCGCTCCGGGCTGAGCACGTCGTCGGAAATTTCGTACTCCTTGTCTTCCACCCCCATGCTGGAGAGGGAAAAAATCCGGCGGCGATTGCGCCGGCGCAGCTCGGTGCGCGCCAGATTGCCGGCGATGGTGTAAATCCACGTCGAGAATTTGGCCACGCGCTGGTAGGCGTGGCGGTTGCGATAAACCCGCAGAAAGGTTTCTTGCACCACGTCCTCGGCTTCTTCGTGATTGCCGAGAAAGCGGTAGACGAAATTCAGCAACTGATCCTTGTAGCGTTTGACGATCAATTCATACGCGTAAATGTCTCCGCGCTGGAATTTTTCGATCAGATCTTCGTCACTGATTTGGGTTTCAGATTTGCGCAGAGGCTCCGCCATTCATCTTCCTTCCTTCGGAAGAGGGTAAACCCCGATTAACGAATAAGAAATCCAACCAGACAAAATTTTTCATTTTCAAATGAATAAAAAAGCTTAAAATCGATCTTATTGGTTAATTTGGGGCAAGTAGGCTGGCGCCAGACAGCGCACGATCGCGATCAGCATGAGACGCATCACCAGCATTTCCGCGACGCCCTGGGTTTTGAGCAGATAATCGGTTTGTAGCAACACTTCGAGCGCATTGCCGACTTCGGCGGGCAGATAATTTTGCGCGGCCCGTTGCAAACGCTCGGCAAAAAACATGTGAACGCCGGCTTTTTCCGCCAGCAGCGCCTGATCCTTGCGGGCCGGCAGACCGTGCGCCAGGTGCAATTGGCCGAAATATCTCGCCAAGCCGCTGATAATCGCGCCGGCGCTCGTGTTTGGCAGCAATTGTTCCAGTATCCGCAAAGCCGCGGCCATGTCTTTCGCGCCGACGGCGTCTTGCAAAGAAAAGATCGAGTATTCTTTGCGAAAACCGGCCACAGCCTGCACGTCATCCTCGGTGATTTCCCTGCGGGCGTCTGCCTTGCGGGCGTTGGCCCCAATATAAACTTGAATCTTCTCGATCTCGCTCCGCAGCATGGACGTCGCAGCGCCCACTTCACTGGCGAGCAATTGCGCCGCCGGCCCGGTGATGCTCATGCCGAGGCGACGCACGTACTTCTGAATCCACGGCACGATTTGATTTTCGTACAGCGGCTTGCACTCGACATAAGCGCCGGCTTTGCGCAGCGCCTCGATGCCCTTTTTGCGCGAATCTTTGTCGCGCATGCTGATGATCAAATACGTCGTGCGGCTGGGATGGCCGGCATATTTCGCCAGCGCTTCCAAATCGCCGGCCGGCAGCTTTTGCACCTCGCGCAGCAGCACCACGCGATACGGCGCCATCATCGGAAAGCTCGTGGCGCTGTCAATGACCCGGTCGGCGCCCGCCTCGCTGCCGTAAAAAATATCGAGATTAAATTCGCGGATTTCCGGCGTGACCAATTTTTGGAACAACAACTCGACGCCTTCGTCGATGAAGCCGGTTTCATCGCCGGCAAAAAAATAAACCGGTTTAAAACGGCCGTTTTGCACGTCTTCCAAAAATTCGTCGTACTTCATTGAATAGGTGAAAAGATGGTCACGCTCTTGAAAATCAGCCTACGATCACAAACTATAAAATATATGAGTTTTTCGGGTTTATTGCAAGTCTTTTTCCGCCAACAATTTTTACACGCGTGTAACAAATAAAAAGGACTCCGAGTTTCTCGAAGCCCTTTACGCTGCGATTAGAATTCCAAAAAGTAGCCGCCGCGGATGGTAAAATTCGGTGCGCCATCGTCGAGGCCGATGCCAATGCCGCCGCGAACGCGGCCGCCGCTGTTCAGTTTGTAATCCAAGCCGCCGCTCAAAAGCACGTAATCACCTTCCGTGCGGATATTGAGCTCGGTTACCAAATTCAAACCGCTGGGAAACGGATAAATCATGCCGCCGGCAAGCAACACCGCGGTATTACGGTTAGAATCCGTCTCCGTCCGCCCGGTGTTAAAATTGAATCGAGTCGTTTTAACTTCATTAAACTCGAGCCCAAATGTTCCGGTAATCACGAACCCGCTCGGCAAATTATGGCGAAGTGAGCCGAATCCGCTGAAATCGAACGTGCTTTCGCCGATTTCATCACTGCCAATCGGCAAAGTCGCCAGTGCGCCGAACGATATGGCAGTCGGCCCGGGCATCACGTGATAACGCCCGGAGATCACCAGATCGGTAATGCCGCTTTGGCTGCCCTGCGCGGCTCCGGCTGGCAAGTCGATGCTCCGAAAGCCCAGTCCCCCGGTTAGCTGAATTTGAGCGGCAACCGGAATGCCCGCTAACACGGCAAGATCGATGCTCGAAACGTCGCCGTCATAAGCGGAATATTGAAAAAAACCTTCGCCGTAGGGATTTTCCGCAATCGGCGTATCTTGAAAAAATGTTTGAAACAGACGCACGTTGTCGGTTTCGTACTTCGTTTGTGCCTGGCTCGAGCTAATGTTCAACAGCAGTGCAGCACCAACCAACAGAACACGTCGAAACATCTCAATCTCCTTAATTAGTGATATGTGAAGTTGTAAACAATAAGTAAAAGCAGCATAACTATTCAGGTACATATTAAAGGCAAAACCATTTCGGGCAAAACAATTGGCCTCAAAAGAAGATTTTAATAGTTTTGCCCCAAATCGTTTTGCCTTTGGGGAACACCTGAATAGTAACAAATTTTCTACCGCAGCTTGACCACCTGCGCGCCGCGAATTTGCAAAATATTTACCTTGCTGTTCACGTTCCCGGCATTGCGCCAATCGATTTCCCCCTTGATGCCGGAAAAAACGCCCGTTCGGCGCAGCGCCTGCCGAATTTGATTGCGGTTGCGTGCGTCTTGCTGCATGGCCTTCAAGAGCAGGCTGGCAGTGTCGTAACCGAGAATTTCCCATTTCTCCGGCGTCGTGCCCATGCGAATGCGAAAATCATTGCGAAATTGTTTAAAGCGCGTATCATCGAGATTGATAAAGTAATCACTCGCAAAGATGGCGCCATCGACGTAGCGTTGCAATTCCTTGCTCTTTGTAATATCGTCGGTATACCAATTGTCGCCGCCGAGAATATTGCTCTGCAAATTATAATAGGCGCGCTGCGTGGCCACCAGCCGGATGTCCTCCTCGTGCAACGGCAGGAAAATCGCGTTGATATTGTTTACCGGCACTTCGATCGCTTCGCGGTTCACTATCGGCGAGCGCGATTCGTGCGGCTGCTGAGAATTTCGAACGGAATCTTTCTGCGCTTTGCGAAACGCCGCTTCGCGAATGGCTTTGAACGTGCGGCCGAGATCCTGCGGCTCGCCGTAATACCATTTCTGCGCCACGATTTCGCCACCCAGGCTATCGACGGCGGCGCTGAAACCGTCGGCCATTTGCTGGCCGTAGTCGTCCTGCGGCGCAATGGTGACGAACGTGCGCGCATTCAAATAATTGAAAGCGTATTCAGCCAAAGCCCGGCCTTTGTGCTCGCGGTCGGCGTTGACCTGAAAAACATTTTCGCCCAGGCCGCCGATGCCGTTCTCCGTCGCTGCCGGCGCCAAAAATGGAACGCCCTTCGCATTGGCGAGCGCCGCAATCGCGCCGGTGATCGAGCTTTCCACTTCTCCGATAACCGCCACGACCGTGGGATCGTCGAGCAAATCCTGTGTGACTTTCAAGGCGCGTACCATGCTGCTCTCCGAATCACGCACGACCAGTTGAATCGCCGGCGGAGATTGAGCGCCGCTGTTATGTCCATTGGTGCCCACCCCCATATGCGCGTACTTGATGCCGCGATACACGCCCATTCCGGCGTCGGCGTTAAAACCGGTAAGCGGCAAGACGACGCCGATGCGGCACACGGTTGCAACCGGATCGCCGCCCGTGCGTCTAAGCTGCTCGAGCTCGGCGCGCACCGGCGTGTCGGGACTCGCGCGCAGAAAATCGTCGATCAGTTTTTCTCCCGCCTCACGATCGCCGAATGCCAGCTCGTCGCGCGCCAATGCCGTGACCACCAGCGGCGAGCCTTTGGCCCCGGTGTAGCTTTTGCGCAAACGGCGCAGCTCGCTGAGGGAAAGATAATCTTCAAGAATAGCGCGCGCCCACTCACTCGCCTGATTGCGCAGCGCCGGATTGCGGCCGGTTTCCATTACCCAAATAAATTCCACCGCCGCATCCAAATACTCCTCTTTTTGAGAGGCAATCATGCCGAGCAGCGCGTGCGCGTGTTGCACGTAATTGCTCCTCGGAAAGTTCTGCTGTAATTCCTCCAGCGTGCGTACGGCCGTTTCGAGCCGGCCAAGCTGGTAGGCGCAGCGAGCGCGCATGTACAGTGCCCCCGTTAGGCGCTGGTGCGCAACATTGCCTTGCAGCAAGCCGTCGAATAGAGCCAGCGCCTCTTCGTAACGTCCGTTGTTGAAAAAATCCACGCCTTGCTTGAACTGCGTTTCCACTTCCCGTGATGACGGCCTTTCCTGCGCGAAAGCGGCAAAAGCAAGCAGCGGCAAGACGCCGGCCATCAGCGCGAGTTGGCGTAGGCGAGAAAATTGTTTTTCCATGCTAGTTATGTTTTTAAAAGATTCCCTTCTTGACTTCGCGTCCGCGTTTGTCTATCGTCCTGCAAAAAGTCCGAAGTCGGTGAAGTCCGAAGTCCGCGGCCGATCATTTCGCGTTTGTCCGCGTTCGTCCATGCGGTCGGCGGTCTTATTCGACCGTCACACTCTTCGCCAAATTCCGCGGTTGATCCACGTCGCAGCCGCGCAGGATGGCGATGTAATAAGCCAGAAGCTGCAGCGGAATGATCGTCAAAATCGGCGTCAGCATTTGTTTTGTGTGCGGAATATAAATTACGTGATCGGCGCGCTTTTTAATCTCCTCGTCGCCCTCGGTGGCAATCGCAATCACCCTGCCGCGGCGCGCCCGCACCTCCTCGATATTGCTCACGATCTTGTCGTAAGTTGAATCCTGCGTCGCGATGAACACCACCGGCATGTTGTCATCGATTAGCGCGATCGGGCCGTGCTTCATCTCCGCCGCGGGATAACCCTCGGCGTGAATGTAGGAAATCTCTTTCAGCTTGAGAGCGCCCTCGAGCGCCACCGGAAAATTGTAGCCGCGGCCGAGGTAGAGAAAGTTGCTGCTCTTGTGATAAATTTGTGCGATCTTCTTGATCTCCTCACGCAGCCCGAGAATTTTTTCGACCTTGCCCGGCAGCGTCATCATTTCCTGCACGATCTCCACGCCTTTCGCCGCGGACATATTGCGATGCCGCGCTAGTAGCAGCGTGAGCAGTGTGAGCAACGTCACCTGTGAGGTGAAGGCTTTGGTGGAAGCCACACCAATCTCCGGGCCGGCGTGCAAGTAGACGCCGGCGTGAACCTCGCGGGCGATCGTCGAGCCGACGACGTTGCAGATGCCGATCACCGTCGCGCCCTTGCGTTTCGCTTCTCGCAGTGCCGCCAGAGTGTCCGCAGTCTCGCCGGATTGGCTGATGACGATGAGCGCGTTGTTGTTCTCGATGACCGGATCGCGATAGCGAAACTCACTGGCATACTCGACCTCGACCGGAATGCGGACGAATTCTTCGAGCAGGTATTCGCCGATGAGCGAGGCGTGCCACGAAGTGCCGCAGGCGGTGATCAGAATGCGCCGGACATTCAACAAGGCCTCCATCACCTCGTGCAAGCCGCCGAACTTGGCCATGCCCTCTTCCGGCAGCAGCCGGCCGCGCATCGCGTCTTGAATCGTGCTCGGCTGCTCCATAATCTCCTTCAGCATGAAGTGATCATAGCCGCCCTTTTCAATGCGTTCGAGATCAATGGCGATTTCTTCGACCTGCTTCTGCACCGGCTGGTTGCTGATGGTTTTCACTTCGATGCCGTCACGGCGCACCACCACCATCTCACCGTCGTCGAGGTAGCTCACTTGTTTGGTGTGATTGATGATGGCCGAAACGTCCGAAGCCACAAAGTTCTCGCCGTCGCCGATGCCCACCACCAGCGGGCTGCCCTTGCGCGCAGCCACGATCACCTCCGGCTCGTCGCTGCATACCGCGGCGATGCCATACGTGCCTTCCACTTGCGTGAGCGCGGCGCGCACCGCTTCCTCGAAGCTCAGGCCGCTCTTGTAAAACTCTTCGATCAAGTGTACCAGCGCCTCGGTGTCGGTCTGCGTCTTGAATTGATGCCCTTTGGAAATCAATTCGGTTTTGATCACGCCGTAATTTTCGATGATGCCGTTGTGAATCAGCGCGATCTTGTTCCGGCAATCCGTATGCGGATGCGCATTTTCGGCATTCGGCACGCCATGCGTTGCCCAGCGCGTGTGCGCAATGCCGACCGAGCCATTAATAGGACGATCCGCCAGCAACGCCTCGAGGTTGGAAATTTTCCCCGCCTGTTTGACGAGATTGACACTGCCGTTTGATAACGTTACGATCCCGGCGGAATCATAACCGCGATATTCGAGCCGTTTGAGTCCTTCCAGCAGAACCGGAACGATGGGCTTTTGCCCGAGATAACCGACGATGCCACACATGGTTGATTCCTCCTGATAAAATGTTACAGACTGATTCTTTATTTCTTCCCTCCCACGCTCACTTCCACAATCGTCATCGTGTCGTTGTCGAAAATATCCACCACTTTCAAAGAACGTCGGGGCGCTACTCCCACTCAATCGTGCTCGGCGGCTTCGAGCTGATGTCGTAGACCACGCGGTTGATACCGCGCACTTCGTTGGTGATGCGCGACGAGACGTGCGCGAGTAGCTCGTGCGGCAGTTTCGACCAATCCGCAGTCATGCCGTCCACCGAATTGACCGAACGCAAAGCCACGGTCATCTCATACGTGCGGCTGTCACCCATCACGCCAACCGATTGAATCGGCAGCAGCACCGCAAACGCCTGCCACACTTGGTCGTACCATCCACTCTTTTTCAATTCGTCAATAAAAATCGCGTCCGCCTCGCGCAGTAACTCCAACCGTTCGGGTGTGATTTCACCCAAAATACGAACCGCCAAGCCGGGGCCGGGAAATGGATGCCGGCCGAGAATGCTCTCCGGCATGCCGAGCACGCGGCCGCATTGCCGCACCTCGTCTTTGAACAGTTCCCGCAACGGCTCAATGAGCTGCAAGTGCATTTTCTCCGGCAGGCCGCCAACGTTGTGATGCGTTTTAATCGTCACCGACGGTCCCCCAAAGGGCGAAAAGCTTTCAATCACGTCGGGATAAAGCGTGCCCTGCGCGAGAAATTTAACGCCGGAAATTTTGCGCGCTTCCGCTTCAAACACGCGAATGTATTGCGCGCCGATGATTTTGCGCTTCATCTCCGGATCGACGACGCCGCGCAATTTTTCCAAAAAAAGCGCGGAAGCATCGACCGCGATAAAAGCCCTGCCAAATAGCTCTGAAAAAGTCGCGCCAATTTGCTGCGCCTCATTTTTGCGCATCAGGCCGTGATCGACGAAGACACAGTGCAGTTGCGCGCCAATGGCGCGCTGCACGAGCGTGGCCGTCACCGCCGAATCCACGCCGCCGGAAAGCCCGCAAATGACGTGTGATTTTCCCACCTCGTCGCGAATCTTCTGCACGGCGGCCTCAACGAAATTCTCCGAAGACCAGCTCGCGGTGCAGCCGCAAATCGCAAAAACAAAATTGTGCAAAATCTGTCGGCCTTCGGCGGTGTGTGCCACTTCGGGGTGGAATTGAATACCGAACAGTTTTTTTTGCAAATGCGCTATCGCCGCGTAGGGCGAGTTTGCCGTTGTTGCTAACGACACAAAACCAGCGGGTGGTGCTTCGACAAAATCGCCGTGGCTCATCCAAACCCTCGTGCTCGGGCTCACGCTCTGAAAGAGCATATCTGGTTCATGAATTTTCAATTGTGCCGAACCATATTCCCGCTCGGGTGCAGCCACCACTTTACCGCCGAGCAGGTGCACCATCAACTGCTGGCCGTAGCACACACCAAGAATCGGCACGTCGTTCTCGAAAATTGTACGCGCCATACTCGGCGCTTCCGGATCGTAGACGGAATTAGGCCCGCCGGAGAGAATGAGGCCGCGCGGCTGCTCGCGCAACAGCTCCTCAACCGGCGTGCGGCACGATTTGATCTCGGAATAAACGCCGAGCTCGCGCACTTTGCGGGCGATGAGCTGCGTATATTGCGAGCCGAAATCGATGATGATGATCAAGTCGCGAGCTGGCATAGTGAGGTGCTCGTCATTTGAACCAATCTTCCGCTCGTTTGTTTTCCACTTCCATTCTCTTTTTCGCATGCCATTCGAGAAAAACGACGGCGGCGATGGCAAAAAAGACAAGAAAGCCCATTACCAAAAGATAAGCTTGTTCAACTGTCATGGCTTTCATCGGTTGTAAATTAGCGTCTGTAAAGCGTCAGACCAATATATCATGTCTGCGTTACAAAGCTTTTTTTCCTTTTTTGCTATTCCACGCAAAAAACAGTGCTGATCCAATAGCAAAAAGCAAAATTATCCCCACGGCAATCAAATACCACATAGCTATTTGTTCTGGCGTCTTCATGGCAACCTCCTTGCATATTAGACTTCTCGTGATTTTTCTCCCCAACGATCCGCCCGATCAAAAACCAAAAGACCGACCCATATCAATGCGATGCCACCGAGAACCCCTCCGACTGAAACTCCAACAGGAAAATTTTGCACAAACAATGTTGCAACACCTCCAATAACTGAGGCTTCTCCAAAACGGATGCAAGTTTCACCGGATTTCTCAATAGTTACGGTTCTGAAATTCATAATGCTCCGCCTCTTCGAGCTGATAATTTCACATCACGACTGCCAACACACTGAATTAAATATAGGCGTATAATGCTTATTTATCAATTTTCCACATCTTCAACTCCTCCAAAATCCCATGGTTCGTCAAATCATAATGAATCGGCGTGATGGAAACCATGTTCTTTTGAATCGCGCCGTCGTCGGTGTCTTCGCCTTCATCGTTATCGCGCTTGGAGCCGGTGAGCCAATAGTAGTCGCGGTTGCGCGGATCGGTGCGTTTGTCGTACTTGTCGTCGTAAATCGCCATGCCCATGCGGGTGATGGCGACCCCGCGGATTTCCGTCTCCGGCACATTGGGAACGTTGACGTTGAGAAACGTGCCTTTCGGCAAACGGTTTGAGAGCACCAGTGGCGCCAGCTTCGCCGCGAACTTGGCGGCGAAAGTAAAATCCGCGTCTTTGAAAGTCGTCAGCGAAACGGCAAACGAGGGAATGCCGAGAATGGTTCCTTCGGTGGCGGCGGAAACCGTGCCGGAGTAAATGATATTGATGCCGGTATTCGAGCCGTAGTTGATGCCGGAAACGACCATATCGGGCTTGCGCTCCAGCAGCGCGAAATACGCGATCTTCACGCAATCGGCCGGCGTGCCATTCACCGCATACCCGAAAAACTTGCCGAATTTCTCGAATGATGTAACTCGCAGCGGATCGGTGATGGTGATGGCGTGGCCGACGGCGCTTCTCTCGCTATCCGGCGCCACGACGGTCACGTCGGCGATTGCGCTCAGGCTTTCGTAAAGCGCGTAAAGTCCTGGCGCAAAAATGCCGTCGTCGTTGGTGACCAAAATGTGCGGCTTTGAAAAGCTTTTTAGTTGCGTGCTCATGACAGGCTGCTTGTGAGTGGCTGGTTGATAACGCGCGGCTTCGCGGGATCGACTTGCCGGCCGGAAATCATGCCGTCATTGGAATCGGCGCGGCGGCTCGGATCGTCCGGCATGAAAATATCGAGAAGATTCATCAAGCGTTGGCGCAGCTCGTTCCGGGGAAAAATGGCGTCGATGAAACCGTGCTTCAGCAAAAATTCGGCGGTTTGAAATCCCTCCGGCAGATTTTCGCCGATCGTCTGTTTGATCACGCGCGGGCCGGCAAAGCCGATGAGCGCATTCGGCTCGGCGATATTCACGTCGCCCAACATCGCATAGCTGGCGGTGACGCCGCCAGTGGTCGGATGCGTGAGAATCGAGATGAACGGAATGCCAGCGTCGGCCAATCTTGCCAGGCGCGCCGAGGTCTTGGCCATTTGCATCAACGACAGTGCGCCTTCCATCATGCGCGCGCCGCCGGAAGCGCTGATGATGATGAGCGGCTGGCGCCGTTCGAGCGCGTCATCCGTTGCCAGCGCGATTTTTTCGCCGACGACCGAGCCCATGCTGCCGCCAATAAAGCTGAAGTCCATCACTGCGAGCACGGCCGGCTGCCCGCCGAGAACACCCATGCCGGTAATGATGGCGTCGGAGTTGCCGCTCTTGCGCGTCGCTTCTTTTAATTGGTCGGCATATTTTTTGTGGGCGCGAAACTTGAGCGCGTCCATCGGCAGAATATTCTTGTGCGTTTCCTGAAAGCTGTTTTCGTCGAGCAAAAATCTGATGTAATCGCGCGCGCCGATCCGGAAGTGGTGGCTGCATTTGAGGCAGACCTGGCAATTTTTTTCCAAATCCGGCTTGTAAAGAATTTCCCCACACTTGTCGCATTTCACCCATAGGTCCGGCATTTCCTTTTTCTTTTGCGGCAACAAGCCGCCCCGCTCGCGTTTGAACCAAGCCATTTGAGTTACGCCCTCTTTAGGGTTTGATAAAATTAAGTGTTGATCATCCCGGCGAAACAATACCGTTTGTGTTCGTCGATGCCAGCGGCGTTAAATTTTTGCTCATCAGCAAAGCCTCTTCATTCGGGCCGTAATAATTTCGGCGCACGGTTGTTATCTGAAAACCCAGGCTTTCATAAAGCCGTGAGGCCGCTGTATTCGAGCGCCGCACCTCAAGATGCGCCACGCGGCAATTGCGGCGTTGGGCGAGATCACAGACATGCATGATCAGTTGCCGCGCCAACCCGCGCCGGCGAAAATCTTCATGAACCGCGACGTTGGCAATCTGCAGCTCGTCGGCGATGAACCACGGCACGATGTACGCGGCAAGCTGATTTTCATAAACCACGACCAGCGGCTGCGACAGCGGCGCCGTCTCAATTTCCGCCAAAAACGAGCGGCGTGTCCACGGCTCGTGAAAATTGCGCTGTTCTATCGCCAACACCTGTTCGAGGTCCTCCGGCCGCATGCGGCGAAGCTGCGCGCCCCAGTCAGTGAAAGGTTGCGTCTCCATGTTTTTGTATCACACCGGAGTTTTCCTCGGCCCGATTGCAAACTCCTGCAAATAACGCGGCTCCAACGTCGCGAGATCGGCAACGTCACCGGCAGCGAATTTGACGGCGCCAAGCCGCGCGATAAGCCCGCCGCCGAGCATGGCCGCCGCTTCCGGAATAATGATGACGTCCGATAAATTTTCCAACACGCCGGGCGCTTGCAACATCGCCACGCCATTTCCACACAGCGCGGCCGGTTTTTGTAACCAACTTGAAAAATCCGCAACCGCCAACAAGACTTCGTCGCTTATGGGAATCGGCATCGGCCACGTACTTTGGAAGCGCGCCGCATAAATCTCCCCGGCTCTCGCTTTCATCACCGGCACCACTGACCACTGGTCACTATTCACTGACCACTGGTTACTGGCTCCTGCCTGCGCCAGCAACGTGCCGACTGCCACCAAAGGTTTGCCGCTTGCAAACGCCATACCTTTGGCGGTCGCCAATCCGATTCGGAGGCCGGTGAACGAGCCGGGTCCGATGGACACCGCAAACGCTTCGATATCCTTTAAAGCGACGCCGGACAGCCGCAGCAGTTGCTCGATGCTTTCAGAGAGCGCCTCGGCGTGAATGTTTTTGATGTCGAACCGGATTTCAGCGATCACCTTTTCGTTATCGGCAATGCCGGCGCTGCAAATCGAGGTCGCTGTTTCGATGCCGAGAATCACGCGGCCACCTCCGCCAGCGGTGGCGCTTTAGTTTCTTCATTGCTGGCGCGGTGAATTTTTATCTCGCGCTCATTCGGCGCACCGGAAAAATCCGGAATGCGAAGACGCACTTGCCAATGCTGCGGCGGCAGCAACGCCAACGCCCGCTCCGGCCACTCCACCAGCGCAACGCCGTCGCCGTCGAAATATTCTTCGCAGCCCAAAGCTTGCGCCTCCGCAACGCTTTGCAAGCGGTAAAAATCAAAATGATAAATCGGCCACTGCCGGCCGCGGTAGATGTGCATGAGCGTAAACGTCGGGCTGGTGATCGGCGAAGTCACGCCGCACGCGGCGCAAAAACCCTGCACGAACGTGGTTTTGCCGTTGCCCAAATCGCCAAAGAGCGCAATCACCTCACCCGGTTTTGCCTGCGCTGCGAGCTTGGCCGCTAGTCGGTGTGTTTCGGCGACGGAGTGTGAAAGTATAGTCATCGTTCGCAACCCAGACCGCTGGTCTGGGCCTTACATTTTCCAGACGGGCCGTCTGGGCTACCTCACCGCGGCTCCAGCCGCACCACCGGCAAAATCATCTCCTCCAGCGAGACGCCGCCGTGCTGCAGGCTGTCGCGGTAATAATTCAAATAATAATGATAATTCGTCGGATAAACGAAATAGAAATCTTCCTTGGCAAAAAGAAAATTCGTGTTGATCCCCGCCGACGGCAGCCGGTAATCGCGCGGATCTTTGACAATGATGGCGTGCTTGGCATCGACTTTCAAGCTGCGGCCGTATTTGTAGCGCAGATTCGTCGAGGTTTCGCGGTCGCCGATGACTTTCGCGCCGCGCATGCCGCGAATGCTGCCGTGATCCGAAGTCAGGATCACTGTGTTGCCGCGGCTCGCCAGCTCGGACAACATGCGGAAAAGCGATGAGTGTTCGAACCACGATTTGGTGAGCGAGCGATACGCGGACTCATCCGGCGTGATCTCGCGCAGCACCTCGGAATCGCTGCGGCTGTGCGCGAGAATATCGACGAAATTGATCACGAGCGCCAGCAGCGGCAGATCCGCCAGCGAGCCGATCTGCTTTTCCACGTTCTTCGCCTCGTTCACGTCCAGAATCTTGATGTACTTAGGCTCCGGCTTCAAGCGCACGCCCATCTCCTCCAACTGCGCTTCGAGAAGCTGGCGCTCGAAGCGATTGAGGCTGGTCTCGTCGTCCTTGTCTTTTTCCCACATCTCGGGATGCTGCTGCTCGATGTCGAGCGGAAAGTTGCCGGCAAAAATCGCGTTGCGCGCAAACGGCGTGGCGGTCGGCAAAATCGACAAGTAATATTCTTTCGCAATCGTGAAGCGGTCGCGCAGCAACGGCTCGATGGTCAGCCATTGGTCGAGACGAAGATTATCGATGACGAGGAAAACCACGCGGCGGCTCTGCTGAATGAGCGGCAACACGTAATGCCGCACCAGATCCGGCGACAGCAACGGCCTTTCTGCCGGCGCACCGCCGTTCGGTTTGACCCAGTTTTTGTAGTGTTTCTCGATGAACTTGCTGAATTCGGCGTTGCATTCGCGTTTTTGCTCGGCCAGCATCTGACGCAAGCTGAGATCGGGGTGGCGATCCAACTCGATCTCCCATTCACAAATTCGCAAATACAGGCCGATCCAATTTTGCCAGGTCAACGGCTCCAGCAGGGTGCGGGCGATTTGGTTGAACTCGGCGATATAATCGCGCGAAACGCGGGCGCCGGTGATCTTGCGCGTGTCGAGAATTTTTTTGCAGGTCGAAAGAATCTGGCTTGGATTGACCGGCTTGGTCAGATAGTCGTCGATGCGGCTGCCGATCGCCTCCTCCATCAACCGCTCTTCTTCGTTTTTGGTGACCATCACCACCGGCAGCGAAGGGTTGATTTCTTTGATTTCGGCGAGCGCCGTCAAGCCGTCCTTGCCCGGCATCATCTCGTCGAGCAAAACGAGATCGAAAGCTTCCCGCCGCACCAACGAAATCGCGTCGTCGGCATTCGCCGCCGGCCGAACCAGATATCCCTTTTCTTCCAAAAACAAAATATGCGGGCGAAGCAATTCGATTTCATCGTCCACCCACAGGATTTTATTGCGCGTTTCCGGCATGAGATTTCGTATTTAGTTTCTGCAGAGGGCATAGCGCTGAGGGCTTAGAGCAGAGAGCATGGCGTGCTATTTTGAATTTCGGCGCTATGCGCCATGCTCTTTGCGCCACGCCCTCAGTCCTCTGCGCCGTCCGCCAAGCAATAAGACCCCGAAGTCCCGAGTTTCCTTATTAAAAAATGAACAAAGAATATCGGGACTCCCGGGGTCTAAATGCCGGCGCAAGCAATCAATTATAGAATTAAAAGTAACGAAGTTTGATGAGATTGTCAATAAGGAATTTTGATATGGCAATGGGGTGGTCGATCTGTCATTGGGGATGACCCCTACTGATTTATTGATGAATATCAGCAGAAGCCCCGCACCGCGCTGGTGAAAAAATGTTCACCTCTGTTGACTTTGCTGTATTCTGACAACGATCCCTGCCAGCCATTCACAACTTGCCCAAAACCGGAATCGTTGCGCCGGTGATGGCTTGTGCCTCTTCCGATGATAAAAACAAAATGACTTGCGCCAACGCTTCCGGCTTCACCCATTCATCGAAATTGGCCTGCGGCATGGCTTGACGATTCGCCGGCGTGTCGATAGTACCGGGAATGACGGCGTTGGCCGTGATAGTGTAGTGTTTGCCTTCTGCCGCTAATGATTGGGTAAAATTAATGAGCCCCGCTTTCGACGCCCCGTAGGCGGATGTGCCCTCGCCGCCTTGCAGACCGCCTATGGAGCCGACGTTGATGATTCTACCAACATTCTGTTGC
This sequence comes from Candidatus Zhuqueibacterota bacterium, assembly GCA_022616415.1. Lineage (GTDB taxonomy): Bacteria > Zhuqueibacterota > Zhuqueibacteria > Zhuqueibacterales > Zhuqueibacteraceae > Zhuqueibacter. The sequence goes on along the minus strand of JAKEEU010000280.1, from coordinate 49,330 downwards.
ATCATCACCGGCAAAACGTGCTTGCAGCACAAGAAGGCCGACTTCAAATTGAGATCAATCATTTTGTCCCACTGCTCGACGCTCATTTCAGTGACCGGCACGCCGCCCAAATAGCCGCCCACTAAATTCACCAGCATCTCAATGCGGCCAAAGCGCGCGGCCTGCTGCACCATCGCCTTCACGCTCGCCTCATCCAAAACATTCGTTTTGATTCCAGTCAACGCTGCGTGCGCGTTGACACTTGCTTTTAGAGCGTCAAATTCCTGCTCGCTCCTGTAGGTGACAAAAACTTTGGCCCCGGCTTGCAAAAAAGCGGACGTGACCGCGCTACCGAGCGCACCGGTTCCGCCTGTAATCACCACGACTTTATCTTTGAAATTCATCATCTCTCCTTAAAAATAGTCTTTCTAAAGTGAACTCCTTGTTTTTTCGGCAAGCACTTTTAAACCGCGAATCAACACCAATGAACGTTAATATTTTCATTCGCGTAAATTTGCGCTCATTCGCGGTTAAAAAGCTTATTTGAGAGTGCAGCCACTCAAGAGCCTATCCGCGTTGTGTTGTTCAATCTTAAACCAAGCAACCTCTGGCATCGCCGTTCGTGTGCAAGGAAAATAAAGCTAAGCCCCAAACGGTGCCCGCAGCACCCGCCCCGCCAATGTGCCAGTGAATTCGCCGTCGTCAATCACCACTTCGCCATTCACCAAAACGAAGCGAATCCCTTCAGGATATTGGTGCGGCGCCGTCCAGTTGGCGCGGTCGATGACTTTGTCCGCATCGAAGATTACCACGTCGGCATAGTTGCCTACTTGCAGAAATCCGCGATCCTTTATTCCCAAAGTGCTCGCCGGCAACGATGTGATTTTGCGGATGGCTTCGGCGAGATCAAACAATTTTTCTTCGCGGGCATATTTCCCCAAAACGCGCGGGAAAGTGCCGAACGACCGCGGATGCGGATTGCCGGAACGCAGCACACCGCTGGTTGCCAAAGCCGAGCCGTCGCTCGCGACCATCGCATGCGGGTAATTCAGTACCTCGGTCAACTCATCTTCACTCATGCCGAATCCCACCATGCCGCCGCCACCTTCTTCCTGAATCAGCAAATCGACGAGCAGCTTGAAGGGTTCGGCGCCGTTTTGCGAAAGCTCAGCAAAATTTTTGCCTTCATATTTTTGGCGCTCCGGGTTTTTTGGCAATCCCGAAATCATCACAGCTTGCCAGCCGCCGAGATTTTCCACTTTGCGCAGGACTTCCTGGCGCAATTGGCCCTGCAATGAAGAATCTTTTAAACGCCCCACAAATTTTTCGCTGCCGCCTTCCCGGCTCCACAAGGGGAAAAGCGAAGAAAGCCCGGTGTTATAGGTAATATACGGATAACGATCACACGTCACCTGCATCCCGACGGCGCGCGCTTGCTCCAGCTTTTCGAGAATGAGCGGCACTTTGTGCCAATTATTGGGGTTTTGCGCTTTCAGATGCGAAATATTCAGCGCCACACCGGACTCGCGCGCAATACGAATGGCCTCGTCGACAGCCTCGAGCACGGCGTCGTCCTCGTTACGCATGTGTGTGGAGTAAATTCCCCGGCCATCCATTGCTTGGCAAATTTCGATGATCTCTTCCGTGCTCGCAAAACTGCCCGGCGTATATTCGAGTCCTGAAGAGATGCCATACGCGCCTTGTTGAAAAGCGGCGCGGGCGAGTGCTTTCATCTTTTCTATTTCTTCCGGGGTGGCGGGACGATTGTCTTCGCCGACGATATATTCCCGCAGCGAGCCTTGACCCACCATGCTGGCGACGTTGGTGATGAGCCCGCTCTTTTCCAAACGGTGAAAATAACCGGCGAAATCCAGCCAAACGATTTCAATGCCATAATTTGATTTGAGATTTTCACTCCACGCGGCGCGCATCTTTTCGGTCAGCGGCGCCACCGAGCCGCCGTCTTGTCCGATGATTTCCGTGGTGACGCCTTGCCGAATTTTGGATTGGGCCTCGCCGCCGAGCAATAACTCTTCGTCGCTATGGGAATGAAAATCGATGAAACCGGGCGCGACCGCCATGCCGGCAGCATCAATTTTTTTTGTGGCAGATTTGTTTTTCAAATCGCCGAGTGCCGCGACCTTGCCGTTTTTGATGCCGAAATCGCCGATGAGGCCGGGACGGCCGGAGCCGTCATAAACGCGCCCGCCGATGATCAGCAAATCGAACTTCTCGAATAAACCGCAAGCCATGGAAAACCACGGCGACGCAGCGATGGCGCCAGCGGATGTGGTTTTGAGAAATTGACGGCGGGAGTAAGAAGACAAAACGGCCTCCTTGAGCTAAACTTTTTGAATTTGGTCGGCGTCATCGTTGGCGCAATAGGGGTTGGACAAAAATCGCATCGGATCCAGCCTGCTACTAACTCTTTTCTCTGATGGATTGCAATTGCGCCCTCACCCACTCTGCATCCTCCGGCACAAGGTCCGGCTTGGGCGGAGCCTGGCCATAGTCGAGGCGAAGGTCGTAAGCTGCAGCGTCGTAAATGCTCTGAATCGCCCGACCGAGATCGAGAGGCACATCCGGATCCGGCGCGAGCAATGGAACGGGCAGCAGCGGAATAGGATTTTGAAATCGCAGCGGCCAGATTTCGACTTCGGGGCGATTGTCTCCGCGGTGCAGGAAAACGAAATACGGCGCTTCAGGCAAAGGCGTGACCAGCGGCGGCCGGTGGCCGACGCGCAAGAGGTCGATCTCCATCAGATGCGCCGAGCTGCGCAAAAGATCACGGCGCTTGCGGCGATAATCTTCGAATGCCTCATGACTCGGACGCTTGTTAACTGGCGAAAGAATCTCAATGACAGTTACCAACAAGCCGGTTGCGGCCTCGCGAATTTCAACGCTGTATAACCTAATCGGCTCTTCGAGCACGACATGGCCGAGAAGCGGGGCTGGTGCGATGGCAACAGCTTCGCCGCTCCAGGGTTGCTCGTCCACTTGCCAGACACTCACATCGGGCTTTGCTCGGTGAGCTTTTTCGACAAGAACTTCATCGTAGGTTACTGTCGGAATCAACGCGGCAATGTACCGCGGCCGGAGGCCGGGGGCTAATTGATTGCGGATTTCCATCGCCAGGCTGGCATGAAAATCCTCCCAAATATGTGAGGCCTCGAGATATGGATCCATTCCAGGGAAAGGTGAGGGCATGGGACGTCTCCTTAACATAATCTTGAGTCTTATCGAAAAATCATAACACAATTTAGGCGTTTTTGCTTTCATGCGCAAGCAGATTTTCCTCATGTCGCCCACGCCATTTCTGCCACCAACTTTTGTAAACGCGCCACAATGTCCCTAATAGTCACGATCGATCAGTTCGACGTTTGGCAGCTTTTATCCGATGGTCTTTCAAATTTTCGCTGGCAGCAGAAACTTTCAGAATATTTCCATCTGTTGCCGCTCATCGGTTTTCATTTCTTGCTGTTGATGCAGCATTGATTGCAATTCGCCGTCTCCCGAGATTTCTTCCTCAAACGGATTGCCGTTTTGCCAGCCGGTTTTGCCGGTGGCGCGGAAGTGTTCGAGGCGGCGGATGGCGATCTCGCAATATATCGGGTCGAGGTCGATGGTGTAACACCGCCTGCCGAGTATTTCCGCCGCCAAGAGCGTGGTGCCGGCGTGGCAGAAAAAATCGAGAACAAGGTCGCCTTTTTGCGAGCTGGCGCGAATGAGGCGCTCGATGCTTTTCAGCGGCTTCTGCGTGTAGCAGCCGTTGACGTTCTCTTCCATACGGTAGAAGACTTGCTGAATGTCCACCCAAACGTTGCCGGCGCGGATATTTTGCGATTTGCTGCGCTCGAAATTTTCGGTAACTTTGCCGTTGACTGCTTTGTAATAGCCGCGCAGGATTTTGGGAATGTCGGTGTATTCCGCTTCGATGTTGAAGTTCGGCTCGCCTTTGATATAATAAAGCAATTCCTGCCGCACCGCCATCCAGTTTTTCTGCGTGCCGTAGCCGCGCTGGTTGCGCATCGTAATGAAACTGCGGGGGCGAAACGGCGTACCACGCATCATGATCATAAAATCCGGCAGGGGCTGAAAACCCGCGGTTTGATCGGCGCCGAGCCAGATGTAAAGTGAACCGTTCTCCGTCAGCACGGCATCGGTGTTTTCAACCCACTGCTTGCACCACGCGATATATTCGAAGAGTTCTCTTTCGTCAAACGCCACGAGATTGTACGGTGGGTCGTGAATCGCCAGTGTGGCTCGTTCTTCGGCCATCAGCTTGTGAATGTGACTCGGGTTCGCCGCATCCAAACAGCCGACGCGATGCTTTCCGGAAGGATCACGCCAAATTTCGCCGGGCTGGAGACGGCAATATTTGAGCAGGTGCTGGCGCAGTTCGGGGTGCCGGTCTAATCTGGGGATGGGGGAATTTTTCATCTCGGATTTCACGGTTCGTCACGGGAGCGGAATTTCAACAAATGTTGCTGGATGAATTGTCTGCAATGCTTGTTCGATAGCGGGTATAAGCTGGGCTATGATGGGAACCTTGTTGCTGGGCAAAATAATCACCGCTAGTTTTTTGCCGGAGAGGTTTTGTTGGTACGGGAGATTTTGATCGGTTGAAATTAAAACCTCAAACTGGCCTTCGGCCAAGTTGAGCAGCTTGCTATTTTTAATGCCCGCCCAACCCATTTCTTGTGCCGTACGAATAAAATATTGAGGCAGCCGTTTTTTGACCACACGGGGCGTGCATTCGTCCAACAATATCTTCAATTTGCCTTGCCCAATCGCATCAAGGTGGATTTGGAAAACTCAAGAACTTGCAGCGCTTGTTCTCGGGTGACTGTAGGAAAGTTGTCGAGAAACTCATCCAGCGTCAGGCCGGCCTCGAGGTTATTCATCAGCGCATCAATTGGTACGCGCGTTCCTCGAAACACCGGCGCGCCGCTCAAAATTTCTGGATCAGTTGTAATTGGCAAGTGCTTTAGCTCTTTTTCTTCAATGACTAAAATCATGGCATTCCCTATATAAATAGACGTATCCAGCCCGAAAAATGGCAAACTAAATCAGCTAAATTTTGCACGTTACAAGCCAGGTGCGTGACAAAAAGTACAGAATTTTTTTTCAAAAATCAAGCTGAAACCACTGACGATCCATTGACACGTTCATCCGTGCGCAATTAGAGCGGGTCGATGTCCGATGCGCAGCTTTATTCAATCCAGCTTGACCCCAAAATATTCTCGCAGCGCATTGGCGTATTCTTCCTTACTGGCCAACATTCTCTCCTGCCGCTCGCCGCTTTTGGTAATAATGAGGCGCATGTCGCTCAATGTCACTCGGCCTGCCGGCGTCGCCAGCGAGCACACACGCTTTCGTGTAAAATGGGATTCCGGGGAGGTTTGATGATAATGACACCTGCCGGCAAAATCGGCAAGCTGGTGGGGCCGGAGCGTGAACACGTATTGTGGCTTCCACTCATTGTCTGACGAGCGCGCCAGCAACGTCCATTGTTCATCATCTCTGGTCAAGCGATAAGCGCCGTGATTTTGGAGTTGCGCGCTCGGATCGTCGAGTCGCAAAGGCTCGCGAAACGAATCGCCAAAGCCGACATCGGCGAGCCAGCGCTCTTCCAATTGCATCAGCAAAGTCAAGTGATCAAATTCCGGTCCGGGGCTGCCGTCATCCATCACCCGTGCCGAGAGCAAGGTCACATTGAAGCCTAACTCGTGCAAGAGTGCTGCAAAGAGACCGTTGGCTTCGTAGCAAAACCCACCACGTCTCCGCAAAACGATTTTCTCATAAAACAGGTTTTCAGCAAGTAGGATGGGCCTTCCCTGATGAATATCAAGATTTTCAAACGGCACCGCCAGCATGTGCGCATGATGCAGGTTACGCAAAGTTTCAGCATTTGGGGTACGGTCGCGGTGATAATCAATGCGTTGCAGATAAGCTTCTACGTTCATGCAACTTCGACTTTTTCCACGTGGGCTCGACGGCGCAACTGTGATGGCGTTTGTGATTGGCTTTGCCGAAATTTTTCGATTACTCCCATTGCCTCGTCATCAAAAAAATCGGCTCCACAAGCAAAACATTGAAAGCGTTCCAGTTCTGATATAAGCGTCCCATCGAGAAGTTCACAGGGCCCACTCGCCCTGCGCATGGCTTTTTTGCCGCATTCGGGGCAGCTCATGACTGTTGGCAAGTCGTCCCACCAATGCACTGCCTTGGCACTTTTATTCCGGGAGGGCAAAGGCTTAATCCGTCGATCGTTTCGATGAGATAAGGACATAAAACACCTCTTTGTCACCTTCTCTTTTGATTTTTCCTTAACCATGTTACAAAATTCAAAGTAAATAGTCAATGAAAAGCTTGATATCAAAAATAGAAAGGGAGAAAAGGCCCTTTTGCCCTTTCTCCCTTTCACCCAACAGGCGTAGCCCACTCGCCCATTTCGTTTTACGCCATGGCTTCGCTCACCATCTCCGGCACGCCTTTATACTTGCCGTTGGTCGCGGCCAACTTCTTCCGGCTCAACCGCGCGCGCAGGCCTTCCATGTACGTATAAATTATCGGCACCAAAACCAGTGTGAGCAGCGTCGAGCTGAGCAATGCGCCGATGACGACGATGGCCATGCTCTGGCGAATCTCCGAGCCGGCGCCGAGGGCCAGCGCCAGCGGCATCATGCCGAGCACCATCGTCAGCGTGGTCATGAGAATCGGCCGCAAGCGCGTCGGGCCGGCTTCTAGAATGGCTTCGCGCGCGGAAAGGCCTTTCGCGCGTTGATCGTTGGCGCGGTCAACGAGCAGAATCGCGTTCTTCGTCACCAGGCCGAGCGAGAGCAAAATGCCGATCATCGAAAACATGTTCAGCGTTTGGCCGGTGAGGGCTAGAGCCCCGAGGCCGCCGACCAGCGCGACGGGAATCGAAAACATGATCGTGAACGGATGCGTGTAGCTTTCGAACAGCGCCACCATGATCATATACACAAACAAGGCGGCGAAGGTGATGGCAATCGTCATGTCGCGGAACATGTCCTGCATGTTCTGTACGTCGCCGGCATACGAGATGGTGACACCGGGCGGCAATTCGATGCCAGCAGCGCGTTTTTGAATTTCCGCAGTGATTTGGCCGAGCGCAACCGAGCCGTTGAGGTTTGACGAAACGGTGATCAAGCGCTCGCGGTCTTTGCGGCCGATCATCGTCGGACCCTTCCCGTAATAAACCTCGGCAGCCTGCCCCAGAAAGATGCGCTCGCCGCGATAATTGACCAGCGTGACTTTTTCAACGTCAGCCGGATTCGAACGATTGGCTTTGGCGAGCACCACGCGGGTATCGAACTCGGTGTTGCCGTCCTTGTATTTCGTCGCGATGTCGCCTTCGATAGCGGTGCGCAACGCCACGCCGATCTCGCCGAGCGTCAAGCCGAGCTGCGCGGCGCGGTCGCGATCGACGGCGATTTGAATTTCCGGCTGGCCTTCTTCCCACGAGCTTTTGGCGTCGCGCGTGCCGGGCGTTTGCGCGGTAATCGCGGCAACTTTGTCGGCAATCGGCGCGAGCGTTTCGAGGTCCGGGCCTTTCACTTCGATTTGCAGCGGCGACTCTTGCGCGGCGCCGAACATGCTGATCGGGCTCATGCGCACGATCAAGCCGGGGATCGCCGTCGCTTGCTTGGAAATATCATTCATCACTGCCGCGGTGCTGCGCTTGCGCTCGCGTTTGTCCTGCAGCGTCACCGAAATTTGCGCGACGTTGGGCCGTTTGGCGCTCGACCATTCGTTTTGGGATTTGCCGACCGTCGCCAAATAGCGCGTGACTTCCGGCATGCTCGCCAAAATATTTTCCACGCGCTGGGTTGCGCCGTCGGTAATGTCCAGCGCCGTGCCAATCGGCATTTCGAGATTTACCGCGAACTCGCCGCGGTCAGGCTCGGTCATAAATTCGGTGCCGATAAATCCGAGCGGCACCAACGCGAAGCTCAGGATCAACAATCCAAAACTTACCAGCACCACTGTTTTGCGGCGATCCAAACCCCACGCCAGCCACTTGCGATAACGCTCGGTCAAATTTTCCTGGAAGGCTTCGAATTTTTCAATCAGCCAATGCAGCCAGCGCCATTTTAAAGTCGTCGAGCCGGCGCGCGACCATTTCGAGGCCAGCATCGGCGTCAGCGTGAACGAGACAAACAGCGAGAGCAGCGTGCTGACGACGATAGTGAGGCCGAACTCTTTGAAAATTTTTCCAACGATGCCGCCGATCAAGGCAATCGGCAGGAACACGACGACGTCGACGAGCGTGATGGCCATGGCCGCAAAGCCGATTTCGGCGCGGCCTTTTAGCGCGGCGCTTTTTTGATCTTCGCCTCTTTCAAGATGGCGGTGAATATTTTCGAGCACGACGATCGAGTCATCCACCAGAATGCCGATCACCAAAGCCAGCGCCATCAGCGAGACGAGGTTGATGGTGAAGCCGAACGCCTGCATCATGATGAATGTCGTGATCAAACTTGTTGGGATCGACAACAGCACGATGAACGAGTTGCGGAAGCTGTGCAGGAAGATGAACAGCACCAGCGCCACCATCAACACGGCGAGGCCGAGGTCGCGCTTCACTTCGTTCACCGAGTGCAGCGTGAACTGGGTGATATCCTGCGCGATTTCAAAATGAATCCGGCCGTTTTGCTCCTTTTCAATTTTTGCCAGCTCGTCGCGCACCAGCGCCGCCACTTTCACGGAGTTGGCGCCGGACTGCCGTTGCAACATCAAGCCGATGGCCGGCTCGGCGTTCAGTCGGGTGTAGGTCACGTCTTCGTTGTACGTGTCCAGCACTCTTGCGACGTCGCGCAAATAAACTTTGCTGTCGCCGTGCGCCGCCAGCACGATGTTGTTCATCGCTTCCGGCGTGGTGAATTTGCCGGCGACGCGGACGATATACTGGTTCGTCGGCGAGTTGATCTTGCCGGTCGGGAAATCCAAGTTCTCGCGCTGCAGGGCCTGGCTCACTTGCACGACGGAAAGATTATAAGCGCGCAGCCGGTCGTTGTCCACTTCGATGCGAATCTCGCGCTTCTGGCCGCCGACGATCTCCACGCTCGAAACGCCGGGAATTTGCTCGAGGCGCTGCGAAACGTGCTCGTCGGCAAATTGATACAACGCGCGCGCGTCCGTGTCCTTGCCGCTCATGGCGATGCGCACGATCGGGAAGTCGTTGATGTCGGACTTGGCGACTGTCGGCGTGTAAATTTCTTTGGGCAAATCGGCGCGCACGCCGTCGACTTTGCGCTGCACTTCATTGGTGGCGGCTTCAACGTCCGTCGTGAAAGAAAATTCCGCCAAAATAACGGAAACGCCCTCGTTGGAAAATGAGCGCACGTGCTTCAAACCGTTGAGGCTGGAGAGCGCCTCTTCGATGGGTTTGGAAACGGCGGTTTCCACTTCTTTGGGGCCGGCGCCTGGGTAAATCGTGACAACCGAGACCATCGGCCAATCCATTTTCGGCAGCAAGTCGACGCCCATCTGCATATATGCAAAGATACCGAGCGCCGCCAACGCCGTGAACACCATAGTGATGAACGCCGGCCGTTGTATGGAAACTTGGGTGAGTTTCATATATATGACTAATTTGGATTATTGGATAGCTGGATCAATGGATTGTTGGATCGATGGATTTGGGGATCGTTTGAAAACTGGTCAATTCAGTAATCCAGCACTGCAATACTCCATCAATCCAATACTCCAACGATCCACCACTCCAGCATGCGATTCTTCTACTCTTGAACTGAGACTTTTGTGCCGTTCGCCAGTCTCTGCTGGCCGGAAACGACGAGCCGCGCGCCGGCAGCGAGGCCGCTAACGATTTGCACTTTGCCGTCTTGCTGTAGGCCGAGCTTCACCTCGACTTGTTTGGCCGCGCCGCTTTCTTCCACAAACACATAATTGTTGCGCGCCGCATCGGAGAGCACGGCTTCGCTCGGCACGACGATGGCATTATCTGCGTTAGCAACCTGAATCGTGGCGCGGCCGAACATGCCGCTCTTGAGCGATTCGCCTTTGTCGTTTTGCACGAGAATCTCGAGGGGATACGTGCGCTCGCTGTTGGCTTTTTGCGCCACGGAAAAAACTTTGCCGGAAAATTTCGCGCCCGCAAGCGCATCGGCAACGATCTCAACCGGCTGGCCAATCTTCACCAACGACACTTCGTTTTCCGCCACGCTCGAGCGCAGCTTCATATTGCGGCCATCCACCACGACGCCGATCTCGTCACCGGGCATGACCATCGCAGCCTCATTCACGTAGCGATCCGCCAATCTGCCGGCCAGCGGCGCTTTGATCGCGGTATCATCATAAAAGCGCTGCGCCAATTTCAAAGCGGCTTCGGCGCCTTTCAATTGAGCCTCGGCTGCGCGCGCCGCCAGCCGCGCATTCTCAATGTCATTCTGCGTGGCAATCTGCTGCGTGAACAAATCGTCATAACGCTTTAAATCTTTCTGCGCTTTGTCATAGTTCGTTTGCGCCGCCATCAACTGCGCTTTCGCCTGCTCAAGCGCCACAAGCTTCAGATCATTTTCCACTTGCACGATCGCCTGCCCTTTGGCCAGCCAATCGCCGACTTGGGCCTTCACCGCAACGATTTTGCCTTGGGTTTCGGAAATCACTGTAGCTTCATTTTCACCAACCAGCGTGCCGGAAACGATCAAACTCTGCGAAATCGACGCCGGCTGGATAGTCTGAATTTTCACCGAAAGCGGCAAGCTCTCGATGCCTTTGCCCGATTGCTTTTCAGAACTCCATCGGCTCCAGGCAACGAAACTGACAGCGACGGTCGCGAGTGTGGTTATGAGAATCAGTTTAGTTTTCATTTTAGTCTTTCTCTATTTTAGTTATCAGTAATCAGTCACCAGTGATCAGTAATTGATACTGATAACTGATTACTGAAAACTGATCACTGATTACCGGCTCTCAACACGCCCATCGCCTGCGCCAGCGCGGTTTTGGCCAGCAAATAATCATATCGCGTGTTGACTTTGTCCCAGCGCGCCTGGCTCTGCGCGTTTTGCGCATCGAGAAAATCCAGATTGGAAGCGAGGCCGACTTCATACGAATGCTTGATCACGCGGAAATTTTCTTCGGCTTGCGCTCTGGCTTTTTCGGTGATGACCAATTGTTTTTCGGCCAGCTCGAGATTTTGCGAGGCTTGTAAAACCTGCAACCGCAAGCCGCGCTCGAAATCCTGCTGCAAATCTTCCGTCTGCTTTTTGGTCTCCTGCGCTTTCTGGAGATTGGTATAATCGCGAAAACTGTTGAAAATCGGAAATTGTGCCACGACGCCGAGCGACCACGTTTTATAGCTGTCGAGCTTGAGCGTGTTGTTGGCTTCCCAATTGTAGTTGTAAGCCAGGCTCACCTTCGGCGTAAATTGTGCACGCTCGACTTTCACCTGCGCGCCGGCCAAATCAACGTTAGCTTCGGCCACGCGCACACCGGGATTTTTGCGCAGCGCCACGGCAGTGCGCTCTTCAAGCGTCGCCGGAACCTGCATCGGCAGGTCTTCCACCGGCTCAACATTATATTCGGTATTCAAATCCAAGCCGAGCACTTGATTGAGCGCCGGACGCGACAGCGCCAACGCATTCTCGGCGCGCAGCACGTTGCTCTCGGCATTGGCCTTCTGCACTTCCCAACGCAGAATTTCGGTTTTGCTGCGCAGGCCGGCTTCGACCTGTTTGCGGGCGCTGTTTAAATGTTCATCCGCGGTCTGTAAAACCTCTTTGGCAACGGCAAGAAGCTCCTGAGCGCGCAGCACATCGAAGTAAGCTTTTTGCGTGTTGTAAATAGTCTGCTGCTCGGTGCTGGCCAAATTCGCCTGCGCGGTCATATCCTGCGCCTGCGCCACGTTGACATTGGCAAGCAAGGTGCCGCCGGTAAAAATCGGCTGCGTCACGCTCACCGAGGGGCCGTAAGAATCCCGCCACGCACTGGGGCGAATTTGATTCGGATCTTCGTCAGGGGCAAATTGTTTGACCAATTCACGGCCAACATCAGTAAAAATGTTGGCGCGATCCACGGTGCCGCCGTCCAGACGAACATAACTGAAATTGAGATTGACGGTTGGTAGAAATTGCGTGTATGCATTCTTCACGCCCCAGCTCGACGCGCGGGCGCCTTTGCGCGCCGCCTGAAGCTGCAGGTTTTTCTCCAACGCGATTTGCTGCGCTTCTTCCAGGCGCAAGACCTTGCCGTTTGGTGCAGCGGCAATTGACTCATCGCCAGCCGGCTGCGCGGCAGCGCCAGCAACAAGTAACCAGCAACAAGTAACCAGAACCCATCTCACGTGCTTCATATTTTTATATCTCTCCTTTGGTTTTTTCTGCGCACTCATCACATTGCCATTCCGGCGTCCAACGTTCCACCTTTTGCACGGTATTAACCAGTCGATCCAACCAATCCAACTCCAGTTCCATGTTTTTTAAAGCATGTTCGATCAACATATACCAATTGAATGGAATTTTGTCTTTGTAATTAGTCGCTTCCTGCGTTAAAGCCTCCTGATGTTTTTCGAGATTTTTCCGGCGAAGTTGCAGCGCTTCCAGCACCTTTTCACGCGGCGCGCCGCAAATGAACGCCACGCCCAGTCCGAACAGCCATTCGGGATGATTATCTTCGCGCAAAAAAAACTGCACCGTTTCGCTGAGCTGGTCGCGGCCCGCCGGCGTAAGCGAATAAACCGTGCGCTCCGGCGTGTTGCCGACTTTCTCTTTGCCGGAGGTGATCAAACCCTGTTCTTCCAGGCGCGTCAAAGTGCTATAAATGGAAGGCAGTTTGATCTTCGCCCAGTAATCCATCTCCCGCTCTTTGATCTGCTGGTGAATCTGATAGCCGTGCATCGGACTTTCCGCCAGCAGGCCAAGAATTGCAATTTCGTTTTTTGACATTAACGGCTCCAAAAAATTGTTCTACAGTATACTATTCTCGATTAGAATAGTTTCAGTCAGAATAAAAATATTTTTGGTGATTTTTTGTTTGCTTTTTGAGATTATAAATCTTTCTCGGCTTCATGCGTCTCACCCAAAAAAGATTGGCAGGTCTGTCCGTATTGCCGGCATGACATAATGTCGAGTCGTGCCGTTGCCAAACAAGTTTCTGAATCCGTACCCGTCGAGGCCGCTACTTGTGCGTCACCAGCCGAAACGCAGTGAGGTTTCGAGGTAAACAGGAATCTGGGCAAAGTCGAAGCCGAGGAAGACGCCTTGCTTTTGTCGTGCAAACAGACTGCCCAGCGCCACTTGCAATGCCATGCGATCGGCGAGCTTATGGGCACCTAAGAGACCGATGCGAAAGCGGTGTGCGGTTGAACCATACCAGCCGTCCTTCGGGCCGGCCGGACCATTTACACCGGGAGGATAGCGGTCTTCGAACGTCGCCCTGGTTTCAGCGGAGTGTCGAATGTGCGAGAGCAGGGTGCCTTGCCAGCCCAGGTCCAACGCCGTCGTCCTGCGCGAGCCGTAAAAACCAGGCGCAGCGCGAAGCTCAATCCCGAATCCGTGGATTTCCCCGGCGCGGTTGCGATTGTGGCTGAGATATCCGAGCGCGGTTAGGTTCGCTCCCCAATGATCTCTCGACCCCCAGTGCGTGGAGGTGAAGAGATGCAGACGCCAAGCGTCGTTCGAAATCACCGTGGTCGGCACCTTCACCCCGGCGCCCACGCTGATGCCATTGCGGCGATCCAATGCGCCGAGGCCATAGATGTAGTCAAGGGACACGACCAGTTCGGGTTCTAACGCCACCTCCAAAATGATGCTGTGGCGTGAAGCGGCAAACGGTGTGATCCCGACCCGTCGGGACTGGGCTTGGACTGTGTGCGCAGAAAGCAATAGTGACAGCAGTTGAGCGCAGAGAGTAATGACAGAAATCTTCATGATCTGACCTCAGTAATATTCTATGAGATAAGCCCGGAGGGCCGCAAGCGTTTCCTCGGCATAGTCAAGGAACAGCGTCAAGTGCCCGGCTCCGGAGATAATTGTAAACCTGGCGCGCGGGAGCGCCTCGAGGTTATACGTTTGTTGAAAGTTAGCGCCGGCTGCGCCGCATGTCCCCGCGACGACAAGTACCTCTGGTTGAAAGTTGACAATATCCTCAGCCCAGTTAAAGTCGTCGTCCGGCGCCTGATTCGTGTGTGTGAGCACATGGTGGTGGAACGCACCGAAGCGCCACATCGGGTATTCAGAAGGCACTTCGCCCGAGCACGTAAAACTGCGCGAAGCTTCCGGCAGTAGATTATTCGCTTTATAATCTGCCGCTGCGTGGTCGCTGGAGGTGAGCAACTCGTTCTGCCAAAAGAAGTCTTCGACCGCGGCAAAGCCGATTTCACCGCCGTGGTAGTTCCGCCGGCCGCGGGGAGTAATAGGACCAGGCTCAATGAGTACGAGCTGTTCTACCGCATCCGGGTAAGTGGCGGCATAGCGCGTCGCTAGGAGACCGCCGTATGAGTGTCCCACGAGAGTAACCTTTCGCCCGGGTGCGACTGCGGCTTGGACTGCTGAAATTTCCTCATTGAAGCTATCGAGAGTTAGCTCCTCCTTGGTTACTCGCTCAGAGAGTCCAGCGCCGCGCTGATCCCATAAGACAACGTAGTATCGGTCTGCCAGTTCCTGTAGTGGGAGAAGGAGCCGGAAGTCAGCTCCTGGGCCGCCATGTAAAATCATGAGCAGCGGGCGGTCCGGTTCGCCAAATGTTTGCAGATGTATCGCGCGTTCTCTTTCCGCCACTTTTATTCGAAGCTGAGGGAGCGCCGCGTCCTCGCCGGCAGTGGGAGGAACAAGCGCGCCCGGCTCTTCCGGGCTCAACAGGTTACAGGCAGTTACCCCAAGGAAGACACTGAGAGAAACGGCAGAGCACACTAGCTTACCTTTCCTCTCCAGCAATTGTGCTGTCTTCAAGGCACGTCGAAGTATAGTTTGATTTATCATGGTTTGCTCCACTGAAATGATGTTACTGCTGCACGATCCTAAGCTTTCGCCTCATCGAAAGCTCGTCCGTTTATTATGATGTGGCGTTAGCCAGAGCGTCGCGAAGCTTTCCTGTGGCTTTACAAACCGGACAATCGATCCACCCTCTTCCGCTGCAGCGATTGCATTCAGCGCTAGTGCCCATGTAGAAGATTTTGCCGTCAATGCAGATTTTACAATCTACCTTCCCCTTGCCGGCGCAGATCGGACACGAATCATCTTTGGCGAGCGTTTGGATTTCAAACGCCGACAAAGGATGGCTCGGCTCCGGGCGTAAGTCGCTGCGGGGGGCGGTGTAAATCGCGAAGACGAGCACCAGGACACCCACAACAGATGCCAGCAAAAGCTGCAACCGTTGCCGGCGCACTTCACGAGAGCACCGTTCTGAGCAGTATTTGCCGGGGTGATCGAATACTTTGTGGCAGTTAGGACAGATACGCGTCATAAAAACCTCCTTCGAATTTGAGTTGCGCGGCTCATGAATTTTTGCGAATTCCTATGCTTTCGTGCACTAAAAACGAAGTTCCGCTTCTTAAGTTTACCTTTCTTGTGAGCGTGGAGTACGAACTTATAAGGTAGGAAATCCTGATAAAGACGGATTTGCTGCCGGAGAAAAACAGTAGGGGAACAGAACAGAGGGGGTTGAAGATGCGGATCCTTTGATCAAATGGCTGGGCTTACCCACCATTGACCTTAAAGTTGATGCCTATGCGTGGAGAACGGTTGGGAACAGCCCACAATTCATTGCTGAAGCGCATCGGCCTGTTTTCTAAACTGCGCCGGCGTCATCTTGGCATGATTTTTAAAGGCTGTATAAAAGGCGGAGAGCGAATTAAAGCCAACTTCAAATCCGATTTCAGCGATGTTCAAATGTCTTTTGGCAGGATCAGCCAATTGCTTTTTGGCTTCTTCTACACGATAGCTATTGATGAGCTCAAAAAAATTTTTCTGCAATCGTTCGTTGATAATCTGGGAAAGATGATGGCTTTGCATCGACAGTTTTCTGGCAAGCTTCTGGAGTGAGAGATTGCTGTCCGTAAAAGGTTTTTCCGTACCCATGACGTGCAGGAGTTTCTGGAGGTAGGCCCCGGCTTTATCCGGAGCCAAAGCGGTCCTGGCGTATTTTAGGGCCGGTTGCCGTTCTTCTTCCGGAGAAAAGATTTCCGGCTGGGTCAGGCCTTTGAAACCCATATAGAAGATCATGCCCACAACCACGAGTCCAATGATATGGATCATCCACTGGGCTTCGAAGGCATGCATAACGAAGCTAAAAGCCCAAATCATGCCAAGACCAATCATCAGATTTCTTATCCACACCAGATTGATTTTCTCAATTGACGCAAAAGATTCTTTAATTGTTCGTGCATGGTTGATGAGCAATCTGGCTGTCAAAACCATATAAACCAGGAAATGAGAAATGCCCAACACCGACTCAATGTGTAATTGCCATGGCAATTCGTGGAGACGCGCTGTTGTTGTCCAATAATTGATTTTCGCTGTCTTGCTTTGGAGATAAAAAGGGAGCAAATAAGCGGTGTAAATGGCAAATGGGACAAAGTGGAAAAGGCGGCGCTTTTCAAAAATAAAGCCTCTCGAAGTCAGGGCTTTGACGTAGAGAAAAAATAACGGCCCAAAAATAAAGATAAGCGGAGCTTCGATCTTAATCAGATGAGGAAAATTCAAAACATACTCTGTATGGTACGCAACTCCCGTCAACAGAGGGATTGAAAGCGTCGTCAAGAAAGCCGCGAAAATTCGATTGGCCATGCGATTGCCGCGTTTGATAGTCAGAAGCGTAACCGCGAGAAAAATGGCCTGTGCACCGCCGAAAAGAGATAATAAGACGAAAAAGAGATCAAAGGTTGGTTGCATGTTTTTGAAACCAAAATGACAGATTTGCAGGCCGGAGTCGTGGGTTACCAACGGACAAATTCACCGTCGTCAAACACCATCCCTGAGTGCGCCTGCCGGTGGTTGCTAAAGACGTTGTCGTGAAGGCATGTTCAAAGCGCTCAACAGCCACCAAACATATTATTAACCGGCGGCCAGTTCTCTTTGTTCCAGAACGTCAATCTACTCTGTCCGCAGCGCCTCGACAATTTTCAATGACTTTGCAATACGGAGATAGAATGGTTAACTAATTCTATCCCATCCTGAAGTCTCGTTTACCGGAATTTTCGAGGCCAAATTTGAAAAATACATGAAAGTTTCGTGATCATTTCGTGACATCTATGTCTTACCTTTACTTCAACCAATGAACCAATTTTCTCGAACTATAACCTCACAGGAGGCAGCCATGTACCAAGTCAGACTCTTAGCGGGAGCTCTAGCGGTAGCTGTTGTGATTTTGAGCGGTTGTCAAAACGACAACAGTATCGGAACTCCCGGCGCGCAGGGAATCGAAGCTTCCTCCCGCAGTGCGTCCCTTCTTAAAGTCAGCAGAACGCAAGTTTGGGCTGATTGCAAGCTCTTTGACAGCGTCGTGACACCGGCACATTTCAATCCTCAAAGCGAGCCTTTCGACCAGCTATACATGGGTGGCTTCAAAGACGGGATCGGTCTTATATCCGATGCAAAGCCCGGGGACCAGGATTACAACGGCGGCCGGTGGCATGTGAATGTCCTGAGAAGCGGCGTCGATCCAGCCAAGTACGCAACTGCCTGCAACGTCGAGGATTTGGATCCCGCCGACTTTGAAGGCACGCAAGAATATTTTGAATGCCCGCTCTTGCCGAGACGCAACTAACTAACCGCCTGATTGACGGCGTGATGGATTGGCGCGCGAAATAACTTCGGCGTGATTTCCCCACGGTCTGCGAAAATCGCATGAGCTCGTTCCAAGCGCAGCGGAGAGGCTTTCATATCAGTGAAATGAGAGACCTCCTCCGCGGCGCTCAGCTCAAAAAACCGCCCTCCACTTTGAATCTTTCTCACCGAAAATCCACTTCATGCTGCGCTCCTGAAAAACGGTGAAATTGGCCATCGCCCGGAAATTTCCTTTGTAGACAAAGGCGAGCTGATGCGATTGTTGATTGCGGACTGCGTTCGGATTTCCGGATTGCGGCATAAGGGCCCACGAATTGAAGCTCTTGGCAGAGTCATCATTTTCCGAATAATCCGATCAGCAGGGCCGCAGTTGAAATCCCGCCCAGCAAAAATGAAACAATGATTCCTATCCACAAAAATCGAATGGCCTGTTTGGAGGATTTTTCTTTTTGCGCCAGGCCGTTTCGCACTTCGTCGAGATGAGTTGACATTTCATTCATTCTTCCATCAACTTGCTTTTGTATCTTGCCAAATTGTGCCATTATACCTTTCTGAACAGCCTCCTTGAAAGCCTTTTGTTCCTCAAGCAGCCGCTGCCGTAATTCATTTACAGTTTGATTGATTTCATCAATATGCTTGTTTAATCCCTTGCCGGTGCTGTCAAGTGAATTTTCTCGTGCTTGTTCTTCTCCTCTAGCTTTAAGCTGAGAGGCTGAATCCGCCATCTCTTGCAAAAGGGTTTCAGCTTTTTGGCCGAACAATTGCATGGAAGCCGAGAATTGATGGTTTGACTCTGCTGCGTTTGCAGATATGGATAGGGCCATTTGCTTGAAATCCCTTAACCACTTTTCCATGTCCGTCTTTTTTGCATCCAACTCTTTTTGCAAAGAGGTCATGGTATCCCGAATCTGTTTGAGCTTTTTGATCAGATCGGACAAGCCCTGGCGTTCCCCGTCCAGTTGTTCGATGCGTCTCCGAACTGTTTCAAGCTCCAGCAAGCTATTGTTTGTCATTTTCATCCCGCCATTCTGAAAGTGCATCCTGCAAATCAGCGTCTTCGATCAGTGTTTTGGAAATATTCTTGAATTGTGCCACGCAGCGGTTTGACTTCAGCGCAAATTTTTCGTTCTCACGCAGCGCAGAATCTTCCGCCTCGATGTCAAGTTTTGAAATAATTTCGATGCGATCAAGCGCCGATTCTGCTTTGGCATAGGCTCGTATCGCCGCAGTGCGGTCAAAATCCTTATATCCGGAATAACCGCGCTCACCCATTTGAACGTCTTTTCTTTCCACGATTGTGACGTGTGGACTCCGCCTAAAATATTGATCTGCCCAGTCTTGTAAATTCTGTTCCGGATTCCGCGCGTACGATTCCGCGGCGGCTGAATTGGCGAGGGGGTTATCAGGATCGAGCTCAAAGCGTGCAGCCGCCACTCGCCCTTTAGCGCCGGCCATTTTTCGATTTTCAGCTTCCCTTAAGGCCCATTCAAGTCGATCCAAATTCTCTGATCCAAGAGCCTCTGCTTCTGCCACTTCCGGCTGCAAAGTCCTTGCGGGTGGCAGCAGTTTATACATAACCGGCGTCACCAGGCGCGCCAACACGGTCGAGGTGATGAGGCCGCCGATGATCACCCACGCCAGCGGCGAGTACAGCGCCGAGCCGCCCAGCGCAATCGGCAGCAAGCCGCCAATCGCCGTCATCGTCGTCAACAGCACCGGCACGAACCGAATCTCGCCGGCTTTTTGCACCGCTTCGTCGAGGCTCAGGCCTTGCTCGCGCAGTTGGTTGGTGAAATCCACCAGCAGAATCGAGGTCTTCACTTCGATGCCGACCAGCGCAATGAAGCCGATCATCGAGACGAAGGAAAGCGTGTTGCCGGTCAAAAATAGCAGCAATAATCCGCCGACCACGCCGAGCGGCACCACCGAGAGCACGATCAGCGTGCTCTTGAAGCCGCGAAACTCCAACACCAAAGTCGCCAGCACGCCGAAGATCGCAATCAGAATCGCCGTGCCCAATCCGCCAAAACTTTTTTGCCGGCTTTCGATCTCACCCGCCGGAACGTAACGATAGCCCTCCGGAAATTTGATAGCCTCGAGCTGTGCGAGAATCGCTTTGGTGACGCCGTCGGTGTTGTAGCCGGTTTTGACATACGAGGTCATCGTCACCGCGCGCTCTTTGTTGTAGTGATTGATGCGCGTCGGCGAAGCTCTGAATTCCAAATTCGCCAACTGCCGCAGCGGAATTTGTGCGCCGGTCACCGCAGCAAAGTGAATGTGATCGAGCGCCGCGAGCGTCGCTTTGTCCCGCTTTGTCGCAGACCCCGTCCCGCCTTGCGGGAGTGCGGGACGCAGTGAAGTCACATTGATATTGTACTCGTTGCCCGCTTCGTCGCGAAATTTGCCCGCGCTGATACCCGCCAGACTCATGCGCACGGTGCGCTGCGCTTCAGCCACCGGTACGCCGAACAACCCTGCCTTGTCGTGATCGAGATTCACTTTGATGTCGGTCTTGGCGATCTTCACGGGATTGTTGACGTAAAGCGTTCCTGCCGTCGATTTGAAAATCTGTTCGACTTCGGCGGCAATCGTTTTCAACGTATTCAAATTTTCGCCAATCAACCGAATCGCAATCGGCGCATCAATGTGCGGCCCGTTCTCAAACTCCTTCAGCTCGATCTTCGCATTCGGATAGGAAGAGAAAATCGCACGCAGCCCGTCGTAAAACTGCGGCGTTTTGCCGGAATGATAGGTTTTGACTTCCGCCAGAATTTCCGCCACATTGCTCTTCTCGCGCTGGGACACCACGTTGTAATACACCTGCGGATTGCCCTTGCCGAGATTAGTCATGTAACTTTTGATTTCCGGTTGCCGCGCCAAATGCGTTTCCACAAAGCGCGCCGCCTTGTCGGTCTCCGCGAGACTGCTGCCGTCCGGCGTTTCGATCGTGACGCGAAATTGTGGAATGCCGGCTTTGGGGAACAGGCTGAACCCGATGATCGGCACCAGGCCCAGGCTGGCGACGAACAACGCGGCGGCGGTGACTGTCGTTTTCGCCGGATGGCCAATCGCCCAACCGAGCAGCCGTTTGTAGGAGAAATCAATAAAGCGATTCAAGCCGCGCAGAAAAATGTTGCCGGCCTCGTCGTGCTCTTCTGCCAACACGCGGCTGGCGAGAAAGGGAATGATCGTCAGCGAAACCAACAGTGAGGCGAGCACCGTCACCACCACCGCCACCGGCAGGCTGCGAATATAATCCCCTGGCGCGCCCGGCAAAAACATTATCGGCAAAAATGCAAAAATGAGCGTCGCCGTGCAGCCGAGCACCGCCACACCGATTTGCTTCGTCGCGGCGACGGCTGCTTGCGTACGCGTGTGGCCGGCGCGCAAAAATCGCGTGATGTTTTCCGTCACCACGATCGAATCATCGACCAGCAAGCCCAGCGCAATCACCAATCCGACAATGCTCAGTTGATTGATATTGAAGCCGAAAACGTCCAGCAGAAACAGGCCGATCAGCAGCGAGAGGGGAATCGAGATCATCACGACCATCGCGGCGCGCAAGCCGAGCGGCAGCAGCGTGACGAGCACCAAAACGATGGCGAAGGCGAAATCGCGATAAAGCCCATTCAAGCGCGAGGCCACGTTTTGCACTTGATCGAAGCCGAGGTGCAGCGTGATGTTTTTGGGCAGCGCCGGCGCAAACGCTTCGAGGGCTTTGCCGATGGCTTGGCGCACGGCAAAAATATTTTGTCCGGCCTTTTGCTCGGCGGTCACGAACACCGCGCGCTTGCCGTTGAAGCGGCCGGTGTACGTCACGTCTTCGTAGTTCCATCCGACTTCTGCAATATCTTTGAGAAACACCGCGTAACCGTTCGCCGCGCCGACAATGGTGTTTTGCACCTCGTCGATGGATTTGTAATTACCGCCGGTTTTGAGGTTGAACTTTTTTCCGCCCACGTCCACGCTGCCGCCTGGAATGTTGGCGTTACTCGATTGAATCAAACCGACGACCTGGCTGATCGGAATGCGGAGCTGCGCGAGCTTGCCCAAATCCAGCGCCACCCGCACCTCGCGCTTGGGATAAGCCCACTTCTCAACTGCTTTCAAGCCGCTCACCGTTTCCAGCCCTTTCTTCAATTTCTCTGCCTGCGCTTCGAGATCTTTGTAAGGAGCGGTTTCGGAAACCAGCGCGATTTGAATGATGCTGACGTTGGTGGTGCTGAATTGCACCGTTTCCAAGCTGAGCAAATCCGCCGGCAGGTCGTCGCGGATGCTGTTGATCTCCCGCAGGACTTCATCATATTTTTTATCGGTGTCAACTTCCGCGTCGAACTCCACCCGCATGAACATCACGCCGTCGTCGATTTCCGTCTTGAGGCTTTTCAGATCATCCAGCTCGTTGAGCTTTTCCTCAATCGGATCAACGACGAGCTGCTCGAAATCGGCAGGGCTTGCGCCTGGATAGATCGCGATCACCGCGTAGATTGGAATCGGAAAAACCGGGTCTTCCGAGCGCGAAATCGTCAGCAACGAGTTGATGCCGATGGCGACGAGCGCCAGAAACACCACGATGGTGAATTGATAGTTTTTGACGGAATACTCTGCGAATTTCATGGCAGCATGTTTCATGAGTGGGAAAGCAAGCAAAGGCAAAACTATTTACCCCGTTGGATAAGATTCACTTCATCCGGTGAACCGCAAGCTGCAATCATCCAACGGGGTGAACGGCAAGACTATTGAGAAAATTTCACTTCTGAATGGCAGAATGATTATTCTGCCGTTCAATCATTCTGCCATATCAAAATGATTGTAGTCGATAATGATTTTAACCTTTTTCTAATTGTTTTGCCCGTAATAGTTTTGCCTTATGCTACGGCACGATTTTGATCGCGTCGCCATCGGTGAGATACGCCGCGCCATCGGTGATGACTTCGGCGATGCCATCCAAACCGGCAGCGATGGCGGCGTGCTGGTCATGAATAAACGCAACGGAAACGCCAATTTTTTTGGCCACGTTTGGCGACGCTATAATATAAACATTTCCGCGTGAACCATCCGCTTCGATGAGTGCTTCAATCGGCACCAACGAAACGAGGGATTTCCTTGCAGGCAGAATTTCCACCTTTGCCATCATTCCCGACAGGAACGCCGTGCCTTCTGCCGGATCGACCTTCAATTCAACTTCGTAGGTGCCGGTCATCGGGGAAGCCGTGCCGGAAATTTCCGAAACGGCGGCGAAAAAGGATTGATCCGAATAAGCGTCGAAAGTGAGCCGCGCCGTATCACCGATGGCGACACGCACCACGTCGCGATCTGCCAGTCCGGCCTTTACGACCCAACCATCTTGCGCATTTCGCATCAGCAAGACGGGCGTGCCAGGGCTGACCAGCTCATTCGCTTCCGCAAAGCATTTCAAAATTTTGCCGGCAGCCGGCGCGTAAATCGACGCATATTGCCGGTTGAATTCGGCGATTTCCAACGAGGATTTCGCGACTTCGTAGCCGGTGGTGGCATCTTGAAGCTGTTCGAGTGTTGCCACCGAATCACGATAAAGATTTTTAACCCGCTGCAGATCGCGCCCGGCTTTGTCGAAAGCGTTCTGCGCCTGATGCACTTGTGCGTTGATTTCCGCAAGCTTCAGCGTCGTGAGCAACTGTCCCCGCCGCACGCTTTGCCCCTCGCTGACGACGATGCGATCAATGATGCCGCCGATTTTGAACGAGAGCTTGCTCTCGGCCTTGCCGGAAAGAATGCCGGTGGCGCGAATCGGCGGCGCGATATTGGCCGTCTCAACCCTTGCCGTGCGCACCGCCACCACTTCGATTGAATTTGAATTGGCGTTGCTCATGCTGCAGCCGGCAAGCGCCGAAAGCAAGCCGGCAGCCAACAACAGAAGCGTTGCGGCTTTGATCGTCTTCGCATGCTGATTTTGCTTTTTCATTTTGCTACCTCTTGAAAATTTGCGTTGCGTTGGATTTCTCCAACGGATAAACTGCGGCCAACGGATGAACAAAATTCTATTTAAACCCGTTGGCCGCTTTTCATCCGTTGGTCTTTACATTATTTTGGGATATAAATCCATGGCAATTTTAATGTCTCGCGCTTTGTCGCTCATTCATCGGATACAATCCTGCTGCGCGCTCAAACTGCGCGTATTTTATGTAGTACTCGTAAGCCGTCAAAATTTGATTGATGCCGGCGTTGGTGAAGGCGGTGCGGGCATCAATGTATTCGACCTGCGCCGCCGCGCCTTGCGCGTATTTTTTTGCCACCAGCTCGAAAGACCTTTGCGCGCTCACCAGGCGGTCATTCGCAGTGGCAATGGCGGCCTTTGCCACCGCCGCGTCGTTAAAAGCGACCCGCACTTGCAGCGCGATTTGATTTTCTAGTTCGGCCATTTGTGTTTGTAAGCGTGAAACTTCGAGACTGGCTTGCTGGCGTCTGGCGACGTCCTGAAAACTGTTGAACAAATTCCATTGTGCGACGAGCGAAACCACGAGATAATCCTGATCCGCGCCAAAGTCGTACTTGTTGCCTTGAAAGCCGTAATCAACGCCGAGCGAGAGATTGGGGAGAAAACTTGCCGTATTGACTTTGACGGCGGCCTCGGCGGCGCCAATACCGGCGCGGAGTTGCTGAAATTCTTCACGACTAATTTTTGCCTTATTTTGCGCGGCCTCACGGGAGAACGCCATTTCGACCGCAAGAGCAGAGTCGGGAATGAGCTGAATCGGCGTGCCTAGCGTGCGATTGAGCAGAAAATTGAAGTATTGCGCTGCCGCGTCACTTTGCTGCCCGGCTTCGGCAAGCTTTTGTTTGATATCGGAAAGCTCGGCGCGAGCGCGATACACCGCATCGGCAGTGACTTTTTGATTCTCCCGCAGCCGTTCATTGACGCGGAGATTTTCTTCCAAAAGTGGCAGCGTCTGGCGATAAAGCTCCACCACTTGAACCGTCTTGGCATAGTTGAAATAGGCGGTTTTGATGTCGGCAACAAGCTGCCGTTTGAAAGCTTGCCGATGCGCTGCTTCCGCGTCGCGCCGCTTGGCGTGAATGCGATAATTGTAGAGAATTTCCGGATGAAAGAGGGGTTGCAACAGCGTCGCTTTCGCCTCGCGTTGCAGCGGCAGGCGCAAATCGATATTCGTCGGAAATGCCGGCGCTTGCAAAAGCTGATTCAGCGTCGAATAAACCGGATTGATCAGGGTGCCCAAGTTGAGCACCTCGCCGCGCAGGTCCGAGTAGCGTGCGCTCAAAGTGAGCGAGGGCAGAAACAAGCCGCGCGCCTGGCGCAAGGCCTGGGCGCTTTTTTCATAAGAAAAATTCTGCTGCTGAAGCGCGAGGTTGCCGGCCAGGCCTTCACGCACGTACCTGTCGAGTGTTGCCATCTGGGCTGTGACAGCCGGCGCACAGATCAGAGCCGCCAGGCCGATTATGAAAAGCGAAAGCTGTTTTGCCATAGTTCGTCTCTCCCTTGTCGAAGTGGTGTGAGAATATTGTTCTTGGCTTTATGTTCAGGGGCGAGAAGAAATAGCTTGGAATCTTGCTTTAACGGCATGCGGCAAACTGTAAGAGGCAAATTGCCATCAGTGCAAGAAGTTTGACCTTTTTATGGGCAAAATTTTTTATCGCCGCAAGGATATCAGCTTTTTTCTCATCGACTGCTTTGCTGCCGGTTTCCAGGATTGCCGGAATTTCCTCCACGTCCCACATGTGGATGTTTTTTTTGAAAGGCACTTTGATGATGATAATTTCGTAGTCGTGCAAATCAATGGACAGGGCGAGCTGGAAGCGCATGAGGGTTCGCGCCTGAATCTTGATGTAATTGTAGAAGCGCGAGCTAAATTTCCTCGACTCGGAATGAATGGGATCCTCAAAAATGACGGCAATGATCACATCCATGCCGCGTTTAACCGCTTCCATCACCGGCAGGGGAGAGGTGTAAAGACCATCGGCTAGCCACTTTCCATCCATCAATAAAGGCGGCAAAAGCGGAAAGATCGCGCCGCTGGCGTAAACGGCATCGGCGACCAGGCCCTTATCCAATGCCAACCCTTCACCCGTTTGCATATCGGTTATTTGCAAAAGGGTCGCGGGATGAAGGTCTTCTAATCGCAGATCCTTGAAAACGCAGCGATAAACTTGCTGCAAACGGTGCGGCTTCACCAGGCTGGAAGTTTTATTGAATCGGCCAAAAGGCAGATTGGTCAATCCCAGCACGGCGCGATAATCGATGGACGCAAAAAGTTTTCTGTCCAAAAATTCCTTGATCATGCCGCGCATTTGTGCGGTATCGTATCCGGCGCCTCGCAAAGCTGCCACGATGCTGCCGCCGCTGCATCCCAGCAGCAAATCGACCGTAACTTGGACCTCGTCCAAAAACTCAAAAAGCGGAATGGCGGCGAAAGCTTTGATATTTCCACTCGCCAGCACCACCCCAACCCGGGGGCGCTGAGCGGAGGTTGTGTTTTGGCTATTGATCATGGCAACAATGCACACACGAAGTGAAAATCGGACTTGAGCACTGGAAAGGTTTTCATGAGCAAATCCGGCTTTGTCAGTCTATGACAAAGCTTTGATTGCTTCTTCCAGAGAGCGGTGAATGAAAAAGATGGCAGAAAAACCTGCAATCTCAAAAACCTCCTTGACCTGGCCCTTCAGGGCGAAAAGAACGATCTTGCCATTGGCGCTCTTCAATCTCTTCGCCACCAGCAGCAACATCCTCAGCCCGGCGCCGCTGATGTATTCTAAATTGGAGAATTCGACCACGAAACGCTTTTCGCCGCCGCCGACCAGCGCCAGAAGTTTTTCTCCCAGCATATTGGAGGTGGCGGCATCGGATCTTCCCTTTAATTTGAGAACAACGAAGCCTTCACGCTTGTCGATGGTGACTTGCATATTATCCCTCTTGGAAAATTGGTTTTCTTGCGATTGACCTCGAATACGTTGCCTGCGCGAATGCCGTCATCGTAACCACGGCCAATAATCTCGGTGTTTTTTTTCGAGGTGTAAGATTTTAATGAGTGAATGTGCTGTGACTGAAGGAACCACACTCAGTGGCGGCGGAACGGTCAGAATAGAAGTCCAAATCATTTCGCTTGCAGGCAGTAAATAAACACCGTCCCCCTTGATATCGCGCATGCCAGAACAATGGGTGTTTAAGCAAATTGTTTGCCGCGCCATTGACTCTGCGCCTAAAAAATTTTGCCGCAAGCATTTTAAGCAAAGCGCTTTTGGAAGGTTATCGTCAATTTCGCTTGCGCGGCCGTAGCCGAAAAATTTTGACAATGCTTTGCAAAGTCCGGACGACAAGGTCGATTCCCTGTCGTTCACGGCTGCTCACAAGTCATGCCAATACATCTTCCGATACGATTTTGTCGGGTTGATTACGATTGTGTAAATTCAAACGTGTTCAATATCGCATGCGCACAGATTTTTCGTGTAACTTCAAATCCCATGGATTGATTTTCCTCCCTTGATGGCATAATAGTTGTTTTGTCATTAGTACGACAGGGCATGAGAAAAAATGACAGTTGCCACCTTCGAAATGGAAATTGAAGACGGGACGCGCATTCTTTTCAGACCGGTGACTCCCAATGACCGCGAATGTTTGCACGCCGCCTTCAATCGCTTGTCTTTTGAGTCACGGCTGTCCAGGTTTTTCATTTCGATTGACTACTTCAGCGAAGAAATGCTGCGGTATTTTACAGAAGTCGATCAAAGCCGGCATGTCGCGTGGTGCGCTATTGACCTCTCGCTTTCCGAGCAGCCGTTAGTGGGCACAGCGCGATTTGTGCGGAGCCGGCAGCATCCGCCAAGCGCCGAAATAAGCATCGAAGTGATTGACGCCTATCAGAATAAAAGGATCGGCACGACCTTGTTTTGTCTTCTTTACTGCCTCGCCAGATTGCAAGGTATTCACACGCTCATAGCCGAGGTGCATCCGGCAAACAGAAAAATCTTGAATTTTTTGAGTCGATGGGGGATCACGGAAAAATTTCAGGATGGCGTGATTGAAGTGGAATTTCCCGTCCATCAGGATGACGTGCTCTTTTCTCAGTTCTGGCCGAGTCAGGAATTCAAATTGTTGGCTGAAAAGGTTCAGAAAAAGCTTATATAATAATCGCTAACTTACTGATGGGGACTGGTTACTGATCGCGACGCGTTGCACCGAGAGCAGCGTCACGCCCAGATCGCGCAGTTTGTCCAAAATGCCGTACAGCGCGGCTTGGTCGCGAATCGCGCCGGTGAGAACTGTTTCATCATTCTCTGCATAAGTCAACCTCATACCGCCCAGCCACTCTGACCAATGACTGTCAAGATGTTCCTTTATTTTGATCTCGTAAGTGATCGTCGTTTGTTTCATCGGAGTTTTTTTCTTTAAGCTCGCCGTGTTGCCTTGAATCACATTGCAATATAAACACAAACTGGGGGTAGTGTCATCTCCCGAAAGGAGTATTCTGTGGGGTATTTTTATGATCTCGAATTGTGGACTGCGAAAAAAAGTGTTGCGTATGCGTTTGGAGAGTGTTATATTTTTGCAAGGCTATCTGAGGAGAAGGCATGTTCGATCTAACGATGGAGTTATGACATGGTTGGGACTATGACGGTAAGCAAAAAACTTCTCGACCGCTTGCGTGCCGCGTTCAAACGCTATGGCAACACGGTGCTGGGTGATCCTGATATCACAGTCGATTTCCTTCCAACGGAATTTGATGGTTACTTCGAGGTTCTTTTGACCTCACCTAATTTTGAAAAAATGGAATATACTGAACGCCAGAACTCCATTTGGAAATACTTGCGTTCCGATCCTGAAATTACTAACGATGATCTTCTCTTCATCACGCGAATTGCGACACGAACCGAAGCTGTCGAATTTATCTGAGTTTTGGCGCGCAACATGGTTGAGAGAATGATGGTGAGCAAAAACCTGCTCGAACGATTTCGCGCGGCTTTCAAGCGCTATGGCACGCAATTGCTGGATGATCCCTGTGGGCGTAACCTGAAATGACGAACGACGAACTCTTTCTCATCTCGCATACAAGATTCAAACCCGAACACGTCGAGTTCATCTGAGCGACGGGCGGAGCCATGGCCTACTTCCTGCATATCTTCATCCTCATCAACATCTACATCATCATTGCCAACTCGCCCAATCTCTTCGCCGGATATATCGGCATTCTGTTGATTGCGCACACGGCTTTTTAAATTATTTTGACTTTTTCTCTATGGCGTTTCCTGAAAGCGCTCGGTTGGAGGTGCCGATCCTGCAAGAGTTGCTGGCCACCGGCGGCGAGGAGAAAGTCAAGGTTCTCTACCAACGGCTCATCCCTTACTTCCCTCAGCTCACAGAAAAGGACTTGCGAGCCAGGACGAAAACCCGCAAGAACCAGTGGAAGACCCTGGTGCAGCGAGCTGGCGAGCGGCTGGTGAAAAAAGGCGAGCTGAAAAGGTTGCAAGGCCGGTGGGTGCTCACGGAAAGCGGCCGGCAGCAGGCCGAAGCCGAGAAGATGCTTTTGGATCCTCCCTCAGGCTCACCTCACGTGACCAAACGCGCCGTCTCTCATGGCGAGATCCAAACCATGCTGGTTGAAGTTGGCCGGATGCTGGGCAAATATGCCGCGAAAGAATATCAACGATACGACGTGGTCTGGAAAGAGAGCGAGTTCTCGCCGCGCTTGAGCCACGTCTTCGAAGTCCAGGTAAAAGGAAAAATCGAACAGGCGCTTGCCAAGCTCAAACATGCTTATGATCTGCAGCGTTCCAAACCGTTTCTGGTGCTCTCGGATGAACGGGATGAACGCCGGGCGCGCCAGTTTCTGCAGCCGTTTTTGTCCGGATCGTTTCACGAGATTGGCGCGGTGACGACGGTGCTGAGTGTCGAAGAGATTGAGCGAATGTACCATGCGCTCAGCTCCATTAAAAGCATCTTGCAGGAGATCTTCACATGACCCCACCGCTCAGACGACAATATCTGGCGATCAAACGGCGTTACCCGGACATGCTGGTGCTCTTTCAAGTCGGGGATTTCTTTGAGACGTTCGATGATGATGCCATCACCCTCTCCCGTGCACTCGGCGTCACCTTGACGACGAAGCATTTAGGCAAAAACCTGCGCGTCCCGTTAGCAGGCATCCCGGTTCACTCACTCCACCATCACCTGGGCAAGCTCGTCAACAAAGGCTACAAGGTGGCGATCTGCGAGCAACTGACGCCGCCGGGGAAGACACTCATCAAGCGAGAGGTGACCCGCATCGTTACGCCCGGCACAGTCGTCGAACCGGCGCTGCTCGAAGGAAAAACGAACAATTATCTCGCCAGCTTTGTCATCGAGGGCGGGCGCGCTGGTATCGCGTATGTGGATGTCACCACCAGTGAATTTGCCGCCACCGAGCTGGCAGTCGAGCCGGCGCTGGAAGAGCTGGCGCGATTGCAGCCCTCGGAGCTTCTCCTTCCGCAAAGCCTCATACAAAATGATCAATCAATTGCCGGCATCGCCGCGCTTGCCTCAGGTGAGCTGGCGCCGGTGACGCTGTTGGAAGATCAGCAAATTTCTTTGGAAACGACCAGACGTGTTTTGCTCGATCACTTTGAAGCGCATTCGTTGTCCGCTTATGGATGCGAGCAGCTTCCGCTGGCCGTGCGCGCCGCGGGTGCGATCATTCAATATCTTCGGCGGACCCAACCGGCCGCGGTCGAGCAATTGACGCGGTTGAGCACTTATGCGGTCAGCGCGTTCATGACGTTGGATGCGCACACCGTACGCAATCTGGAAATTTTTGAAAGCACAGCGGGAACGGCATTCGGCTCGCTGCTCGCGGTCATCGATCTCACGACAACACCGATGGGCGGCCGGCGGCTCAAACAATGGCTCCGGCAGCCGCTCTTGAATTTAAACGAGCTGACCCAGCGCCAAGATGCCGTCGAGTGGTTTTACCGAAACGAAACGGCCCGGCGCCAGCTCCGGGCGTCTCTCGAGCAAATCTCCGACCTCGAACGTCTGATCGGAAGGGTAAAAAGCGGTATCGCTACACCCAGAGAGTTGGTTGTATTGGGACGCAGCTTGGAGTTGGTCCCCAAGATTCAAGCCTGCTTTGCAGGAAGTCCGGCGCCTTTGCAACCGCTATTGGCCAGATTAAAACCGTGCAGCGAGGCCGCGCAGCTCATCACCAATGCCATCGTGGACGATCCTCCGGCAACTATAGATCAAGGTGGAGTGATCAAAGAAGGTTATGCAAAAGAACTGGACCGACTGCGCTCTGTCCTGAAAGACAGCAAGGGATACTTGGCGGATTTGGAAACTCGCGAGCGCGCTCGAACCCGCATCCGGTCGCTCAAGGTGAACTACAATAAAGTGTTTGGGTATTATCTGGAAGTGACCAAGCCGAATCTGCATTTGGTTCCTGCCGATTACATCCGCAAACAAACGATCGTGAATGGGGAGCGTTTCTTCACGCTGGAGTTGAAAGAGCACGAGTCCGTTGTCACGCACGCGCAAGATCACGCCCTCGAGTTGGAAGCCAGTTTATTCTCTCAAGTCTGCCGTCGCCTCGGTGAGCGTCGGGAGGAAGTGATCTCCACGGCGCGGGCGCTGGCCGAGCTTGATGTCTACTCCGCGTTGGCTGAGGCCGCCGTGCGCTACAAATACGTGCGGCCTCGACTCACTGAAGAAAGCACGCTCCTCATCAAAGCCGGACGGCACCCGGTCGTCGAACGCTGTTTGTCAGAGGGTCAATCGTTTGTCCCGAACGATGCACATCTTTCTAACGACGAAATTCAAATTATGATTCTCACCGGCCCGAATTTATCCGGGAAATCAACCTATCTGCGGCAGGTCGCGCTGATCGTGCTGCTCGCCCAGATTGGCTGTTTCGTACCCGCCGAGGCGGCCATTATCGGAATCACGGACCGCATCTTCAGCCGGGTGGGTTTGGAAGACAACATCAGCCGAGGACAATCGAGCTTCATGATCGAGATGGCGGAAACGGCGAGCATCTTGCATCACGCCACGCCCGGATCGCTCATCATCCTGGACGAAATCGGCCGCGGCACGAGCACGTATGATGGGCTTTCCATTGCCCGCGCCGTTGTCGAATACCTGCACAACCATTCCAGACTCTGCGCTAAGACCCTGTTCGCCACGCACTATCATGAATTGACCGATCTCGAAGACATTCTCCCTCGGGTGAAGAACTTCCACACGACCGTCGCTGAGGAAGGAGGCGCGATCAGATTCTTGCGGCAGGTGGTCCCAGGCAAAGCGACGAGAAGTTATGGCGTGCAAGTCGCGAAGCTGGCCGGGCTGCCCCGACCGGTCATTCATCGCGCCAAGGAAATCCTGGCACAGTACGAAACCTCCGCGCCCCGCTACGCGGGGATGATAAATTATGAGCCGCCAGCGGCGTCATATAAAATGGTTGCAGAACCGAGAGCGGAGTATAAGGTGGCGTCCCGCCCCGAAAGGCCGTTGATCGATTTGCCCCAGGCGATTATCAACGAGCTGCTGCATCTGGATATTGATGCGATGACGCCAGTAGAGGCGCTCACCAAGCTCTATGAGCTGAAGAAAAGAGCCGAGGGCCGGTGAGAGCGCTGCTACCGGCAGATAAACATAACGAATTGAAACATATTGTCTTTTGCCGAAGTTTCATCAAGTGAACCTCGGGGGCGATATTGCCGTAAAATATGCGGGATGGATTTGCGGGCAAATGCTAATTTTTCTTGACAATGAGCTTGAAAGTTGCTATTCTTAACGCAACCCCCAAGCGCGGTTTAATTTGGATCAATTAGTTCGGAATATCTTTTGGGTGACAAAATGATGACCAAAGATCAACAATGGATTCGGGAACATTTTGAAGAACTGGTGGAGAAATTCGCCGGTCGTTATATCGCTGTTGCCAACGAAGAGCTGCTGGTTGGCGATTCTCTGCAAGAAGTACGAGCCAACGCGCGGCGAAAGCATCCGGCCATCAATCCTTCAATATTGCATGTGCCGCATCCAGAGGATTTTGTATGCGCCTTGTAGAGTTTCCCTATACGCTTTATAAAGACTTGCAGGTGCCGATCATTCCTCTCCAGTTGCAAAATGGAGGCGAGTGGTTTGAGTTGTGGGCTTTTGTGGACTCGGGCGCCACATTTTCTATTTTTGCAGCGCGCGAAGCAACCGGTATGGGACTGGATTTGAGCCAAGCTTTACAACGCATGATTGTCGTTGGTGATGGAAGCTTCATTCCGGCCTCGTTTGTGAAACTGCCCATGCGTATCGGGGAGTTTGAGCTGGAGGCTGAAGTTGGATTCTCAGAAAAGCTGGGCGTGGGTTTCAATTTGCTTGGACGGAAAGACATTTTCAACGCCTTTCGTGTTTGCTTCAGCGACGATAAGAAGGTTGTCAGCTTCCATCAAGAGTGACTGAAATGGCAATGAACAAGCCGAGTCTTTTTGGAGATTAAAATGATTTCGTTGCAAGAACGTTTTGTTGTCGACGAGCGTGGACGGCGCCTCAGCGTGCTTTTAGACATCGAAACCTACCGCAAGCTGCTCGAAGAGCTTGAAGAATTGGAAACACTGCGTGCGTATGATGCGGCCAAAGCTTCCGGCGATGAGGCCATTCCTTTTGAGGAAACCGTTGCCGAAATCGAGCAAAACCACCGGTGAGAGGATTTGTGCCATGCAAACTTTAACACTTCCCGAATTAGTTCAGCGCGAAGGCATTCCGGACCATCGCCCTATTTTTCTCTTTCGTAAAGAAGATGGAAAGGGCGTTATTGAATTTGATTTGCCTTCTGCAAAAGAAGCAAAACCTCCAATGAGTGCCGCAGAGGCATTGAAAAGGCTTCAAGCGTTGCAATTTGATACCGGCCGTCCGACTAATTCCGTGAAGATTATTCGAGCGCTGCGCCGTGATCGATATCCTCGCCGCGCTAAACCCCGACTTTGATATGTCACTTCACAGTGTTCGTCGTCGGAAATACTTGTGCGTGATATTGGGGTTGGAGAAGCTGTCAGCGTAGTAGAAATAGACACCCCTTTTTCTTTTCCTTGAGGGACGCAGAGCATCGCAGCTCGCCGTAATGCTTTTGAATCACTTTCCAATGATGATTAGACACGAAGTTCATTCTGATTTGCCGCTTCCGCCTGGCGAATATTTGGCTGCGGTGGAGGTATTGCGCACGTGAACGCTTGTTGCTGTCTACGTCGGGTGTAGCGGGTTGGCGGCAAGATATTTGCTGTTGGAATTAAGCTAATGAGGTTTGGAAAATCGAGGGCAGCGCACCGGAGTCTTGCTCAAGGCACGAAAATGCCAGTTTATTTTGGCTCATTCTACTGAATAGTCGTTCGGCGGGGTCAAAATCGACAAATCGATAAAGCATCTGCTTGCAGCAAATTCCACTCCCGCCGCAGTCATGACATTTGATGTCTCGGCTTTGTTGACCTAATTGATTGAAAAACCTGTCGTCAGACGATATGCTCTAAAACCAAGACTATTTCCCAGAACTTCTACTTTTATGATGAAATTATTCAAAAAACTTAACTTGCTTTTTTGATTACATTCACTTATATTTTGATTACATTCATTAGTAAAGTTGTTGTTTCATAAATAAGCTTATGAGGATAATATGGTTAGCCATTCTGGACAGGACGTAATATCGGTTGGGAAATACTTGGCAACACTACGCGATGCGGCTGGTCTCACACAGGCTGAGTTGGCCAGAAAAATAATTGTCAGCCCAGCCCGCATCTCGCGGATCGAATCCGGTGACGTCACCTTGACTGAAGATGAGAGGGAGCAACTGCTCGAAGCCATCGGTACGGATGATGCAAAGGCACTTCGGGATTACTTAAATCAAAAATGGGACGAATTGGAGCCCGCCCCATTTGACCATCCTAATCGTGAGGTGCTCTGGCTCGCAAACGGTCTGCTGGGCAAACTTCGTAACTTAAAAGCAGATTCTGAACTTAAAAGTGTGTTCGTTCGGCATATTGAGATTTATGAGAGTGAGTTAAGATCACTCGCTGCCAACCTTCGATTGACCGACCACAACGTGGCTTTCGTTGGCAGCATTGGTGTCGGAAAAACTACTGCAATATGTATGCTAACGAACCTACGGATAAGCGATGAAGGGCCGTTGAACAAACAGGTAGTACTTGAAGCAGGTGCAGGTGGAACGACGATTTGCGAGGTTCAAATAAAGACTGGGCCACAATTCGGCCTGATTGTTGAACCTCGTTCTGACGAAGAGATCAAGTATGATGTTGCCGACTTCGCCGAATACCTACTGCGGGCGACGAAGGCATCTCCTGCATCGAATGACGGTGATATCGAGGGTGGTCCAAGCGTTACCAAGGAAATCAACCGTGCGATCCGAAACATGTCCGGTCTAGCTGAAACGAAGATAAAGGATCCTGCTACTGGACGACCGATCCGCCGTGACCCTGCCCGGGAGCTTGCATTGAAATACACAGATGCAAAAGAGCTTGTTATTCAAATTCTATTGCATATGAACTTGCCGCGCCGGGATCAACGCGACATCTGGTATCCCGAAGGAAGCAATCTCTCTGGTTTGGCATGGCTCCAACAAACATTTACGGAAATCAACAACGGCCGCAATCCGCAATTCTCCCTGCCAAAACGCATTGAAGTAATTATTCCGATGGCGATCTTCGATGCTGAAGAACTCAACATTCGAATTATCGACACGAAGGGTATAGATGGAGCTGCGACCCGCGCTGATTTGGACCGACTATTCGACGATTCGCGGACACTAATCGTCCTTTGCTCGCG
Source organism: Candidatus Zhuqueibacterota bacterium (assembly GCA_022616415.1). Lineage (GTDB taxonomy): Bacteria > Zhuqueibacterota > Zhuqueibacteria > Zhuqueibacterales > Zhuqueibacteraceae > Zhuqueibacter. Next base: position 13,795 of record JAKEEU010000280.1, on the reverse strand, counting down.
ATTCAATGATGCACCCGAAAGCACGCTTCAGCAACTTCTTCAACGTGTCAAGGAGGCGGGAGCAAGGAACATTGTCAACAAGACCACCATCCTCGTGCTACCGAGGCCCGAAGAAGCTGCTGCAGTCAAGGACAATAGTGGCAATCTCGTAGATGATGAACAAGAAGGTTATGAACTAAAGCGATCGGATGTGGAAATGCACCTCACGCGGCTGGGGTTCCGTGCCGTTTCCGTGGAGTTTTTCAATGCCCAGAATAAAGATTCCCTGCCGCTGCGTGACTTTATCGTTTCGCGAGTGCGTGACATTCGCCGTAGTTGGGATCAGCGTGTGCAGGTGCTTTCCAAAACGGTGGATGATCTCATCATCAATCACAAGAAGGAACAGACGGCGGTCGTTTTCCAGGAGGTCATGCGCCGCCTAAACACTTGGCTCTCGAAGAACCGTGACATCGAAGAGATTGCCGAGCAGGCACAGCAAGAACTGATTAAGGTGATCCGGCTCACTCACTGGCGCTCGGTTTGGGCATCCGTTCGCCGTAAGGGTGAATGGTACAATCTCGACTATTACCACGAGATCGGCTTTGGCGCGCGAACCATCGCGGCAAAGTACATTCTCAAAAAGACGAATGAGTTCGAAGTGATTATCCAGAATCTGCTTGATGATGAGGACCTTTCACCTGCTCACGATATGTTGGAGCAAGTGAAGCAAATGCTCCACTCGAAATCAGATGAGATACTTAAGATGATGGAAATCGTAGGCAAGACCACGTTTGAGGATGATCTTAAGGCCGATAAAGAATTCTGGAACAATTTAGAAAGTAAGAGTGGTACGGGCTACCGCGACAGCGTAGCCATAACCAGCGATCATTGGTTCAAGATGACAGAACGTGCAGAGAGGCACGGCTTTGTCAAGGAAAAGATTGTGGAGGGGTGGAAGGAGATTTTGGCATCGTTAGACGGACTAGTCGATCAGGTAGTGAACGCATAGAAATACCTTCTGATAATTGCACCAACGGTTTTTCTCAGTCAACCCAATTCAGCCAATCGACGCCGGAGAAATCGCCGCTCGCGATTCCTGCTGCGCGAGGCTGAGAGCCCTTTCGGATGAAGTTAACCGGTTCGGCCACAAGCGGCTTTGCCGGGGGTTAAGCGGAGGTTGGCACGTTTGCCTTCTTACGATCTATTTCCAAAGAGGTATTTTCACAAAGCTATCATTCTGCCATTTGATCTGCAATGGGATTTTCGCATCATTGATGTCTTCATCGCTAACGTCTTTGCCGGTGCCATAATTGATTTGGGCGAAAGGGTTTTTGTTGACGTTCAATGTAACAAGCAGGCGACTGCCCTCGCTGAGCTGACGGCTCACCATGCGGGTTTTATCGAATGGAATGGATTCCACCTTGCCGGGCGTCAGCAGTTTCCTGACGCTCATGGCTTTTGCGTAGCTGGCGCGGCCCAAGTGTTGGTCGGACGTCTTTGCCAAAAAGTCCGAGCCGCTTAAATTTGGCTATGAGAGAGATAGAAAAACCTAGAGGTTTAAAATAGGTTCAGCTCGCGGGCCCGCGCCACTGCCTGTGTGCGGCTGCTGACGTCCAGCTTGCCGTAGATGTGCTTGAGGTGTATTTTGACGGTGCCGAGAGAGATGTGCAGTTTGCGGGCGATCTCTTGGTTGGAGAGGCCTTCGGCAAGGAGTGGGACAAGCTCCAACTCGCGCCGGCTCAGGGGTTCGATTAAGGAGGTGGGATAAAATAACTTGGACACTTTGTGCTTTTCCAATACGGAGAAACGACGATTTACCGGGATGGAATGGCCAACTTGTTCTATCCCACCTCCTAAAATGCCGCTCGGTGTTTCAACCACGCCGGTGCGAGCTTTTGCCAACACACTCCGATTGTTGCCCGCTTCAAATAAACCCAGCAAGGCAGCGGCGTACCGGCGGTTCTTTCCGGTCACGCGGCGCAACAGCGCTTGCATCGCCTCGCCTTCATTGACAAACGTGCGGACATAGCCTTCCGGTTGGGCAAGCGAAAGCGCCTGATTTAAACGATCCAGAGCGCGGGGCATATCCTCGCGAGCTTGCAGGGCTAGCGCTTGCAGCACCAAGGCGTCAATAACCATCGCGGTCAGTTGCCTTCTCTCAACTGCTGGCAGCAATGAGTCGAGCACTCTCAGTGCGAGCTCAGGTTTTTCCTGCGCCAGGAGCAGACGCGCCAGCGTTGCCAATAGGTAACTTTGGGCGAAGGATAAATCGCTCCCTGGCCAGTCCAAAGGCATTGGCAGGGCAGGTCCGAAGTTGAGTGTCTGCAACTCCTTCTCTCCCCAACGAATCGCCGGTTGCAGAAAACCATCGGACAGCCATTGCCGGATGCAGGGAAGACCAACCTGAGCCACTAAATAGAAGGCGTAATGCTCGTCCGTTAACTCTTCAGCTTGTTTCAAAGCGTTGCGCGCCGCAGCGTCGTTGCCCAACGCCTGCTCAACGCGAGCCAGCAGCACATAGCTTTTGATCATCTCATCCCGTACCCACCAGCTTTGTCCCAGCTCGATGGCGAGATTGGCATGTCGCTGCGCCGGCTCCAGGTCGTTCCATTCGTACAACAAGTCCGCGAGATGGCGATGGGCGAGGGTGGCAATTGGCACATAGCCAAGTGTTGTCGCCTTCGATTTGGCGCGATCCGCCGATGGCGTTTTATTCGACGGCGGCAGCCGGCTCCAGAGATAGCTTCCAGCGCGTATCTCTGCAGCCTCCAGAGCTTTGTGCAGAGCCTCTACCGCGCGGCGCAAGTGTCCCTGTGCTCTTTCAATTCCCCCCACACAAATATACGCATAGTACAGCAGCGTCTGATTTCCGATGGCATGTCCCACGCGCAGCGCTTCATCAACCGCCTGGCGCGTCGCGGGCAAATCGCCGAGCAACATATACGCGACGCTGAGATTCGTGCTGATAAGGCCGCGCAGATACTTCTGCTCCGGCGGCAGGTATTCCAGCGCCTTGCGGGCCGCCTCGACAATGGCAGGCGCGTCGTCCAGCATCACCGCCATGGTCGCGCGAATCGCCGCAACTTCGCCAAGAGTACTGCGCATTTCAGCATTGGACAGCTCTTCATGCAGCGCCCAGCGTTCGGCATCAGCAGCACATTCCTCTGCTTCCTGCATGCGGTCCTGCGAGACGGTGGCCCAGGCTTTTGCAAGGGAAAGACGCGGGCGCGATCGCACCATCTCCGCAGGAAGTGCGTCCAGCCAGGTGAGTAGAGTGCTCGTCTCCCCCTGGTCGACCATCGTTGCCGAGGAGACCTCGATGAGACGTGCCGCGGCCTCGAAATCCTGGCCGGCAAGGGCATGACCCATGGCCTCGGTCACGAATCCGTTTTGTTCAAACCAGCCACTCGCACGGCGGTGAAGTTCCGGAATAATGGCAGCATGCTCGTGCATCAAACGCTGGCGCAAAACCTCGGCAAAGAGATGATGATAACGGTACCACTGCCGATGCTCATCGAGAGCAACAGTAAACAGATTGTTCCGCTCGAGGCTTGCCAGCGTTCCCGTACCGCCGGTTTGTCCGGTGACCGCATCGCACAGCGGACCACAGAGGCGCTCCAGAATTGAAGAGTGCAGCAGAAAGCGGCGGACGTTTTCCGGCTGCGTGTTGAACACTTCCTCGGCGAGATAATCCACAACATAGCGATGCGAGCCGGCGAACGCCGTGATAAAATTGCGCCGGTCTTCCGTGTCACGCCCTTGCATGGAGAGCGCGGCAAACTGCAGCCCGACGATCCACCCCTCCGTTCTGGCTCCCAACGCCGCAATGTCATCTGCCGCCAATGGCAATCCCATGGCCTGGTTCAAGAATATGGCAGCTTCCTCGGAGGTGAAGCGGAGGTCATCGGCTCGCAGCTCGTTCAGTTGATTGCGGGCGCGGAAGCGCGGGAGCGGCAGCGGGGGATCCGCCCGGCTGGTCATGATCAGGTGCATCTGCGGCGGCAGATGCTCGAGCAGGAACGCGATGCCTTCGTGGATCTCCGCGTTGGTAATGATATGATAGTCATCCAGGACGAGCCCGATGTTCTCCTTCAACGCGGCAATCTCGTTCACGAGTGGAGTGAGGAGGGCCTCTTGACGGAGCCGGTGCGGCTGCCGCATCTGAGCATTCATCACGATTCTGGTATTCTCACCCAGATCTGGCCGAAACGTCTGCAGCGCGCCAATGAAGTAGGCCCAGAAGCGTGAGAGGTTGTTGTCACTCTCGTCCAGCGACACCCAGCACACGCAACGGTCACTCTGTCGAATCCACTCGGCCAGGAGCGTCGTCTTGCCAAAGCCGGCCGGAGCGGAGATCAGTGTCAGCCTGCGGTTTGTGCCTTCATCGAGCTGTTCGATCAAGCGCCGGCGCGGAACAATATCAGGTCGCGCACGGGGAACGTACAGCTTCGTCTCGAGCAGAGGCATCGCAACTTCCCGATCACGACTCGAGGGCTGAGCAGGAGGGTCTCTGCGTACTTCGTCATCCGTTATTCGCCCCGCCAAAGCCGAAGGTGGCGTACCCCGGGATTCTTCCCATGGCAACGACACGCGATAGATGGAGACGGGCAGCTTGATGTTCTTGAGTTGTTTCTTGCCGACGCGGATGAGTGGCAGGTCAATCTTGTTCCGGATTTGCCGTGCTACATCCTCAGAGATGCAGATGCCGCCAGGCTGGGCCAGCGGCTCGAGGCGCGCCGCGATGTTCACACCATCACCCTGCACATGCGTGCCGCTATGCACCACGTCGCCAAGATGCAGGCCGATGCGGAGGATGATGTGCCGGTCCGGAGAATCGGACTGGTTTCTCTCATGCAACGAGCGCTGAATTTCCACACCGCATTGTACAGCTTCCAGCGCGCTGTCAAACTCCACAAAGAACGCGTCGCCGGCGGTCTCAATCTCCCGGCCGTGATGCCGGGGAAGAATGCTGCGCACCAGCCCGCGATGCTCTTCAAGAAGCTCGAGCGCCAGTGCCTCGTTTTTCTGCGCGAGCGCGCTGTAGCCCACCATGTCCGTGAACATGATGGCTGCCAGCCTCCGCCGCTGCTTGAGTGTATCGGCCATAGTGGATTTGTGTACGAACGGTTGCGACGCATGTTTCAATGGTGCTTGCTTGAGTGGCGCAATAGAGAAGAAACGACTTTGCAGCATTAAGCAAGTGAATGGAGGGGTGGAATCGGAAATGCCCCAAGATTTCTAACAAGATGTCACTGTTCCTGTAAAGATGGTCGTGAGCGCCAACCCAACTGTGATGGTCAAAAAATGCATGGCTATCCCTTGTTCAGTTCTCATCAAGACAAAACCTCCAACTGATTTGATTCCTAATTACCAGTCAATGAGATGTCGCAAAATCCTTGCTCACAAAATCGCGCCATGAATAATACTGAAATGTTTTGTCATCTGCCATAGCGATAAATATGCCATCCGGGTACTTGGCACCAAAATTTAGGTTACTCACCTCTGAGCCGTCGCTGGCAATCGCCGAGGTATGGACAATCTTCACCAATTCGTGGTGGTGTGGATCATTTGCGGTTCCCTGCCTTCTGAAAACATGAAATCGGTTTGCCCCTTGATCCGAAACGATAATATAGCCGCGACCCGAAGGCTGTTTGTAAATGGAAATCCCCTCTCTATCATCCGCAAAACCATCTGTTCCAAAAACCGCTAACTCCAGATCTGCATCATTCGCATCCGGGTCCGCCTGGTATTTTCGAATGCCAAATAATTCATCTGCATAATAAACAAATCCTAATTCATCGTCTACGGCTACTGCTTCAATCTCTCCTTCACCTTGCTCGTTTACACCGCTGAACTTGCCAAACCGCCGCACTTCAGTAAACCGTATCTTTCCCTGGCCATTGTCATCCAATCCGTATTGCCACAAATAGGAGCCTGAGGGGCCGGACTTGCGGCTAACGATTGCAAAAATCTTGCTGTCAGACGGCCGTTTATAAAGTCCAATTCCCATCGGTCTTCGTTCCTGCTCTCCGGAAAAGGGTTCAAATCCGCCGTTATCGAGTCGCTTGAGGTCCGGCAAGCCAAACACGTACAACTTTCCAGCATCGCGGTCCGTGGCCACGACGATATCAGTCTCTTTCCCACCGACAATCATGCCGTATTCGATATCGATGTTGTTGAGTCTTCGCATGCCCGCTTCGTGATATCGGTTGACGATTTTGCCGTTTAAATCGAAAACAAATAGAATGCCTGCTTTGTCGGTTCCGAGAATGAGTGATTTATTTAAATCAGTGGGATGCAGCCAAATAGCCGGATCGTCTGAGTCCTGTTCTACTTCCTCAGTGACGACTACAGGTTTTATTGGCGTTAAACTGGCAATGCCTTGATTTGAGCTCTCGCTTTTTGAGTTACAGGAAATACCTGAGAAGATTTGCAAGAAACAAAGCACAAAAGCGAAAGCTGAAACTTTGCGGAATTGATTTGTTGCGAAAAAATGCAAAGACAATTCCCTAAGCGGCTTGACCGTGCCAGAAATAGCAGAGGTTACCCGGACTTTCATTGGAATCCTATATATTGAGATATTAAAAGTCGTGGGATAATATAATAAAAAACGGTCCGGAAAGCAAATGCACCCGGACCGTCCGTCGTCATTCCGAAATCGGCCTATTTACATATAGAATTTGTTGATCCGGCGCCCGCTTGGTGACAAGGTTGACTGAACCGCCAATAGCCTCGGCGTCCATATCAGGTGTGATGGCTTTGGCGACTTCAATGGTTTCCAACACATCGACCGGTACTGCATCCAAAGCGATTTGCCGAACATCACCTTCCGGCGAAGGAACGCGTTCGCCATTGAAAGTGACGGAAGTCATGGCTGCCGAAGCGCCATGAATCTGGATAAAACGGCTTTCGCCCTGGTCGCGGGTTGTGGTAATTCCCAGAACACGCTGCAATGCGTCCGGAGCCGAGGCATCCGGAAAGCGGCCGATTTGGTCTGAAGCGACGACATTGGTGATGTTTATTGCGTTGAGTTGTTGATTTAATGCTTTGGCTTGTCCTTTCGCCCGCGTACCCAGAACAATCACTGCTTCAGCAATAATGGGTGTCAAGTTGATAGATTTTTATTTCCGGGAAATGAGCGCTTTTTGTTTTCTTTTTTGATGTGTTTTATACACCGTCCGGACGGTCCACCCGCAAGTGAGGCATTACACGATTTCGCAAAAAACGCTTGACTTTTGTTGCACTGTTTATTAACTTTTAGACATTAACTGACTGAGAGTCACTTTATTGAGAATCATTTGAATGGGCACAGCCGAAAGAAAAGGACGCGAAAAAGAGCAGCGCCGGCGGGCGATTCTGAAAGCCGCGCGCAAGATTTTTTTTGAAAAGGGCTTGCCAGCGGCCGCGATGGATGAGATTGCCGAAGCTGCCGAATTGAGCAAGGGCACGCTTTATCTTTATTTCAAGAGCAAAGAGGATTTGTACGTTTCGTTGCTGGAAGAAGGGTTGGCGATTTTGCGGCGCATGTTCGAGGAAGTCGAAGCCCGCTCTCTCCCTGCCGATGAAACGCTGCGCCAGATCGGATTCACTTATTATGAGTTTTTTAAACAATATCCAGACTACTTTAAAATTCTGATGTTTGCCGATGCGCGCGAGTTGCACTCCCAAGTGTCCGAAGAGGTTCTCCAAGGCTCCGAGCAACGTTCGCTGGCGTGCCTCGAAGTCGTGGCGCGTGTCTTTGCGCGCGGCGTGGCCGAAGGAGTTTTCCGGAAAGATCTTTTGCCGATTGAAGTCGCGATCATGCTCTGGGGCATCTCAAACGGCATGATCGGTCTGATCGCCAACAAGGCCGAGCATTTCATGCACGACCATCAAATCAATCTCGAAGCGCTCATGGCAAAATCCTGGGAGCTGACGATGAATTCGTTGCGAACCGCTCAGAAAAAAAAATGAAACTTCTCGCCAAGCTCGGCGTATGAAGACCTAAACGACGTGAAAATGAATTTCACGTTTTTTTAAACGCATTGCGTGACTCGGAGTCATTAGTTAACCGAACGTCATCATATAAGCCAATTGCGCTTGTGCAATTGCACAACGCGGACAAGCTTGCGACTGTAGGCCGCACAACCCCAAAAAACAAAAGCGCACACAGACGCAAAAGCATCGTAAAGATATTTTTGCAAGATGATTGTGGCAAAATAATTTACAAGCTGGAACGTGATCATTAAATCACGTTTTTTTAGCTATGTTGCTGACTCATAGTCATTTATTAACTACACGTCAGCAAGGGCGCTGATTTTTCTTGCGCCACTTCGACAAAGGAGAGATGGGCTATGGCAAAACGGATTTTGCTTTTCATCATCAGCTTGGCCGTCCTGATCTGCGTGCCTGCTACCACAGCACAGATAGCAACGCTCGATGGTTACGTGCGTGAAGGTCTGACCGGCAACCTCACACTTCAGCAACAGAATTTCTCTTATGAGAAAAGCGAACAGGCGTTGCGCCAAGCGCGCGGCTTGTTTTTGCCCTCACTCACCTTGAGTGCGCGCTATTCCGACCTGCGCGGCGACGTGCTCAACTTGGGCACGCTGATCAATCCGGTTTATTCGACGCTGAATCAACTTTTGCAAGCGCAGGCTTTTCCAACCAACATTGATTTGCGCCTGCCATTGCAGCGTGAAACCAGAGCCACACTATTGCAGCCTATCTTTCGTCCTGAAATTCTCTACAATTACCGCATTCACGCCAAGCTGCGCGACGCCGAAGCAGCACATCGGCAAGCTTTCAAACGGCAGCTTGTTGCCGACATCAAAACCGCCTACTTCAACTACGCCAAGACGGTTCGCGTGGTGGAGCTTTATCGCCAAACGCTGCCGCTTCTGGAAGAAAATCTTCGCGTCAATGAGCGCCTGCAAGAGAATCAAAAAGTCACTGCCGATGCCGTGTATCGTGCTCGCGCCGAGCTTTCCGAGGTCAAACAAAAACTCGCCGAAGCCGAGCAGCAAAGCGACGCGGCGGCACAGTATTTCAATTTTCTGCTCAATCGTGCGCCAGGCACGCCGATTCAGTTCATTCCCGACTCTGCTCTTGCGGTCGAAACGTCGCTCTCCCGTGAAGCCGCGCAAAATGAGGCAAAAAATCGTCGTGAAGAATTTCAGCAACTTCGCGCCGGTATTGGCGCTGCCGAGGCTGCCGTTAAAGTCAATACGGCAAGTTTTCTCCCCAATCTCTCGCTCGGCATTGACTACGGCTATCAAGGCAACAAGTACGACTTCGGCGCGGATCAGGATTATCTCGTCGTGTCGTTTGTCGCGCAATGGAACATTTTCAACGGCTTTCAAGATGCGGCCAGGCGCCAGCAAGCCAGTCTCGAAGTTTCGCGCTTGCGAACGCAACTGTCTGAGTTGGAAAATCAAATCGCGCTGCAAGTACGCATCGCTTTTAACGACGCGGCGGTGGCAAAGGCTGCCATCGCCACCGCGAATGACCGTCTGGCGAGCGCGCAAAAATCCTTCGAGCTGATGGCGAAAAAATACGAGCAAGGCGCGGCCGCGCAGGTCGAATATCTCGATGCCCGCACCGCTTTCACCAACGCCGGCATCAATCAAATTCTGACGACTTACGATTATTACATCAAATACGCGGAGCTTGAGCGCGCGGCAGGGTTGTATCCGATTGAGGATAAATAGCACGATTTAAAACTCCGTTAGGAGTGAAATGTTTCTAGTCATGCTTCTAAGAGTCACAAAAACTCCGTAGGAGTGACATGTAAATGAAAGTGCGTATTGTGAGATTAACACATTACATTTCACTCCTACGGAGTTCTGAAAACACGGAAAATCTTTGGCTATAAACATTTCAACCCTAACGGGTTTGAGGCGTTTCCGAGTAGACGTGCAAGAGCAAGGCCCCAAATTGGAAAATTTCATTTGTCTAAAACTTCCAGGAGGTAGCAAAATGAAAAAACAAAACCAGTATGTGATCGCGACGCTTGTATTGTTGACTGCCGGATTGTTTTTAGCGCTTACTGGTTGCGGCGCGAGCGAGGCCAATTCAAATACGGCCGAAGCGGTGGCGGTGCGCATGGCAAAAGTTGAGAAAGTCAATATCGCCCAGCCGATTCGCGCCACCGGCATTCTTTCCGGCAAAGCGGAGAGCAAGCTTTCGTTCAAAATCGGCGGCATTATCGATCGCATCAACGTCAGCGAAGGGCAAAGCGTGCGGCAGGGACAGTTGCTCGCGACGCTGAAACTGGCGGAAATCAACGCGCAGGTGCATCAGGCGCAGAACGCTTTCGACAAAGCCGGGCGCGATCTGCAGCGGGTGCAAAACCTTTATCGCGACTCGGTCGCCACACTCGAACAATTTCAAGACGCCACCACCGGCTACGAAGTCGCGAAGTCCTCGTTGGAAATCGCCAAATTCAACTGGCAATATGCGTCGATTTATACGCCCGCTGCCGGCAAAATTTTGAAACGCTTTGTTGAAGCGAACGAGTTAATTAGTCCTGGCACACCTGTCTTGTCGATGAGAAACGCGCAAGAAGGTTGGGTGGTAAAAGCCGGACTGGCGGATCGCGATGTGGTGCGCATCGCCATCGGCGATACGGCGCGGCTCGCGTTCGATGCTTATCCCAATCATTCCTTCTCAGCCACAGTATCGGAAATTTCCGGTACGGCCTCGCCAATGACCGGCACCTACGAAGTTGAATTGCGCGTCGAACCGGCAGAAGGCACGACGTTCTTGTCGGGGATGATTGCAAAAGCAGAAATTTCGCCCTCAAAAAAATCCCGCGTTTCTTTGGTGCCGATTGAATCGCTTGTCGAAGCAGATGGCTCGCGCGGCAGCGTTTACACCATTTCGCCATCGCAGGCCGCGAAAAAAGTCGGCGTTTCCGTCGCGTTTATTTATGCCAACCATGCCGCCATCGATGCCGGTTTGGAGGGCATCGACGAAGTCATCACCGACGGCGCGGCGTATTTGAATGATGGAGATGCGATCAAAATCGTGCCGTAGCATAAGCCGCTACCAAAAAGAATTAATCGCTCACGGAATTGGAACAACTCACGGAAATGAATTATAAAAATATTTTTTCCGTGAGAGTTCCATTCCGTGAGCCAAATCTTCTGAGGGAAGAACCGAGCCATTTGCGCAGAGAGGTAGCTATGAAAATCGCAGAATATTCCGTCAAAAACTATCAATTCACCATCGTGGTGTTTCTCGCGCTCGTCGCCATTGGCATCAACTCGTTGCTGACCATCTCGCGCTCGGAAGACCCGGCGTTTCCGTTCCCGACCTATGCGGTGATCGCAGTTTATCCTGGCGCCAGCCCCGCCGACATCGAGCAGCTCGTGGCCGATCCGATCGAAGAGAAGATCAACGAGCTGGATGACCTGAAGAGCATCAGAACGGAAATCGATGACGGCGTGATGTTCGTGCGAGTGGAATTCGACGCGGAGGCCGACGCCGACAAAAAATATGACGAGGTCCTGCGCGAGATCAACAGCATCCGTGACGATCTGCCGGCGGATTTGCTGAGTTTGGAGACCGTGCAATTCAGCACCACCAACGTCAGCATCATTCAAATCGCGCTCGTCTCTGAAACCGCGCCTTACAAGGATTTGGAAGATCAAGCGGAGCGGCTCAAAAAACGCTTAGAAACGGTAAACGGCATCAAGGAAGTGGAGAAGTGGGCCTATCCCGAGCGCGAAGTGCGCGTCGCGCTGGATTTGGGCAAGCTCGCGCAGCTCCGTATCCCGATCAGCCAGGTCATCGGCTTGATTCAATCGAGCAACGCCAACATTCCAGGCGGCAGTGTGGATGTCGGCGGCAGGAAGTTCAACATCAAAACCAGCGGCAATTACAGGTCCATCGACGAGGTGCAAAACACCATTGTCGGCGCCGCGAACGGCCACGCGGTTTTTCTCAAAGACGTCGCGGAAGTCGGATGGAATTACGAAGACGTGACGTACATCGGCCGCTTCAACGGCCAGCGTGCGATGTTCGTGACCGCCGAGCAAAAAGCCGGACAGAATATTTTTGTCGTGCGCAAGGCTATCGGCAAAGAGCTTGAAGCTTTTGCGCCGGCGCTGCCGAAAAACATGGCGCTGCACCTCGGCTTCGATCAAGCGCAAAACGTGGCGTCGCGCTTGAACGGACTTTATCGGGATTTCGGCATCGCAATCCTTTTGGTGCTGATCACGCTGCTGCCGCTGGGCTTTCGCGCTTCGATGGTGGTGATGATCTCGATTCCCCTCTCGCTGCTGATCGGCCTGTTTCTGCTGGACGCTTTCGGCTTCAACATCAATCAACTGAGCATTGTCGGATTCGTGATTGCGCTGGGCTTGCTGGTCGATGATTCGATCGTGGTGACGGAAAACATCACGCGCTTCTTGCGCGCCGGCCACACGCGCACACAAGCCGCCATCGCCGCGACGAAGCAAATCGGTGTGGCGGTGCTCGGCTGCACGGCGACGCTCATTTTTGCATTTTTGCCACTGATGTTTTTGCCAGGCGCGCCAGGAGATTATATTCGCAGCATGCCTACGGCGGTGGTGGTGACGGTGCTCGCCTCACTGTTCGTCTCGCTCACGATCATTCCCTTTCTCGCCAGCCGCGCATTGAAAGAAGAGCACGACGAGCGTGGCAACTTTTTTCTGCGCGGGTTGAAGCGCTTTATTGATTTCACCTACAAACGGCTGCTCGGCTGGTCGCTTGGCCATCCGACGAAAACCATCGTCATCGCCGGCGCTTTGTTCGTCGCCAGCCTGGGCCTCGTGCCGATCATCGGTTTCAGCCTGTTCCCCAAAGCCGGCATTCCGCAATTTCTCGTGACGATTGAAACGCCCGACGGCAGCAGCCTCGCCGAGACCGATAAGGCGGCGAGCTTTGTGGAGACGCAACTGGCGTCGCGACCGGAAATCAAAAGCTACATGACCAACCTCGGTAAGGGCAATCCGCCGGCGTATTACAACGTGTCGCCCAAGCGCGAAAAGAACAATGTCGCTGAAATTTTGGCGGAAGTCAAAAAGTACGATCCGAGTGCGACGCCGAAATTTTACGACGAGCTGCGCGCCGTGTTTGCGTCCTATTCGAATGCAAAGATCGAGCTGAAAGAGTTCGAGAACGGGCCGCCGATTGACGCGCCGATTGCGGTGCGGCTCATCGGCGAAAATTTGGACACGCTGAAAACGATTGCCGCGGAAGTCGAGCAAATTTTCAAATCGACACCGGGAACGCTTTACGTCAACAATCCCGTGAAGATCGCCATGACCGACATCAATGTGAATCTCGATCACGACAAAGCGGGGCTGTTCGGCGTGCCGATTGCCGAGGCGCAACGCACCGTGCGCATGAGTTTGGCGGGCATCAGCGCCGGAAAATTTCGCGATGATGAAGGCAACGAGTATGATATCAATGTGACTTCCCATCGCAACGGCAAGGCGACGCTCGAAGCGCTCGACCATATTCACTTCGCTTCCGTAACCGGCGCGCAAATTCCGCTGCGGCAGTTGGCGAGCTTGGAGTTCAAAGCCTCGCCGACGCGCATCAATCATTACAACAAAGAGCGCGCGGTGACGATGACCTCGTATGTGAAAACCGGCTACAACACCGACCGCGTGACGAAAGCGATTCTCGCTCAGCTCGAGACTTTCAAATTTCCGGAAGGCTATCATTATATTCCAGCGGGTGAGATCGAAAGCCGGCAGGAAAGTTTTGGCGGATTGGGCACGGCGATTCTGATCGCGGTCTTCGGCGTGCTGGCAACGTTGGTGTTGGAATTTCGCGGCTTCAAGAGCACGTTGATCGTGCTTTC
>JAKEEU010000002.1 GCA_022616415.1 Candidatus Zhuqueibacterota bacterium | reverse complement strand
GGTTGGAGCCCTGAAGAATTGCACTATCAGCATCCATATTTAACGCTTGGTCAAATATTTTCGGCATTGGCATATTATGCCGATCATGCAGAAGAACTTGATAAAACTATTTCCGATGACCTTGCCGCAATAGAAAAAATGCGCGCTGCGGCTGGGCCTTCTCCTCTCGTTAGAAAATTGAAAGCCAATCTGGAAAATCGTGTTGAGTTTCTGCCGCTTTGATAAAATCCAGAATTAATTTTTATCATTCACGTTCTTTGATGTTCAACGGGAGTTTTCATGGCAAAAATAGAAAAGTTGATGGACAAGTTGGTGTCGCTCTGCAAGCGGCGCGGATTCATTTTTCAATCGAGCGAAATTTACGGCGGCTTGAATAGTTGTTACGACTACGGCCCGCTCGGCGTCGAGCTGAAACGCAACGTTAAGGAATTTTGGTGGAAGGCGATGGTGCAATCGCGCGACGTCATCGAAGGCCTCGACGCCTCGATTCTCATGCATCCGCGCGTGTGGGAAGCCAGCGGCCACGTTGCCAATTTCACCGACCCGATGGTCGATTGCAAAATTTGCAAGAGCCGCTTCCGCGCCGATGAATTGAACGACAAGAAGCCCGGCCAATGCCCGAAGTGCGGCAACAAAGATTCGCTCACCGAAGCGCGGCAATTCAATCTCATGTTCAAGACGTTCATGGGTCCGGTTGAAGATGCGGCGAACGTTGTTTACATGCGTCCCGAAACCGCGCAGGGAATTTACGTGAACGTGTACAATGTCATGCAAGCCTCGCGGCAGAGAATTCCTTTCGGCATCGCGCAGATCGGCAAAGCGTTTCGCAACGAAATCACTCCCGGCAACTTCACTTTTCGCACGCGCGAATTCGAGCAGATGGAGATGCAGTTCTTCGTCAAGCCCGGCAGCGACATGGAGTGGTTCGAATACTGGAAAGCGCAGCGCATCGAATGGTACGATGGCCTCGGTATCCGCAAATCCAAGCTGCGGTTTCATCAACATGGCCCGACCGAGTTGGCGCATTATGCCGCCGCAGCGTTCGACATCGAATATGAATTCCCGTTTGGCTGGAAGGAGCTTGAAGGCGTGCACAATCGCACCGACTTCGATCTCAAGCGCCACATGGAATACAGCGGCAAGGATTTGAATCACTTCGACGACGCGACCCGTGAGAAATATATTCCCTACATCATCGAAACCTCGGCGGGCTGCGACCGCACGGTGCTGACGACGTTGATCGATGCTTACGATGAAGACGTCATCGAAGGCGAAGCACG
>JAKEEU010000024.1 GCA_022616415.1 Candidatus Zhuqueibacterota bacterium | reverse complement strand
TGTGGTAGTTTTGGGTCCCAAATACGAAAAAAAACCAATACTCCATCACTCCAACACGTCATTTCACAGCAACAATGCGGCGAGCACGTAATCGAGCATGAGAATGGCCAGACAGGAAACGACCACCGCGCGCGTGGTGGCGCGGCCAACGCCCTCCGCGCCGCCGCTGGTATGGAAGCCTTCGTAGCAGCCGATCAACGTAATCATGAAGCCGAAGCAAAAACTTTTAATAATGCCGTAAAAAGCGTCCCACGTCTTGAAGAACAGGCGAAAGCCTTTGAAGAATTCGAACGTGGTGAGTTCCATGGTGGCAATCGAGATCAGCCAGCCGCCGACGATGCCGACAAAGTCGGCAAACACCGTGAGCACCGGCAGCATGATCAGTCCGGCGATCACGCGTGGGATCACCAAAAAGGCCACCGGGCTGATGGCAAGCGATTCCAGGGCGTCGATTTGTTCCGTGACCCGCATGGTGCCGAGCTCGGCGGCGATGCTGGCTCCAACCCGGCCCGCCAATACCAACGCCGTCACCACCGGACCGAGCTCCAAAATCATCGACTCGCCGACGATGCTGCCGACCAAATAAATCGGCACGTAACCGGTGATTTGATAGGCGGACTGAAGCGAAGTCACCATGCCGCTGAACGCCGCGGTGACCACCACGATGGGAAGCGAGCGGTTGCCGATGATCAACATCTGCTCCGGAAGGCGACGCAGATAAATCCGCGCTTCACGGAGCGACCGAAAAATCGCCGCGACTAAAAGGCCAAAACGGCCGATGTTCTCAAAATGTACGAGGGCGTTGGCGCCAACGGTTTTAAAGAAGGAGGCCATCTTACGCACGGTCAATCTAATTTAACCGGACGGATTACCTCATCCCAGTGTCGTTCGGTCAGCTCCCAACGACGGTTTTCCTCTTTGTCGAATTGCTCCCTGTTGGAATAAAGCTGCTTCTTTACGTCATCATCGCGTTTGCCCATCTCGTCGAAAGCCGCCCAGTTTTTCATCCGCATGACCACTTGATAATCCCACGGCGGCTCGGTTTGAT
Source organism: Candidatus Zhuqueibacterota bacterium (assembly GCA_022616415.1). Lineage (GTDB taxonomy): Bacteria > Zhuqueibacterota > Zhuqueibacteria > Zhuqueibacterales > Zhuqueibacteraceae > Zhuqueibacter. The sequence goes on along the minus strand of JAKEEU010000024.1, from coordinate 10,486 downwards.
GAAAGGCGATTTCGTAAATTTCCATGCTCTGAATCAAGCCGGCTTTTTGGTGGTCTTGCAAAATCGGCAGATGATTTTTCTTGTAAAGCGCCAGCCACTCCGCTTTATGCCCTCCCTTGATTTTGTAATAACTGACTTCGATGACGTCGCGGGTTTGGGCCAAGGACGGCGCAGACAACAAAAAGCTCGCGGCAAAACTCAGCGCAACCAATCTTTTAAGACGCTGTATTATTTTTCCAGACATAAGGACTCTCCTTTCAACCGTTAACCGCATTTAAAAAATGCTATGGGCAACCGGCTAACCGGCTAACCAGCTAACTCACAAACCGATTTAAAACCGCGAACCGAGATAGTGCGGCAACATGCGGTGCCAGGTCCACCACTCGTGAGGAATATCGTGCCCCCACAAATCGAGCTCGTGCGGAATCCCTTTGGCCGCGAGAATTTCCGACAACCGGCGCGAATGTTGCGGACCTTCGTAAGCACCCTGGCCGCTGACGATATAAATATGGCGCTTCTGGCGCAATAGCGGCAGGTAATAATCATCGTTCAAATTGGGCAGATAATCGACCGGGCTGTTGAAATAACAATTATCGTCGTAATAACCGTCGGTATAAATTTTCACGTCAAACGTGCCGCTCATGGCGATGACGCCGTCGAATAAATCAGGGCGGCGAAAAAGGATGTTGGCGGCATGCCAAGCACCGAGACTGGCGCCGGAGGTAATGGTCATCACCCGGCCCCGGCAGTGATGATGAATGAACGGCACCACCTCATTCACCACATATTCGTTGTACTGTTGATGGCGGATCGCCCGATGCGCCGGGTGCATGTGGCTGTTCATCCAGCTTTCCGTGTTGATGCTGTTGATGGAAAAAACCTTGCACTTGCCGGAATCGATAAATTGAGCGATGGCGTCGATCAGGGAAAATCTTTCGTATTCCAAATAATCCGCCGCCGCGGTCGGAAACATCAGCAGCGCAAAACCGTAATGCCCATACACCGCAATTTCCATGTGCTTGTGCAAACTCGGACTCCACCACGAGTGAATTTCACGATTCATGCCTTCCTCCGTTAAAAGTTCAATTTAAATTTTCAATTGAAAATTTAAAATGGCCTATTAATCGTTGCGCCAACGCTTCAAACCAGCTTCGGTTTGGCGGTTTAGAGCCACAATAAATATAAACAAAGAAGTTCGTGTGTCCAAGTGAATTTTGCACGAGAAGCGTTTGCAACTTTGCTGAAAATTTTGTATAGTGGACTGGTTGCTTGTTGCTGGTTACTGGTGGCCGGTTGCTTGTGGCTGGTTGCTCGTCATGGAGTTCAAAATTATAGGCATGCCGTTCAGTTGAGCATTGCGATTGTCATTTCGACCTAAGGGAGAAATCTTTCATGAGCACAGTCGAAACGAGCTTAAAATCCGTGCAGCAAAACATCGTTTCCCTCGCGATATTGCGGCAAAGCCTGCTCGCTGCTTTGGCACAAAACCACCCATTCTTGCTGGAATCGTTGATAACCCGATTTGAGGAAATTGCAGCCGAATTTTTTGAGACGACGACTGACGGCGAATTAATCGCCCTCTCATTCTCCGAATTCGAACAACTCGAGCGACGCTACATCGAAACCGTGTGGAGTACCGCGCTGCGCGTCAAGCCGGAATATCGGGAAATTGCAGCTTATCCCACGACCAGCGTGAGCCGGATCACCGAATATTTTACCGCGCGCTTGTGCGAGGATATACACGCAGCGTTTATGCGCGCGCGGCTCAAAAACTCGCTCACGCCTAAAGAGAAACTCGAAGCGCTGCGTGGGATGCTGCTGACACGTTATCTCGATGCGCGCCTGAAAAAGTTTTTCATGGGCGGCGAGGTCAAAACTCCAGATGGTGCGACGTTCCAAGGCAAAGGCTTTCGCTCGATGGGACAAGAGGCGATTTATGCGGCGGCGTTGCGCCTCAAGCGCGGCGACGATTTCATTCGTGACGGCAAATATTTCGGCGATTACGTTGCACCAATGATTCGCGATCTCGGATTGGCGCTGGCGATGGGACAAAAGCCTTACGACGTGATGGCAGCGCAAATGGGCAAAATTGGCAAGCCCACCGAAGGCAAAGACTTGCACATCGGTGATTTCTCCTGTGGCATCCTCCCTCCTGCCGCGCCCATCACGATCAGCACCGGCTCGGTGTGCGGCATCGGCTTCGCGCTGAAAGGTGTTGGCCAGGTGATGATCAACTGCATCGGCGAAGGCGGCACTTCAGCGGGCGAATGGCACGAGGTTATCAACTTCGCCGCGGTGCAGAAGATGCCGATTGTGTTCATCGTGCAAAACAACCAAACCGCGCTGTCGACGCCGGTACACGAGCAAAGCGCGGCGTTCAATTTCGCGCAAAAGGCCAACGGTTACGGCATGCGCGGGATCACGATTGATGGCACTGATCCTGAAGAAATTTTTGCCGCGGTTACCGAAGCGGCAGAAACTTGTCGCGCCGGCAAAGGGCCGGTGCTCGTCGAGATGATCGCGATGCGAATGTGCGGCCACGCGCATCACGATGACATGCTCTATTTTGGCAAAGAGCCGGACCAATTTTTCGACTACGTGCCGCCGGAAAAAACTGCCAGTGGATACATTGATGTCAAAAAATATGCCTATTGGTATCAGAAAGATCCGATTAAACTATATCGGCAGCAGTTGATGGACGAAGATGTGCTTGATGAAAACGGCTGGCAAGAAATGACCGCTGAAGTTGAGAAGGAAATTGAGGAAGCAGCGCGAGAAGTGATCGCCGTGCCTTGGCCGAAACCGGAATTGGCCGGGCATCCGGTTTTTACGGACGGCGAATGGCAAACGCACCACAAGCCACTCGTTGAGCGCCGATTCGTTTTTCCTGCGCCGAAATCTTGGCAGCCGTCTGAGTCGTCCAGTGTGCAATTCGAATCAAATGGTAAAACGTTTTGGCAAGCGATTGTCGAAGCGCTGGTTGAAGAGATGCGCCGCGATCCGAATGCTTTCATGCTCGGAGAAGACATCGGCGGCGAGTATGGCAACGCGTTCGTCATTCTCAAATCCATGCTGGTTGAATTTGGCGAGCGCATGATCAACACGCCGCTGGCGGAAGCGGCGATCATCGCCTGCGCCACCGGCGCAGCGTTGGTTGGCAAACGTCCGATTGCCGAGATTCAATTCAATGACTTCATCGCCAGCGGCTTCAATCAACTAGTGAATAACGCGGCGAAAATTTATTATCGTTGGGGACAACCGGTGCCGATGACGATTCGTTTGCCGTGGGGCGGCTTACGCAACGCCGGGCCGTATCACTCGCAAAACACCGAGCCGTGGTTCTTTCGCACGCCAGGCTTGAAAATTGTCTGTCCTTCCACTCCCCGCGAAGCCAAAGGCTTGCTGAAAGCCGCAATTCGTGATGATAATCCGGTGCTGTATTTGGAACACATCGCGCTCTATCGTCTCGCTTCGATCAAGCAACAACTGCCGGAGGAGAGCGAAGATTTTCTCGTGCCGATTGGCACGGCCCATCTCAAACGTGCAGGCAGTGATTTGACGATGATCACCTACGGCGCGTATGTCCACCACTGTCTTGCCGCCGCAGAAAAGTTGGAAGAGCAAGACGGCGTATCTTGCCAAGTGCTCGACCTCCGCTCGCTCATGCCTTTGGACAAAACCGCGATTCTCGATTGCGCGCGCCAAACCGGCCGCGTTTTGATCGTACAAGAAGATTCCAAAACCGGCGGCATCGGCCAGTCGATTGCGTCGATTATTTCTGAAGAGGCGTTCGAATATCTCGACGCACCCGTGCGCGTTCTCGGCGCACTGGATGCGCCTGTGCCGTATAGCCCGCCGCTGGAGGATTTTTTTCTGGTGAGTCAAAGGCAGATTGAAGAGGCGACGAGGAGACTATTGGAGTATTAAAACACAGAGGGCATAGCGCAAAAACACGTTCTGCACTTTGCTCTTCGTTAGTGCGGCTCCTTGCATTTTTCAAAAAAAGAAACCAAGAAGCTTATTGTGATAAGATAAACTAAAGACATGGCCTATGTCCAACATTCCCCCTTTTGGCTCCGAAGAAGCGGTGATTTACTATCGCCGCCAGCTCGAGGAGAATTCCAACGATACCATGGCCTGTTTGAATTTTGGCACTGCGCTCGCAAAAGCCGGTTACTTGCAAGGCTCCGTCGTTCACCTGCGGCGCGCGCTGCAATTGGCGCCGAGCAATATTCTGGCTTATTTAAGGCTCGGAGAAACGCTGCAAAGTCTTGGCGAGCTGGAAGAGGCTTATCGACTCTACGAACAGGGTAGCCGGCTGGCACCGGAGGATCCTACCGGGTATTTGTTACGCGGCTGCTTGCGCTTTATGCAGTCTCGCTTCATCGAAGCCGGCGAGCTTTTTCGCGCGGCGGTAGTGCTTGATCCCACTTGCGCCGATGCCTGGAATGACCTCGGCAGCGTTTGCGCCGCGTTGAACCACTATGAGGAGGCCCTGGGTTGCTATCGCCGGGCGCTGGAGTTGGCGCCGAATTTTTTCAAGCTCCGGGAAAATTTGGCGCTTCTGCTCTGGGGGATGAAACGGTATGAAGAAGCCGCGGCATTTTATCGCGATCTCGTTGAACGCGATCCCACTCGCGCTGATCTGGTTTGTTACCTTGCCGACGTGCTGTCCGCGCAAAATAAATTTGTCGAAGCCGCAGCGTTTTATAAGAAGTCGGTCGAGTTGGCTCCCGATCAAACTGACGTTTATTACAGGCTGGGCGCGGCTTTGCATAAAATCGGCAAGCCGCTGGAAGCGATTGATGCCTTCGGTAAAGTCGTCGAGGCCGATGATAAGCATAGCGAGGCGCTTTGTCAGTTGGCAGTGATTCTTGGAGAATTGGACCGATATGAAGAAGCAATTGATTTTTGTCATCGCTGCATTGCGGTCGATCCCAAGCACGTGCTTGCTCATAATAACTTGGGAGCTTTATTGTTTAGGCTCAATCGGCTGGCAGAAGCAATAAGGGTTCTTGAGAAAACGCTCGAGCTCGATCCTGGCTTTAGCCCGGCTTATTATCATCTCGGCCACGCTCTCTTCATGCAAGCCGGCCCAGGGACTGCCAAGCCATATTTTCTGAAAGCCCTCGAGCTCAATCCGAATTTGGGCGAAGCCTGCTATGCCCTGGCCTGTATTGAAGCCATTGAGGGGCATGCGCCGCAAGCGGTGAAATACCTTGAGAAAGTCGTGCGGCTGAATCCCGAAGATTTGGAATTGGCGCGCACCGACCCGAATCTGAATAGCCTTAGGACACTGCCGGCTTTTCAGGCGCTCTTCAAAACGGCGAAGAAGCGGCGGGCGAAAACGCGAAGCAAAAGACGGCGGTCAAAATGAACAATCCGCATTAAAATCGTAAATTGATTTTCTGCAAAAAGATGAAGCGCGCAGCTCCGGAACGACGTACCATTTAAAAAAAATGCTTTTGTTGAATTTCTCCCTCACAAATTCTTCATCCACGCTTTCCGCAACGCAAGCTGTTTCTCGGTGGCGTTGGGATCGATCTCGAAAACGTGGCGGTCGATCTGCTCTTTGGTGAATACTTCCAGTTTGAAGGTCATTTCTTTCTTATCGCGTTCGATAGCAAGTTGGTACGTTTGGCCGGGCTGCAAAAGAAACAGCTCCCGGCCGATTTCCTGAATGGTTTCCAGCTTGACCGGCTTGCCGTTGTACGTGAGCACGATGTCGCCGTCGCGCAGACCTTGTTCTTGCATCTTCGGTGTAACGTTGAACAAAACGATCCGGCCCTCATTGAGGGTGAGTCCCATGCCGAGCGTGGGCACTTGTTTGCCAGTGCGAATCTCTTCGGAATATTTGATGCCGAGCTTGTTATAGTATTCGGCAATGGGCAGCGGCTCCGCATTTTTGATATACCGTTCAAAAAAATCGGCAATTTCGGGATGCGTCATCGCGACGAAGACATCGAAGAATTTTTTCTCGGGAAAAGCGCGCTGTGGGCCGTACGTTTTGGCGAGCTGGTTGATCACCTCGCGCAGGCCACGCTTGCCGTTGGAAAGCTCCAATAGCCGAATATCCAACAGCCCGACGATGATCGCGCCGCGGTGGTAGATATTGCCGTACTGTTGCTGTCCTTCCGGCGCGTAGGAAGTGAGTGCCAGCCGGCTCAGGCTGTAACTTTTGTCGAAATGATCGTCGATGTTGAGCTTGCTCCTGAGAATTTGCGCGTACTGCTCCGGCGTGATCAAGCCGCCGCGCAGCTTCATAATCTGGGCCGCCCACTCAGTGGTGGCTTCGTACAGCCAAAGATGCTCGGAAGGAACCGGCTCGACAAAATTGAATTGCTCGATGATCTCGCTGTGAATGTTGAGCGGCGTAACGATATGAAAAAATTCGTGCGCCATGACGCCGGCGATGTCCTGCTGCAGCATTTGCTCGAAGGTCGCATCGTTGAAGGTGTACAGCGAGCTGTAAGAATGCTCCCACGCACCCAACGCGCCTTTGTTGCCATCCTCGAAATGAAACAGAAACGTATAGCGCTTCACCGGCAAGCCTTTTGTGAACGCCGCCGCGGCCAACAGCACTTCCTTCGCGCTGGTGAGAACTTGCTCCGCTTTGATCCGGCTCGATTTCGAATACACGTAGATTTCCACGGCGCTGCCTTTGACGTCCATTTCCGCTCGCGTCAATTGGCCCAGCAGAAACGGCGAATCAACGATGTGATCGTAATTATCAGCGTAAAAAACGCCGTCGCTGTTGCGGTTGAGCGCGGTGCCGAGCAGCCAGTCTTGCGGGTGAGCGAGCTTGATCTGCAACGGGCGGTTTTGCATGCCGGTGGGATAGCCGAACACCGCCTGGCCATTGATCTGCACGTGATCCGCTTCGAGCGAGGTGCCGGCCATCGGATAGATGCGATGCTCGTCCACCGGCGTGTCCCAAGTCTCGGCGATGCTGTAGCGGATTTCCCGCGCCTGTCCGACTTCGTGGATTTTCCATTGGTTCGTCGAGAGCCGTTCGGTTTTCAAGGTATCGCCTTGCGCATCCAGCGCCTTGAAATCGCGCACGAAGCGGCCGATGTCCATTACCTGATAGGTGCCTGGCGCAGTGGAAGCGAATTGATACACCGCATTTTCACGCTTGAGATCGTTGACGGAGAGCTTGACTTTGAACAAATCATCAGCGCGGTCGTTAAGATCGATCTCGTACATAAGCGGCGCAAGCGCGGCGCTCTTGCGCAACAAGCTCGAAGAACAGCCTGAAGCCAAGAGAACCGAAATTAAAAGAAGCCTCGAAAGAGATTTCATGTTTCTCCTAACACGGATGCGATGGACAAAAGCGGAAGCCACGTGAAGCTTTTAATAGTTTTGCGCCATGGCGGACGAGCCGCAACCCAACGGGCGCAGCCAAACGGGTTTATAACAAAAACAATTTCCCAACAAATAGAAATCCCGCCGCGGCGGGACAACGGATGAAAAGCAAAAGCATTAGACAAAATAATTTAGAGACAAAATGATTCTATGATTTATGACGGCTTGCTCCCAATATTGTTCAAGCAGAGTGATCGCAAAAACAATTTCCAGTAGCCCGCCAAACACACGAAACACGCAAAAAAGATAATTCTCTTTCGTGTAATTCGCGTGTTTAGCGGGTTAAAAATAAGGAATAGCGCCGGCCCTCAATTCACGCCCAGCTCTTGCAATTGCAGCGAGGTTTTTTTGCGCAAAAAAGGATCTTTGGTCAGATCGAGAACTTTGAGAAAATCGAAAGTGGCTTTGGCGCGGTCGTTCTTGTCGCGGTAGGCAAGGCCGCGAAAGTAATATGCCGCCGTATGGCTGGATTTGATATTGATGGCCTGGCTGTAGTCGGCGATGGCGCGGTCGTATTTGCCCAGGCTATGGTAGGCGCGGCCGCGGTTATAGTAGAGATCGGCGTCTTCGGGCCTGAGCTTGATGGCGAGGTCGGATTCTCCGTCACGTCTCCTATGAATGATGGCGCGGTCACGTCGGAGCTTGATGGCGAGATCGTAGCTGGCGATGGCGCGATCGAAACGGCGCAGCTCGGCGTAAGCGAGGCCGCGATACGCGTACGCTTCGGCCAGATCCGGCTTGAGCGTGATCGCGAAGCTGTAATCGGCAATCGCCAGGTCGTAAGCCTCTTTTTTGGCATGGACAATCCCGCGGCTCCAGTAAGCTTCTGCCAAGTCGGGTTTGAGCTTGAGCGCGCGATTGTAGTCGGCCATGGCGCGGTCATAGCTGCCTTTAAAATAGTTGACTTTGCCGCGGTTGTAGTAGGCCCCCGCATCTCCTGGCTTGAGCTTTATCACTCGATTGAAATCGGCGATGGCTTCGTCATAATCCCCTCTTTGGTTGTATGCGACCCCGCGATTGCCGTAAGCCTCGGGTAAATTGGGTTTGAGCTTGATGGCTTGGTCGAAGTCCGCAATGGCGAGGGTGAGATCATTTTTGAGAATGTACGCGTTGCCGCGATTGTTATAGGCAATAACCTCGTCAGGCTGGAGCTCGATGGCTATGGTGTAGTCGGCGATGGCGCGGTCGTAATCGCCTTTGTCGCAATAGGCGTTTCCGCGGTTGAGGTAGGCATTGGCGTAGCTTGGCATAATCTTGATCGCCAAGTCGAAATCTGCGATGGCATTGTCGTAATCGCCTTTTTGATAATAGGCTTTGCCGCGATTATAGTAAATCTCAACGTCGAAAAGATTTTGCGGGAAGCCGGTGATGGGGCTGGCGAAAATTCCGGAACAGACAAGCCCAAAGGCCCAATAAAGGAAAAAAAATTGCTTCGCGTCCGTTTCCTTGACCGGTGTGGTGCGGCTTGCTCTCTTGTGAAAATTCAAATACATCTTTCTCTCAAGCCATCCTGAACTTCACACTCCTGTATTCATCGCAATGAGAGGGATCAACTGATCCCGCGTTGGCTCCGCTCAGCAGAACCAATGCTCGGTCAGCCGCGGCGGCGATAATTCCGCGGGCGACGGAGGATCGAGATCTCGCCTCGGACGCCGATTCGCGGCGCGATAAGCCAGCTCGCGGATCGCCGCAAAACTCTGGTGAATATCCTGGCCGGCATGAGCGGCGGCCTCCGCGCAGGCAGCCACGGCGCTTTGCAAACGATCCATTGCCGGATCGGGATGCTCCCAGAGAAAAGTAAATTTCTCCTCGTCAAACCGGCGCAGATGCGGCTGCGTTTCCGGCAACGCCAGCAGCGCTGATGCCGGCGGCAGCAGAAGCCGAATGCCGTATTGCACCGGATCAATATGCGCGACAAGACGCTGCGCTTCGACAAATTCGATGAGGTCGATAAAATCCTGCACGCCCGACCACGGCGTAAAAGGCATCAGCGAGGGACGCAAGGGAATGCCGGCGCGCCGCGTGAGCTGCAACGCCACTTCCACATCGGCCCGCGTATGGCCTTTGGCGAGCAGGGCAAGAATGTGATCGTTCAACAGCTCGACCGCTGAAACAATAAAGATGCAACCCAGCCGTGCTAATTCCGGCAGCAATTCGCGATATTCGAGGAGATGCTCGATTTTGGCGGTGAAATCGAAGGTCAGTGCTGGCCAAGCCGCGTGCATGTCGCGCACGATCTGCAACGAATGCTTGACGCCGTTGAGAAAATCCGGATCGCCAAAGGTGATGTGCTGCGTGCCCATCTCGACGAGCTGGGTAATATCAGCCAATATCATTTCGCGTTGCACAATGCGCAGGCGGCCGGCGTACACCGGCGTAATCGGGCAATGCCGGCAGGTGTGCGCGCAGCCGCGGCTCGCCTCGACATATCCTGTTAATCTATACTCACCATTGAGGGCTAATGCGGCATATTTTGACAGTGGCGGCAACAAATGTCGCGCCGGAGTCAGAAACTGCTGTCTTGGAAATTGGGAGCCACTTCGCGCGCCGGCAATGGTTTTGCCATCTCCTTGCGCTGTTGCATTGACCAGCGTCACAAGCGCCTGCTCATATTCGCCGCCGATGGCCGAGTCCGCAACATGCGCCAGCAGATAATCGGCATTCAATCCCGCGTACAAACCATAAAAATTAATAAATGCCGCCGGATTGATCTTTCTCACGCGGCGCGCCACGTGCAGTCCGAGCCGCAAAGCCGTGTGCATCGGCGTCGAAATGCCGACAAATTCCGCCCATCGCACTTTGTCGTCATCGAAAGCCTGCACCGCGAGATCGAGGCACTGCACCTCATGGTCGGATTGTAACAAAAAAGCCGCCGGCGAGGCAAGATTGAACGGCTGATGACCCAGCTCGTAGGTTGAGATAAGCAAAACGTTCATAGGCTAAAAATGTAGGCAAAATGTATGTGGCGCAGAATTTTGCAAGAGGGCAAAGGGTGAAGAGCGTTAGGTTCACTTATACAACCAAACTCAGAAAAAAATTCTGAAAGTTTTTTGGCCGCCAACGGATAGATGAACCCAACTGATAAAAGATTCATCCGTTGGATTCATCTATCCGTTGGGGA
>JAKEEU010000279.1 GCA_022616415.1 Candidatus Zhuqueibacterota bacterium | reverse complement strand
GCGGCGCTTGTAGTCGAGAATGTAATCTGCCTCATCGCCGCTTAATGACGCTTTGACCAAGAGCAGGATACCAGTCTCGTTTCCGCCGTAGCGGATTTCGCAGGCGGCGCAATGCGGACCCTGCAAGCTCGGCACGGCGGGCTTAAGGCTTTCTTTGACTTTGGCCGCATCGCTGAATGATTTATCAATTTGGAGAGCGCATTGGCCAATTGCTTTCCACGGCAAATCGATGATCACGCCAAGATCAATGCGGGCATAGCGCTCGAGCTTCAGGAAGGCACCGAAACTCATCGACGGATCGGCTTCCGCGTCTACCGCGATGATGACCTTGCAGCGCCGCTTCAAAAGGGAATAGACGCCGAGATTTTCAACGTGACCGCCATCGGTCAGGTAGATTTTGGGGCTTTTCTCGGTGATCCAGCCAAACATTTCCGTGAACAGCACCCAACTGTGCAGCTTGAAGAGCTTTGCGATGATCCAATCCCTCCAGTGTTCTATGGGCGGATCGGTGCTGCTGGGATTGGGGTTGCGCATCCAATATCCGAGCCGAACATTAAGAAAGGCGAGCGTAAAGGTGAGCGCCTTAATGGTCAGCGCGCCCATATTCGACGAGACGGCGGCACCTGAGACGGCCATGGCCGTGCCAAGGTCGAGTGCCGCATCTTTCTTTGTCTTTTCTGCTGACTGAGCGGCCATGCCAAGGGCAAGAGTTGCCGCGTCTTTCTTGATCTTTTGTGTCCCGATATAGCCCGTTGCGTTGCTGCCGGTATATTCCGGCGTAAACATGAAAAAGTCGGCGTTGCGTCCCCGCTTGTTGGCGTATTGCGACCCTTCAATATTCAGGGCTGCGTTGACGATTGGATAGGGACCAAGACCGGAATCGATCTCGTACAAATTCGGCTCAAAGGCCTGGAGGTCGCCGTATTTGTTGCGCCGCGCCGTCCGGCCATCTGGATCGAACAAGAAAGCCTTGCTAAGCCGGTCTCGGTAAAGCCGGTAAAGCGATGTCCGGTTGGGATTGATAAACAGGACCACGAATGTGGAAATGACGAAGGCGGCAAGGTAAATCGGCAGCGCCAATTCCTGGTCAAGGCCGATATCGACCAGCCGCAAATAGATGAGCCAAAGGATTATCGGGACAAGCAGCCCCGCGAGCCATAAAGCAGCAATCGCCGCGCCTTTTTTGAGTGTGGCGCGCCAGCCTGTCGCGCGTTCGGCCGCTTCCACGGCCTCACCGAGATATTTCGCGAAAAAGGCGAAAACCGCGGCCATCGACCCAAATAGGGTGCCTATCGCCGCAAGGAAAGCGGAGATACGGTCCCAAAAGTCATGCAGCCACATGTGAAGCGGAGATCCAGCGGAGCCTGCTGCTTCAGCGGGCGGATTAATCACCCACAGGATAAATGGCTGCGTTTCGAAAAACGCGGTTACCAACGTCACGACGAAGAGGACTTTTGAAATGAACACCCATC
>JAKEEU010000278.1 GCA_022616415.1 Candidatus Zhuqueibacterota bacterium | reverse complement strand
GGGGTGATGGTGATGTTCGTCCCGGCAACGAGATCAATGTTGCCGCCATCATTGCTGACCCCATCGACACTGGAAACCACGTCGGGCAAGATTTTCTTTACAGTCACCGCATCATTGGCAAGATCGTTGGTGCCTACCTGGCCGTCTTGAATTTTGCTGCTCGTCACCGCATCGTTTGCGAGCTTGGCCGTGGTCACGGCATCATTGGCGAGATCTTTAGTGTCTACTTGGCCGTCTTGGATTTTGGCGCTGGTCACTGCGTTGTCAGCAAGCTGCGCCGTGCTCACACCGCTGTTGGCAATACCGATGGTCACATTGCCACTGGTTCCGCCTCCGGTTAATCCGGTTCCGGCCGTAACTCCGGTGATGGCTCCAAGGCCGGGGGCCGCAATCGTGAGCGTATTGCCGCTCGGTGTGATCGTCACATTTGTTCCAGCCGCCAGGGTGACATCGTCTTTGAGCGTGTTGAGCGATTTCACCACCTGGCCGCCGGCAATTTTGTTGCGCGTGACCGCGCCATCAACTATAGACCGGGCATTCAAGCTATAGGCCGACGCAGTGAGTTGTGTCCGCGGAGCAAGCTCCGGATCCGTACCCACCGTAATCCCGAGCCAGTATTGCTCGTTAAAAGGCGGCGTTAAAGGATTCAGGCTGCCCAAGATGATAGTGAATATCCCATTGCTGACCGCAACGGAATGCGCCTCTGTCCAAAGCGGCGAACCGCCGGTGGCAACGTTGTAGAGCTTGAAGGTCAGATTGTAATTGCCATCAGGCGGCACGATGCCGCTGGCATCAGTTAAGATGCCTTGATAACTGATGGTTTGAGGGATCTGGCCCCAAACGGTTTGCCCGGATAAAATCAGGACAAACACGCCCAAAAGGGCGCTGTGAAAAAATGTTCGTTTCATAATGCTCCTCCTTAAGAAATTGTGGTGAGTAAATTTTGGTAATCAGGAACGCGCAACAACCCCCAGTCCTTGTTTGTCAACAAGGAGCGTAGAGGCCATTTGACCTTATCGCACCAACAACATCTTCCCGTACAACGTCATCGCCGCGCTCTCCAAACGATACAGATACAAGCCTGTGCCCGCCTCGCGTCCGGCAGCATTGCGGCCGTCCCAGGTGAGATGATGCACGCCGGCATTCATCGCACCGTCTTGCAGCACCGCCACTTCTTCTCCGAGCACATTGAAGACGCGAATCTTCACACGCATAACGGACGGCAGGCCGAAGGCAATTTGCGTCGTGGGATTGAACGGATTGGGATAATTCCCGTACAGCTCAATGGTCTTCGGAATCGTTGCTCCGGGCTGCTCGTCCACGCCGGTGGTCCCTTTCGGCTCGAGCACAAAATTGACTTCGGACTTGCCGAGGCCGAGATCGACCGGCTTGGCCTCGTTGAAATGATTGGCGTCGTTGTTGTATTTGCTGTTGTAAGCGATATGGCTGGCGAGCATGCGATATTGGCCCGGCGGCATGTCGTTGATCTCGTAGTTGCCCTCGGCATTGGTACGTGTGAAAGCGATGGGCTGTTCATTATCATTGAGCACATATACATACGCTCCACCGACGCCTTTGCCCGCTTTATCGCTGACTTTTCCAAGCACGCCCGCACCGGTGCCGGCGCGGGGATCCAAATCTCCTTTTTCCCGAAAGAATATTGGATACAACGTGAAATTGATCCCCTCCACTGGGGTTTGGCCATCGACTTTTACCGGCGTGGCCTGACTGGGATCGAATACATTGTCATAATATTCGCCGGCATAATCGGGCGCAAAGCTCATCACATAATACTCACCCGGAGCCAGGCCTGTCATTTTGTAACTGCCATCGGGATTGGTCACGGCGGTAAAGAACATTTCGGACTCCGGCCATTTCAAGATGGTGACGGCCGGCCGGGCAATAACCAGCGCAATGGGAAGCGGTGCGTTATTCCATTCGTCAGTGACGACGCCGGAAATGACACCCATGCCTTCGTTGCGAGGCGTAAGACCGAAATTCACCAGCGTGGAATCACCGCCCGTAACTTTCACCGGCTTCGCCTGCTCTGTCACCACCGCATCTTCAAAATATTCAAACGCGCCGTTGGCATAGACGACAACGAGATATTCCCCTGACGGCAAAAAGTCGAGACGATATTCGCCACGCTCGTTGGTCGTCGTATTCCAACTCCAGAAGGCAATCGGTGCGCCCGTGAGGTAATCACGCTGCACCGGTGAGATTTCGACGTAGGCGCGCGCTATGGGTGAGCCGTCCGCATCGGCAGTGACTCTGCCGTAAATGCTGCCATACATCGGATGCAGCTTCAACGTGAAATCAATGTCGCCGACCTTTTGTGATTCATCAACCTTGACCGGCGTGGCGTCTTCTTGGCGAGCGGCATTTTGATACCATTGCTCGCCGAAGCTGTAGCTCTCCCAATATTGCGCGTGCACAATATACTCGCCCGCCGGCAGATTGGCAATGGCATAATTGCCGCTGCTATCGGTGACGCCATAAGCCCAGATTAGCCATACATGATCATCGGTGCGCTTCGGCGGCGTGATGGCGATGAATGCGCCACCCAACGGCCGGCCGCTGTCGTCAGTCACCTTACCGCTAATAACACTGTTGCTCACGACAATCGGCAGCCGGAAGTCAATATCGTCGAGATCAACATTTTCTTGTACCACTACCGGCTTGGCGCTATCCGGCGTTATGGCGTCCGGATACCAGCGCGTGACAGATTGCCAACCACTATAATAAGTTGCGGAGACCAAAACGGTATCCGCCGGCAGATCGATACGATAATGTCCGGAAGCATCAGTGTAGGCATATCCCCCAAATCCACTTTTCTCGTTAAGCGAATCCGCTGTGCTCAACCAACTGACCGCTTGAACGAGAACATCTGCCAACGGCGTTCCTTGTGAGCTGGTGACACTGCCGCTGATGGAGCCGGCGATTTGGGGCAAGTCGAGAGTGAAATCAATCCCCGTGGTTACCTGGCCTTCGGTGACAGGAACGGGTGTTGCGGAATCCGGTGCGCTGGTATTTTTATACCACTCAATGGCGTAACTCCATTGATTCCAGGCGTGGGCCAAAACGAGGTACTCGCCGGCCTCGAGCCCGCTGATTTTGTAGGAGCCATCTTTTTCGGAGATCGCTATGCCATAACCTTTTCGGAATAACGAATCGGTTTTGGCAAAGTATGCCTCAATGAGCGCGCCAGCGATGGGATTGCCAGCTTCGTCGGTCACTTTGCCGGAAATACTGCCACCGACGCTGAGCACGAAGTCGATGCTCGTGGTTTCATCCGGTTCGTTCACTGCCACCAGGGTCGCCTGGTCCGGCGTGCGCGCGTCGTCATAAAACTCGCCGATGTAGCCTTCCGCCCAAACTTGCACGAAATAGTTGCCGGCTTTCAAGCCTTCGATGCGATAGGTTCCATCGCTTGCCGTTTGCGCGCCGCCATACGAAAATGGGTTGGCTCTTGAAAAAGCGCTGACGCCAGCGCCGGCAACCGGCGCCCCGGAAGCGTCGGTGACTTTGCCGGAAATAGCGCCGGTGCCCGGTGTGATTTTCACCAGCTTGAAATCGATGCCCGTCGTTGTATCCGACGCCGCTACAGAAACCATTTTGGCGTCGGCGAGCGAAGCGGCCTGATCATAATATTGGGTCTCATAACCGTCGGCTTGCGCCACGACAACATACTCACCGGGCAGCAGGTTCTCGATAAGATAACTGCCGTCCGGATTGACGTAGGCAAATCCTCTTGAAGGCGTAAGACTGGAATCGACTGTGAACGCAACCACGAAGATCTTCAACAAATGCGCGGGCGTGCCGTCGCTCGTGGCCACGTGGCCGGAGATGGCTTGCGCGCCGGCAACGATTGAGGTATTTTTTAAAATCGGCGTTTGCTGCTTCAAGGAGCGCATGCTGCGCGCAATTTCAATCGCGTGGTGCAGTTGAAGCTGTTGAGATGACGGCGCTGCGTTGGATTTGTGATCCTGGGATGCAAGCGGCGATGGCGAATAGCCGATTGCCAGTATCGCGGCCGCTGCAGCTATCGTGCCGATCGTGGCGAATCTCTTCATGTTTAATCTCCTTGCGAAATTCAAGTTGAATGTGAATCCTACACAGTTGAACTAGCTGTTTCTTCAACCACAAAAACAAATGTACCCTCCACCCCATAGGTGGCAAGCTGAGAAGTAAGGGCGTGTTTTTTTAGATGGCGGCCTTTGAACTCATCCCCCTGCCCCCTTCTCTTGGAAAGAGAAGGGGGTTTTCAGGGCCACCTTGGACTCATATTTCTTTGTTTCCACCCAAGAATCTCCCCCTCTCTTCTTAAGAGAGGGGGGCCGGGGGGTGAGTTCGGTTGCCATCAATACTTTAGCTTGATACCTATGCCCTCCACCCCACTGCCTTCGGACTCGCCGACTTCGGACTATTTCACTCCCGGCAATTGGCGCACGTCGACGAGCTGGTTGAACAAAATAACGCCGGTCTCATCACTGGCAAAATTGCGGCTTTCGACGATTAAGCGAAAGACGTCTTCGTGTACCGGGCTGACGAGGATATCCACGTCGAAGAATTCGGCGCGCACGTGGACGCAAGTGTTTTTCATATCGAACTGAATGAGCAGGCGGCCGGGGCTTTCCTCGACTTTGGCTTCCGGCTCCGGGCCGCAGCCGTCGGTTTTTACCACGACGCGCAACATGCGCAAGACTTTGTCGAAACGGAGCCGCAATGAATCGGGCACCGGTTGATAACCGGGCTGATCGTGCGAAGTCGCTTTGATGGCGACGATGTCGGTTTTGATATTCTCGTAGAGCGAGGTTTGCTCCGGTGAGCAGCTTATATGCACAAACGAAACGACTAAAAGAAGGATCGTCGAGCCAACGCCAAAAAAGGAAAATGAATTTTTCATGATAAAAAACCAAAAAATAAGTAAGTTTTTCAAAAATCAGAAAAGCAGCGCAACACTTAAAGCAAGGCTTGAGAACTTTGACTTATTGCCGGTGTTCGCATCGCTCAATCCGAAATCGTACGAAATTTCCGGAGCCAGCTTGATTCCTCCAATAGCTATTTCATATCCACCTCCGGCGACGAGACCCCAGCGAATGTCTTTCGCATTTTCATCGGGCAAACCGATAATGCTCCCAAGTCGGGCGGCAGGCTGGGTTTTCAAAAATTTGCACACGCGAAGAATCGGTAGTGAAACCGAAATCAAAGATTCGCGCCTCAGGCACCTCGAGCCGGATGATCATTTGCTCCCACGTCGGTTTTCGCATCTGGCATCCCCATTCGCCGGCGGCATTCCACGCCTCGCGAATATCAAAACCTTGCTCCAATAATTTTTGCAAAATCAGCGCAACGTTGCCCTTGGCAAATCTCAGCTCCGGAACCTCCCACCCGCCGTAATAAAGGAAGTAAGTGCTCTTGGAATACGGCCGCGGAATTTCGGTATAATTGACAATCGTGGGATCCGGGATGTTATTGTGCTCGGCGCCATTGATTTTGGCCAATGATAATTCTTGCTGATCGTTTTTGCAACCACCAATAGCCATAAATAAAACCAATATCACACGCAGGATGGTAAAGCGTGTTTTCTTCATAATCGTCTCCATTTTTTACTCACGGTGCAGATATCGTGAAAGCATGCGAATAATCCACTTTCGGAGTTGTTCCTGGTGGTGGATCGTTGCGGTCAAAGTACTCGACTTTGATGCGAAATTGGCCGGTCTCATTGCCTCGCCACGCGCCAAGATCCGCCAGCAGCCGGTAGGTCTTCTGCGGCCGCAGCGCGACGAATCGCGTTCCCTCGAAGAGCAGGCTGCGCGGCATGGCACGCCATGACCCCTCGGACTCATTGAGTTCGATAAAACCTCCTGTGCCTTCCGCCACAAACAGGGTTTCCTGGTCGAGGCTGCTGTTGAACCCATCGCCAAGCATGGCATAATAAGTCCGTTCTGAATGATTGAACACCGTCGCCTCAATCTGCCGCGAGGCGCCGAGATCTTCGGGTCCCCACGTGTATTCGACTTTCTGCGCCCTGATTTCGAGATTGCCAGCGGCGTTCTCATAGCCGCTCACGCTGAAAACCTGCGAGTAGATTTTTTCCCAGCGCGTGCATTTTGCCTGGCCGGTAGGCATGCCTTCCTGGCATCCCAAGCCAACAGGCGCGACAAACTTGTGCGCTGCTCGAAAATACTTCGCTTCGTACTTTTCCTGGTAAATGCTATTGGGGCTGATCTTTTGGATTATGCCCTCCCAAACACAGATCTTGGTTGGTTGCTCATTCCATCCGGTGTCGGTTTTCGTGGCGAGAAACAGCGCGCTGCAACCGCCCAAGAACACGGACTCCTCGCTGTCATTGCGCAACGTGACGAGAACCGTGTCTTCGGGCGAATAAATTGATTTGTCAACGGTCAGGTACACCGGCCCGAGGTTTTCTTGAGGCGGCTCCGTGGCGTTGGGACTGCATCCGGCTAAAGCAAGATACAACACCGCCAAAAAAATATTTGAAGGCTTCATAAGACGACTCCAAAATTATAAACGGCAAAAAACGAAATGCGTTCCACCGTATTGAACATCTTTCCTTCCGAGCCGCTGAGCACATAAACCCCACGCTTGAAGTAGTCCGGATCAAGCGAAAAGTCGACGGTCAAATTGCGATATAGCGTACAATGAATCTGTTAGCGATTCTGCATAGCTACTATCGAGCGCGAAGACCTTCGCGCCAAAACAACCGAAACATCCTTCTATTGGATTTTCTCTGGCAGGGCCAGGCAGAAAATCGATGCCCCATCCCCAGTCTGAACGCAGGGGCAATTCAAACTGTCCGCTCGATATGACCTCTCCTTGGTCAATGAGTTTGAATGTCACCTTTAGCTCGCCAGATCTGGCAGTCTCGAAAGTACGCGTTCTGCCAGATGAATGAGGACCGTCATACTCCGACTTGAAATCTGTGCCATCAAGGTTCCAGATTCGTCTGCCGTCGGTAAAGGTGAGGCGAATCATCTCCCGTTTTATTTGTGCGTAATTTATAAATGTAAAGCTGACTCTGGCTTCCTCTGACTCGAACAGAGAACACCCCGCCAGAGTCGCAGCGAGCATACAATATCGAAAAACTCGCATCATGCCAACTTCTCCTTATTCTAAGCGTCGTCCGGCAAGACGCTCACTCCGGCCGCGTCACGAAAGCAAACGAGTACGGTGTCTTCAAGCGCGTGCCGTAAAGATCCTGCGCTACGGTGCTGAGATTCACCGTGTATTTGGTGTTCGGCCGCAGGCTGGCGCTCGGAATGAACGAGATAAGGTTTCTCGGCTCGCCGTTCCCGTTCGGATAACCATAGACGAACTGTCCGGGGACCGCGGGCGTCATCGCGAACGCTGCCTCGACTGTGGACCTGACCATGTAAGTGTCAAACGTTATGCTAATGTTCGGATTCAACTGCACAAACAGCTCGCCTTTGCTCGGGCTTGTGCCCGTCACTTCTACTGGCCGCGTTTGGAAGGAAAATTCGAAACTCTCTCCCAGGGGCACGCCGTCGAGATCACGCGCGCTGCCGTCGAGGCGGATTATGTATTGGGTTTCAGCCAGCAACGGGCCGCCGGTGTAAATGAGCAGTTGGTTGCCCTCGGGCCAGATGAGAATGCGCTCGGTATTGGGCGTCATGCTCAGCGCCGCTTCGGTTGAAATCGGATCCATGCGCCGCGGAAAAGTCAGGCGAATGCCGTTGTAGCGGATCAAATCGACGTCGATGTCGCCGTGTTGCGGATCGGTGAGAATGGCGTTTTGCGTCACCGCCGACTGCACGGTTGAAAAACGGAATTGCAGCGGGAACTTCAAATGCGTGCCGCCGGTGTCGTGCGCCGCGGTGGAAAGCGTGACGGTGTACGTCGTGTCGGTGTAAGAGTCTTTCTTCGCCATCAAATAAGTAAATGCGCCGATTTTGCGAAAGGTGGTGATTCTGGCGCCGACTTCCTTGTCACTGTAATCGGAAAAAGCGTTGGCACGAGTCGCATCGAAATAATAGTAGGAGGGAATCCGATAGATATATTCGCCCCAGTAAAACACGCCTTCCGATGGCGGATTGGTCGAAAAAGCGGCTTCGACGCTGGCGCGATCCATGGGCTCCGTGAAAGCAATGGAAATGGCGAGGCGATCGAAGCGCCGGTTGAACACCAGCTCGCCCTTGTCCTCGGGAAAATGGGCATCGATGAGATCGGGCATGGTGGAAAGCTGAATCTCACCGACATAGGTAACGCCGCCGGATAAGACGCTGACGTTGCGCAAATGGCGCGTTCCGAAATTGGCGGCGAAGATGATGACGTCATAGTTACCGACGCCAAGATTGTTGAGACGAAAAGCGCCGCTGCCGGGATCGATGAGGGTGGAATCGATGGGCGTGGCCTGCCGCACCAACACTTTCGCGCCACTCGTCTTTGGCCGCACGATGCCAACGATGCTGCCGGCGCCATTGGAATTGCCATTGAGATTACCGTCGGGACTCGTCGGATCGGCGTAAAAGATGCGCTCGACTTCCTTGGTGCAGCCGGCGGCGAGGACGCCAAGCGCCAGGAACATGATCAAAAGGATTTTGGTTTTCATATATAATCTCCAATTCTATGAGGATTCTGTCATTTCGTCATTAGTTCCAATTAGGTCAACTGACCGGCCACTTCTGCATTGATCTATCGCATCCTAAATTGGCTGTAGTGACCGGTCAGTAACGTTGACCCTTATTTCAGGAGCATGAGTTTCTTTTGTTGAACAAAAGACCCAAATTTACTGTTGGAATCAGATCGAAAGATACCATTTGCTGTTCCTACAAAGATATCTCCTCGTGAGTTGTGGACGAGGGAAGTTATATGGCCGCCAATCGGTCCGTTAGTTTGTTCCCAGAAGTTGATTTGCGCTGTCGCTGATTCCGTTTTGCAACAGATAGTGATCACAAACGCGAGGTATAGCAAGATTGGCTGAGTTTTCATGACCGACGACATCTCCATTTAAACTGATGCCCTATAAGTTTCCGTCACTTTGTCCTATTCTTTTAAAATTAGCACAACGCGCGCATGCGACAGCAAATTTGACCTGTCGAATAAGGCAATAAAATTGGCTTATTTCAACAATGTAAGCCTTCGCATCTTGGTTACGTTGCCAGCCTGCGAGCGGTAAAAATAAATTCCTGAGCCGACTTCATGACCAGCGTCGTTTCTTCCATCCCATCGTATAGGGTAATCACTCGATTGCTCATTTGTAGATGGGAACTGTGAAAACTCCGTTTGTAAAATTGACTTGATCAATTCTGAACGAAAAAGTTCCGGAGCACGTGTTATTCAGCAAATCAAAACTCTTTATTTCAACGATTCCAGCATTGGGTTGATTTGTAAAAATACTAAAAACCACATCTCCGCTCGTGACCCGATAGGAAGCCCAACTAGCGCTTTCTGTACCGAGGGTATAACTTCCAATACCGACAAATCCGCGAATAAAAATGCTTAGCCATTCTTTATTATTGTTCGATATTGCCTGAAGCTGGAGACATGCGCTGTCAGCGGAAAACCAATAGCTTGCATAGGCGGAAGGATAGGGCCAAACCTTGGCATTGAAAAAAGAATTCGAGTCTATCTTGACGTAAAATTCAGAAACGATAGGCGTCGTTACAATTTCGCCCAATTGAGACCTTTCATATTTTCCATTCAACACCGGCAAATATGAACTATCGGGTTTGTAAAAACAAATTTCCGAAGCAGACGCCGAATAGTTCCCCTCAAACGTGCCGCCGATACTTAATCCTACGCCGGGCACTTCGATTCTGAATTTACCCTTTTGGGCAAAGATAATTTTACTATTGGGGCGAATCGGAGAATCATACTCAATCAATTTGCCGGAAGAGGTCTCAACCCCTAGAAGGGTAACAGCGCCATCTTCATGAATTTCTATTCCATCGATTCTTTGCGCCGGCATTTTCTCGACAACAGACGAGCTGTGTTTTGCCCATACCCCGATGATCGCGGGATCGATGCTGATCTGAGAGGACGATGGATTCCTATCGCAAGAGGAGCAGATCGCAATAAAGGCGGCCAGGCCCGGTGCAAAAAGCAAAGGCGCTTTAAATTTCGTATTCATTTCTCAATTCGTGAAAGCTTTTATCATTACTTATCGCAGCAAAATGAGCTTACGGGTTTCGCGAAAAGCGCCGGTCCGCAAGCGATAAAAATAAACCCCGTTCGGCAGCAAACGGTTGTGATCGTCAAAGCCATCCCACACGATGCGATGCTCGCCGCGCGCCCGTGATTCATGAGCCAACGTCCGCACGATCTGGCCGCCGAGGTTATAGATGTCGAGCCGCACGAGGCTTGGCGCCCGAAGCTGAAATCGAATCGTCGTGGAGGCACGGAAGGGATTGGGATAGTTTTCGAACAACTGCGGCGGGGAGTTCGGCGCGTCCGGCTTTGTTGCGACGGCGTCATATTGATTTTGATAGAGACGATTCCGGGCATTCGCGCCAGCCACCAACGCCGGTATGGTATTCGCCACCAGGAGGTCCGCATCCGCATCACCGTCGATATCGCCGCTCGCTGCGGCCGCGCTGAAATCAATCACCTCCGGCAAATCAAAAGTCGAAAGATCGCTGAAACGGCCGGCGCCGTCATTCACATAGAGCAAATCCTGAGAATTGCCGCCGGCCTCCGGATTGACGCTTGCCATAAAAAGATCAAGCGCGCCGTCGCCGTTGAAGTCTGCGAAATCAGCGTCGTTGTTCCACGGCACGGCTTCTTCCGGCAAGCGCATGGCGCTTTCGTCTGCGAAGTAGCCCTGGCCGTTGTTGATGAGAAGCCGGTTCAAATACTGTTCGGCGGAAAAGCCGACATTGCTCACAAACAAATCGAGATCGCCGTCCCGGTCAACGTCGCCGGGCGCAAGCTCTACGGTCAAGTCTTGCACGGTTTCGGCACGGCGCAGCGCGGTTTCATCTTTAAAATAGCCGCGGCCTTGGTTGATGAAGATCGCGTTTTGTCCGCTGAGCGAAAAAATGGGATTGCCGTTTTCATCGGTAATCACTATCGCGTGGTTGGCCAGCGCCATGTCCAAACGATGATCATGATTGGCGTCGAACAAAGCCACGTTAAGCGAGGAGTATGCCGAAGTATCGAGCCGTCCTTTTGTGCTGTCGGCAAAAACACCTTGTCCGTTGTTCAACAACAGACGCACGCCGGAAAAAGGCGCTGACACCGGCAAATGCGTGACGAGTAAATCAGCGTCGCCGTCGCCGTCCACGTCGCCAAAGGCCACATTCGGCGTGCCGATCCAATCCTGTGAAATGCGGGCGGCGGTTTCATCCCGAAAGCGGCCGTTGCCGTCATTGATTAGCAGCTTATCCGCGAAGCGCGAATCCCAATCCGCATGCGTGTTCGCCAGGTAAATGTCGAGATCGTCGTCGCCGTCCACGTCGACCAGGTCGACATCGTTGGTCAAGGTGAGAAGATGCGGCAGTCGCGTCGCGGTTTCATCGCGAAATTTTCCGCGGCCATCATTAATCAAAACCTGCGGCTGCCGGCCATAGCGCCCGGTGAGGTGCGCGATGACGAGATCCAAATCGCCGTCGCCATCAAGATCACCCAGCTCGACATCGCCGCTCTGCGAAGTGTCCTGGGGCAACGAGGCCGAGGTGACGTCTTCAAAAAGCCTTCCGCTGAGAAGTGACTTCGTTTGAGCCGGACTGTTGCTGTTGCGAATGATGAAAAGATAAATGCCGCTCGCCACGGCATGGCGGCCTTGATCTCTGCCATCCCAACTGAGTTCCTGGCGGTAAGATTGCGCCTGATAAATCTGCTGGCCGGTAAGATTATAAACCTGGAGCGAAAGTGTTTGCCCGGGCGAGCCGGCCGGCGCTGAAAACGCCGCCCGCTTCGCGTTCGCCACGCTTTGGGCCTGCCATTTTTCCGGCGCATGAATGACCATGACAACGCCGCGCGCTTCATCCTGGGTTTTCGAAAAGTAGCTCACGGCAAAGGCGGCGGCATTCCGGTTTTGGCTCATGGCGGGCGGCATGCTCAACAAAAACGTCAGCAACACGGTCACCCTGCTCATGATTTTTCTCACAATCATGGCGCTTCTCCTTCAACGCAACAAGATCATTTTGCGCGTCGCGATGCTCTTGGAATCGATACGCAGCCGGTAAAAATAAATCCCGGCAGTCACCAGTGCCCCCGCGGTATTTCGCGCATTCCAGCGGATGCCGTGCTCACCCGCGGGCTTCACTTCATCAACCAAAGTCGCGATTAACGCGCCGAGCACGTTGTACACTTCCAGTTTCACGCGCTGTGACGAAGGCAAATAATAATAAATCACCGTCTCGGGATTTCCCCCGTTAAAAGCGGGGGATGTCGCTTCGCTCCAGAACGGATTGGGATAGTTTTGCTCGAGCACAAAATCACCAGGCACCGTCCGGTTCCGGCGGTCATCGACGCCGGTGGTGCCGCTTTGATATTTCCACACGCCATGACCCAAGGTCGAAATATAAACCACACCCGCGGCATAACGATCCGCCATGATGCTCGTAATGCCGGAGACCATGACCGGCGTGACAAGCACCGGCGGCGGAATCTCCTTCCACGTGGCCCCGGCGTCGAAACTTTCCCACAGCGCCCAATTATTGGGATTCGCGATCGTGCCGCCGGCAAATATGTGATCCGGATTTCTGGGATCAAGCGCCAGGCCGTAAAAATAAACCGGGGTGCCACGCAAGCCGGTGTAATCCCACGTTTTTCCGCCGTCCGTGGTTTTGATCACCGCGCCTTCCATGCCGGCGTAAACCACATCGGGCGCCAGTGGATGAAGCGCCAGCGAGTTGCAGGCGTTATCACCTTTCAAATCAGGATGGAAAACCTCCCAGGCTTTGCCGCCATCATTTGACTTCGCGATCCATGGCGCGAAGAGGCCGGTTTCGCCGCCCGCCCACACGGCGCCGCTAATGAAGGCCATGCGAGACGTGGCAATCGCATTGGTCACGCCAACACCTCCGTTGAAGGCTTCCTGCCACCAGCGACTGAAAGTTCTGGAGCGATAAACAAGCCCGCTGCCGCCGGCGAAAGCTTCACCAGGCGGCGCATGCCCGGCGGATTCAATACTCGCCAATGCTTTGATGTTAAAAACTTCGCGGCGCGCGATGCCCGAGTCTGCCGGAATCCACCGTTCGCCTTCGAGACGATAAATGAGCGTTGAATCGCCCGCGCTGCGATCAGGCAAGACGCCCACAATCGGCGCATGAAATATCGCCGGCCCTGCGCCCCAAACTTGAATATCCAGCGCGATGAGGTTTTTGCCTCCCAGCTTAAGGTACTGCCAAGTGGTATCAAGCGGATCCAACGAGCGTCGATAGACGCCATCATTTTCGGTTGCAGCATATAGGAAAGAGTTCGGCGGAGAAAAATGCTGCGCCAGCGCCAGCGCCGTCACACGCTTGCCTTGCAAGCCGAAAGCTTCCAGCTTGCCCACCAATTGTGAAGCCGCTTGCTTGGTAATCAAGGCGATGATCGGCAGAGCCATCAAAGAGATTGATTGTTTCATGGCATTTTCTCAAATACTTATATCCTCGATCTTCAACGCACCACCGTCCACTTCCTCACAATAATCTGCGCGCGCCACTCGGCGCGAATGAAATAAACGCCCGCTGTGAGTTTTGCCTGCTCCAATGGCAGCAAGAGATTTTGCTCTCCGGCATGCAAGCTCACGTGCCAGCTTGCGACCTCCTGGCCAAGCACATTCATCAAGCCCACACGGAGTTGATCCACGCTCGGCGCATAAACGTGAAAGGTGAGAGATGTAATTTCCCGCCAGCCGCTTGGATTTGGAAATGTTGGCTCAAGACGAAAATCTTCGGGCACGTTTTGCGTCTGCTCCACCTTCGTTGTTGCCAGCGTGTAGCGAAACACGCCGGTTCCAAGCGTGGCGAGATAGACCATTTGCGGACGAGGACGCGCGATGAACGGATCAAACACGATGCTGCTCACGCCTTTCACCGAGCGGGTCGAAAACAACGTGTTCCAATGCTCGCCGCCATCAAAGCTCTCATAGAGCAAGAAAATATTGTCAGCAATGACTCCGCCTGCGAGAACGTGCTGCTTACGGGCAGGGTTGACCGCCAGCGAAGTGAACCGCGCTTGCAAATCCGTCAGAACGATGCTCCAACTTTTGCCGCCATCTTTGGATTTGATGATGGTGGTCGTCAGTGCGGCATACACCATATTCGTGTCCGCCGGATTAAGCGCGAGCGCCTGGCATTCTTCATCCAAACCGAGATTCAAAGGACTGCGGTCTTCCCAGGTCTCGCCGGAATCAAATGAGCGCAAAATGAGCGGCTTGAATCGGTCGGGGACGACATCTTTCAAGCAGCCACCGGCCCATACGCACTCATCAAAGGGCATGAATGGAGATCGTTTTTTGGAGGCTAACGTGAGCACGTTCGCCAACGGTTGCTGCCAAACTTGTTGCCAAGTCTTGCCGCGATCCAACGAGCGCCCAATGAAAGCGGGGCCTGCTGCAAAGGCAGTAACAAAATCCAAAATTGGCTCGCACACGGCTGTTCCGGTTATGGCATTGATTCGATTGACAGTCATGCGATTGACGCCACGATCGGCTGCTATCCAGTGACCTTTCTTCGTGCACGTATCCGGCCGTTGCTGATAAAAATAGATCAGAGCCGAGTCGCCAGCAGCATCATCAAGCGTGGCGCCAACGAGAATGCCCTTCCAGCAAACGAGCGGGCAAAAGGTGTGAAACGCAAAAATCGCGTTGAGATTTTTCGCCGGCACACCGAGATGAACCCAGCCCGAATCCGGCTCGCCAAGATAGCGGCGATAAACGCCGCTGTCTTGTGTGGCGGCATAAAGATTACCCCAAAACAGGTGCATGGCCGTGACGGTTTTGCCCGCCAGACCGAACTGCTCGAGCTGTTGAGCGCGTGCTGTGCCGCTAAGCACCAGAGCGCCCATGATCAGATAGAAATATGCTTTCATAACAGCCATCTCAAAACGATCAAATGATTCTTACCGCAACAACGTAAGCTTCCGCACTTCATTCACACTCCCGACTTCCAGCCGGTAGAAATAAACCCCCGACGCCACTTCACGACCGGCATCATTGCTTCCCTCCCAGCGTGCGACGTAATTCCCTGCCGGCAGCCGCCGATTGACGAGCTCGCGCACCAGCTCGCCGCGGAGGTTATAGATCGCCAGATTTGTTGAAACGTTGGTTAAAGCCGGCGGAATTGTAAAGCGAATCGTCGTGCCGGCGTTCAAGACAGGGGTTTGCAGCGGATTGGGATAGTTTTGTTCGAGCACGAATCCCTTTGGCAAAGCCGGATCGTCCGGATCGTCAACGCCGGTCGACAGGCTTTCATACTTCCAAACCCCGTGACCGTAGGTGGCAATATAAATCACGCCGGGCCTGCCGGGATCGGCAATGATGCTCGAGATGCCGGTGATCGCAAGCGACGCCATACCCGCGTCGGCTGGTGGGCCGGCTGGCGGAATTTCTATCCAGGTTTCACCGCCGTCAAAGCTTTCCCACAAAGCCCACGTATTCGGGTTCGCAATCGTGCCGCCGGCGAAAATATGATCGGGTGTGGCGGCATCAATCGCCAATCCATACATATAAGCCGGCGTGTCACGCAGCCCGGTGTAGCTCCAGGTCTTTCCGCCATCGGCTGTTTTAATCACCGCGCCTTCCATGCCGGCATAGGCAACATCGGGATCATCGGGATGAATCACGATGGAATTGCAGGCATTATCGCCGCTCAAATCTGGATAGAAGATTTCCCAATTCTCACCTTTGTCAGTTGATTTGGCAATCCATGGAGCGAAGAAGCCGGTTTCGCCGCCCGCCCAAACATTGCCACTTTGCTGATCCGCGCGCACGACATTCACCACGCCGGCACCAATATCAAAAACTTTCTTCCAATGCGTGCGGTTGAAACCGCGCCGCCAAATCTGACCGCTTGTTCCAATCGCGCCGGCAAAAGTTTCGCCGCAAATGGTCGGATCGGGAAAACCATCAAGCGAACGAATCGCCATCACTTCGCTGCGAATTATGCCGCTGTCGGTGACGGTCCACTCAAGCTGATCAAATGTCGAGCAATAGATGAGCACAGAATCTTTTTTCATTGGATTCCGTTCGATACCGACCGTTGTCGCAAAGCCAAGCGGGCCATATTTATGCGGATAAACCGAGCGAATCTTTCTGCCTTCAAGTCCGAGCGATGCCCAGCAAGTGTCAGGATTATAAATATGGCGGCGAAAAACGCCGTCGCCGTCGGTGCCGGCATACAGCGATCCATAAATGCCCAACGCGGTCACGACCTTCCCTTCCAAACCGAAGGAGTCCAAGCGCGGAGAATGAGATTGGGCGTATATCGCAGCGGCGCTAAGTGTCATAGTCAGAAGCGTTGTGAGCCACATTCTCTTGACTCCATCATTTACTGTTACTTGTCTCCATTTTCTGTTCACTACTTTTTTTGTTCCATATTTTCGTTTTCCTTGGTTCAAACGACTTTGATGACGTCAATCTGGTCGACAAGCATGGCGCTTGGCTTAAGCCCTCCACTACTCAGGGAGAGTTTCAGCCTGTGGTTAGCCGGCCAATACAGTGTATCCGCTGACTGGTAAAACTTCCATGTGGTAGCGGCAACGGCGACCCCAATTCCAATTGTTCTGGACCTATCGTCTGCCACCTGCAACTCGACAATACCACCAATAGCCAAGTTTTTGCCCCAGCAACGAAGCAAAAGGTGGCTGCCTTTGTCAATCCCATCGAATTCGATATAAGCATGGGGAACAACGCACCCGCCGGAGATGAAAATGGATTGTCGACCGCCGCTTGGCGGAGCTTCGTTTCTGAATTGCATTCCTCCTCGCCATCCAACGGTGTCCTGAGGCGACTCAAATGAATTGAAGTAGATGTGGTCACCACTCGGGACACCCGGTCCCAATGAATGATCACAGCTTGAGCCAATAAAAACAGAGAAAGTGAGCAGAGCAGTCGTTATCAGTCTCTCTACCTTCATAACCCACCTCCGACATAAATTCTATTTGACCACTTCAAACGGGCGCGAAACGCGTTGATTCAATGGAAGCGGAAATTTGAGATTCTTGTCTTTATAAACGAGAAACTTAAACCGATAGGTTCCGGGTATCTCTTCTTGACTGAAATATCCAAATGGCGCCACCTCTGTGATGCTTTGGCCAGATTTTAATGGCCAAGAATAGCCGATGCCATCCACTACGAACCATTCAGTATAGTTGATCCAGTTCCCATTTTGGAATCGTTCAAAGCCCACATACGAACTCATGGGAAAATAAACTTCTCGCTTCGAATCATTTCTGAGCGTCACTTTGGGTTCCGGACCGGCATTAAAAGTATAAACATCTTTTTCGACGCTGATCGAAATGTTGAAATTATCATCGCTTGCGAGGTCTGTCAAACTCTCGTGCTCGCATCCCTCAAAGATCCATATTAAAAATACACAGAAGAATACACGCGTCGTGCTCATCATGTTCTCCTTCCTTATTTCAACAAACTGAGCTTGCGCATCTCAGTGAGATGGCCGACTTGCAAGCGATACAGATAAATTCCCGAGGCCACTTCGCGTCCGGCGTCGTTTCTTCCATCCCATCGCACAAGATAGCGGTCCGCCGGCAAACGGCGATTCAGCAGCTCGCGCACCAGCTCGCCGCGCAGGTTGTAAATTGCCAGATGTGCCGGGGAATTGGCTAATGACAAAGGAATCGCGAAACGAATTATCGTGCCACCATTTCCCGCAGCGTGGGATCTCCCTTCGGTCGAGAATGGATTGGGATAATTCTGTTCCAGCGCGAAGTCTTGTGGCGAAGCTTCTTCTCGCCGGTCTTTCACCGCAACGATGTCGCTTTCATAACGCCAGACGCCATTGCCGGCGGTCGCGATATAAATAACGCCGGGCGTGTTGGGATCTGCCACGATACGCGTGATGCCCGCCAGCGAAAACATGGGAACAACTTTTTGCCAGGTCATGCCGGCATCGAAACTCTCCCAAAGCACCCACGAGTCTCCAAGTCTCAATCTTCCACCGGCGTAGATATGTTCGAGCTTAAAAGGATCCATGACCAAGCCGGGAAAGGAAACAAGAAGCGTGTCGCGCAAACCGGTGTGAGTCCAGGTTTTTCCGCCATCAATGGTTTTGATAACAGTTCCATCCATGCCAACGTAAACTATGCCCGGGTCGATTGGATGAAAAGCGAAAGCATGACAACCGTTCTCAGGACCCAAATTCAGACCGATGAAGAAGAGGGGCTGCCAAGTCAAACCCATGTCAACAGATTTGCGAAGCCATGGCTGAAAAAATAATCCGTCATAACCGCCGATCCAAACTTCTTTGAGCAGGCCATTTTGATTGACGGCTAGGGCGGTTATCAACGGTCCATCCAATACGTCGGAACCGAAAACGGCCTCCCATCTTCGACCTCGTATATGAGAGCGATAAACAAAGTAGAAATTTGTGTTGCCCAAACTGGCAAAAGCAAATCCCGGCGGCTCATGCCCTCCGGAGGCGAAACTTGCCAATGATATGACGGAGAAAGTTCGAGCAATGCCGGAGTCTGCCGGTATCCAGTTGTTGTTTTCAAAGCGATAAATGAGCGTTGAATCACCGTTGCTGTAATCAGGCCATCCACCTACGACGGGTGTATGAAAGATGGCCGGCCCAGCGCCCCAAACTTGAATGTCCAGCGCCTTGATGCGTTTCCCCTCCAAACCCAAACTCGTCCACGTTGAGTCAGGATGAAGGAGAGGGCGTCGATAAACGCCGTCCTCCTCCGTCGTTGCATAGAGATGCTGGTGTGAAGGCGCAAGCTGCGGTGAAATGCCAAGCGCCGTAACACGTTTTCCCTCCAAGCCGAAAGGCTCTAATCGCGGCGTGGAGGGTTGTGGCGTAACTGGGCTAACGGCCATGCCCATGAGCAGCAGAGTTGTGAACAGTTTTTTCATTTTCATCAGCACATTTGTCTCAGCGAATGCCCGTATCGAAATAAAGAGTCACTTGCGTAATGCCTTCCGGTTGCACTTCGACCTCTTCCCGCTGTTGCCGCGGATGCATGAGCGGCGCCGTGCTGTCCGGAACGATGGTATATGCTCCGGGATCAAGCGCAACAGCGAATTTGCCATGAATATCGCTTTGAAAACGGCTCACTTCGTGATCATCCTTTAAAACACTAAACCAGGCGCTGAAAGGAGCGTCACATGGCACGTTCTCCGTGCAGACGGGCGTTATCGGTCCGCGTATAACCTGGCCTTCCAGGCCGGTGTTCGGCGCGTTGTTTATGGCCGGCGTGCAGCTCAATAACATAGCGGCAAAAGCGAGGGGAAAAAGTCGTTTCATAGCAGTACGGCTCCGCAGTATATTGCGATGTGATGGTGAAATTGGCGAATAATCTTTGCCATTCTCTATACTCGCTCTTCAGTCCTCGATCTTCAACGCACCACCATCCACTTCCTCACAATTATCTGCGAACGCCACTCGGCGCGAATGAAATAAACGCCCGCAGTGAGTTTTGTCTGCTCCAATGGCAGCAGAAGGTTTTGTTCTCCGGCATGCAAGCTCACGCGCCAGCTTGCGATCTCCTGGCCAAGCACATTCATCAAGCCCACACGGAGTTGATCCGCGCTCGGCGCATAAACGTGAAAGGTGAGAGATGTAATTTCTCGCCAGCCGCTTGGATTTGGAAATGTTGGCTCAAGACGAAAATTTTCGGGCACGTCTTGCGTCTGCTCCACCTTCGTCGTTGCCAGCGTGTAGCGAAACACGCCGGTACCAAGCGTGGCGAGATAGACCATTTGCGGACGAGGCGGAGGATCGCGCGCGATGAACGGATCGAACACCATGCTGCTCACGCCTTTCACTGAGCGGGTCGAAAACAACTTGTTCCAATGCTCGCCGCCGTCAAAGCTTTCATAGAGCAAGAAAATATTGTCAGCAATGACTCCGCCCGCGAGAACGTGCTGCGTACGGGCAGGGTTGACCGCCAGCGAAGTGAACCGCGCTTGCAAATCCGTCAGAACGATGCTCCAACTTTTGCCGCCGTCTTTGGATTTGATGATGGTGGTCGTCAGCGCGGCATACACCATATTCGTGTCCGCCGGATCAAGCGCGAGCGCATGACATTCTTCATCCCAACCGAGATTGAAAGGACTGCGGTCTTCCCAGGTCTCGCCAGAATCAGATGAGCGCAAAATGAGCGGCTTGAATCGGTCAGAGACGACATCTTTCAAAGACCCGCCGGCCCATACGTGCTCATCAAGGCGCATGACTGGAGATTGTTTTTTGGAGACTAACGTGAGCACGTTCGCCAACGGTTGCTGCCAAACTTGTTGCCAAGTCTTGCCGCGATCCAACGAGCGCCCAATGAAAGCGGGGCCTGCAGCAAGGGCAGTAACAAAATCCTGCACTGGCAAGCACACGGCTGTTCCGGTTATGGCATTGATTTGCTTGACGGTCATGCGATCGATGCCATGATCTGCTGCTGTCCACTGACCTTTCTTTGTGCAGGTGTCCGGCCTTTGCTGATAAAAATAAATGAGCGCGGAATCGCCCATGGCCTCATCCAGCGTCGCGCCGGCCAAAATACTTTTCCAACAGATAACCGGACAAAAGGTGTGAAACGCAAAAATCGCATTGAGACTTTTCGCCGGCACACCGAGATGAACCCAACCGGAATCTGCATCACCGATATAACGGCGATAGACGCCGCTATCTTGTGTGGCGGCGTAAAGATTACCCCAAAACAGGTGCATCGCCGTGCCGGTTTTGCCCGCAAGACCGAATTGCTCGAACTGTTGAGCGCGTGCAGCGCCGGTGAGCACCAAAGCGCCCACGATCAGACGGAAATATGCTTTCATAACAGCCATCTTAAAACGATCAAACAATTCTTACCGCAACAGCGCAAGCTTCCACACTTCATTCATACTGCCGACTTACAGGCGATAGAAATAAATTCCGTAGGGTTAAGCTACTGAGCTTTTGCAAGCATTGGACAATCATCGCCGAATCACAAATGTCTCCGAGATGACATCGGGCAAACGCTCAAAATGCGGA
Organism: Candidatus Zhuqueibacterota bacterium; assembly: GCA_022616415.1. Taxonomy (GTDB): domain Bacteria; phylum Zhuqueibacterota; class Zhuqueibacteria; order Zhuqueibacterales; family Zhuqueibacteraceae; genus Zhuqueibacter. Next base: position 12,982 of record JAKEEU010000278.1, on the reverse strand, counting down.
CGCTCTTGCAAAGCAACTTTTCTGTAAATGTCAGCAACGTAGCGGCACGTTCCACGGAGTTCTTCAACAAAACTATGAATGGGACCATTTTTGCCTTCGATAATGCCCTTTGGAGGAAGAGACACCACAATCCCATCCCAGACGCAAAGCGGGCCCCAATCTCGCCATCCGTCAGTTGTTAATTGATTGAGTCGAACAGGGCCGCAAATCCTCAACCAGATGGTATCTTGGCCCGCATTGTGAAGCTGAAATTCAATCACATCGTTGTTCTGAAATACCCTCTTTTCCCCTTTTAGCAAAAGCTCGACCTGAGGCTCTGGCAAAAGTTCGATCTGAGGCTCTTGAGGCTCTGGCGAATTGGGCATTTGTGTGCAGCCTGCAATACAGAGCATGATGACGAAGCTGCACGATATTACCTTCTTCATAACGCACCTTTTTTGCTACAGAAGTTGGTCGTGATATCACCCCGGAGAGAAAACCATCGCCTTATTTCAACAAACTAAGCTTCCGCATCTCGGCGACATTGCCAACTTGAAGCCGGTAGAAATAAATTCCCGACGCCACCTCGTGTCCGGCGTCATCCTTGCCCTCCCAGCGCGCGACGTAATTCCCTGCGGGCAACCGCCGATTGATCAGCTCGCGCACCAGCTCACCGCGCACGTTATAAACGGCAAGACGCGTCGAGGCATTGGCGAGCGATGCTGGAATCTCAAAACGAATCACTGTGCCGGCGTTAAACGGATTTGGATAATTTTGATGCAAGAGATAATTGGCCGGCGGCTCGTTTTGCGCCAGCGGCTCTTTCACGCTCGTCACCAATTTCGGCCCTGGCGCGCGGCGTTTGCCGTTTGCATCGGCGAGATAGACATTCACCCACGCCGGACGAAATGACGGCGGCTTCTGATAAAGCTCTTTCCATTCTTCATCCGTCAAGCGCTTGAAGTTCATCGTCACGTGCTCATAGTAACTCATTACTGGGCCGATGTAAGCCGTCGGCGTTCCGTCAGAACATTCGGCGATGAAGATGCCGAGGTCGAGCGGGCCGGTGCCGGCGTGCAGAACATGTCCTACCGGATTGCCTGACGCGTCCGTCGGCGCCGTGTGGACGTCGGCGACAACGACATCCATTTCAGCGCAATCATCCGGATGGCGATAAAAAAGCTTGGGATACCAGCCGCTCAGCGGCTCGCCGCACATTCGGGGTTGGAAAAGCATGCTCTTGAGAAAATTTACTTCAGTCAGGTCAAGCTGAATGCGATTGAGCTGTTTTTCTGCAATCGTCGCCAGAGTATCCATCGTTCCCGCCATGCCGGAAAAATAAGTGAGAATACCATTTTTGCGGTCGAGGTCGGCGAAATTCACGGCGCTAAAATTGACCTGCGCCTGTTGTGCAAAATTTTGCAAAGTTCGATAGACGTCCGGAAACGGTTCGACAAAGCTGTGCGGAAAACTGCACGTGGTGCCGCCGGTATAAGACTGTTTGGCGTAAAGCAGATTGTCGTGCCGCAATTGCGCCCACGCCGCGAGTTGGGTGTTCATCTTTTGCTGCCAAAAGGCACCGGTTTGCATGAACGCCGGCAATGGCGACAAGTCTTTTGGCGGATTCAGCTTGCGGATCGACTGCAGCCACACGTTGTACAGCGCGCTGTTCCAAAAGTCTTCTTCATACGAATCGACGAGATAGCGCAGCGCCGCACTGTTGGAGGCGTAATGATATTGATCCAAATCGTTTTTGAGCAAAACCGCGGTGGCGTCATTGCCGAGCGCAAACAGCACGTCGAGGCTCGAAGGCAGCTCGCGCCAGACTTTTTGGCTTTGAAACAAAATGCGATCGTAGACGACGTTCCACATCACGTAGGCGTCGATGACGAAGCGTTGGCCAAACAAGAGAAAAGCCGCGGGCGGCTCGAGCTGTTCGGGGTTGAATGGATCGGTGATGAGAATTTGCGAGTTGATGCGCTGCATCGCGAACGCTTTGGTTGCCAAAGCGTCTTTAAAAGCCTGCCAGCGTGCCGTCTCGAGCAACTCATCAGCTTGGACAAGCCCGATCTCGGCGGCCAGCAGTTGCAGATGCGGCAAGGCCACGTTGTCGCTTTCGCCCACGAGAAAACGGATGATGCCGTCGATCTCCTGCCAAAGCGCGACGGCGCCGCTGCTTTGTGCAGCTTCTAAAAGAAGAAATGAAACGATGGTTTGCCGCTGAATGTCGGCATCGGTCGGTTCCACGCCGCCGGGGATTTTCGGCTTGGACAACATCAATTCCGTGCGGCCGAGCCAGATCATCGCTTGAAAATATTTTTTCAATAACTCATCTTGAGTATAATGCCCGCGCGGCCGGAACTGGCTGAAGTCGATGGTGCGCGGCGTCGTGCTGAAGAGCATGAAGTCGGCCGGGCTTTCGGCAGCGATGAGGGTGAGCAATTGATTGATAGCCGTTAGATTTTCTGCACGCTGCGGCGCTACGTTTTCGCCGAGCAATCGCAGCGCGATATTCAAATATACATCGGCGTCGTTCAGCATCGTCTGCATCTCCGGCTTGCCGGCGTAGGTATTCGCCAAAGACGGCCAAGCGCCATGCAAGCGCAGCAGCAGCTCTTTGAGTCGCGGAATGAGCACGCCCAGCTCGGTGTCCTGCAAAATGGCGTCATACGACTTGTGCAGCGCGTGCAACAACGCATCGGTGGAGACGAAGACGGGCAAATCGTTTTGATAAATTTCCAGATAGGCCAAGCCGAAGCTCTGCCGGGACAGCCGCTCGGAGACCACGAAGCCGTGCTCCTGCAAAAGCGCCAGCTCGTCGGCCGTGAGCTTGTAGACGCGGTTGATGCTGTCGAGGTACGCGACGGCTTTGACATCAACAGCGATCTTGTCGCGAAAAGAGGTGGTGGGATACATCGCCAACAATTGGCCGGCGGCGAGATCGCGATGGGCGGCCAGAAAATTTTGGTAAGCTTGCAAATCAAACGCGGCGCCGGTTTGTGCCCTCGCCAATGGCAAAGGCAAGGCAAACGCGAGCGCCGCGAGCAGTGGTATCATTTTGCGATTCATATTGTCTCACTCCTGATTCGATTTGCCCATGCTCCCAGCTCGCCTGACCTCGCTTCCCACCAGCCAATAAGGACCTGAACACCGCGTCGACAATTCCCGCTTCAGTTGATCATCGAGCGCTGTGATGCCCTCGACTGATTTGGTTTCACCGCCGCTAACAAAGATTTCTTCTCCAACTCGTACCTTCGTTTTACCCGCCCCATCCATCACCATGATCACGCCATTTACAACTTTCAGCGAGTAATTAGACGGCCACACGACGAGATAGCTGGTTTCGCCGTTGGCGTCGTTGATCCGAAGGCAGCCTTCAACTTCGACCAGCTTGCCGATGAGTATAGCATCCATGACAGCGACACCGGCTTTCTGGCGCGGGAAGAAGATGCCGTCGTAGTCATATTGGTTTGGGGCAGATTCAGGGCTGCACGCTGCTGTGATTAGAGCCACTGCGATAATAACCAGCCCCAGTGTCCTCGCCACAGTGGAGCGTGCCTTAAACTCGAAGCGTGTGAAGGGTGGCAAGACTGCGGAGAAGTTCTCATACATCGTTGATCTCCTTGTTTTAACCTGCCTATTGTTTTGCTAATCCCTTACCTGCCCGCAAATTGCGGACCCACCAGAGCTATCAAAGTCTCTGTAATAGCCGTTTGGTCACCGACGTATAAAACAATCAATTTGCCTTTCTTGTAAAAGTGAGGCGTAACGGCCCAAAGTATCCTCATGTTGGCCGGCGGGATCAGCGCCGCTTCGGTCTCGGCAGCGGCATTGTTCTCATACTCAAAAACTTGAACGGATTCACCGTCAACGATGAGGCGCCGGCCTTTGACAGAAAAGAAAGGCTGCGAAATCTCTTCTACGACCGGCTCGACGCTATGGCCTGCCGCACGAAGCCCCTCGACCAAGCTGCGGTAATCCACAACTGATCCGCCATCCCAAATTGACGGCTGTTGGTGGCTACAATTCATGAGCCACATCGCCAGCACGATTAGCATAATGACAGAGGCGCGATAGTGATTCATAATTCCCTCACACGTTGATATATAAAAACACTCTCACTGGTTTTACGATGCGACCAGTCAAAGCCCGCCCTCAAGCCAGCGCCGACGAAATAGAATTTGCGCCGCATTCGGCCGCGGCGCCAATCAACCTCGGCGAGGCTTTCCCCAGCGCAAATATTTTGATTTTCAGAACGTCTTGCAACACCAACACAATTTTTACTTCGTGACAACCACAGGGCGCAGCGGCGAATACCCGCCCGGGCGCGCGACGAGCCGGGCGCCGAGCCAAAACTCGCCTTCCAGCAAATCGCCATTGTTGTTGCGGCCGTCCCATTCCACGGTGTACGTGCGGCTTTCACCGGGTTGGAAAGTTATGGCTTCGACAATCGCAATGAAGACTTTGTCGTGCGCCCAATTCCAAAGCACTGACGACGAGCGCGTAGGCGCGGTTACGGCGCCGCCCGGCAGAGCGAAGAAGTCAAACTTTTGTCCGCCGGTTTGCAGTGTGATCGGCGCCTCGTTGCGATTGGTTGCCGTCAACGTCAGGGTCAGCGTCTCACCGTGCCGCAGCGTTTCAGCGCTGGCTTTGATCTCGAGTGTGAGCGACTGCCGGCGCAAGCCCTCGATCAAACCGCGCAAGTTGTCGACGAGCGTTTTCAGCTCCGCTGGCGCGGTGAAATAGTCGGTGGCAACTTCTTTCTCGCTGCCGCTGTAGCGAAAGACCAGGCGAAATTGAAACGCATCGGCGATTCTGGCATCAACGTAGGAAGATTGCAAATGGAGAAAATCTTTTTCAACAAAGAGCGCGACCAGGCGGCTGTGCTCTTCCGCTGACAGCGCCGTCTCGATTTGCCCGCTTTGATCGCTGAAGCGGACGAAGCGATTGGCGTCGATCAGCAACTGCTCGTTGACGCCGGCGAAGCCGCCGGTCACGTGCATTTCGATGACGCTTTGGCCGGAAGGTCCGTCAACAATCGTTTGATTTTTTTCGTCCGGCGTTGGCGAAAAAAGATTCGTATGGTCGCAGCTCCAAACGACGGCGGCGCTTAAAATAAACAAAAGGCTCAGTTTCATCGTGTTGAATATCCTGCTGATGTTGTGATGGCACATGCTGAATTTTGGGGTTGCATTTGTGAACATTGTTTTTGCCTCAGATAAAGTTAAAATCGCGGAAGTTGCTGCACGACCTTTTTCGTTGGCGGATCGATCATGATGACGATCGGGCCGAGCAGCGCATCATCCGTCGTATTAAAAGTCACGGATACGGCGGTTTTATCGTTCCATTGTGTGGTCTGGACTTTGGCAGTACGCCAGTCCCCTGTCACCGTCGCTTTCTCCGGTTCGGTGATGTAATTCCAGGCAATCGTCCTAAATTCCATATCATCGCCGGTCACGCTGTTGATTTTAGACTCACAGCCGAGCATGGCCGCGCAGAGAATGAGCACGGCAAAATAGCTTTGCCGCCAAAAGCGATGCATCTGCAAACGAGCTTGCATTTCACGCCTTTCTTTGGTTTTGTTCTTACTTCAAATTCGGTTCTACAATCTTCCCAACAAAAAGTATGGTTCCGGAATGATTCTCACGAATCACGAAGACAAACGGGCGATCAACGCGCATCGCAAAGGCGTCACCAATAGACGTCCGGCCAATTTCAACCGAAGTGACGGCGGCCGCTTCCGTGCCTTCTTCATTTACTTCGACAAAAGTTTTGTGCTTGACTTTACTGATAAACAACCCACCCTGTTTATCCATTTTGGTAAAGTCCGCTTGATCCGGAGAAAAAGCGATTGCCGTTCCCAGTGCTTTCAGGACGTCATTCAACGTCAAGTCATATTCGAGAAGAAACTTGGGCAACGACAAATTGCCGGTTTGTTTGGCAAAACTCTTTGTCCAAAGCTGCCAATTCCCGTGTTGTAAATCGGCGACGAGAGCATCGATCGGCGTTTGCGGGCTGGGAAGCAAAATCGTCATGCTGAAATCACCGTCGCCATAAGGCAGGTCCACGGCTTGAAATTGCGTATTGGCAAAATACGGCAAGTCCGCTATTTTGGCGTTTCATAACTTGGCCTTTTCTATAAACGAACCTCCAATCCCGTAAAATAAAGCATCTTGCGATAGAACACGCCGGGCACGGTGGATTCATTATTATAAACCGCGGCGCGCGCGATCAAGGAAATCTCCGGAGAAAAGTCGCGGCTGAGATCGACCACTAAAAAATTGCTCTGTTCGCGCTCAGTGTCGAGATCGCGAATGTTGAGGCGCGCCAGATCGTCGCGGTAGCGTTTGCGCTGCAAGGTGCCGGCGGCGCGCAGCAGCCAGTTTCTCGCCGGGCGAAATCCCAACAAACCGCTGGCGCGAAACCGCGTGAAATCATAGCCAAAACTGTTGGAGCGATTGATCTGCGCTTCGACGGCAACCTGCGTCACCAGCTTGCGGCCATAAGTCATCGCCGTGCGAAAAGTCGTGAGCACGTCACGCTGGAGTTCGGCCTTGTCTTCCAGTTGCTGACTTGGGCCATACGCACGCGCCCGGCGTTCGTAGCGCACCACCCGGCGGTTGAGGGTGGTTTCGAGCGTGCTGCTTGGCGTCAGCGTCCGGCGCAACACGAGCTCCGCACCGCGAAACGTGAAATCAAAATCATAAATACCGGTTTCGGCATAATCGAGCTGGCCGGTTTCGAAGCTCAAATCCGCCAGGATTTTATGCGGCAAGCTTATGCTTGCCATCAAATTGTCCAAGGTGGTGGCGTAATCCGCGGTATTTTCCAAATACAATTTCAGCGTGGCATTCGCCTTTGACGACAATTGCAACCAACGGCATAATCTTACTGCAACTTGTCCGTCGAGGTCATGGCTCAGCTTGTTTTCGTCTCCGTAGCGGGGATAATTCTGCAGCACCGCGGCATACGCATAATTAATTTGCCAGCGTTCGTTGCGGCGATCGCCGCGCGTGCTCAAGAGAAAACGCGCCGAGCCGCTCGTGGTGCGTTGCGCGCTCGTCTCGTAGATGTTGCTGTCATATTCCCATCCGCCTTGCAGCCGGTGCGCCAATCGCCATTTCGTATTTACCGCCTGGCCGCGAGTGAGGGGTTGATCGCCAAGGTGATCGGCAAGCTGTGGCGCGCGCATATGTAAAGCCGTGTGGCTCAAGCCATAAAAGCTTTGGCTGCACACGACAGTTGCCGCCGACAAGAATGCCAAGCCACCTGCAAACCATCTTTCCATTTATTTATTGGCGTTTCTCTCCGGCAGACTTGAGCTGATTTTCAATCAACTGTTCGATGTCACGCGCCCGTTGCGCGAGACTGTCGGCTTGCGCCTGGCGCCGCTTTTTTTGCTGATCGAGCGCACTGCGCCAACGCTCCAAATCGTCGAATGACAAATCTCCGACGTTGCCCGGCCAAGCGAATTGCGATAGCGGCAAGGTCAGGTTTTTGCTGGCAATGCGCTCAACATCAAAATCAGTGCTCGGTGCAGCAGAATTATCACCTCGCGAAGCGCCGAAGGACGACGCGCTACTGGACACACCTTCGCGGTTCGGATCGAGCAACGCCAACTCGTCGGTAAAATCCGTCATGCGCTCGCGCACCTGGGTCTCGTCTTTGATCTCGGCGATTTTACCGTCGAGACGTTTCACTTCCCGGCGCAGCCGATCCGACTGATCGCGCAGAAAATCGGCCTTGCGGCGCAACGTTTCCGGCGAATCTTCCGACTTGACTTCGACTTCGTAGATGATGATCGCCGGCGGCGGTTGCTCCAGAAGAGCCTGGCAGCGCCGTTGCCATTCGCGGCATTCCAGCAACTCGGCTTTAACTTGCTCGCGTTGCTTGGAATTTTTCTCGCGCTTGAGCTTCTCACCGTCATTGGCGAGACGCGCGATCTCTTCATTCAAAATTTTGAGCAATTGTTCAGCTTTTTGACGGAGCAGGCGATCAACGCGATTCTCCTCTTGCTGCAGTTGCTGCATGCTGTCGGCAAGCGTCTGGGAAAAACGCAACGCCGCGTTCAGGCTGCGATCTTGCAGCAGCGAAGGCGATTGCTGCTTGCGGCGCTGAATATCGCGAGCGAGGCTATCTGCTTGCTGCGAAAGGCTTTGCTGCTGCTGTCGTAAGCGCGCCAAATGGGTGGATATATTCCCCACCTCTTCTTGCAATTTGCCTCTTTCCGGCGTTTGCGCGAACAAAGGCAAACCAACCAGCGCCGTCAACGACAACAATCGAATGATTTTTTTGATGTTTTGCATGGGCGCAATGAGTCATTTTAAAGTTTGACTTGGCGATTTCCTAAACTTATTTTACAAATACTGTTCCACCGTCCTTTAACAAACCTGTAACTCAATCGCGGCTTTCGTACAATTTTGTATTTGCACGAGAATGCCGCTGCAAACGCGTTCATATTAAACAGCGTGTTAAATCCTGGCCCTTTTATTGCTTTGATCCCTGCCGAGCCGATTCTTTGCAAAAAAGTTTGCAACGGACCAACCGGCATACAGGCTGACATTTTTTTGCCGGGAGCTATCGTCAACCAAATAGTTTTTTGTCATCACCATTTTAGATTGAGGACAGCGCCATGAAACGTTTGATCTCACGGAGCGGGAGCACCGTCGCCCAAGTCTTGCGCATTTCACTGCTCTTGGGGTTATCGTTTGCTGTGGTGAAATCAAATAGTTTTGCTCAAAACGCCCAAAGCACAGCAGAGAATAACGAGGTGCCGGCGCCGCAAATGGCGTCGTTGTCAGCCGCAAGCTTGGCCGAAAAATCCTCCTCGCCGGAAACTGAGTCATCAGCGCCCGCAACGCTGCCGGAAACCCATTCGGCCATAACGCCCGAGGAGGCCAATGCGATCTCACAGATGCTGCAGGCCTCGTTGGAAGCCAAATTGAAGCAATGGCAAGCCCTGACCAGCCTCGAACAATCCTCGGTGCAACTCAACGCCGCCAATGCCGCTGCGCCGGACATCGCTTACGTCGATCAAAAAATCACCGCCTTGGATCGTATGATCAAATTGCTCGAGCAGAAACAATCGGTGCAAGCCGCCGCCGGCGTGTATCAAAAACGCCTGGATGAGATGCAGAGAAAAATACGGGAAAATAAATATAAGGCACTAAACGTCAAGCCGGAATGACAAAACAAGCTGACTGAATCGCCTCGGGAATCTCGTCAGTAATCCTTTTATTGGTTGGCTTTCTGTCAATTCGCAGGCATTCGTAACCACACTCTTTAACAGCGGGTTCGATGGCGGATTCATAAACATCGGTAAACTCTTTGGCAAAAGGCATGGCGACGAAGCATAATTTCGGATCCATCTTTATGGTTGTTCGACGAATTTCGTCGCCAAGCTGTGGAGCTGTTTTCAGCCATTCATACAAGAAAGAATTAGCTATATCGTAAGTCCTTCCGGTCTTTTTCAAGTGACCGTAAGTTATCAGGTTTGCAAGTGAAAGCTCGATCGTCTTTCGAGATCGAATCAATGCTTTTAGCTTACTTGATGTCAATGCGCTTTTCTGGCTGATGAATCGAAGAATTGATTTCTCCTCGGAAGAAAGCATTTTAAAAGCATTCAAAAAGACCAAATCCAAATTGCCTTTGCGATGGGCATGCCTCAACCTTTCATTAGTGACTGACAGCAGCCTGCCATAATTAAAAAGGACATTGCACAAAAGCTGAATCAAATAGGGGTGAAAGTGGGTATGCTCGAAAATTTTTTCAAGCTGACGATCAGAGACTTTCATCTGAGGCCGTCGAACCAATTCTTCGGCCTCGGTTTCTAATAGAACGGGTAACAGAATTTGATTGAATCCGTTGAAAAAAGACGAGGTTGGCGAAGTCTGCGTAAATTCGGTGACCTCGAATATGAGTGGAGAGGCGGCGAGAATGGATTTGAGATTTGTAGCGCCTTGTAATGTGCCACGCAATTTACTGACGAAATCGGGGTCGTTTTTTGCGAATTTGACCAGTTGCTCGGCTTCGTCGAAGAGCAAGAAAAAAGGCTGACCGTTCAGCTTGCCATCCAAAGCCGACAGCATCTCCAAGCAGTCAGCCTGCCGAAACTGGTTCAAATCAAATCCGATACCGGCAAAATCAAAGCGGGATTTCTGCGCTGCAAAGACCCGACATAGGACCGAAGTCAATTCCTGAGGAGTGCCCGCCAATTCAAGGGAAATGTAAAACGCCGGCACACTTTGCGCCTCCAGGAGCCATTGCAGATGTCGAAGCAGAGAGCTTTTCCCGATGCGGCGAGCACCAATAATCAGAGAATTCGCTGGCGACGCAAGCAATTCATCAAGAATTTCCTTCCGTCCAACAAACCTGTCATCCCATACCGGTCGTGTATCATAAGGATTGACCATTTTCCCTCCGGTTTGTGTCAAGATTCACCTCATGCCGCCACAGGCTCCGGCATTTCTTCTTTCAGCCATTTGCTCCAAAATGCATTGATGATTTTGTAGCCGCCGCTGGCTTTTTTCAAGTAGCCATAACTGACCATTCTATCCAAGATCGATTCCAGAGACCGCGAGGTTGGAAACTCGGAACGCAATATTTGCAAACTTGCAGTATCTTTTTGATGAACGGCCTGCATGACCGCCTTCTCTTCGTCGCTTAAAGTATTAAAAGCGTGCAGCAAAATGCCATGCAGCGGAACAGAGTTGTAGGCTGCACGGAACTTTTCCGGTGTGAGCTTTGCCAATGTCCCATTCGTATAAAGCGCGCCGCATAAAATTTGCAGAAAAAACGGGTGGCGGCCGGTGCATTCAAAGATTTCCGCCATTTGCGCCGATTGGATTTTGATTCCAGGACGCCTAATGAACTCTTCTGCTTCGGAAGCAGTGAAAACGGAAAGATATTCGATTGGCAAGCCACTGGTGAATGGTGACGTCTCCTCGAACAATTCATTTACTTGCAAAATGCGCGGAAACGCAGCGAAAATCGTTTTGAGGCTACGAAGGCTCGCCAGAGCGCCACGCCACTTTTGCAAAAAGGCCGGAGCTTGTCGGCCAATTTCCACCAGCACTTGGGCTTCGTCAAAAAGCAAGAACAACGACTGTCCATCTAATTTTTCATCCAAATCGAAAAGCGCATCGAAAAAGTTTTCCTTTTCAAAAGAACGTGGATCGAAGCCAATGCGCTCAAAATCAAACCACTTGAATTTTTCCCTGCGCAAGTGTCGATAGACACTGGTTTGCAGCTCCTCATAGTTGACGACGCCTTCAAGTGACAAATAGAAAGCCGGTTGATGTCTTTGATGGGCGAGATACTGCACCTGCTTGAGAACGGAAGTTTTACCGATACGTGGCGCACCAATGAGCAAATGACGAGAAGAGTCGTCCAACAACTCTTCAAGCAAATCCTTTCTGCCAACGAAAGCTTCACCTGATACCGGCATCAGTGTATAAGGATTCTCTTTCATATTGCGTTTTTCATTACCCATTCTTTGAAAAGCGAAAAAACTTGAATATGGGAGTTTTCAAAATAAACCAGGCGGTTATTTTGTACATATGGCATAGCGCGCAAAGTTTGCTGCAGCAGTTTTGCAGCATTACGGTGGTCGGTTACCCGATTCTTCACTACCTCCAATAAGGTAGCTCGGGTATTCTCATCAAAGCTCTCCCAAACCTTGTCATATTCATCCGCGTATTCGCGCAAAATATCTTTCTGAAATGCTTCCATGACATCTTCAAGCTTGATTCGCGTCCTTTTGCTGCGTTCTTCGTGCAAACGAGATAGTGTGTAGCGACAAAATTTTTGAATTACATGATATGGGGTTTTCTCAAGATCAGAATAGAAAACAAAGTACGGTTTATTTAATCGTCGCTCAAGTTGTTTGAGGATACTGGTCTTACCAATCCTTCGTTCGCCATATAACAAAAGGCTGTGATTTTTGATCGCACTTAGGATTCGCTCGATATAGTTCTCTCGCCCAAAAAACATTTCAGGTGTATCAATTTTTCTAAAACCCTCGGTTCTCTTGTTGTTTGCCAAGATGGATCAATTTTAAGAAAAGCGACGAGATTTTCTCTTGCTTCTCGAGGATTATTTCGTTTGAGTTCCTCCTCGGCGTGATCTAAAATTGTTTCAGCCCGAATTTTTATACCTAATGCTATTGCAGCTTCACTCCTGAATTTTAATGCTTTTGCTCTTTCAATTTGAGTTTGAGCATACAAGACTGACTTTTCATAAGCGTTTATTGCTAATTGTAGATCTTTCGGATTCCGTTTGAGTTCATCCCCACGAAATAACCAGAGTTCATACAATCGCCCCATAACCTTTCGAAGTGTATTGGCGATTGTTGTCTTCTCTGGATATGTATTCTGTAAGCCTTCAAGCTCACGGTAAACTTCTTCCAGGGCATTAATGTCCGATTTATAAATAAGCTGCGAGGCTTCTTCTAACGTGAAATTAATACGACTAGTAGTTTTTATGACTTCTTTGACCCGTTTTATATTTTTCTGAATCTCTTCGGTTGGATTAATACTCTCTGCTTTTTGGTATGCTCCAAGAGCCTCGTTGAGATTACCCTCTTGCTCATATATTTGCCCCAATGCCATATATGCGTCCCACTGCATGTTATCTACAAGAGTGGCTTTTATGAATGCTCGCTTCGCACTATTTCTATCTCCCACTTTTAGATGGATCATTCCCAAACGATAATAAGTATTGGCATCTGAAGGGTTGAGTTCTATTAGGTTGTTGTAATGAGATATTGCTTTATCATATAACTGCATTTGTTCATAATAAGCAATGAGTTTCTGCAGAATTTCTTTGGTTCCGGCACCGAGTTCAGCAATCTTTTCGTATTGTCCAACAGCTTCTCGCTCTCTTCCCATTTCTTCATAGAACTTAGTGGCTGCGCAAAATTAAATTGGTATTAATTATCGTAATGGTAACAAAATAACATTGAAAACGCAATGAGAAATTAGACAGCGCCACACAAATTACCTTG
>JAKEEU010000277.1 GCA_022616415.1 Candidatus Zhuqueibacterota bacterium | reverse complement strand
TTATTCCCGATGAGGGTGAATTCACCAATCAAGCTAGAAGAGTTGTACCGCTTATCCCCAACTTTTGGCAGCTCGACGATTTCGATATCGACGAGGTGCAAGTTGGATCGACTGGTCCCGGAGAAGTATTCGAAAGCGGGAGTTCTTTTCCGAATGGACCAGTTAGTTGGAGGGTTGTTAAAGCCTTATGAGAGATTTCATGACGAATAGATGCTATGAAGGGTCGCTTCAGGTTAGCCTCGCCGATTCGCTAAGCTCGCGCGCATCTTCGTTCAGCAAATTGCGCGCATATATCGCCACGTCGATATTCTTACTTTTTTGTTTCTTTGGGTTCAGTTTTCCAACCTGGAGCGCAAGTGCAACATGGCTCTGACGGACAATTATTGTAATTCTCGCCAATGGCTTAATTACGCCTTAGTGAGCAAAGACAAAACCTTCTGCTTCTTAGGTTATGCTTGCATGCGTAGACCTTAATCCAAGGCCAAAGCACTATTCGTCGCCTAACTTCAGGAGAAATGCAATGGCTCATTACAACTATTTGATCATCGGCGGCGGCATGACCGCTGCGTCGGCGATCGATGGCATGCGCGACACCGATGCCAACGGCACGATCGGAGTGATCACAGCCGAAACGCACAAGCCGTATGATCGCCCGCCTTTATCGAAGGCGCTTTGGACCGGTAAGAAAACGTTGGAAGACATTATGCGGCCTGCGACGCATGCAAACGTAACTTATCATCTTGGCCGTGTCGCGCAAAAGCTCGATCTCTCCGGCAAACAGGTGCACGACGATCACGGCGACACGCACACGTTCGACAAGCTGTTGCTGGCAACGGGCGGAACGACGCGACGCTTACCGTTCGGCGGCGATGACGTTATCTATTTCCGCACGCTCGCGGATTATCAGCGCTTGCAGGAGTTGGCCAAGCAGCACAAGACTTTTGCTGTGATTGGCGGCGGCTTTATCGGCTCCGAAGTGGCGGCCGCGCTCGCGATCAACGGCAGGAAGGTTTCGCTCATCACGCCCGAGAACGGCATTTGTGCCCGCCTTTTTCCGACGGAGGCAGTTGCGTTCTTCAACGATTATTATCGTCAAAAAGGCGTTGAAGTGATCATCGGAGAATCCGTGGTTGACTTGGAAGGTACAGGTGTGAATTTGACGCTCGTGACGAAAACTAAAGGTCGCATCAACGCCAATGGGGTTGTCGCCGGTATCGGCATCGCGCCGAATGTCGAACTCGCCGTTGCGGCAGGTTTGAAGGTTGATAACGGCATCATCGTCGATCAATCTCTGCGCACGAGCCATCCCGAAGTCTTTGCCAGCGGTGATGTTGCCAATTATTTCGATCAAGCTTTGGGCGCGCGGCGTCGCGTCGAGCACGAAGATCTCGCCAACACCATGGGCAAAGCCGCGGGGCAAGCCATGGCCGG
>JAKEEU010000276.1 GCA_022616415.1 Candidatus Zhuqueibacterota bacterium | reverse complement strand
TGGTTAGCAAAGCCAGTTGCACTATCGTTGACTGCCCAGGCATAGTCTTTTGGAAAGAAGAAATGCAGCGTCGAATCGGCGTCTTCAAAATCGATGGGATCATCACCGTCGAAAGAGAAATTGGTGCCCTGTTTGATCGGCGTTTTGCCCCCTTGTCGGCGAGCAAAGACGTTGATGTTATTCGGCGTCAACAGAAATTCCATCGCCACGACGAAATAGGTGTTCGTGCGGGAGAGGCCATACCTCGCTGGGTCGGGCAAGTTATCGCGCCCAAATTGAGAAAGAACGATTTCTTCTTTTATGCTGACATTGCCGCAAATATAACGGATATCGATGCCAGAGAAGATTTCCGGATAGTCGATGGTGTTGCCTGAAACCAACGGCGACACGGATTGGGCATCTTCAAGAATCTGATATTGATTCTCTCGCGAATCCCAATAGCCGTAGCTCAACACCTTCCAGCGAATGCGCGTCACCGGCGGCCGTGGTTTGCCAGGGTCGTGAAATTTTTGCTTGACCGGCCGGGGAACTTCGTAGGCCACGTCCCAATTGCCTTTGCTGAAATTGCCGGTAAACGCGACGTTGTACAGGCCGTTGTCGATAATGTAGTACGCGCCGCTTTTATCCAGCCGTAAGTTGGTGTCGATGTCTTTGTACGTGCCGTCACTCGCAAGGTAGTGCACGTAGCTCGGGCTGATGCGCGCGGTGTAGGTGTTGTCGCGGCCGTTGTAATAGGTCTTGCTGAAAAACGTGCGCTGATCCGGCAGTTCAACCAAGACGGAGTCGGGAGCTTACGCGAAGGCTTGCGTCAATATAAAAAGTGCGCCGATAAGATGCAATGTATTTTTCATGGCTATAAGTCCGAGGTCATTAAGTCCAAAGTCCGAAGTCTGAAGTCCGAGGTCATTAAGTCCGAAGTCCAAGGTCTTTTATTTCTCGTTTTTCCCCATCACCCTACGGGCGTAGCCCACTCTCCCTTTCACCCTCTCTCCTACTTGCCACTTGCGTACTTGCCACTTGCGACTTGCAAACTTGCCACTTGCTTTCATTGTTTCCAAAATCTCTGCCCGAGCAAATCCAAGCCCCAGATGTTCCAATACAACAGCGTGCCTTTGTCATCATACACGGCGATGACTCTGCCGTCGGCGCCGGGGACGTAGAAGAGGTTGTTCTTGGAGACACGCTGGCCTTTGCCGTCGTAGCCGAAAGAGATGGTGCCGTTGTTGGGCGTGAGGCTCTTCTGAACTTTCGTCGGCAAGTTGCGATAATCGTAAGCGACTGTATCCGCGGCGGTGGAGCCCAATTTTGCCTTATCTCGATTCATATTGCCGTTGGGGTCGTAGGTGTAGTTATTGGCAAGCTGGCCATTCAAACCCGCGACTTGGTGCAGCTTGTTGGTGTTGGCGGTGTAGTTATAGGTCATGCTTGTTGCGGCGCCGGTTTGGCTGCGCCGGGTCATGGCGGTGAGATTGCCATTGCGGTCGTAAGTGATACCCGTGAGGTCATATTTGTTGGGATTGGTTTGGTTATCGGGATCCCAATTGGTGCCGAGGACGTTGGAATTAAATCCCCAATTCCCCTTAATCAAACGATTGGCTTTGTCATATTTGAACATCCAGCCGGTCAAGCTGGCGCCAACGGGATTGGTATTGTCCTTGGTATTCAGCGTGGCCCAGGAGATATTGCCATTGAATTGCGCCGCGAAATCGCCGGAATAATCGCCATCGTCGGCAATATATTTTTTCTTGTTATAGCCGATGATTTCGCCAAAACGATCTTTCATAACCGTGGTGCTATCATTGCCGGGATCTTTGCCGGCGAGCAGATAATGGCTGTTGATTTGCGTCAGCCAGTCGCGGCTGTTGTAGAGATAGTCGACACCTTGCATCGTGTTGCCAAGCACGAGACGTTTGACTTGTCCACTGGGCCAGTACGAATATTGGGCGTTAATCGGCGTGAGGGGCTTGACATCAGTGGTGTTGGTAAAAACCCTTTCGAGGCGGCCCAGGGCATCGTAATCGTACCATACGTAAAAGGCATCGGTCGAGGCGCCGGGCGGAAAATGGCGGCGGAAGTGGATTTTGGTGATTTTGCCGAGCGCGTCGTATTGATAGTCGGTTTTGGCCGACAGATAGCCGCTGCTGCCGGTAAAAATATATTGATCGATCCATTCGACGTTGCCGTTGTTGTCATACGAATAAAAGATGTAACCTTTTTGCAGGGGAAAGCGGTCGTCAACATACTCGATGGCATCCAAACGCCCGCGCAGATTGCGCTGGGTGCCGTTGGCAGCATACGTGGTGGAGTCGTATTGGAACTTGACTTTCATCGTATGGCCGCCAATGGGAAAGGCGGCGCTGTCGGCTTTATTCTGATTAAATTTGGTGGGCGAGCCAACCGGCATGGTGCCTTCTTCGATTTTGCGATTGAGATTGTCGTACTTGTGATAGATGAAATATTTGGGATTGGCTGCCTCGCCTTTGGCATCTTTGAAGAGACGCAGATTGCCCTTCTTGTCGTAATAAGAGCTGTCGGTGCCGGCATCGGGAGTCTTGCGCGAGGTGAGCTGGCCGAGCGTGTTGTAAGTCATGATGGTGCAAAGGGGATTGCTCAAGCTTGGGGTATTGCCATTGGATTGAAAAGCTTTTGGCGGCACGATCTTGGTGAGGTTGTTCAAGATGTCGTACTGAAAGAGCGTGGCCAGTTTGGTGCTATCCGCAGCCGCGGCGGCGGAATCGACACGCACGCCGACTTTGTTGCCGAAGGTGTCGGTGAAAATCTCGGTCAGGATGCCGTTTTCATCAAGGGTGCGCGTCTCCAAAACCTTGTTGGCGGCAAAGCCCAGCTCGTCGGCCGCGTTGGTGGTGTAAAAGTTTTTCACATATTTCTTGTCCGGGCCCAATTTGCTAAAAGCCGCGCCAGGGAAATACTGGTTCTTCACGCGGTTCAGCGGGTCGGGATAGTATTCGGTTTCGCTGAACGGGTAGGGGTGGGTGGCACTGATGTCATATTCGACCGGGTCGTTATAAACCTTGTGGTTGGCGCCATACCAAATTCTGGCCGAATCGATCGCCACCGCGGTGCCGCCGGAATTCGTGGTGAGCGTGAAACTGGTATCGGCGCTAAAAAAGGGCTTGGTTACTTTGAAAAGGCGATTGGCGAAATCGTAATACGTGGCGGTCTGTATCGAACGGTTGTTGCCTTCAAAGGACATGACTTCAATATCACGCCCGAGACCGTCGGCGAAAGTTTTGGCGGTGTTGAGCTTGTAAAAATTAGCGCGGTCGTACCAGATGGCGCCTTTGTATGTGCCGCCAGAGGTGAAATCCAGACGGACCTCATAGAGGTAATCGGTGGTAGCCAGGGGAATAAAATCCAGCGTGTATTTGGTCCAGTCGCGGTCACCGGCCGGAATGGTGATGGTTTTGGATTCGGCGTTAAAGTAAAGAATAAATTTGGCATTGCCGTTATAGCCATTGGCGGTTTTGGCCCAGAGTTCCATACGGTAAGCCACTTTGGGCGACATCTTCTCATTAAAGGTGGCTTTCCACAGCACATAGCTGATCCCGCTGGGAGTCGGCATATCGGCCTTGAGGGATCTGGCGCCAGAATAGGCGGTGGTGTTGTCCCAGCTTCCCACTCCGGAGCCGGCGCCGGTGACAATCCAGGAAGTCGGAGCTGAGCCGCTGCCGTTTTCAAAATCATGATTGCGCACGTGCTCGGCGTGGGTGGAGACCACGGTTCGCACGAAATTGGGATTTGTCGTGACGAAGTTGTCGTTGCTGCCCGGAGCTTGTCGAGAGTAGAGATAACTGTGCCGGGCAACAGTTCTTTTGTCCGGAGTCATCATTTCAATCAGGCGCTGCAGCGGGTCATATTTGTACTCGGTCTTTTGGTTGTTGGGGTCGGTGATGGCAGTCAGGCGAAATGTGTTGGGATCATAAGTGTACTTGGTGGTGAGCGGCTTTAACGTGGAGTTCGGCCGCGTCTTGATCGAGTCGATGAGGGTTGCAGAGGCAACGTCCCACGAGATGGTGGTTTCGCTGCCATAGGCGTCGTGGATTCTCGTCGGATTGCCGTGGGCGTCATATCCGGAAAAAGTTTGAGTGCGGATCCACAGGGAGGTATCGGGATTGCTCCAATTGATGAAAAGGGCATTCTCTGAGGGAGTCCTGTCGCGCAAACGGAATTCTTTTTCGGGAAGATATTTGCTGGCCACAGCTTTCCAGGTGGTGGCGGAGGAAGAGTAGGCTTCGTCGATAAAACCTGTTCCGATTGTCGTTTGCGCCATTTGGCTGCGCATGTTGCGGTCTTCCATGACCGAGTATGGCGGTGAAGTGGAGACCTCGTGAGCATAAGGGTACTCGGTTTTGCGTTTCTTGCCATGGCCTGAAGTCTCGGTTTTGCTTTTGAGAAACGTGCCGTCATCGTTATATTCATAGGCTTCTCTGGAAGTCACCGTTTTCGTCCCGAAATAATGTCTGGTCACGAGGCTGTCGAGCCGTTTGTAAGTAAAATTGAGATAGACGGCCGAGGCACAATTCGGTCCAGATCCCTGGGGCGCCACTTTCGCGAGTTGAATAGGACTGGGGTCGGCGTTGTGGCCGCGATAAAACCAGTGATAAGTTTCATCTTTGATCAAACCGCTCGTTGCGGAATAATATTCAACTCTGGTGATGTCCCCCCAACTCCAACGCGTGTTTCCGGAGTAGATGACCTTTTGATTCGCATCTCCACCAAAATATAGGAACTGCGGCTCTGGGCCATCGGTGGTGCGATAAAATGTCCTGATGCAGCTTTGGTCCATTAGTTTCTTTTCAACCCATTCGTAGGCGATGTTCGCCTGGCCGCGATCCCCGGCAAAATACAAAGGGCTGCCGCTGGTGCCATAATTAAGCAATTTATAGAACTTGACATCGGCGATCGCGGAACGGCGGCCATTATGATACTTAAAAGTAATCGAATCCGCCGGAGACGAGCCGGAGCCCTGCCCCATGGCATAAATTTTAATGGTTTTGACACGAGGCCCTCCCTGCCTGATTTTAGCAAATTGCTTTATCACATTGGAACTGCAAGCCTGTGAGGCGTTATTGTATTCGGCATAAGACAAACTCAAGCTCGTTAAAGAGTCACTCTCATAAACGATTTCGTGACTTCCGCCTTCCGGATAAACAATTTTTTGCAGCGACCACGCAACGCCTTGTGACTCATTGGGGTTGTGCTGAGATCCACTTGGAATATCCAAAAAACCGAAGTCGTCCTGAAAATGATAAAGCGTATTAGGGGAACTATTGTTGACATCATGCCAACTGAGATACCCGCCCGAGGGCAAATCTTTGTTATCCCGGTAAGAAAACTTATAGGCGGGTATGGAAAGCGAATCGCTGCCTTTTCGGCCTTTTACAGCGATTTCCAGCAGCGCCAGCTTGGATAGCATTTGACCGTGTATGCTACTCGAGTAGGTCTGGAGTGAATCCGCGCCGTTTTTCAGATACTTGAAAGACACTTCCATGATCGGAGTGCCGAAGTTTTCCACGGGTTGGCCATTGGTGATAATCGGAACGCCGAGGTATTGGGTCTTTTTATAGAGCTACAAAATCCGCCTAACGCAATCAATTTTTCAGAAGCATGGAAGATCACCGCACAAAAGACATCTTGCGGCTTTGTATAGACTCTCCCGTTTGAAGGCGATAAATGTAAATGCCCGAACTCACTTCCTTGCCAGATTGATCCCGTCCATCCCACACCACCGAGTGCATACCGGCAGGCTGTCGCTCATTGACCAGCGTACGTACCTCCTGGCCAAAGATATTGTAGATCTTGAGCACAACTTGCGTCGTTTTCGGTAATTGGTAGCGAATGGTGGTAGCGGAGATTTCCCTCGTTCCGAGCGGGACTCCACTCTGAAAGGGATTGGGATAATTTTGCTCCAGCGCAAAATCAACTGGCACTTGGCTGACATCATCTTCAACTATAGTAACCATCTCTGACAGCGGACGACGCCATACGCTGGCGCCGTTAGTTCCCGCAAAAAGATACGAGTCTTTCACGACAAGAGACCTCACAATAGCGCTCGTCAAGCCGGTATTGACAGAAGACCAGTTTGTGCCGTTGTCAGTGGAAACAAACACGCCGCCGTCAGAAGTTCCCACAAAGAGATTCGAGCCGTTCACAGCAAGAGAACGGACATCTGTGTTCGTCAAGCCAGTATTGACGGCGATCCAGCTTGCGCCGTTGTTGGTGGAAAGAAACACCCCTCTATGAGTTCCTGCAAATATATTCGTGCCGTTCACGGCAAGGGAACGGACACTTGTATTCGGTAAGCCAGTATTTACCCAGTTTATGCCGTTACCGGTAGATAAAAATACACCATCAACCAAAGTGCCCGCAAAGAGATGCAAGCCGCTCACGGCAAGAGAGGTGACAGTGATGTTCGTCAAGCCGGTATGGATCCAGCTTATGCCATTGTTAGTGGAGAGAAACACTCCGTCGCCAGTTCCAGCAAAGAGATGAGCGCCGTTGACGGCAAGGGAGAGAACCGTAGAGTTCGTCAAGCCGGTAACGACGAGCATCCAGCTTGTGCCGTTGTTGGTGGAAAGAAATATGCCACCATCCATTCCCGCAAAGAGATTCGAGCCGCTTACAGCAAAAGACAAAACATAACGGATCAACAAGCCGTCATTGGCGGCAGTCCAGCTTGTGCCGTTGTTGGTAGAGACAAACACCCCGCCGCCCATAGTCCCCGCAAAGAGATACGAGCCGTTCACGGCAAGAGCACGGACATCTCTGCTCGGCAAGCCGGTATTGGCCCAGGTTGCGCCGTTGTTCGTGGATAAAAACACACCCCAGTCCCGAGTCCCCGCAAAGAGATGCGAGCCATTCACAGCAAGAGCAAAAACATTAGTGTCCGTCAAGCCAGTATTGACGGCGGTCCAGCTCGTGCCGTTGTTAGTGGAAAGAAACACGCCACCGCCAGCAGTCCCTACAAAGAGATTGGAAGCGTTCACGGCAAAAGACGTAACCGAAGTATTCGTCAAGCCGGTATTGACGGCCGTCCAGCTCGAGCCGTTGTTGGCGGAAAGAAATACGCCGCTATCAGTTCCAGCAAAAAGATTCGCGTCGTTCACGGCAAGAAAACGGACAACTGTGTTCGGCAAGCCGATATTGACCCAGCTTGCACCGTTGTTGGTGGAAACAAACACGCCGCCGGAAGTTCCCGCAAAAAGATTCGTGTCGCTAACGACAAACGAAAAAACAGTGATTACATTCGGCAAACCGTTATTGACCGCCGTCCAGCTTGTGCCGTTGTTGGTGGAAAGAAACACGCCACCGAAAGCAGTTCCCGCAAAGACATTGGAGCCGTTCATGGCAAAAGACGTAACACCGTTCGTCAAGCCGGTATTGGCGGCCGTCCAACCCGAGCCGCTGTTGGTAGAAATAAACACGCCGCCATCAGTTCCCGCAAAAATATGTGAGCCGCTCACAGCCAGAGCATAAACAAGAGGAAAGATCAGGCCGGTATTGACGGCAGTCCAGCTTGCGCCGTTGTTGGTGGAAAGAAACACCCCAGAGTTGTAAGTTCCAGCAAAGAGATTCGAACCTTGCACGGCAAAGCATGTAATATTTCCCCAATGGATTCCATGGGTTTGAATCCACTGCGCCTGGAGGCTTTGTGTTCCAGGCAGAATAACGGCAGCGAAGAAAGTAAGTAAACGTTTCATCTTTGTGTCTCCCAGATTGACCGATGAAACAGCACTCGCAAAAGAGAATCTTTATACGTGACCACTTGGTGGCGAGGGAAAGGGATGGCGGCGTGAAAATCTATTACAAGTAAAAAAGAACCGGGAGCCGGCACCTCCTAAAATGGTGGCAGTTCAGGTGGTTCTTTGTCTTTGTTTTCCTCGTTTTTCTTTTTCTCCATTTCCTTTTCAACTTCACTCGAATCCGGCTTGGGCGGTTGTTCAACATTTTGCCGGCGCCTCGTTATAAAGTCTTCATCGTCTATCAATGGGTGCGCCGCTTTCAGACTGTCTGACAATGCCGGCGCCGGTTGTTCTGGCGGCGCGACGGCAACAGCCGCGGTACTATCCGGTTGCGGAGGCTCGACCTTGGCAGGCTCGCTCTTCTTTTGTTCCACCGCGGTAACTTTGGGGCGAACCCGCCGCGCCATCGGCGAATCGGGATAAGTTTCGATGAGCTTTTTATAGGCGGCGAGCGCTTGTTTATTGTCCGACAATTTATGCTCGTAAATCCATCCAATGGCATAAAGCGATTGCGCCGCCCACTTGGGGTTGGGGTCCGGCTGGTGTTGCAAAAATTCCTGATAGAGCTGCACGGCGCTTTGCGCGTCATCTTGCGCGATCAAGCGCTCCTCCGCTTGGCGAAAGAGATTGGGCGTCGATGGAACAGCCAAAGCCGAGGTATCGGCGCCGTTGAGCCGCCATTTCGCGCCTCGGCCTTGTGGGGTATTGCCATATTGGAGGGCGAGAACCTGCAGAATGCTGTCCCGCATTGCCAGCGTCGCCGGCGCATCGCCCAAAATATAGGCGAGCGAATACATGGCTTGCGGGGCGTATTCCGTTTGCGGGAAAAATTCAAATACATCCAAATATTCGTGCATTGCCGAATCGGGGTTGTTGAAATTGAACATAAACAGCTCGGCCAGCAAAATCTTGCTCTTGGCCAATTCTGCCGCCAGCTTGTTGGGGTCGCCCGATTTCTTTGCGGCGTCCTGCAAAGCTCCCGCATCGCGGGCGCGGCGCGGCACGTGGCTGATCGACCGTTGGCTCGTGGTCGATGCCGTCCCCTTCGCAGCCACGGCGAGAGGCGAAGAGCCGGCTTGGCCCCTTGCCAAGGCTTCGCGCTGTCTTTCCAGCGTCGCGATCGTTTCTTTCAACTTGATAAGATCCCCGAGCGCTTTGCTGCGGCTGGCGGCCTCCGTCACTTTATCCGAACGGCCGCTTTCACGGCGAACATTGTCGTAACATTCTTTGGCCTTGCTGTAATCGCCGTTATAGCGCTCGTGAATCTCGCCGAGCTCGAAAAAAGCCGCGGCCGAGGCGTCGGTGCGTTGGTGATTCTCGATAACGTCGGCATATTGCTTAATGGCCGTCTCGATTTTGCCCTGCAATCGCGTGCAATCGGCGATTTCGAGCTTTACGAGCGGGAGGTCGCGGTGCGTGCTAAATTCCTTCAACATGTCGTTGAGCACGTTCAATGCTTCATTGAGCTGGCGATTGTTTTTGAGCGCGTCAGCGTATTGGAGACGGGCGCGAAATTTGAAGTCCACGCCATTCTTGGCGATGGCGCCGGCGCGCCGCAGCGCCCCTGCCGCCAGATCATATTGCTGCAAAGCCATGCAACACTCGCCGAGACGCATGAATGCCGTCCCGCGCATTTTCTCGTCGCCGAGCTTGCGGGCCACGGCTAAAAATGCTTTCGCCGCCTCGGGCAACCGCTCCTGGCGAAAATAAATTTCTCCGAGAAGATACTGCGCTTGATTGAACAACTCCCCTTTTTTCTCGCGCTGCTGCAGCGCGTTGAGCACAAGCTCCGCGCCGGCGTAATCATTCAGCTCGATATTGGTTTTAGCCAGCCAGATTTGCGCCCGCGGAACCAGGCCGCTTTTGGGGAAGATGGTGATCAACTCCTGAAATTTTCGTTGCGCCTTGAGATACTCCTGCTTGTAAAAAAAACACTCGCCGAGCAACAACAGCGCATCGTCGACGTAGCGCGATTTCGGATGAAGCTGCAACAGCTTCGAGGCTTTCTCGATGGCCTTATCGTATTTTTGAATTTCCGTCGAAGTCGGCTTGTTGTCAGCGCCGCGGCGTTTTTGTTCCTCAAGCGCCTCTTTGTAAAGCTTTTTGGTATTATAAAACGTGTTGAAATAGGCGCCACAGCCTTGCAGCGCAAAGATCGTTGCGGCAAGTGTGACGATTTGGCAAAGGGCGAATCGCGGGCGAGTTGACAACTGCTTCATCTTGTCACCTAGTTGAAAAGCTTCTTAAAAAAAATAACCGCAAGTAGACTGGCAATGTAACTGCTTGGTTAAATGATGGAGAAAGACTTCATTCCGTAGAAATCTTTTTTGTATTGAACAAATGGCTCGAACTGTAAAAAAGATTCTTCCAGAATGACGGCTCCTTTCCAACCTGCCACTTAGCGTTTATCCGGCAGCCCTTCCTGCAATTGAATAAGCGCGACGAGCGCGGGCAAAATTTCACCTGCGCGGCCCTGTAAAAACTCGTCGGCGCGCGGCGTTAATGGTGTCGCTTCGTCGTTGATCTCGACGACATAAGCGCCGCGCTCGAGCGCCAACTGTGGCAACGCCGCTGCCGGATACACCACTGAGGAAGTGCCAACAACAAAAAGGAACCGGCTATTTTCCGCCGCAACAAAGGCATTTTGCAGAGCCGTCGCCGGGAGCGTTTCGCCGAACCAAACCACGCCGGGGCGATACAGCGCGCCACAAGAACAATAGGGCAATCCGTCTTTCCAGTTCTCCATTCCGGCCTCGCACTCGTGACCGCAGCCGCTGCATCTGCTCTTCATGACGTTGCCGTGCAATTCGCTGACGTTGGCGCTGCCGGCGCGCTGATGATAGCCGTCGACATTTTGTGTGATGAGCGCAAACGTTTTGCAGAGCGACTCAAGCTGCGCCAGCGCGAGATGGCCTGGATTTGGCGCGTGCTGGCCAACCAAGTCACGGCGATGATTGTACCATTCCCACACGAGCCGGGGATTTTTTTGAAACGCTTCCGGCGTCGCCAAATTTTCGGCGCGATAATTTTTCCACCAGCCGCCGGCGCCGCGAAAAGTGGGCAAGCCGCTTTCCGCCGAGATGCCGGCGCCGGTGAGAACCGCCACGCTCGCATCAGCACGCAACAGCGCGAGCAGATTGGAACTGGGGCGCTTCACGGTTACTCTCTCAAGGCATGGCCCTTGGCGGCGTTGCCATCTAAAGGCAGAGCGGGAAATTCACGATCGAATTGCGCCAAAATGTTTTTTGCCGAAACGCCCGGACTGTCCAGCAGAAAAACCACGGGACGTTGATCGCGAATCTCTTTTTCGACCAATACTTCGTGTACTCGTTGGGCTATTTCATCGGCGCGGTTGGCAAGCTCGCTTATTTGCCGGCGCAGCCAGAGCCTATCGTCGAGATAGGCACGCTGCAATTGCTTCGCGTGCAGCATTTGCCGATTCGGATTTGCCACTACGGCATTCACCCTTTTCCCACGCCCTGACGCGGCGTTTTGTTCCCAGGATTTCCAAAACCGGAGCACAAAAAACCGCCGATCTTTTCGCGGCGATTCGGCAGTGTTGATCGCAGCTTGACGCGACAGCGCCAGCAGTTTGCCCAAGCGCCGGCGACAATGCTCCCAGCAATGCTCGAGCTCGCGCAAACAAGTTTCCAATTCTTTGCGCAATTGCAAATGCTCCGGCAGAAAGCCGCCATTCTTTAAAACCAAGCAAGCCATGCGCTCTTCGGGACGCACGCTGAAGTAATCGTCCAAAGACAGGGGCTTGCCTTTGCCGGGCAAATGCTCGAACTCTCCGGCGGCGATGGCCTCGCGAATTTTTTCTTCGGCTAGGCGCTCAAAGGCGAACATAGGATGTCGTCAATAATGGATTACACAGATTACACGGATAATGTTTATCCAGTTTATCATTCAAAATGTAATTCAATGGATTGCAAAGATCAAGCAGTATCTAGACTTCCTCACAATCCCTCAGGTTACTGGTGGAGAAGATGTCATTCGTGGTAATCTTGTTTCAAGCCAGCACCGTACTTGATCGTGACAAGATGCTTACAGCATGACTAAATAGTTGTCTACATTATTAATTGAGCCATTACACCTCCTCACTCCTGCTGCCTCTCCAGCAGCAAGAACGCCGCAACCCCCACCACAAACCCCGCGAACAGCGCCGGCCACAACATGGCGGGAAGGAGATAGACGATGTCGACGCGGCGCACGATCAACCAGCCGGCCACAGTGATTTGTGCCAGCACGTGTGCCAAAGCTCCGGCGAGACTGATGCCAATTATGCTGAATTGTGCTGAAGCATGCTTTTTGAGCGTTATCATCACGGCGGTGGCGGCGCAGCCACCGGCGAGCGACAACCAGAAACCCGGGTTCAAAAATGAGCCGATGAAAAAGCTGCCGAGCAAGACGCGCAACAACGTTACCGCCCACGCGCTCGCGGCGCCTAATAAATATAGCGCCAACAACGTGGCAATATTCGCCAGGCCGGGCTTTGCCCACGGCAACGGCCGCGGCAAGATCGCCTCGAAGAGAAACATCACCAATCCGAAACCGGCAAAGAGCGCGGTGCGGGCGAGCCGTTGCGCCGGAAAAATCGACTTAGTAAGTAACGGCGTCATAGTCCGAAGTCATTGTGCCCGAAGTCGTTGAATCATCCGGCGTCTTCGTAAATTTTGCCTCGTTGGCGCGACGAATTAAGATGACGACCCGATTCGGCACGCAGACCAGCATTTCGCCCGGCCGGGATGCCGCGCCCTGCCGGACACAAACTTGATTCGGACAAGTGCTGCGCAAAACACGAATGCGGCGGTTCGCCACCTGCAAAAGCATTTCACCAACGGCGCCGCGGACGGCGAGATCAGAGGGTGCGGCCAGGTCCCGCGTTGTCAATTGCCGATTGCCGGCCATGACGACGGCGATGAGATTGCCAGCCGCTTGTTCGCTCGTGCGCATCATGCCACCGAGCCAAAAACTGCCGGCGGCCAGCGTTACAAACAAAAATGCGACGAGCCAATCGCCGGGCTGCAATTGCAACCACAAGCGCTCTATTAAATGTTCAGTGAATCTCGTCAAATTTTATATCCGTTGGCCGCTTTTCATCCGTTGGACCAATTTTTTCGAATTTTCACAGGTGTTTTGCTGAACTTTTACCTTTCTCTCCCAGTCGGGCCGACTGGGCTACGTTACTCCTGCAATTTGCGCAGCGTCTCGAGCTGCTGCCGGGCGCGTTGTTTGTAGTCCAAAGATTGTTTGTGCGTCGGGTCGATGTTCAGCACCTTATCCCACTCGCGGATGGCGCCTTCGTAATCATCCACCGCATATAGCCGCAGGCCGCGCTCGAAATATTTTTCCACCTGCAAATTGAGCTGCCGCTGGCACGCTTCCAGGCGCGCGCGGGCAACCGGATGAGCGGGATCACGCTCCAAAATTCTTCTGTAAAATTCGATGGCTTGCAGAAATTGATTCTGGCTGTAATAAACCTGCGCCTGCTCCAAAAGCTGCTGAATGCCGCTTTGTGAGAGCGCTTCTTCGCGTTTCTGCAGCGCCATTTTGTTTTTGGGATCGAAGCTCAAGGCTTTGTCAAATTCGCCGACGGCGCGGTTCCAGTCGCGCACCTCAAAATAATCCAAGCCGCGCCGCACCAATTCTTCGGCGCGTTTCGTGTTGAACTGCCCGATGCGCTGCAGCAGCGCCGTGGCTTCTTCCTGGCGCGGAGCAACCGCCAAAATCTGCTGGCAAAGCTCCGCGGCCTGAGCGTATTCGCTGCGGTCGTAAGCGCGATTGGCGGCTTGCAATTTTTCGTTGACGAAGGCATCGATGCGGCTTTGCAGCAAGCGTATTTGCTGCTTCGCGGTTTCGTTCTCCGGGTCGAGATCGAGCACTTCGCGATAGGTGCGATAAGCGTTGTTGATTCGCTGCCGCCGGCTGAGGCGTTCGGCTTCGGCGAGCAAGCGGCCGATTTTCTCTTTTTGTTGCTGCAGCGCGGACTGAGCCTTGTCGAGGTATTCCTGCGCTTCTTCGTGATTCGGCGCAAGCGTCAGGGCTTGCTGAAAAAACTCCAGCGCTTTGGCGAAATTTTGCTGGCTGAAATATCCCAAGCCGGTCAAATACGCTTCCTGTGCCGCTTTCTGTTGAAGATCGTCGAGGCGATCGAGATAGTCGCGGGCGCCGGCGTAATTTTTGCGCAGCAGCAAAATATTTTCAAAAGCTTTTCGCGCTTGCGGATAATTGCCGTCTTCAAAAAATTGCCGGCCTTTGTTGTATTCACGGTAGATGTAAAAATCAAGCCGGGGCTGGAGCCGCGCCAGATTTTCGCGGGCGGCGCGGTGGTCGCGGTTGATTTGCAAGACGTTAAGATAATTCACCGCCGCCTCGACGTACTTGAACTGTCTTTCATGCGCGGCGGCCTCGTCGAGCAGCCTGGCAATTTTATCATCGTCCTCGCGAATCCGGCTGGTGAGCACCGCGGCGATCTCCCGTGCAGTGATATCTTCCGCCTCATAATTGAAATAATGTTCAAATTCTTTTGAAGCCCGGCGAAAATTATTTGATCTGATCAACGCCTTGCCGCGAGACAAGTGCCGGCGAGCGCTGTCGCCCGGTTTGGGGCCGAGACGAAAGGCAACGCTCGAGAGCAGTTTTTTGTCGGCAAACGAATAGACCACGTCAAAGCTGTAGCCGAAGCCGAGCGCCGCCACGCCGATCCCGGCGTTTTTAGGCTTGAAATCGGCAAGGCCTCCGTACAACGCCACGCTCTGAATAACCGGAAGGGCCACGCCGATCCGGGTCCGGGTTTCCCGTTCGCGCCATGCCAAACTGCCGAGCAGGGCCGGCCCGGTTTTTTGCAAGCGCGCGGCGACGCCGGCAACGTAATACGGTTTCAGACGTTCATACCCCAGCGGCACGTCACTCGCTTGGATCGAGAACGCCAACGGGTAGGTTGGCAGGGGAACGTTAAAAAAGTTGGGATAGGGGTCGCGGGACAAAGGCAGGCGCTCGCCGAACGGATGCCAAACGGCGCCGACTGCAGCGGTCGCAAATTCGTCTTGGCTCAACCGGTTGCCGTGCAACGATAATCCCAGAGAAAAAATGTTGCCGAACGCATACGCCCACGCCGCACTCATTCTTTCCAAGTTTGTTCCGGCCATGGGAAAACGCGCCAAGCCGAGGCCAAAACCTCCGTAAGCCGGCCAATATCCCGCCACCCCGGCGAGAGAAAATTCAAAAGGCCGGTTGGAGGCCAAAATGAATTCAGCTTCTCTCAAGCCGGCCAATATCGCGGGGTTCCACAATGCCGCAGACGCATCCACCGGGCCAAGCAGTTGCGGTCCGCCCAAGCCCGTCGTTCTCGCCGTGCCGCCATAATTTCGGAATAGGCTTTGGCTCTGCAGCGGTTGCCCGGAAAAAAATATGCAGGCAAGCACGGCGAATAAAGTGAGGGCTGTAAACTTGCGTCTGGTAGCTGGTAGCTGGTGGCTGGTTGCTGGTTGCCAGCTCCTGGAAAACAGTTGATGCGTCAAGCGCAAGCAACGAGCAACCCGAAAGGGCTTTTGAGCCAGCAACCTGAAAGGGCTTTTGAGCCGGCAATTGGCAACCTGCAAGGGCTTTTGAGCCGCCAACCGGTGGTCATAGAATAATTTCACGGTCGTAATCAATTTCGCAGATATCCACCGGCTTCATCCGGTTTCTGACGTAAATCGGCTCCAAACGCGTAAAAGCGTAATGCCCATTGAGACGGCGCGTCAGGCTGTATTCAACTACGATTTGCCCGGCGCGCGCCAGGCCGCACAGCCGGTTGGCGATGTTCACCACGTCGCCGATCACGGTGTAATCCATGCGATTTTTCGATCCCATCTTCCCCATAACCGCCATGCCATGGTTGATGCCGATGCCGATCCACAACGGCAGCTCGCCGGCAACGTCGCGTTGCTTGTTCAGCTCGCGAACCGCCCGTTGAATTTCCACCGCCGCACGCACCGCATTCTCGACGCCGTCCGGACCCTGGAAAAGCGCCATGATTTGATCGCCCATGAATTTGTCCAACACCCCGCCGTTGGCCTCGATAATCTGCGTTTGCACGTCGAAGTAGATGTTGATCAGCTTGATGATTTGCTCCGGTTCGGACAGTTCGGCGTAGGTCGAAAAATTGCGAATATCCGAAAAGAAAATGGTCGTGTAGCGGCGTTCGCCTTCTTGCGGCTCCATTTTGGAGCCGCCGCTGTTTTGAATCATCTGCACGGTGAGCTTGGAGACGAACTTTTGCATCTGCACTTTCTCGCGCAAATGCATCACCATGTTGTTGAACTCGCCGGTGAGCTGCCCAAGCTCGTCTTTGCTGCGCGGCGCAACGTGAACTTCCAGGTTGCCGCTGCCGACTTCGCGCGCGGCGCGGGAAAGCTCGTGAAGCTGGTTGACCATTTTGCGCGCGAAGAAATATATCCCCCACACCGAGACGATTACCACCAATGCCGCATAAGTGAAGATGAGTTTTTTGGTCTTATTGAGCGGTTCCGCAAAAAAACTTTTGGAAAAACCGACGCAAGCATAGCCCAACGGAATCTTGCGATCCTTATCCGGCATGATGATCGGATAATAATACTCGTAGACTTGATTGTTCTCACGAATCACCATGGCTTCGTTTTTGAGCAAATCAGCCACTTCGTTCGGGTGCAAGATGCCGTTTCCCCATTCCGGGTTCGAGTGTGCCACTACCGAATCACGGCGATTTTTGACAAGAACATATTCCAAGCCTTCGACCCCCATGCTGCGCGTGCGAATGACTTCCGCCCTCACTTCCGCCAGCGCATCCGGATCGTTGATGCTCTGCAACATCAGGCCGCGCACGTTCTGACTCAGCTTTTTCAGCAGCACGATGCAGGTATTGTCCGTGGCCTTGGTCAAAACACGGTGCTGGCCGGGCAAGATCAACAGACTATACGTCACAATCACCAGGACGACGATAATCGCGATATTGATGCTCAATTTGAATTTGATCTCGAGCGAGCTGAACATCGCTGCGGCGCGCACCAACACTCCCCTTAGCCCCGCCACGATGTGACCCGATTGTTTTTGCCAAAACGCCGAGATGAACATGACGAACCTGACTTTCCAAGAAAAAACTCGGGAACAGACGATCCTTAAGGATTAATTTTCTCCAATTTGATAGGCTCTACTTGCAGCGGCTTGCTGATACGGATGCCGTGGCGCAACTGCCAATAGAAGCAAAGCGCCGCGATGGCAACCAATATCCATAACACCAGCGGTTTCTTCGCCTGCCGGGGATGCCGCAAAAGCCGGCGAAAATGTATCCGGCGCTTTCCCGTCTCCGGATCGACTTCCTGTTCGAAATTATAATACCGCGGCCCATACCTGAATCTTCGGGGCGGAACAATCTTAAAAAGAAGGCCCATGGTGGCAATCATTTTTTAACTTATAAAAATAACCAAATTCCGCTAAAGAGTCAAGGATGAAGTGAAACGCACGAGTAAAACGTAAAATTAAAACGCAAGGGTAAAGAGCAGAAGAGAAACGTAAAATTTTCTTGTTTCCTACAGCAAGTGTGTTTATCTTAAAAAAAGTCATTGAGTTTTTCGATGAGCCTCAAAATGACGATAACATTGCAAGCAAAAACTTTCTGCCGGATTTGAACGATGGACGTTGCCCAACAATTTGCCAAGTTGGTTGAAATTATGGCGCGGTTGCGCTCGCCGGAGGGTTGCCCCTGGGATCGCGCGCAAACGCACCAATCGCTGCGCCCCTATCTGCTCGAAGAAACGTACGAAGTGCTCGAAGCGCTGGACCAGCAGAATGACGATGAGCTGCGCAAGGAATTAGGCGATCTGCTGCTGCAGGTGATTTTTCATGCGCAGATTGCCGGTGAAGCTTCCAGCTTCACGCTCAGCGAGGTCATTGCGGGTATTACGGAAAAACTGATTCGCCGCCATCCCCACGTGTTTGGTGAGATGAAAGTCAATTCCGCAGAGGAGCAACGGTCGCTTTGGGAAAAGCTTAAAAAAGCCGAGGGCAAAAGCTCCATCATCGACGGCGTTCCCGCGGCTTTGCCGGCTTTGCAGCGCGCCCAACGTCTCCAGCAAAAAGCCGGCGCTGCCGGGTTTGATTGGGAAAAGGTGGACCAGGTTATCGCAAAATTCAACTCCGAGCTGGTCGAGCTTCAGCAAGCGCGCCGCGACGGCGATGCCGGAAAGCTCGAAGACGAATTTGGCGACGTGCTGTTTTCGCTGGTCGCCGTGGGGCGCTGGCTCGGCCTCAATGCCGAAGATACGCTGCGCCAAGCCTGCAATAAATTCAGCCGGCGCTTTCGAAACGTTGAGAACAAGCTCGCTGCCGCCGGCGAGCATTTTGACAGCGTGCCTTTGGAAAAATTAGAGGCGCTTTGGGAAAGCGCGAAAGAAGAAAACCGGTAGATCAATTCTCTGCTCAGCGCCTGCCTCTTGCTCGTTAAACTTCTTCAACCACCTCGTGAGGTAGATAAGTTTCAGTTGTTGATTGTGTCAGGCGTTTAATCGTGTTGATAAGCTCTTTTACAAGAGTAGGATCGAAGTCAACGGTTTTGAATCCATGGGCAAGCGCGTTTCGATGCTTCATCACCTTTGTCAAAAAGTTATAATCTTCTCTGGAAATCACGCCGTTGGTCGCCGCTTGCATAAGAATATATGGAGGATCGAAGCGGTCAAGCGAGAGGCCTTCTGCCTCGATGAGCAACCGTACTGTGGCTTCTGCTGTGGACCATGCCGACATCAGAGCAGCTTCAATAAACCCCGACTCAATCAGCTTCTCAGTTGATTCAATGCCTTGCAGAATGTCTTCTTTTTTAAATGGCCGTGCCTCTTCCAGACTTCCAAATGGCGTATCTTCCCCCACCACGACCAACTCGAAATTCCAGTTGGGCTTGTTGTGAAGCAATCGCGCCAAATCTCTAATCTGGGGATCTTTGGTCAAAGCTGTCCGTGATTTTACTTCAACAACTATTGCCTCATCACCTTTTCTTGCGAGCAAATCAGGGCGATACATAGACAAGAAGTCAGGCAGTTGCTCTGACGAAGGTTCTTCAATAACTGCATAGCCCCTGCTGCGGTACTCCTCGGCAATAGCATGGGCGCGCTGTTTTTCTCGCGAGTTTGTGGCTTCCACTGACGAACTTTCTCTCTGCGACGTGCCTGTTGAGAAACGGGAGGGCCATCAATGACAAATTCAAATGGTAATGCCAATTTCAGACCCTTTTTGCTTACAAAACTGGTTTCTACATTTCCGAAAACGCTTTCGAACAAATCTTGCAAATCGATTTGCTCTGCATCTGCATTCTATTTTCCCACTAGCTTTTGAAACACCGCCTGCAACTTTTCCCACGTTTCCCACAGCCCCTCCGACACCACCTTTGTGTGTCCGGTGATGGGCATGAAATTGGTGTCACCATCCCAGCGCGGGACGAGGTGGAAGTGCAGATGATCGTCGATACCGGCGCCGGCGATTCGCCCCATGTTCATGCCGATGTTGAAACCGTGCGGCGACATCACCAGCCGCAACGCTTTGACCGCAACCTGCAACAACGCCATCATCTCCTGATTTTCCGGCGCATTCAAATTCTCAATATCCGCTTCGTGGCGATACGGCACCACCATGAGATGGCCGTTGTTGTAGGGAAACTTGTTCATGATCACGAAGCAATGGCTGCCGCGATGCACGATGAGATTCTCGCGGTCGTCGCTCTGCTTAGGCTTGTCGCAGAAAATGCACCCCGGCTCTTTGGCGCTTTTGATGTACTCCATGCGCCAAGGCGCCCATAAGATTGAACTGCCCAAGACCGCATTTTTCAAGTCCGATTTCACTTCCTTACTTGATCAATTACAAGTTAGAGTGCAGCCGAGTGCTACTCAGAAACCGTCACTGCGAGCTCCGCTCAAAGCGGGGTAAACTCCGCGAAGCAGTCGCTTGCCTGCAAGGAGATCGCTTCGTCCCGCCCAAAACGCGGGACTCGCGATGACAAGTGGTTTCTTACAGAACGAGCTACGGCAGTAGAGAACGCTGGTTTGCAACAGGATTCTTCCAGAATGACAGCTTTCTTAACTTAATGGCATGAACTTGCCACTTGCAACTTGCCACTTGCTTTCGCTCACGACCCCTGCGCCCTCGCTTCTTCGTAAGCTTTGATCAATTTTTCCGCTTGATCCTTCGGCACTTCTTCGTAGTGCGAGAATTTCTGGCGATAGATGCCGCGCCCTTGCGTCATCGAGCGCAGTTTGGTGGAATATTTCGCCATCTCTTTCGACGGCACCAAGGCTTTAACGATTTGATTGTGCCCGCTCGCTTCAACGCCGAGAATCTTGCCGCGATGGCCGGACATGTCGCCCATCACGTCGCCCATGTATTCGTCCGGCACGGTCACTTCCACTTCGACGATCGGCTCGCGAATGCCCGGCTTGGCTTTGACGAAGCACTCGCGGAAGCACATGCGGCCCGCAGTTTTGAACGCATTTTCATTCGAGTCCACCGGATGCATTTTGCCGTCATGCAGAATCACGCGCACGTCAGTGACCGGATAACCGGCGACGACGCCGGATTCCATGATTTCCATAATGCCCTTCTTCACCGCCGGCACGAAACGCGCATCAATCGCGCCGCCAACGATGGCGCTGACAAATTCCAGCTTGCCGCCCCACGGCAAATCGATCACCTCCGTATCGCGAATGGTCAAATCATCCGGATAGGGCGCGCCATCGCGATAGCCTTCCATGTGAAAGTGCACTTCGCCGAATTGGCCGGCGCCGCCGGTTTGTTTCTTGTGCCGGTAAAATTCTCTCGCGCTGCCGCGAATGGTTTCACGATACGGAATCTTGGCCTCGACCATGTTGACGTCAACGCCGTATTTCTCTTTCAAGCGCCTGACGACGAGGCCGAGATGCAGCTCGCTTTGCCCGTGCAGCAGAATCTGTTTCAGCTCCGGATCGACTTTCATGATGAAGGTGGGATCTTCCGCGTGCAGGGCGTGAAGTCCGGTGGAAATTTTGTCCTCGTCGCCTTTGGACTTTGGCTCGACGGCGATGGTCATCAACGGATCGGGAAAACTGATTTCAGGGATGATGAATGTTTCGCGCTTGTCGCAAAGCGTATTGCTGGTGTGCGTATTTTTCAATTTCACCACGGCGCCGACGTCGCCGGCGTGCAGATGCGCCACGTCTTTACGGTTCTTGCCGTTCATCACGAAAAGCTGGCCGATCTTTTCCGTGACCTGGGTGTTGGCATTGAGCGCTTCGGTGTTGGGGTTCAATTTGCCGCAAAACACGCGGAAGAAGGAAAGCTCGCCAAGGTGCGCCTCCGAAATAGTTTTGAAGACGAGGGCGGCGAAGTGCTCCTCGTCCGTCGTGCGGCGCTTGAGGGTTTGCCCACCGGCGGAGCGGCCTTCGACCTCGCCGCGAAAATTCGGGGCCGGGCCGTATTCAATAATGAAATCCAACAAAGCTTGAACGCCAAACATTTTCGGCGCGACGCCGCACAGCAGCGGGAACAAGTTTCCCTGGCTGAGGCCTTGGCGCAAGCCTTGCTTCACCTCGTCGGCGCTCAATTCGCCGGCTTCGAAAAATTTCTCCAACAACTTGTCGTCGGACTCGGCGGCGCGCTCGATCAATTTCTCGCGCCATTCATTGGCTTTGCCCTGCCATTTCGCCGGAATATCGGCGAGGCGCATTTGGCCGGCGGCATCGAAGCCGACCAATTTCATGTGCAGCAGATCGACCACTTCGTTGGCGCTCACCGGAACCATCATGGGCAACACGCCGTCGCCGAGCCGTTGCCGGGCGCTGTCCAGGATTTTATCAAAATCAACGTTCTCTTTATCGAGACGGTTGACGAAAAGCATGCGCGGCAGCTTGTTCTCCGCCGCGGTTTGCCAGGCAGTTTCGCTGCCGACTTCGACGCCAGCCTGGGCGTTGAGCACCACCAGCGCCAAATCCACCGCGCGCAATCCGGCGCGGACTTCGCCGACGAAATCCGAATGACCCGGCATGTCAATGATATTAATTTTAAAATCTTTCCAATTGCTATGCAACACCGAAGCGCTTATCGAATTTTTGCGCTCTATTTCGTCGCGATGATAATCGGATGCCGACGTGCCTTCATCGACAGAGCCCATGCGGCTGATTTCGCCGGCGGCAAAGAGCATCGCTTCCGCGAGCGTCGTCTTGCCGCCGGCAGCGTGGCCGACCAGGCCGACGTTGCGAATGTGATCGGTGGTATATTCTTTCACGGTGAACCTCCATGGGTTTTAATCATAAAGTTTTTCTCGTGATTGAGCTTGCCGTTCGTGTCAATGTTTGAAGTCTTGCGCTTTGGACATCAAGCAACGGTTTCGACGCCTGAGGTCTCATAAGCTTCGGGTTGTTTGCTGCGAGCTGTATAATCCTCCAACCAGCGTTTGAATGAATGCTGGCTTTCACCTGAGGGCTTGCCAGCCAACAGATTCTCGACACTTATATCCTCATCGAGGTCGGGCCAATGAATGCCTTCGCCCGCTCCGATCAAACGCCATTTGCTTCTTTCTTCCGGTGTGCCGTGTAAAAGCCGAGGATACCACCCAAGCGGCGCCGAGATTGTGCGTCCGTCGATGAGGTCAACTGTTAGAGAGTCATCGGTAACAACGACGTGTTGTGCGTTGGCGGCTTGTAACTCAGTTATTGAAGTATTCATTAGGAGAACGCTTCCTTCGCCTTGCGCGCGGCTTCTTTCGCGGCGCGGACCCGGTCGAGCTGATCGTGCCAAAACGAGCTTCCCGCGCTTGCGGCAAAGCCGGTGAGCGCCATGCCGCCGTAATGCGCCACCGTCGCCAAGGTTGTTCCGGAATTGAGAAAATCCTGAAAGCTCTGGGGAAAGAGAGTGGCCAGCAGTTGAAACGTGTCAATTTGCAAAACCACGGCGAGAGGAATTCCGCAAAGCGCGGAAAGAATGCGCAATGTGGATACCCGCCGCGCCTCATCCTCGACATATTTCTGGCGAACGGCCAAAAGCGTGGCGGCCAGCCGTTTCTCCAGCTCGGTGGCCGCGTTGCCCAGCCCGATGGCCTCGGCAACCTTTTGCCCGATGGCGTTGGCCTGCTCGACCTGCTTTTCAATCTGTTCGGCGGTTACTTTGAATTGGCTGACCATGTTGGTGATGGCCGCGATTTGCGCCTTTTTCTGCGAGTTCTGATCCGGCAGCCACGCCGCCACGTCTTTCATCGCTTGCTCGGGCGAGATGCGCGAGCGCAGCAAGCCACCCAGCTTGACCGTATCGAGAACCGACTCGACTGCCACCGCCAAAACAAGCACTACGGCAAAGTACGCGCCGAGCGCCCCGAGTGCGTTAATGATCTGATCCAAATAATTTCCTCCAAATTAACTCGATTGCACTTCATCAACCGTTCTCTCGGTTTGTGTATTATCAACGACCGTTGTCGTTGCTGCCTCGACCGCCGTCGCCTCAACCTGTGAAGCATCAGCCTCAGCTGCAGGTTGCGTTTCAGCCGCCACCACTATCGGCGCCGGCTTCTTTTCCCGCAGCAGGCGCTTCAAAACTTTTCCTGTTACGCTGTGCGGCAGGCTCTCGCAAAACTCCACGTGGCGCGGACACTTGTACATCGCCAAACTGGCTTTGCAAAATTCGACGATTTCCTCTTTCGTGGCAAATTGCTTGGGCCGCACGACAACGTAGGCTTTTACCTCTTCGCCGTGAAGACGATCCGGCACGCCGATCACGGCGCATTCTTCGATCTTGGGATGCTGCGCGAGAACCGCTTCCACCTCGCTCGGATAGACGGGAAAACCGGCTTTGAGAATCACGTCGGCGCGGCGATCCACCAGGTAGAGAAAACCCTGGCGATCCATCATGCCGAGATCGCCGGTGTCCAGCCAGCCACTCTCAAAAGCATTTTGAGAAATTTGGCCGGCGTCAAGATAGCCTTTCATCGTCCAGGGGCCGCGCACAAAAATTTCGCCGATTTTTTCCTCCGGCGCGTGCCGCCGCTTCGCATCCCAAATCGCCACCTCAATCCCGGTTATCGGCAATCCCACCGAGCAGGCGTTTTCTTCAACTCGCGGCACCCAGGCGCTGAACGTGGTGACCAGCGGGCAACATTCGGCGAGGCCGTAGCCTTCGTAAATCGGCACGTGATAGAGCGCCTCAAAAGCTTGTTGAATCTGCGCCGGCAACATGGCGCCGCTGACCAAACAGCATTTGAGCGTTGACAACCGCTCCGGCGCCGGCGCCAACCGCAACAGCGCCGAGAACATCGAAGGCACCCCGACAAAATGCGTAATCTTCTCGCGCGCGATGGTCTCGACAATCGCTTGCGGATCGAAACGCGACAACAATACCGTCCTGGCGCCGGCGGCGAGAGGCAGGTTCATCGCCATCATTTGGCCGAAGCCATGAAAGAGCGGCGAGACGGCGAGGAAACGGTCATCGACACTGACGGCGAAATTTCTCCAACACGCTGAAATGGCGGCAGCCAGGCTGCGGTGGCTGAAGACCGCGCCTTTGGGGGCACCGGTAGCGCCCGCAGTGTACAAGATCAGCGCCGGATCATCCGGGTCGGCATTGATTTTGTTCTCTATGCCCAACCGTTCAAAGCGCTGCATAGAGGCGGCAATAATATGGGTCAGATTTATAGCGCCCGGCGGAATTTTCTCGCCCAGGAAAATTTGCAACCGACAATGTTTCAGCTCGGCGGCGGGGGGCAAAAGATGGTGGCTGAATCCCTCCCAGGCAATAAATCCGTCGACTCCGGAATCCGCCAAAACGTGCCGCACATCGTTTTCTTTGAACAAGACGTTGATCGGCACGACCCAAACCCCGAGCTTGAGCAAGGCGTAATAAGCTATCGGGAATTGCGGCAGATTGGGCAGCATAAGCGCCATGCGATTGCCGCTTTTCAATCCCAACCCCGCCAGCGCCAACGCCAGCCGATCCACCACCCTGGCAAAATAGCCAAACGTGAGGCGCGTCTCGCCGTAAGCGAGGCACTCACGGGCCGCATAATCCAAAGAACAGCGGTTGAGAAAATCAAACAGCGTGTTGGCGCGCATGATGTCTATCTATATGAAAAATCTCATAACGGTAAATAGCGCACTTGACCTTCCCACTCGCCCTCCATACTACATTCAGCCAGCAATAAAATATCTTCAATGGCACGCCCGATTGGAAC
This sequence comes from Candidatus Zhuqueibacterota bacterium, assembly GCA_022616415.1. GTDB lineage: Bacteria > Zhuqueibacterota > Zhuqueibacteria > Zhuqueibacterales > Zhuqueibacteraceae > Zhuqueibacter. The sequence continues at coordinate 71,894 of JAKEEU010000276.1, read as the reverse complement.
GGTACGGGTGACCTCAAATACGCCGGGCATAGAAAGACCTGCTTGCACACGCTCGTAGGCAAACATCGTGATTGTCGCAACGTCGTGAGTAAGCAATATGCGACCCTCTTGCGCTGACCATTCGAGCACTGTCGGATCATCCGCTCCGGAAAGACCAACATCCTGAATGCGGACAATGTCCAATTCCGGCTGTCGGCGCAATAGCCCACGCACAATGTCGTTGTTGAAATTTTCGTCAGCTAGCAGCCGAAGCATGATTCAATGCCCCCTGTTTTGCATGACGTGCCAACAAGCGATCGCGCACGCCATGTGGGTCAAATCGAGCCTCGTTCTGCAGACGTATCGCCTCGGCTTGTTGTTGCCGTCGCTCCAAATACGCATGAACTTTCGAGCGCTGCCGCAAATAGTAGCCAATCACAGCATATACATCTGCCAGATGCAGTGATGGGTATTGCTGAGTTATTTCCTCGGCGGTGGCGCCTTCTTCAAACGCGTATACAATCGTGTCGAGTGTCACGCGTGTTCCGCCAACTCTTACCACGCCATCGGCGTCAGTCGTGAGTGGGGTTGGCTCAGGTACAATCAAAAGACTCATTGCCGTTATCCTTTTGCAAAGCTTTGCACAGCCTCTTCCGTCGTTTTGTGGGTTTCAAAAATGGAATCCAGCTTGGTCATGACCAAAATGCTTTCCATTGTGTCATTGACCGCAGCCAACTTGAACTCACCGCCGCGCTTGCGGACCGAGGTAAGCGCCGAAATCAGCACGCCGAGTCCGGTGCTGTCCATGCGCTTGACGCCGGCCATATCGATCACAAATTTGGTCACGCCCTGATCGAGAAGCTGATAGATTTGATCTTTGAACTCCTGCGAATCCGGCGCGCCGCTGAAGAGTGTTATGCTCAAGCTGAGAACCGCCACCTCGCCTTGCATCTGCTTTTTGATTTTCATACTTTCCTCCGTGGATGAGGATGAACAACCGAACGTTTATATTCTGAGTAGTATAAAACAAAAGGCGCTCATAGTCAAGAGAAAAATCCCGTCTTTGATTTTGCTGCGTTATGCTTTTAGCCACTCCGGCGCCGCCTCGCCTTTGGCCTTTTGCCATGCGGCGTCGAAATTTTCCGCGCCCCATTTGGCGCGGAGGTCTTTGAGCATGTTGACCACGACTGTCGCATTTGGCGATTGCAAATCTGTAAAAGCAGTAAAGGCAAACAATAAATGAACAAACGCTTCGGGGTAGCGACCGGTTTCGGTGAATAGCTTACCGATTTGACTGCGCGAACTGGCCACTCGAACACGGTCGCCGAGCTCTTCTGCAATTTTCAGCGCTTTTTCATATATGGTAAAGGCACCTGAATAGTCCCCGCAAGCCTGATGGATTGTTCCGATGTTATGCAGAGAAGTGGCTACGCCGGCGCGATCGCCAAGCTCTTCCGCAATCTTTAATGCTTTTTCATATCTATCCAGCGCCATCGGATAATCTCCGCGAGCGTAATCTAGCATACCGATTTGATGGAGGGAAGTAGCTACGTTGACGCGGTCGCCGAGTTCTTCCGCGATCTTCAAGGATTTTTCATACATGACCAGTGCCGCGTGATAGTCCCCTTGAGTGTGATAGAGCATGCCGATTTGACCAAGGGAAGTGACCATGCCAATGCGGTCGCTGAGATCTTCTTTTATCTTCATGGATTTTTCATACATGTCCAGGGCCGTCTGATAGTTCCCGCGAGCGTGATAGATTGTTCCGATATTATGCAGGGAATTAGCCACGTTGGTGCGGTTGCCGAGCTTTTCGGCAATATTTAGGGATTCTTCATATATGTCCAGAGCTGTCTGATAGTCTCCACGAGCCTGATGAATCATTCCGATTTGATGGAGCGAACGGGCCAGACTGGTGCGGTCGCCGAGCACTTCATTTATTTTCAGCGCTTGTTCATAGTGTTGCAGCGCCGTCCCATAGTCCCCACGACGTTGATGTATTATGCCAATTTGATGAAGGAAATTGGCCACGCCAGTTTTGTATTCTAATTTCTGGGCGATTTTAAGTGCGCGTTGGTAAAAATCAAACGCATGCTGATATTCACTCAAAAAATAATAGAGTTTTCCCAACCGTTCCAACAAATCAAAACGGATCGCCATTATCTCGGGCGTGTCCGCATTTTCCCTGGCTTCATATTCTGCCAGCAGGCCGGAGAGCAGGTGAATTCGCTTTCTTTTTTCTTCCCGCGTCATGTTGCTGAGCTCGATCTGGCCGCGCTCTGGCTCGATGGTCAGCCATGTTTTCGAAACCTCTTCACGCGGCGCGACGAACTCAAACACGCCGCTGCGCCACGCCCAAAAATCCGGCGCGCCTTCGATAATGGCTTGCAGCGCATACTCCGGCACCCAGATGACAAGCGGCGCAGCAAGATGCTGGCGAAAATTTTCACGCTTATAGTTGATGACCGAAAGCACGGGGTGATAGGTTTCGGATGAAGGGATGGAGTGTTCCAAGCCGTAAACGAAAATCGCGTAGCGCGGCGCGGATTCGGCAACGGCAAGCCGGCGCGATTCGCTTTTCAATTTGGTCAGATACACTTTCGCCAAACGCCTGAGCAACTCGTTCAAGAAGTCATGCACCGGTGTCTGAAAATCGATTTCGATAATCTCAATACCTTGCCGTTCAACGCGACGGCGAATTTCTTTGACAAGCTCGGCGCGTTGCGTGGGAACATTCACTCGCGCAAAGGCCAACGCGAACCCTAGCGCACGGGTCAACATACGCTCCAGCCTCAAAAGATTTTCGCTCTCATCTTCACGAGCTTGCAAAACTTCCGGTGACAGAAGCTGCAAATTGCGAGTTTCAGCGCTTCGTTTGGCGCGAGCCTTTTGCGGTTTTCTTTTTGCGGGCTTTACTGGATTCATTGTCCCACGCTTCTCTGAATTTACGCGTTTCTTGAACCGCTGGATGCAAATCCGCCCAGCGCTCGCCATTTTGGTATTCTAAGACGATCAAATGATAAGGCAAGAATGAGTACTCTGGGTCACCCGGCAAGCGTTTTTCACGGTGAACTTTGATCAAGCGCGGCAAATCCGCGTCCTTGACTAAACGGTCGTATTGGCGGATCAAGGCGCTAATCGCTTTATCCACTGCCGCTGGGGTGATTCTTTCCGCACTGTAATCGCATGCATAGCGCGCGAGGAGCAACAAGTCGCGGATGTGTCCGCCGGAAGCCAAACATAATTTATCAACGCCTTTGCCATCCTCAAACATCACGGCTACATCCACCCTTTGGGTGATCACTTGATGTAACGTGTCAAGGCCACCTTTACAAATTCTGCCATTTTCTTCCCATACCTTGATCATGGGTATCATCAGGGGAAGGTCGGGATAGACTTTGGTCAGATTTTCATTGAAATAAATCGAAATGGGGACGGTGTAGATAATGTGGCATGGCGGCGCTTTGAACGGAATTTGTGGCTCCACACGAAATTCCGTTTCCAAGGCAGTTTCAACTTCGTTGCGATCCTCCTTTTCGATCGTGACCAAGGCAAGCCGCATTGCCAAATCATCCAAACGGCTTGCATCTAATTTTAACTCGAGCGGACTTTGGCGCACTTGCAGTTCCAATTGCCGCATCGTCGCCAGCAAGAGGTCGGCGTAATCCGTATCGTTCATGTCAATTTCCAATGCGGCGTCGTAATGAACGACAAAATAATCCTCCCTTTCCAAACGATCTTTTAACAACAGGAGCTCAGTCGATTTGCCGCAGCCGCGATGTCCCGCCAGCAATTGCTTTAAATGCTGGGTGGGCTTGGCTCCCTCTGTCCGAATGATGCGCTGCGCAATCATGTTGACGACGTGCTCGCTCCCACGCCAAGGCGCTAAATCCACGTAGCGCGGATCTCCAGGTTGGAGCGGCTGTTCGGGATTGACCGCGTAGTAAGTTTCCGTAATGTTCGTCGCACGTTGAAATGGGATGATTTCCGGCATCGTGGAAAACTCCGTTAGTGTTTTTTATTACCCCGAAAAAACTTCGACCGCGAAAATTTTAGCTCACTTACATGGCCGCATTCTTTCGCAGACTGGCAGTCTGCGTTACGAGTTTGGTCTTTCATTCTCGCTGCCATATTCTTTCAGCTTCCGCCACAGCGTGGTGCGGCCGATGCCGAGCACGCGCGCGGCTTCGTCGTAATTGCCGTTGCAGGCGTCGACGGTTTCGAGAATATGCTGCCGCTCAACTTCCTTCAAAGACAAGCGCGCCGGAACGTGTGTTGCAAGCGAGGCGTCCCGAACGGTGGGCGGCAAATCGAGAGTGTCCAACTTATTGTCGGCGGCGAGCGCGACAGCCCGTTCCAAGACGTTTTCCAGCTCGCGCACGTTTCCTGGCCAGTGATATTCGCGAAGCCGCTGCATGGCCTCACCCGAAATGCCGGACACCGGCTTGCGCATGCGTTGGGCAAACTTGCGGAGAAAATAGCCGGCAAGAAATTCAACGTCTTCCGGCCGCTCGCGCAAAGGCGGCAAGTTGATGCCGATCACATTCAGCCGATAATAAAGATCGCTGCGAAATTGCCCCTCGTTTACCATCTGCTGCAAACGGCGGTTGGTGGCGGCAATCACGCGCACGTCGAGCTTGAGCGTTTCATTGCTGCCTACCCGCTTGATCTCGCCGTCCTGCAAAAAGCGCAGCAATTTCACCTGCAAGGCGGGCGACATTTCACCGATCTCGTCGAGAAAAATTGTGCCGCCGTTGGTCTCCTCGAACAGGCCGCGTTTGTTGCTTACGGCGCCGGTAAACGCGCCGCGCACGTGGCCGAAGAGCTCGCTCTCCAAAAGACTTTCCGGCAAGGCGCCGCAATTGACTGCGATGAACGGCCGGTGCGCCCGGCTGCTGGCTTGATGAATGGCGCGCGCCACCAGCTCCTTGCCGGTGCCGCTTTCGCCCTCGATGAGCACCGTGATGTCGGTTTGCGCAATGCGCGCGATGAGCTCGAACACGCCCTGCATCTGCCGGCTGCGGCCCACCATCGAGCCGAAATGAAAGCGATCTTCGGAGCGCAGCCACTGATAAAATTGCTTGACTTCCTCACGAATCCACGCCACGACTTCGCCTTCGATTAGGCGGCGGACTCGCACACTTTGCTCGACCAGGCTCAGAAGATCACGGCGGCGGAAAAAGAAAAGATTGTTCATCTTTTCAATCGCCTCGCCGGCCATCGCCGCGGCGGACAAATCAGCCAACAACAATGGCGCATGATGGCGCGCCGCCATCAACTTTTGCAAAAAACGGCGTTCGGCCAAATTTTTGTCGCCGCCATCGCACAGCAACAACAAGTCAATAAACGGTAGCTGCTCGATCTCGTGCGGCTGCGCAATGAACTCGCCGCGATTTTTCAATGAAGAAGCGGCTGGCGCGAGCGGCGAAAAATAGAGCGAGCTAATTCCGGCCTGTCGCAGCGCTTCGGCCACGCGTGGAATTTCCTCGCTGCCGCCGACAAGCCACGCCGAGCGTTCTTTCAGCCCGCCAAAAATTTTGCCGGCCACTTCGATGAGAACGTCGTCGATCGTCATGGGGTTGCGGAAAAAATCCGTGTCCATTCGGACCTTCTCGAACAGCCACAAGGCGCGCTGGAAGAGGCGGTTGAGCGCGACACCGGTTATGCCCTGCTCCGAAGCAAGAGCATGGCCGCGACGAAACGCTTCGAGATGGCTGCGTTCGCGCTCGCCATCCGGCATCCATCCCAAAGCCGAACGGAAAAATTGGGTGACGGCGTCGTCATCGGAAAGAATGGTGAAACGAGGTTCGGGCGTGGAAGGGAGGATTCGCCCGTTTACCGCTGCATTGTCGCGCGATTCGTTGGCCAGATAAAGTTCGGCATAGCGCGGACCAATGACTAAAAGACATTCATCGGCGCTGCGCTCCTGCCGCGCTTTGGCTTGGCTGACAAAATCGTGCAGCACTTGTTGAATCGACTGTTCGAGCGGAACCACGGGATCGACGGACGTTAGTCGCTGCAGCGTTGCGATAAACGCCTCTTCCCAGTTTGACGGCTCGCCGTCAAATTCTTCAAATTGTTGCCGCACAGCCAGATCGGCGCCAACGGCGTCGAGACGGGCGTGGTAAACCCAAATGGACATTATTGAAACTGATGCACTTTTGAAAACACCAATGAAACGACGAGAAATGAAAAGAGCACCCACCCGAAGCCGAGCACGGAGACGACGGCGGCTCTTTTTCCCTGCCAGCCAACGGAGCGCCGAAGGAGCGTATGGAAAGCGTAGATGAGCCACGTCAATGCAACGGCAAGAAATTTGGGATCCAGCGAGTTGAAGAACGGCTCAGGAATTTTGGCGCCGATATAAATTCCCAAGCTGACGCCGAGCGTGAGAAAGATCAAGCCGATATTGACGGAAAAGTTGCTGAGCGAGTCAAAAAAGGCGAGCGAGGGCAGGCGCCGGTAAAAGATGCCGAGATTTTTTCTTTCGAGGTCGCGCGACAGCAGCAGATAAAGCAGGCTCGCAATAAAGGAAATGGCGAACGCCGAATAGGACAACAAGATCATCAATACGTGAACTTCGAAGACAACGTCTTGCAAAATGGCGGGCAACTCGTGGCTGAAATCAAGAAACGAGTTCGAAATAATTTGGAGAACGATGATCACCGGCAGGATGAACAATCCGAGCGAGCGCTCTTGCAAGCGCCATTCAAGGCTCAAATATACCGCACCGAATAACCAAACACAGGTCGTGATCGCCTCGAACACATCGGTGACCGGCAAATGATCCGTGAAAATCGTCAGATGGATCAAATAAAAAAAGTGCAGGCCGACGGCAGGCGTCATCAATTGCCCGGCTCGAATACTTTCCGGCACTCGACCGCTGCGAAAAGCGCGGACATAATAAACCAGCGCCAGAATGTACACCAATACAACCAACCACTGTTCAAAAAGAATCAGCATCATCATCTGCCATCCACAACATGAAGGTTCGTTATCAAACCTAAGATACTAAAATTTAAAAAGGAGAGCAACAAGTTTGTTGTGAATGAAAAAACGCCGAGGCTGGAACGGAAGATTCCGAAAATGGTGAAGGGATATCCGGTGATGATCGAAGCGGCGGGAGAGATTCGCGCGCTAATGTTCTGATAAAAAGCCTCCCGCCGAAATCTACTGAAAACGCCCAATAGGCGTAGCCGGGAATCACCTGACTACTTTTAATTTCTTTTCAACGATTTTCAGCTACGCCCAGTAGTGGCTGACTTGGGCGAGATGCAGTGGAAGAAATGCTTTTTGAAAAAAACTTTTCATCCGCCCCTCTCCGATTATCGTGTTTTGTTAAAGGGGAAAAAGCCGTGGAAAGCAGACTTTTTCCCCTTTTCGTTTTAAAACGCGTATTTGCTGCCCACTTGCACGAGCCGCGGACTGCCTACCTGAATGCCGCGCGTGCGGTCAACGATGTAGGTTTTATCGGCAAGATTTTTCACAGCGATGAAGAACTTCGTGTGCGCGAGCTTGAGATGATAATTGAGCGCCGCGTTCCAGATTGTGAAAGCCTCGAGCTTGCCGCGCTGCCCATCGGCCGTGGGGGGTACGGTGTTGGCGAAGTCCGCAAACTGATCGGCCACATGCACGGCTTCCAACTGCGCGTCGAACCCAGCTACGGCATAACCGGCCGCGGCGGTGAGCAGATGTTTCGGTGCATAAGGCTGGCGATTCCCGGCCGCGCTGCCGGTGATGATTGCTCCGCCAACCACTTGTTGAAAGGCAGTCGTCTGCTCGGCCTCAGGCAACCAAGTGTAAGCGCCGATGAAGTACAGGCCCCATGCCAGATGATGATGGCCGGAGATTTCCAAACCCTGAAAGAGCGCCTCGCCTTGCGCGAGCGGAGTGGCGCCGCCGGCGATCGAACCCACCGCGATCAAGCGTTTGAAGTCGTTGCGGAAGAACGTGGCCTGAACCAAGCTGCCCGCGACGGGCTGAAAGCGTGTGCCAAGCTCCCAGTTGGTTGATTCTTCCGGTTCTACATCCGTCGTGGTGCCGGTCGTACCGATAATGTCTTCGGTGCGAGGCGGGGCGAAACCGAGATGGACGCCGGCAAAGACCGTCAGCGTCTTGGCGGGATTCCAGGTTGCGCCCAAACTTGGAATCCATTTGCTCAACTCGTCCGAGCCGGCAAGGCCGCCGGGAAGCCGATTGGTGCGCGACGAATTGATGTGTTCATAGCGCAGCCCCGGGGTGATGGACCAAACGCCGAAGAGAAAGCGATTAATTAAAAAGGCGGAATAGGCATTGGTTTCGCGCTGATTATCTTCTGCGACCGTGCCGGTTCGCGCTGTCGGCGAAGCGCCATTTAATTGTTGGCGGTCTTGATTTTCAAAATGCGCTTTGACGCCGGCCTGCAGTTCACCGGTCACGCCCAAAGCCTTATGCGCAAGTTTCAGCCGCGGCTCAATGCCCCAGGTCGTGTACTCGCGCAAGCGGCCCTGTATTGAGTTGAGGCTGTCCGGGTTGACTCGATTGCCTGCAAGACGGCTATCTCTAAAAGCATTGCCAGCCGCTCCGCCTTGATTATCGGTAGTCGTACTCGATTGACGCCACCAATCGCGACTGAAGTTGGAGAAATACAAATTGGTGGTCAGCAGCGTATTCTTGCTCAACTGCAGATTATGAGTGGAGGAAGCGCCATAACGCTTGATTTCAAAGTTGTCGTTTTTGAAGGGATTGTAGCGTGCCCCGAAGTTGCGGAACTCGGCCTCGGTGATCCCGCTATAAGTCACGTTGGAGTTTTCGGTGAGCGCATTAGCGCGCAGGGTAAGCGCTTGGTTTTTGCTCAACACCACCACCGCCTTGAAGTTCACATCGTTCAGTTTTGAATTGATATTGTCGCGTGCGCCGTCCCCTTGCTTGCGAGTATAGTCCAGCACCATGCGATGGCCACCCAGCCGGACCTTGCCATCGAAGAAGTCACGGCCGCCGCCGGTAACGGAAGCGAAGCCGCCGAGCTTCACCTGTGGCGCTGGCGTGATATAGTTGATGATGCCGCCGATCGTCTGTGGCCCGAACAGAATCTGTCCCGCGCCTTTCAACAGCTCGATGCGTTCGAAGCGATCGATGGGCGGGTGATAGTAGCTCGCATTGTCGCCATACGGCGCGTAGGCAAGCGGAACGCCGTCCTCGAGCAGGGTGACTTTGGTTGTGCGGGTGGGATTCAGTCCGCGGATGCCGATATTGGGCCGCAACCCAAAGCCCTCTTCATCGCGCGCATTCACCCCCGGAAGCTTGCGCACCGCTTCGTTGGCGGTAAACGGCCGGCTGGTTTCCAGCGTGCGTAAATTCAGCACGTTGGCGCTGCCGGCAATGGCGGCAAGGTTTTCCGCTTTGCCAACGACAACGACCTCGGGCATGACGTAGTTGGCATAAGCCGTATCTTTGGAGACATCAGTGTTTTCCTCCTGCGCCCAAGTCGTACCAGCGCAAGGAAGAACGAGCGCGGAAAGGCACATCATCCGTAGAGCGATACTCATAGAAAGCTCCTCATCTTATGTTAGTGGAGGCAAATAGTTTGTTGATAATGCCTCAAACAAAACGGCCAATTTCATCATCGCCAGCCGTCGGCGCGAGAAATACGTTTCCAACATGGCGCATCTAAATCTCGTTCAAATATGCCGAGCTTGCTTTTCATACAGACAAACCTCATGCCATTCGTGTCGATACTGATTTGTCAATCTTCTCATCGGAAATGCCAAACGGCAACTTTTTATACATTAGACACTTGAAGATAGGCGCACCAATGCTTCTTTGCGGATTAGAATCGGATCGATCTCGAACTCGGCGGAAATATTTTTGCAAAAACGAGAACCGCTGTTTCAAATTGAAAAGAATTGATTGCCAAATATAGAAATAAAATTTAAATGTGTCAAGTTTAAAATAAAGAATATTTAAATCATAATAATAACGATTATTATCTATTGATAGTAATCATTCCGAATCGCAATTTCAAAATAAGGCAAAGGATTTCAGCTCGGGCAGGATAAAAATCGGGAGCGGGGTATTGAAGCCGCCTCAGGCAAGCGGATTTTCCACTTGCAGAAATGGGAAGCCTTGAAAATCGTCTACATTGACGGTGTAAAGCCCAACGATATTATTGTCTTTGAGCGTCGCGGCGAGCGCCACGTCAAAAACTTTCTTGCGGGTGGTGGTGGTTTCGAGCAGGGTGAGGAAGGTTTGGAGTTGGGTGGGTTTGGGATAAATAACCGGTATTCGCAGCAATTCAGTATACTTGCGAACAACCTTGATCGCTTCCATTAGAGCCATTCGCTCGGAGAGTGATAATGCTCCGACCTGTGTAAGAATCTCTTGCGTGGACATGGTGACACTCCATCGTTGCTCCGATTCCGTGAAGCGTTGTTTAGGCTAATATAACTGCTTCGTTCTTAAAATTCAATAAAAATTTTTCCGGTCTTTGCCGCGATCATGTTTCTTTTGCCAACGCCTCGCTCATCGCTGCAATCGTTTGCTCAATCTCCGTTTCGGTATGTGCCAATGAAACAAAGCTTGCCTCGAATTGCGAGGGCGCGAGATAAACGCCGCGTTGCAACATGCCGTGAAAATAGCGGCGATAAAATTGGGTATCGGAAGTAAGCGCGGTGTCGTAATCGACAACTTCTCCATCTGTAAAAAAGTTGCAGAGCATTGAGCCGACGCGCGTTTGATAAACAGCCACACCGTTCTTCTTCGCGGCTTCGGAAATACCCCGTGCCAATTTTTGGCCAAGCATTTCGAGACGCTCATAAGTTCCGGGCCTTTTCAACAAGCGCAAAGTAGCAGCACCGGCGGCCATCGCCACCGGATTGCCGGACAAAGTTCCTGCCTGATAAACCGGACCCAACGGCGCTAATTTTTCCATAATTTCTTTTTTCCCGCCATAAGCGCCGACCGGAAAACCGCCGCCGATGATTTTGCCCAAACAAGTCAAATCGGGCATGACGTTGTAAAGCGACTGCGCGCCGCCGAACGCGACCCGGAAGCCGGTGATCACTTCATCAAAAATTAATAACGCGCCGTGTTGTTGCGTCAATTTGCGCAAACCTGACAAGAATTTGGGTTGTGGAAGAACCACGCCCATGTTGCCGGCAATCGGCTCGACTGTCACCGCTGCAATCTCGTTGGGGAATTGCGCAAAAATTTCCTCGATGGCTGCAAGATTGTTGTACGGCACGGTCAGGGTATGTTGCGTTACCGAAGCGGGTACGCCCTGACTGTCCGGCAATCCAAACGAGACCACGCCGGAGCCGGCTTTGGCCAGCAGCATATCGGCGTGGCCGTGATAGCAGCCTTGGAATTTGATGATCTTGTCACGTCCCGTAAAACCGCGCGCGAGCCGAATCGCGCTCATCGCCGCTTCCGTGCCGGAATTGACGAAGCGCACCATTTCGATTGAAGGCAGCGCTTCGACCACCAACTCTGCCAACTCCAATTCCGCCGGCGTGGGCGCGCCGAACGTGGTGCCGTTGCGCACTGCGGCAATCACAGCCTCAACGACTTCGGGATGCGCGTGTCCGAGAATCAGCGGCCCCCACGAGCCGACGTAATCGATATAACAATTGCCGTCGATATCAAATAGAAAAGCGCCTTCGCCGCGTTGGAAAACCGGCGGCGCGCCGCCGACGGCTTTGAAAGATCGCACCGGCGAATTGACGCCGCCGGGAAGAAACTGCTTGGCGCGCGTGAACCATTTTTCGGAGTTGGTTAACATGTTGTTCTCCTGATATTGTGAGAGGGAGAGTGGGAGAAAGGGTGCGTGGTAAGAAAGCCCCTTCAACCGTACAACCCATCCATCTATCGTCTAAATTAATTCTTCGCTCACAATTTTTCTCTTGATTTCTAAAATTTAATTTGCTACTTTTAGGCATCATGGATGATAAATTCTACAACAATCATTTTAAAAACACGAAAAAGAACGATGCATACACGCCGTTTATTTTAGATTATTCGGCTCAGACTATTGGCCGTTCTTTAATCGTTCACGCTGATTGCTTTGAATGGCTGGCAAGAATTCATCCTAATAGCATTCATGCCATCGTTACTGATCCGCCCTATGGAGTTAAAGAGTATAATTTCGATCAATTAGAAAAGCGCGCTAACGGCAATGGAGGAGTCTGGCGAATTCCACCTTCATTCGATGGCAATATACGTTCTCCCCTTCCTCGTTTTACTGCTCTCAATCAAAAAGAAAGAAACACACTTTATGAATTTTTCCTTAATTGGGCAAAAGCCACTCTTCACGTATTAAGGCCAGGCGCCCATGTATTTATTGCTTCAAACTCATTTCTAGCGCAGTTGACATTTTCAGCATTGGTCGAAGGCGGTTTGGAATATCGGGGCACGATCATGCGCTTGGTAAGAACATTGCGCGGAGGAGATCGGCCTAAAAATGCCGAAGATGAATATTCCGAGGTTTGTTCACTTCCCCGAGGCTGCTATGAGCCGTGGGGATTATTCCGGAAACCCCTGCCCAACGGCATGAAAGTAAGCGATTGTTTAAAAACTTTCCAAACCGGTGGTCTGCGCAGAAAACCTGACGGCACTCCATTTGAAGATATTATAGAAAATGAACGCACGCCTCAAAAAGAAAGAGAGATTGCCGATCATCCAAGTTTGAAGCCTCAATCTTTTCTCAGGCAGATTGTCTATGCCGCGTTGCCGCTTAGCGAAGGCATCATCCTTGATCCATTTATGGGCTCAGGATCAACGGTAGCCGCCGCTGAAGCAGTTGGGTATTCCTGCATTGGCATTGAGCGCTTCGAGAATTACTACAAAATGGCGTTAAACGCCATCCCCAAGCTGGCTAAACTAACGGTTGTCAAAGACCAATTACAATTATTCACCTAAATCTTCATAAACCCAATTAACCTTCATTTTGTTCACACCGCCTCTATTGACACTGGCAGTTATAGTCCTGCGACTTTTCTCAGATCTTCCGGAAAATGCCCAGTCCTTCTTATTCAGTTTGCCTGCATAAACTCCTTTGAAGCGAAAAGGTTTTGGTGAAATTCCCTTTCTTTTATCATTCGATGTATTGCTGTCAAAACAAAAGACCATGAGCCATATAGATTCCGGGTTGTGCCCCTGCCAACCGCTCAAATGCCTTGAACCCTTTAGTTCTATTCCTTCATTTGAGTATTGAACCGCATTGTTTGGAAATTTGTCTTTCGGAATCAAATCCGGATGCCCGTTGTGGTATTGATTTTTCACCAGACTTGGGCAATATTTTGGAATAGTGATATTCATAAATTCGCCAACGATACTGCTAAAGTTGGCAGGCATTAAAAAGCTTTCTAAGCGCGGCATTCCTTTAGTATAAAGCTGACGGTTAATAAAACCCAAGAACTCAAGAAATTCATTCATAGCGTGGAAAACATGCTCGATTGTAAGACCGTGGGGAAGCGTGCACTTCGGATTAAACAAAGAGGAATTCACCGGTGCCGGCGTGCAAGCTGCTTCTTCGAGGCGGTTCTTCATAGAAGCCGTGAAGACTTTCGAGATTCTTTTTTCATCAACCGGTATGGTTCAACGCCGAGCACCTCCGCTATTTTCGCAATGTTCTTAGCCGAAATATTTCGTTCCCCACGTTCCACAGCGCCAATATAAGTTCGGTGCAATCTCGCAAGCTCAGCCAGCTTTTCCTGGCTCAAACCAAGAACGGTGCGATAATGCCTGACATTTGATCCAATGACGTTGAGAATGCTCGACATGGGTCAAATATAGCAAAATGCACTCTATAAGTCTACAGACTATAAGTAGCGTGCAAATTCAACTCCTTAATCCACGATACCTAAGGCAAGCCAAAGTCTTTTCAGCTTCTATACATTCAACCATCTTGCCGCTTCGAGTGCGTGATAGGTGAGAATTACATCCGCGCCGGCGCGTTTGATTGATGTTAAGATTTCCAGCGCCACACGCTGCTCGTCGATCCAGCCGTTTTGTGCGGCGGCTTTCACCATGGCATATTCGCCGCTCACGTTGTAGGCAGCCAACGGCAAATCGAAGCGTTCTTTGACCGCGCGAATGACGTCGAGAAAAGCCAGCGCCGGTTTCACCATCAACATATCAGCGCCTTCTTCGACATCGAGGCGGGATTCCCGCAGCGCTTCGCGGACATTCGCCGGATCCATCTGATGGCTGCGGCGGTCGCCAAATTTCGGCGCGGACTCTGCCGCCTCGCGAAATGGACCGTAAAAGCTCGAAGCATATTTCACCGCGTAACTAAGAATCGGAATGTGCTGAAAGCCGTTGCCATCCAGCGCTTCGCGGATTGCACCGACCATGCCGTCGATCATGCCGGAGGGCGCCACCATATCGACGCCGGCTTTCGCCTGCGCGAGCACTTGCTTTTGCAGCAGCTCCAAAGTTGCATCGTTGTCCAACGTGTGGCCGAGCATAATGCCACAATGCCCGTGATCGGTGTATTCGCAGAAGCAGACGTCCGCAATGATGATCATCTCCGGCACCACGTCTTTCAAAGCGCGAATCGCCTGTTGGATGATGCCGTCGTCAGCATACGATTCTGAGCCGGTGGCGTCTTTGATTTTCGGAATGCCGAAGAGAATTAACGAAGGAACGCCGAGACTACGCGCCTCTTTCGCTTCTTTGATCGCTTCGTCGATGCTCAGTTGCGCAATGCCGGGGAGACTGCGAATCGGCAGCCGTTCATTTCTGCCGGGCTTGATGAAAAGCGGATAGATAAAATCGCCCGGCTGCACTACGGTTTCGCGCACCATCTCGCGCAACGTGGGCGTGCGCCGCAACCGGCGCGGACGAATGTTGGGGGTGAACATGGGAAGTTCCTCATCAAATAAAAATATGCACCGTACCAGCAGATTTAAATATTGCAACGAAAAAGGAACCGCAACAAACGAAAAGCTTGATTAGATTTGTATTGCAACGAGAAGGGAACTGCAACGAAAAAAGCATTTTTGATTTCAATTCCATGCGCCATTCCAATTCCGCGAGCTGAATATGCTTGCCCAAATTTCGGTTTTTATTTTGTTGCAGTTCTCTTTTCGTTGCGATTTTCAAAACACCTGCGCGTTTGGCATTTGTTCTGTTGTCTTCAATTCGGTTTGAATCTTCGTTGCCATCTCCCGCGCTTGCTTGATGCAATCCGTCACCGAAATTCCGCCGCGGTAATTCGTTGCGAAGTGCAAGCCTGGGAATTCACGCTCAACGTCATTTATTAAATCGAGAAAGCGTTGGTGGCCGAGCAGGTATTGCGGAATGGCTTGCTGGTAACGGCGAATGTGCATAAAGTCCGGCGCGCTGGAAATGCCGAGGATGTCTCGCAACTCATCGAGTACGAGCTGTCGCAGCTCGCGATCATCGCGATTGGCCAAATCCGGCTGGCGCATGCCGCCGACAAAAGTCGTCATCAAAACTCGCCCCTCCGGCGCGCGGTTGGGAAAGAGCGTGGAATTCCACAAGGTGCCGAGAATGTGGCGTTGTTCTTTTTCCGGAACGAGAAAGCCGAAGCCGTCGAGCGGATGGCGAACTTGCTCGCGCCGAAAACCAGTCGCAACAATGGCAACCGGCGCATAAACCACGTCGCGCAACGTCGCGAGTCGCCGCGCTGGGCCATCGCTAAAAAGCGCGGGAACATGATACGCCGGCGCAGTGATGACAACATGCCGTGCGTAAATTTCATTCCAAGTCGTTGTATTGGATTCAGTCTCGAAAGTGATCCGCCAAATTCTATCCGGCTCTTCATTTTCACGTGAGAAAGAAAATTCGGAATCAGCAGCCGGCGAAATCCGCACGTTGCTGGCGCCGAGCTGAACTTTTTCTCGCAACCGGCGATGCAAAGCCGCTGGCAGAGCGCCCATGCCCTCGCGAAAAGAAAGCATGCGAGCGCGGTCTTTCGCTTTCTCGGCACGCGCGGCGCGTTCCTTGCGGCCGCGAATGGCGCCGCGAATCAAGCTGCCATAGTTTTGCTCGAGCGCGTGCAATTTGGGAAACGCGGCGCGGACGCTGAGCTGCGCCGGATCACCCGCATACACGCCGGCCACGAATGGATTGATAGCGTAATCCAAAAACTCGCCGCCAATGCGCCGGCGCACGAACGCGGCGATGGATTCTTCCGTCTCCGGCGGTGCGGGTTTGATAAACGGCTCGCGCAGCAAGCGCAATTTGGCGTGAAACGAGAACAACGGCGTGCGCAAAAACGCCGGCGGACTCATCGGCAGCGGAAAAATTTTTCCCTGACGCAGAATGTAACGCTTGCTGCCGGCGCCATCGGGATACGCGACTTGCTCTTGCAAGCTGGCCAGCGCGATCAACTCACCGATGTGCGGCGTGGTCTCCAGCAAACTGTTGGGGCCGGTCTCAATCAAGAATTCGTCTACGCGCTCGCTGCGCATGACGCCGCCGGGGTATGGCGCGCTCTCCAAAACCAGCACTCGCACACCGGCAGCATCAAGCCACGCCGCGGTCGCCAATCCGGAAATGCCCGCGCCGATGATGACAGCTTGATATTCGTTGTTTGAAAAATTCATGAAATCCTTTGCTTGACTTTTATCAAATCTTTTGCTACTTTAGAATGCTTTTTAAACCGGAGACAACGCATGGAAACAGATAAAATTCAACCGACCGAACATCCGCACATTGTCAAAATCTTGGGCCCGTCCGGGATTTGGCAAGCGGCCATTAAAGGGACGTACATTCGCGTTTGGGCGCTCGTCGGATGCTACAAACGCGGGATGGACGAGTGGGAAATTCTGCAAGGCTTTCCTACGATAACCGCCGCTCAATTGCACGATGCGTTGTCCTATTACAATGACCACAAAGATGAAATTGACGGCTTCATTCAGGACAACGAACGGGCTTACGACGAGCATTTAACCGAAGAATGGGAGGCGCAGCCTGCAAATCAAACTGTACTTGAATGAGAACCTGAATCAGGTTTTGCGTCTCCACAATTTTCGATAATCATGTCGTTTACCTTCCGCAAGATTCTTCCATAATTGATTTATTTTTGCCCGTTTCGTCCCGTTTCATGAGACCGCCATATCCTGCCAAGTGAGCCGTGGAAACAAGCCCAGTTCGTCCTCGTGTTTTTGCGTCTTCTTTCGCACCAATTCCGCCAGCGCATTGATGAAGCGCGGCGAGTCGTTCAGCGACGGCACGCGCACGTATTTTTTCACGCCGGCTGCGAGCGCCACGTCTTTCAGCAACATATCCAATTCATACAACGTTTCGGAATGATCGGAAACGAAAGCGATGGGCACCACCAGCATGTCCTTCACACCCTCTGCCGCCAGTTTTTTGATGGTGTCTTCGGTCGAGGGCTTCAGCCACTCGGCTTTGCCGACTTTGCTTTGGTAGCAAACGACGTGCGGATGGCTGTGCCGAATCGCCTCCATCACCAAACGCACAGTTTCATCAATGTGCGCCTGATAAGGATCGCCGCCTGCGATCACGCTCACCGGCACGCCATGCGCGCTAAAAAGAATGTGCGGTTGCGGATCGTCCGGCTGCCAATTTTCTTTCAAGCAACGCTGAAGATTTTCCGCCACCGCCGCAATGTAATTCGTATCGTTATGATATGACGGAATGATGCGCGTGGGAATTTTGTCCACACTAAATTGGGGCGCCAAGCGTTTCCACTCGGCGAGGCTCGAGGTGGAAGTCGTGCGCGAATATTGCGGATACAGCGGCAGCAGCACCACCACGGTTGCGCCGCTGGCACTCACCTGCTGCATTGCCTCGGCGGTGAACGGATGCCAGTAGCGCATGGCAATAAAAACTTTGTATTGGCCAAACTCATTTAACCGCCGTTCGAGTGCCAGCGCCTGTTGCTGCGTGAGTTCTAGCAAAGGCGACTTGCCGCCAATGAGCTGGAAGATGTGGCTCACCTCTTTGGCCCGCTTCGACGAAATGCGCTTGGCCAGCGGCTTGCGAAACAGAAAGCCCAGCGGCAAGTCGATAATGAACGGATCGCAAAACAGATTGTAAAGAAACGGTTCCACGGCTTCCAGCGAATCGGGGCCGCCGAGATTCAGCAGCACCACGGCGGTCAAATCATTTTGAGAGGAATTTGCATTCATTAGACGGTCCGTGAATAAAGGTTCCGGATCGAAGGAATTTTGTCGAGATACGCGTCGAACGCCATCGCAATGTTGCGGATGAACAGCCGGCCGAAGGGCGTGATCTGAATCGTATCCGCGTCGAGGGCCAACAAATCATCGTCGCGAAACTCTTCGAGCTTGGCAAGCGCGCCGGCAAAGTAATCATCAAAAACAATGGCGAAGTTCTTTTCGACCTCACGCTTGTCCAGCATCATGTCGCACATCAGCCGCATGATCACGTGGCGGCGCAGATGATCATCGCTCGTGAGCTTGTAGCCGCGGCTGGTGGGGAGCTGGCGGTTATTCAGGCGCTGGTAGTATGGCGGAATATCTTTCAGATTTTGCGCGTAGACATTTTGCAATTGGCTGATGCCGCTGATGCCGAACGCATAAAGATCGCAGCCGGCGTGGGTGGAGTAGCCTTGAAAATTGCGATACAACGTTTTCGCTTTTTGCGCCGCCGCCAGCTCGTCATCCGGTTTGGCAAAGTGATCCATGCCGATGTAAACATAACCGGCTTCGGCGAGCTTCTCGATCGTGCGTTTCAGAATGCGCAGCTTTTCTTCCGGCTTCGGCAACGTTTCGGGCTTGATCACCTGCTGATGCTTTTTCATCCACGGCACGTGCGCATAATTGAAAACCGCCAGCCGGTCGGGATTCATTCCGACGATCAGATCGAGCGTGCGGTCGAACGAATCCTCGGTTTGAAAGGGCAGGCCATAGATGAGGTCGAGATTAATGCTGTTGAAGCCAAGCTCGCGCAGCGTGTCCATGGTCCAGCGCGTTTCTTCGTAGGATTGAATGCGATTGACGGCTTGCTGCACCGCCGGCTCAAAATCTTGCACGCCGAGGCTGGCGCGATTGAAGCCGCCTTGCCGCAGCGCCGCGAGATGCTCGCGCGTCAGGCCGCGCGGGTCGATTTCCACGCTCACTTCGGCATCGGTGGCGAGCTCGAAATGCTGATGAATAGCGTCGGTGAGGCGCGCGATCTGTTCCGGACTCAAATAGGTGGGCGTGCCGCCGCCCCAATGCACTTGCGCCACGCGGCGTCCCGTCTTTTGCATCCGGCTCACCAGTGCAATCTCGCGGCGGAGATACTCCACGTACTCGTCGATGCGGTTGCGATTGTGCGTGATGATCATGTGGCAGCCGCAAAAATAGCAAAGCGTGTCGCAAAAGGGAATGTGAAAATAGAGCGAGAGATCGGTGAGCTTGCCGTTATTGTTGCTCGCAACGATTTCCTGGCGGAGATCGGCGGGGCCAAAGGCTTCAGTAAACTGCGGCGCGGTCGGATAACTCGTGTAACGCGGCCCTGGGCGGTCGTACTTCTGTAGTAGGGCGAGGTTGATGTCAAAAGTATTCATGGATTGATGGATCGTTGGATTATTGGATTTCTGGATTGTTGGAGTTTTGGATCATTGGGTTGTTGGAGTATAGGGGCTTTAGCTTTTCCATTAATCCAACAATCCAAAACTCCACCAATCCATATTCTTTATTCCTTCACCGCACTGATGACCGCTTGCACATTCTCCACCGGCGTATTCGGCAAGATGCCATGGCCGAGATTGAAAATGTGGCCGGAAGCGCCAACCATTTTAGCGAGAATTTTTTTCGTTTGTGCACGCGCGACTTCGGGTGTTGCCAATAACGCGATGGGATCGAGATTTCCTTGCAGTGCGACGCGGTCCTCAATTTGTTGCCGCGCCTCGGCAAGATCGATGGTCCAATCCAAGCTCAACACGTCCGCGCCGCTGGCGGCGAGTTTTTTCAAGCCGCAGCCTCGGCCACGCAGAAAATAAATCACCGGCACGCCGTTGCGTTTGAGGCCGGCGATGAGGCGGCTCGTGTAGCGCAGAGAAAATTCTTCGTAATCGTCCGGCGCCAGCACGTAACCCCAGGAGTCGAAAATTTGCACGGCATGCACGCCGGCGCGGATTTGCGCGTTCAAATAATCAACGAGCGCAGCGGTGACGTTTTCCAACAGCGAATGTAAAAGCTGCGGTTGGCCAAACATGAGTGATTTTATGTTGGCAAACTCTTTCGAGCCGCCGCCTTCCACCATGTAAGTGGCGAGCGTCCACGGCGAGCCGCAGAAGCCGATGAGTGGCACGGCGCCGGCAAGCCGCTGCCGGGTCAAGCGAATCGCTTCCAAAACAAAATCCAGTTCGACTTCGATTTTCGGATGGTGCAGCCGGCCAATGTCATCCGCACCACGCAGTGGCTGTGGAAAGCGCGGGCCTTTGCCTTCGGAAAATTCCAGCTTCATGCCCATGGCTTCGGGGATCACCAAAATATCAGAAAATAGAATCGCCGCATCGAAGCTGAGAATTTCAACGGGCTGCGCGGTAACTTCGGCGGCCAGCGCTGGCGTTTTATACAATTCTTGAAAATCAACCTTCGCGCGCACGGCTTGGTACGCCGGCAAGTAGCGGCCCGCTTGCCGCATAACCCAAATTGGTGTACGGCTTACTGGCTGCTTTTGGCAAGCGCGGAGAAAAAGATCGTTTTTGAGGTTCGGTGACAAATGAGCTTCTCCAAATAAACAACTGAAAAAAGAACCACGCGGATCAAAAACTCACGCGGAAAAGCTTCAGGCGCTTTGCGCTCTGCATGTTATTCGATCAATTCTTTTGAAAGTACTCTGCAATCGCTTCGATCAGCGCCGGCGCTGAAGTCGTTTCTGGGACGACGCGCGGTTGCAAATGCTGTTCTTTGATTGCTGTCGCCGTGGTGCGGCCGATTGCCGCCAGACAAATCTCGCGCAAAATCGGCCATTCACTCAAAGGGAGAAGATGAAAGAACTGCTGCACGGCGGAGGGACTGGTAAACGTGATGGCGTCGATATTCTTTTCGCGCAAGCGAAGGCGCAGCACTGTCAAATTTTTCGGAACCGCCGGCACGGTTTGATAAACCGGCAGGACAACGACTTTGGCGCCAACTTTCTTCAATTCATGCGGAATCAGCTCGCGCCCTTCGAGCGCGCGCGGGAAAAGAATTTTGGTGTTGCCTCCGGCTCTTTGCTGCAGTAACGCCGCGACGACGCCTTCGGCAGAGGCCTGCTCCGCCAAAATCTCGACGCGCCATCCTTGGGCGCGAACCGCGGCGGCAGTTTTTTCTCCCACGGCAATGAGGCGCAGCGTTGCCGGCAATTCCTTTACCGCGGCTTTTTCCAGCCAAAGGCGAAACATTTTCACCGCGCTGGCGCTGGTAAAAATCAGCCACGCAAACTGATTCAGCTTGCCGAGAACTATCCGATGTTCTCCGGACATCGGCAAGAGTTGCACGGCGATCACCGGACAAATCAACACTTCACCGCCGAGCTGCGTGATGGCTTCGATCATCTCATCCGCGCGATCGCGCGGCCGGGTTACGACGATGGTGCGTCCGGCGAGCGGCGAGGCAGAAGTATTTGATGATGACGATTTCAATTGTCAATTCTTTGAATTAAAACCAACCAGCTTTAAAAACCATCCTCCCCAACGGATAGATGAACCCAACGGAATTTTTTATCAGTTGGGTTCATCTATCCGTTGGGCATAGTTTTTTGCACAAAATTGCCTAATCGGCATCACCCGTATTCAGGTTTTGATCAGCAAGAATTTTATCCGCGCCGTTTCGCCACAGCGATTGCGCGAGCTTTTTCCCAAGCATCATCGCTTCTGCCCCTGGGCCGGTGATAAAATCACGCACAACGTTTTCGCCATCCACCGAAGCCACCAGCGCCTCGCAACGCAATTCGTTGCCATGGACACGCGCCAGCGCCGCGACCGGCACTTGGCAGCCGGCGCCGAGCGCTTGCAGCAGCGACCGCTCGCAAGCGGTTTCTGCCGCCGCAATTTCATCATTGAGGCGCGCCAGCATGTTTTGCAATTCAACATCGTCGGCGCGAATTTCAATGCCCAAAGCGCCTTGCGCCGGCGCCGGCAACATGATTTCTGTGCTGATGACTTCGCCAATCCGCGCCTCAAAACCGAGGCGCCGCACGCCGGCTTCGGCGAGCACGATGGCGTCGTAATCGCCGTTTTCCAATATGCGCAATCGCGTCGGCACGTTGCCCCGCAGCGGCAGAATCTCCAAATCACGTCGAAAGGCCTTCACCTGCGCGGTTCGGCGCAAGCTGCACGTTCCGACGCGGCTGCCGGAGGGCAACGTTGCCAAGGTAAAATTATGCGGTGCGATCAACACGTCGTGAACCCAGCGCCGATCGCACACGGCGGCCAACGCCAAGTCTTTCGGCAATTCCACCGGCAAATCTTTTAAGCTGTGTACAGCGAGATCGATTTCACCGCGGCGCAGTTGCTGATCGATTTCGTCCGTGAAAAGGCCTTTTCCGCCAAGCTCCGGAATCGGCAGGTTGAGCACTTTGTCGCCGCGGGTGTCGATTTTCACCAACTCGACTGGGAGATGCGGATACAGGGCTAAAAGTTTTTCACGCACACGGTTCGCCTGCCAGAGCGCCAAATCACTCCGCCGCGTGCCGAGGCGCAGAATTTTTCGAGACAAGGTTTTCTCCTAAAGCAAAAAATTCGCAAACCGCTTCGAGATTATGGTCGCGGAGTTGCGGATCGTTGGCCCAAGCTTTCAAACGCTGAATGGGCATTTGCAAAAGTTTATTGACCAGGCTGGAAGTGAGGGCGTCCAGATGCTGCCATTCTTCCGGCCGAAACTTCTTGCGGTTGCGCGCGATCTCCTGTTGGCGGATTTCGTCGCCGTACTGAAATAAATTTTTGATAACCGGCACCACTTTCAAAGCATGATACCACTCGCCAAATTCCGCCAGCAACTCGTCGATGATCTTTTCCGCCCTAGGCTGTTCGGCGAGGCGAATTTGCAAATTTTTGTCGATGACGCCGTTGAGATGATCGAGATCGTAAAGCCGCACGTGTGGAAGCTGCGCCACTGCGGGATCGATATTGCGCGGCATGCCGATGTCGATGCAAAGCAGCGGCCGGTCAGCCGCGACTGCGTGCTGTCGCGAGGAAAAATGTTCGGGACACAATACCGGTTGTGGCGCGGAGGTGGCAGCGATGACGGCACCTGCTTCGGGAAGCGCCGTCGGCAAATTTTCCCACGCCAAGCTTTCTGCGCCCACACGTTGCGCCAAGGCTTGAGCGCGTTGGCGCGTGCGGCTGGCGATGCGCAAACGCACGGTGGCCTGCTGTTTCGCCATCAAGTGCAAAGCCGCCTGTTCGGCCATTTCACCAGCGCCGAGCAAAATAACGGTGGCGCTCTCTCGCGGCGGCAGTTTCCGCCGCACCAGCTCGATGGCTGCCGAGCCGACGGAAATAGCGCCGACACCGATGGCGGTTTCGTGGCGCACGCGCTTGCCCGCCTGCACGGCAAAGTTGAACAGACGATTGAGAAACAATCCCGCCGCGCCGCCTGCGCCCGCCAGTTGGTGCGCGTTTTTGACTTGATGCAAAATCTGTGTTTCGCCGACCATCTGCGACTCCAATCCGGCGGCCACACGCAGAAGATGCCGCACGCAATCACGATTGTGATATTGATAGCCCTGGGCAAACAAAGATGCCGCCGCCTCGCCTTTGGCCTGTGCGAGTTCCTGAAAAAGATGCGGCAACGCGACACTTGGGTTTTCGGAGACAAGATAAATTTCGGTGCGATTGCAAGTAGAAAGCAGGGCGCATTCCTGAATCACGCCGGCGTTGATGATGGTGGGAAGAAAGCGTTGAATGTCCTCGGGTGAAAAAGCCAGTTTTTCGCGATATGCAACGGTGCTTTGCTGATAACTGATGCCGATAACGGCGTAGTGCGTCATGCTCATGTTGTTCCGAATTAGAAATTGTTCTGATTTCGAAATGACAAGTATCGTGCCATAAAAAGAACCGAGAGACAATTGTTTCTAAATTTATGTATTCAAGGAGCTTAACATCTTTATTTCCCACGACGAAAATTACCAAAACCACGAGACTTCTTTCCATTTTTAAAAATCGCTTTTCATTTTGAAAAGCGAAAACAGCCTTTTTACAAAAAAGCAAAAACTCAGCTTGCATTTCCAGACTCGGCGCGTTAGATTTGTAAGACAAAAATGTGCATCGCTAAAACCGCGGGCATCGGCACTTAGGCAACTAAACGGATAACGCAATGAAAAAGACTACCCGACTATCGATTACAGCAAGCCTCCTCTTTTTGATCCTGTCAACAGGCTATATGCACGAAGCTAAAGGCCAAGCCAAAACGTCAATATCCGGCTGGGTGCGCGTGGGCACGGATTATGAGTATAACGACAGATTCCGCGAGTCGTTTTATGAAGCCAAGGTTCAATTCAATGTCAAAGTCAGCGATGATTTGGAAGCGCAGATCGACGTGCGCGGCGAGTCCGACACGCACACGATGGAGCTACGCGAGGCGATTCTGACCGCCGATCTCGGCAAAGCCAAGGGACTCGATTTCGGCCAGGGCAAAAAACGCTTCGGCCTCGAGTTTCAAAAATCCAAAGAGCATTTGCTCACCGCGGAGCGCACACTGATTTACCGGCGCTTAGAGCCGTTCGGCTTCGTCGGCCGCGATGTCAATTTTCGTTATTATCGCAACGCCAGGTCCGGCGACCGCCGCACCGGAATCTCATTCAATCTCGGCTATAGCGAAGACCACAACACCACCCTCGTCGGCCATTGGACGCGGCTGAACACGCTTGGCTCATTCGCTTTGGGCGCCAGCGGCCTCCTGCAGCTCGATAAAATCGAAGACGGCTCACAAACCGTGTGGGGCTTCGGCGCGGAGCTGCTGCGCCATGCCGAGGCGCATCACGTCGAAATTGAGGCCGTCGTTGGGCAGGATCCGTTTCAATCCGAATTTGAAAAACGCCTGGGCGGCGAGAATGTTTATTTTTTCGGCGGCAAATTTCTCTACGGCCACCGCTTCAAAACCTCGCGCCGCCTTCTGAAAGCGTTCGAGCCGGTCATCGTCGGCAGCGTGTGGACGCCGAATATCGACGCTTTCGAATTGAATACACTCGAGCTGCTCGCCGGCATGAACTTTTATCTCGCGCCCGAGCTGCGCGTCGCCCTCAACGGCGATATGCTGCTCACGCGATCCTCCAAGATTTCCAACGAACGCACGTACGCCGGCAGCAACGTCATCCTGCAGGCGCAGCTCACGTGGTGAAAAAAGCAAAGAGCAAAAAGCAAGAAGCAAAAGGCGAAATCCTTCTGCACTAAAAGCTTTTTTCGTTGCGGTTCCCTTTTCGTTGCCAAATTTAAAACGAATTATGCGTAAAATAATTTTGCCTGCCTTTTGGGGTGTCGCCATATTGGTTGCCGGCTGCGGCAAGATCGTCGCGCCGGAGGAGCCGGAGAGTTTTGGGTTGGCCAAAGCCGAGTTCAACATTACCAGCGAGTATCTCGGCATGCTCAACAGCCATGTTTTTATCCGCCGTGACGTGCCGGCGCGTCTGGAGATCGACGGCCGCGACCGCAAAGTTTTGGTGCGTTATTCCGGCCAAACTTCGATCGGCCAGTTGAAAAAATCTTACACGTTCGAGTTTGCGGACGGCCAAAAGTTTCGCGAGCATCGCGAATACGTGCTCAGCGCGCAAAACGGCGATTCCACCAAGCTCAACTCCACGATCGGCTTTTGGGCGTTTCGGCAAGCCGGATTGCTGGCGCCCGAAGCCGAGCCGGTCGCCGTTTATCTGAATGGCGAATATCAAGGCCTCTATTATCTCATCGAGCCGATTGACGCGGATTTTTTTAAAATTCGCAACCAAAGCTTGGGGTCATTGTATGAGGCTTTTAATGGCCAACAAATTGGGGCGCGTTTTTCTTTTGCCGGCGGCTACGATGTTCGTTTGGGATTTGAGAGCAAAGGCGAGCGTCCGGAATTTTTCGGCGATTTGGAGCATCTGATTAGAACGCTCGATGCGTCGACGCCGGAAACCTTGCCGGCGCGCCTCGAGCCGCTGCTCGACGTGGAAAATTATTTGCGCTATCTCGCGGTTTCGGTGCTGTTGCACAATTGGGACGGCTATTTCAACAATTTCCGTTTGCACCTCGATCCTCAAATCGGAAAGTTCCAAATCATCCCGTGGGACGTGGACAATTTTTTGGAGTTGCACCCAGAGCGCAGCCGCCTCGAGGGCGCGAATGAGCTGAGCGAAAAATTATTGCAAGTGCAAGCTTATCGCCAGCGCTATCGCGCCATCTTGCTCGAGTTGGTGGATGAGAAACTCACCGTTTCCCGTCTCGACTCTCTCATCGACGTGACTGCTGCGAAGATCGCTCCGGCTTATGCCGCAGACCGCTTACTCGCTGCCGCCGGCACGCCGCTTTCGCAACACGTGACGAATGTGAAGCAGTGTATTCGAGACTGGTATGAGAAGATTCGGGGGGATTTGGTGAAGTTGGAGTAGTAAGATTTACGATGAGGCAGCTAGTACACTGTTACGTTAATTTTTGAAGTCACGATCCCTTGTGGGTCGCTGTTGGAACAGCAACGATTCTTATTTGAACAGCCGCCCACAAGGGGCGGTGACTGCAAAATTCATTGTTACAGTGCACTAGCTTAAATATAAAACTCAGCTATAGGAAGAGATTCATTGTTCAGAAGCATGTCGAGAATTTTTAAACAGTCAAAAGTTACCTTTCGGAAAGGAGTGGACTGATGCGACGCCCAAACCGTACTGCCGTTCTTTTTTTGCTCGTTGGCTCACTTGGCTTTTTGCTGGGGGCAATATTTCAAGCGCAGGACAACAATCCCATCACCCGCGAGATGGTCGCCGCAACTGAGAACCTCATCGGGCTGCATTTCAACGAGGCCAAGCGCGACTCCATGCTCGACGATCTCAAAGACAACCTCGACAATTATCAAAAGATTAGAACGCTCACCATCGACAACAGCGTACCGCCGGCGCTCGCGTTCAACCCGATTCCGGTCGGCGTGAAATTCGATACGAAGCGCAAGCCGCCGGTGTGGAGCGCGCCAACGAAAATGGCCGTGCCCCAAAATCTCGAAGACCTCGCCTTCGCTGCGGTTGGCGACCTTGCGGAACTGATTCGCACGCGCCGCATCACTTCGACGCAGCTCACCAAAATGTATCTCGACCGTTTAAAGAAATACGGGCCGAAGCTCGAGTGTGTGATCACGCTGACCGAAGATTTGGCGCTCGCGCAAGCGAAACGCGCCGACGAAGAAATCGCTGCGGGCAAATATCGCGGGCCGCTGCACGGCATTCCGTACGGCGCCAAAGATTTGCTCGCCAAGAAAGGTTACAAGACGACGTGGGGATCGGTGCCGTATAAAGATCAAATGATCGATGCCGATGCGGCGGTGATTCAACGTCTCGAAAAGGCCGGCGCGGTGCTGGTTGCCAAGACAACACTGGGTGAGCTGGCGTGGGGTGACGTTTGGTTTGGCGGCATGACGCGCAACCCGTGGAATTTGGAGCAAGGCTCCAGCGGCTCTTCGGCCGGCTCCGCTTCGGCGACTTCCGCGGGACTCGTGGCCTTTTCCATCGGCACCGAAACGTGGGGATCGATCGTTTCGCCGTCGACGCGCTGCGGCGTGACCGGACTGCGTCCGACTTACGGTCGTGTGAGTCGCGCCGGGGCGATGGCGCTGAGTTGGTCGATGGACAAGATCGGCCCGATTTGCCGAACGGTTGAAGACTGCGCGTTGGTTTTCAACGCGATTTACGGGCCGGACGGCATCGATCAAACCGTGGTCGATCTGCCGTTCAATTACAATCCCAATGTAAAACTGAGCCAACTGCGGATTGGCTACTTGCAAAGCGCTTTTGAGAAAGACACGACAAACAAGGCCAACAACGAAGCTGTGCTCGCCAAGCTGCGCGAGCTGGGCGCCAATCTCATTCCCATCGAATTGCCGGATTATCCGGTCAGCGACCTCTCATTTATTTTGAGCGCCGAAGCTGCAGCGGCGTTCGACGAGCTGACCCGCTCGGGAAAAGATGATCTGCTCGTGCGGCAGATCAAAAATGCCTGGCCTAATTCTTTTCGCGCCTCGCGTTTCATCCCGGCGGTGGAATATATTCAAGCCAACCGCGTGCGCTATCTCGTCATTCAAGCGATGGCGAAAATGATGGAGAACATCGACGTATACGTGGCGCCGTCATTCGGCGGCAACAATCTTCTGCTCACCAACCTCACCGGCCATCCATGCGTCGTGCTGCCGGACGGCTTCAGCAGAAGAGGCAGTCCGACGAGCATCAGTTTCATGGGCAGGCTGTACGACGAGGCGACAACGTTGGCAGTGGCCAAAGCCTATCAAGACGCGACGGATTTTCATAAAAAGCATCCGTCACTCGATTAAAAGCGCTTTCGTCGTGGTTTCACTTTCAACCCAGCCCAACAAGAACAAATAATAACCAAAAAATAATCGCTCACGGAAGTGGAACTCTCACGGAAATAAATGCTTTTTTCTGTGAGAGTTCCTATTCCGTGAGCTTAAAAGTTTTTGCTTTTTCTGCAATGATCTGACTTCAAAGAGACTATTTCTCGAAAATTTTCTTGAAAAACTGCTTCATATCGGCCCAGGATTTTTCGTCCGCCATTTTGTTGTAGGCCAGCGGCAAGTTGAACTTCTTGCCGTTTTCGTCGGCATCGGGATTGGTGAAGCTGTGCTTGGCGCCTTCGTAGGAGTTGAATTGGAAATCAACTTTGGCGCCGGCCATCTCTTTTTTGAGTGCGGCAACCTGCTCGGCGGTGGAGAACGGATCATCCGCGCCGTGGCAAACCAAAACCGCGGCTTTGACCTTTCCGGCTTGCGCCGGCGTCTGCGTGCCGTAGCTGCCGTGGAAACTCACGACGCCCTCGAGGTCCACGCCTAAACGCGCCATCTGCAACACGACGCCACCGCCGAAACAATAGCCGATAGCAGCGATACGCCCGCCATCGACCGTTTCATGCTTTTTCAGCAGCTCGAGCGCGGCGAGGAATCTGGCTTTGGCAGCTTCCATATTCTGCATGACGGCGCCGGCAAATTTTCCGGCGGAATCGGGATGCGCGGCTTGTTTGCCGTCGCCGTACATATCGACCGCCAGCG
Organism: Candidatus Zhuqueibacterota bacterium; assembly: GCA_022616415.1. Classification (GTDB taxonomy): domain Bacteria; phylum Zhuqueibacterota; class Zhuqueibacteria; order Zhuqueibacterales; family Zhuqueibacteraceae; genus Zhuqueibacter. The sequence goes on along the minus strand of JAKEEU010000276.1, from coordinate 42,774 downwards.
CGGTATAACCAAGCTCCGCCAACATGCCGGCGCGCTTGCGCGCGTATTCGTTGTGCCCCCACCATTCGTGTACCACCAACACCCCGGGGCGTTTCCCTTTTACAGCGTCATCATAAGCCAAATAGCCTTTCATCGTCAAGCCGTTGGCGGTGTAGGCCACTTCCTCGTGCCGCACTTCGGCGAGAACCGAAAGAACGGCGGTGAGCAGAATCAGCAACACGATGTAAGCAGATTTCATTGTTACTCCTTAATATTTGTGAGTTGAAGAAAATACGGCGCGCCTATTTCGCCGTATGCATTTGTCATATAATATAATAATCGGTTGCGCATTCTGCAAACGAGAAATTCCGGCGGGCGTAATGTCTCAGCGGCGGGTGGGTAGCGCAAACATCATGTTGATGGACTCAATTTGTCTCATGCTACTCAGCCGCTATTGGCAAGGCTTGTGAAGCTGGATATTGCCGCCGCCCAAATTGCCTGAAGCGTTATATCCGTTGGACAGCTTGAGCACAAAAGTGTCGTCGCGGCCGGGCTCGCCGTTATCCGCTACGACAACTTCATAAGTAAAACCATCCTGGCCGTTGATCTCAGCCGTGCCTTTGATGCGGCGCGTTGTGGGGTTGACGACTTCATACGCCGTAACGCTGGTTTCCTTCACCTTGAGATCGTCCGGACCCTTGTCGATGTAAGTCAGTTGCCCCCAAAGCTCGCCGTTCTTCTTGCCGCCTCCGACATTGAAGTTCGCTTTTTTACCGGAGGGTGTCCCCGTAATCCATCCGCCGCCCGTCACAAAATCGTCGCCTTTGCAGACCGGTTTCTCATTGCAGGTGATACCCGCCTGAGCAGAGGAGATCACAATATCCGCTACGCCATCGACGATGACATGGAGCGCATTGACGGTGAAATCGCCGGCGTTGCCTTTCACGGAGCTTTTTTGCTCGTTAATAATAACTCTTCCATTGGGCAAGGAGATGCTTTGGTTGGGCTGCCCGGATACGACGATAGCCTTCCCGTTAACGATCAGATCGGCGATCTCCGAACTGCCGCTGACGGAAGGACCACAGACTGCCATTGCCCTTGCCATCAGGAAGCCGACGCTGATGCTGTCCTTTCCCACCGTCAGGCTCAGGTCTGCCAATGCCGCCTCAGAGCGGCTGCGGTCGGCTTGGCCAATCGTTGAAGCGTAGATGACTTTGGCCTTGAGCACATCGGCAATGTTTCTCGTCAGCAGGGAAGCCTCCCGAGCGCCGCCTTCCTTGGGAAGCGGTCCGGTATTAGCCACAGACGTCGTTATTCCGAAAACTTTTGCTTGCACCGCTATGGCTTGACCGCGAAAGACAAAATCGCTGTTTGCTCCGTCTTCGGTTAGCAGTTTCTCCTGACACGAGACGACAAAAAAAACCATCACCAGCAAAGCACACGAAACTGTGAGCAGCACTTTGGAATATGGGCGACCCATACGATCATCTCCATTTGAAAAATGTGTTTTTAGCATCGTAAGAGAAAATATCGCCCTCCCGAAAAAGCCAACTTCTATCGCGCAATTCTTGCGCCAGGAATGAAGCGCATTTCGATAAGCGCCGCCAATCTCTTATTGCCTTGTTTTTCTTTTCTGATTTGTCGCGCTAAATTTTGGGGCCGCTTGCGACTTCTTGAGACGTTGTCTTTCGGTTTGGTAATTGCGCCAAAAAAATGTCGGCGCCGGTCAATCATTTTTTTGAGATCATTATCGCCAAACTCCCAGCTTAGCAGGTATCATCGTGCGGATATTCACCTCAGACTGGGCTCGCGGAAATCACGGCACGGGAATGGCATCGCCAATCGCAGTGAACCCGCGAGTCGACCGCAACAACCTGGGGCAGCCAAGCCTGTTCAGGGACGAACTGACGAGCCATGGACGCGCTCTCGGCCAAGCTCGCACTTCCGCATTACGGCAGTGTGCGAATCCGGCCTGCCGTTGTTAAGACAACTCGACTTGGAACCGAACTCATGGAATGGAGCGCAACATGAAAACTCGTCTCACCCTGATGATCGCCTTGGCTGTCACAATGTTGCTTTGTGGCTGCAATATCTTCTCACCCTTTCATTCCGATGGCAGCAGTGATGATCCCGCCGTTCTGTTGAGTGAGGCACGCAGCGCTTTGCGCGAGGGCCGCGAAAAAGAAGCATTGAGCATGCTTGACCGCGCCATGGCCAAAATCACCCCGGCCACACCAGCGGATCAGGCTGCCGCCATCCGCTACTTCCATGCTGTGGCGACCGTCCGCGTCAACGATGTCAGTTTCCAATCCTTTATTGACATGATGCAGGGGGTGGATGGCGGAACCGGCGAAGGAGAGGGGATGCAACTGTTCAACTTCACCGAACGCGAGCTGGCACAACTGCTGAAAACTTTTCAAACGGTGAAAGCGGATCTCGTGCCGGTGGTGCAGGCGCTGAGCGACGGCAGTCTCACCACGGCGCAATTCCCCTATGCCGATGACGCCTTTTTGAGCTGCGGTGTGGCTTCGCTCGTATCCGGATTCATTACCATGATGGATAAAGATCATAATCCTGCCAATGGCTTCAGGCTCGACACCCGCGTGCTCATCGAAAAGATCAACGACGCCTACCAGGTTGCTCTCGATGATCCGACACAAGCCTCGCAAGCGATTCATGATGAGTTGGTGAGCATTGCCGGGCAATCCTATTCCCAATTAGAGGACGGCTTCGAGTACTTGTGGCAATACTACTACACGACCACGTTTGGCAAACCAGCCAAGGGGAAACCTCCGGTGCCGCCCGCGCCTCTGCCGGACAATATTCGCTCCACGCCCTCGGGTGCGTTCATCCAGATTGTGCATGCTGGTATGAGCTCGCTCTATCATTTCATTAATGGCTAATCTCCTTTGAAAAAATTACTGCTACTGGCGCTTGGCGTTTTCGGCTGTGTATCGGCATTCGGGCAAGACCATGAATTTCCGCGCCTGCAAGTACGCAATCTGCGCTCGCTGGGCATGGGCGGCGCCGCCGTGGCCGTTCCTGCGGAAGACAACATTCTTTTCTATAATCCCGCTTTGTTGCGCAGCTTGAGGTACAATCGCATCAATCTTCTCGACGTGACCCTGCGCATTAACAACAGCGTGATCGATCAATACAACTTCTATCGCCATCATCAAGATGAGATCGACGCGATTGAGAGCTTGAGCAATGAGCAGTTGACAAATCTCTATGCCACCGCTTTGGCCGAGGCGCAGAAACTCGGCCTCATCACCGTCAATGGTCCGGTTTCTGCGCACGTGCTGACGCCGCGTGCCGGCGCCGGCGTATTTACCGAGGGGACGGTGAGCTACGAGATCTTCGAGGGTGCGGCCGGCCTGCCAGTGGTGGATGCGCGCGTACGCGGCGACGTGCAGGTGATGGCTGCTTTGGCGCATACGATTTCTGCCGGGCGGCGCGGGCCGGCCGGTGATTGGCACTTGGGGATGACCGGCAAATATTTGCGGCGATACCTCGCCCGCAAGACCAAAACCCTTTCAGGTTTTTCCGGCAATGAAGACCTCCATTTCTATCGCGCCGGCAATTTCGGCATCGATGCCGGCGCCTTCTATGTGCTCAACCGGCGCTGGCAGTTTGGCGCCGCGGTCTACGATCTGCTCTCGACAACATTTGATTGGAATATCGCCCGCGCCACGGCAGACAATCCCGTGCCGCCGGACAAAATCAATCCCAGTATGCGCTTGGGCACGGCGTTCCGTCCCGGGGTGCGTCTGGGCAAATGGCTCTACAATATTGTCTTTGCTTTCGATATTGACCAGCCCTTCGACCAAAATCTCACCTTTTTAAAGAAAATCCATTTCGGCAGCGCGGCGAATATCACGCCGACGTTGAGTGTGCGCGGCGGTTTTTCACAAGGCTACCCCACTTTTAGCCTGGGTTTGTGGTTCTACCTTATCCGCCTCGATTACGCCTTTTATGGAGAAGAAATGGGGGTGTATGCCGGTGAGACCGTCAATTGGAATCACGCCGTACGTTTTCAGTTGGGATTCTGAATCAGCTCACATCAGAAAACCTGGCATTTGATCCGAGCCGGCTTCCTCAAATTGGAAGAATTGCAGTGGGAGCATCTGGGCAGCGTGTTAAAGATCGAGACGCTCAGAGATTTTGTGCAGTTGCCGAAATTGATTTGAGGCAAGACTATTAAAGAGCCTAATCTGAGCTTGACAATGTTAAGTTGGCTTGAACAAAAGCTAAGACAGAAAAATGAATGACAGAAACATGGAGTTTGGTATCATCAAAGAAATGCTCCGCGCGGAGCAACGAGAAGCCGTAGACATTCCGTTGTGCGGAATCATGACGATTTTGATCTCCAGCAAAGCGGGACGGATCATTTTTCTGCCCGCCATTTTTCTGTCTTTACTTTTTTAAAAAGTTTGTGACATTGAGTATATTGGGTGGCCCCGTGAGCGCCGAATCTTCGCCTTGATTTTGTTGATTGGAATGCTTACATTTTGACGAAAGCTTCGTCGCCAATACCAAATTCAAACGCTTAGTCTGTTACAAGCGTAATCTTTGCAAAAAAAGCCTGCGGTCGTAGGCAAAAACTTTCTCCCACGGAAATGGAACTTGACACGGAAAAGTTTTTTATTTCCGTGGGAGTTCGACTTTCGTGGGCGATAAATACTTTTTGGTTTCGGCCCTGGCCTGCTTAGAGCATTGGCAGGGCAGGCTCGTCCGGGTTATATTGTGCAAGGCGGACTGACCACCGGCCTGCTGCACGCGCTGGTGGCGATGGACATGCCGGGATCCGGCACCGTGTTTCTCAGCCAAAACTGGAAATTCACCGCGCCGGTCTTTATCGGCGATACCATCACCGCCGAGGCAGAAGTGATTTCGGTTCATCCCACCAAGCCGGTGACGCAGCTCAAAATCACCGTCAAGCGCCAGGATGGAGAAACCGTGCTGGAAGGCGAGGCGTGGTGCTACACCTTTCGCTGAGCAATGAGATCATCAATCTTGGAAAAAATTCTTGCACGGGAAATTGTCAAATTTTACTGTTTCGTCTTTAGTTAACCACGGCGGGAAATTTATTTCTGTCGCAGAAACCAAGTTAGGGCAGTTGATTTTCTTTTTGTAGTTTGTTATATTTTACTTGATGTATTAATTTTTCCCCCAATTTACTATCTGGAGATTTAGTCATGACATATCAGGAAGCCCTTGCACAGGAAATCAACTCCTTGCCGCCAGCGCTTTTGCCGGAAGTGCTGGACTTCGTTCTTTTTCTGAAGATTAAAGCACGCACGCCGGACAATCATCTTTCGGAAAAAATCAGGGAGTTGCAATTTCAACAAGAATTGCAGGCCCTCTCGCAGGCGTATCGCTCGCGATTGTCCAAAGAAGGGAAACTGCAACAGAATGCCGAGGAAGTAATGGCGGCGCTTAAGCAGACGAGAGAGGAGATTGCTGCAAATGAGTATCGCCAATGAGTGGATCGTCTTCGATACGAATATCTGGATTTTCGGCTTGCGCAATCAAGCGGATCAACCGGCATGTTATCAGTTGTTGCAAGGCTTGAATATGCTGTATGTGAAAACTATAAGATTGTCTTTAAATAAAAGATCGTTTCACACGCACCAATCCTGCATGCGAAGGTGCTATCAGTTCATCCCACCAAGCCGGTGACGCGGCTCAAAATCACCGTCAAGCGCCAGGATGGAGAAACCGTGCTGGAAGGCGAGGCGTGGTACTACACCTTTCGGTAAGCGACGAGACAATCAATCTTGGAAAAAATTTTTGCACGGGAAATGGTTAAGTTGCCCTGTTTTGTCACAATTACCAGCAGTTGAAATGCATTTTGTGTCATCGAAACCAAGTTAGCGCGGTAAGGTCATCCACTTTTAAACTCTCTACTTTGATGGTTGAAATTAAAATTACTTGCTTTTTTAGTAACACAACATTATAATTGTGTATGATACCGGAGTGCAAATCCAATAGCTTACTGCCACTAGGTATACACCAAGGAAGCTGGAATGAATTCAAGCGGAATTTCGGCGGCACACCTCATAGACGGAAATTGTTGTCGGGCTTAGAGGCAGCGGCCAGGAATCTGAAATCAGCAGGATGCAAACGGATTTTTGTCAACGGGAGTTTTGTAACCTCAAAGGAACAGCCAAATGACTTCGACGCACTTTGGGAATATGATAAAGAATGACAGGCAATATAAAATTACCAAGGCCCAGGCCGAAAAGTTTGCCAGAGCGCTGCGAAATATATCACGGGCATCTGTGCAAGGCATACATCCTGCTTTGGCTAAAGCGCAACTGGAAGCGACAAAAAGTCAGTACGAGGAACTTCAGCAAGAATTGAAAGAATATGAAGAGTTGAAGGGCGGCAAACGCAAAACCATTAGAGTCAACTCATTTGAGCGCCTGCCGGTCGCATTGATTCAGGCACGTATAGCGCGAGGATTAACACAAAAAAAACTAGCACAAAAATTGGGACTTAAAGAACAACAGATTCAGCGTTACGAAGCAAGCAGTTATGCTAAAGCCAGCTTGGCCCGGATAAACCAAATCATTGAGGTGTTGGACATTAAAATAGGAAGCAAGGTCGATTTGACAAACGGCGGCGCTATCAGTGCTTCCATCGGACTGCGGGGATAGAAGCTTGATTTTCACGATGCGGTAGTTTGAACATCCGATTTTGTCCCACCAAGCCGGTGACGCAGCTCAAAATCACCGTCAAGCGCCAGGATGGAGAAACCGTGCTGGAAGGCGAGGCGTGGTGCTACTCCTTTCGCTGAGCCATGAGATCATCAATCTCGGAAAAAATTTCTGCATGGGAAATTGTTAAGTTGTACTGTTTTGTCGATAGTTAATTGCGGCTGAAAAGTTATTTTCTGTCACAGAAACCAAGTTGGGAGCGTGTGCACTGCTCCCGATACGTATAATCCATTTCCTTGCTTCGATGATGGATGAGAATCATACTTTTCCTTTTGGCAAACCTGTTTTGCAGCGCAGGCTGAATATCACTGAACCCCGTCAGTTGTTTATTCTCGGTGCTTATCCAAGCGCCCTTCACGTTTTTTGGCGTCCACCCAAACCTTACAAACCGGTTCGGGCCATTGCCATCGATAACGAACCAGACTTCTTTTGGGACGGAGAGAATGAGGAGAGGCTAATCATTGAATGGAAGAAGTCAGTTAACTTTGACAATTCTTGGGGTGACATTTCAGTGGCAATGGAACTAAATGGTAGCTCAGGAAAGTGGGTAAGGGATCGTGTGCTCGTGCCACTAGGCTTTACTAGTCAGAAGGCGTGGTTGACAGATTGTCTTGATACTTATCGTTGCAGTCAGTGCCTTGCTGTACGTATTGAAAACACTTACGCTCCCTTCGCTAGCAGAATCAACCTTACTGCAGCTAAATTATTGCGGCATCCAAACGAGGATGAAATTGTCAAAGAAGCTTTAAGCAACTCCCTCGAGAGATTGAAAGCAGAGTTGGTAAAAGCAAAACCGGAAACAATCGTCACATTAGGCAATGCCGCACTTCGTGTTTTTAAGGAATTGGTTTTACCTTTAGAAGATTTTCCACGGAAACTGTCTTCATCAATACAGTTTTATGGAAGTGCAATTGGAGTAAGAATTGGAGATCGTCAAGTTGTTAGGTGGATACCGTTGGCTCATCCCGCAGCACCGCAGAGTTATCAAAAGGCACACACGAATTGGATAGAAAAATCGAAAAATAAATGAACTTCATCTTCAACTCAGTAATATATCATAAAATATAAATGCCTAACAGGCGCATTCAAGGGACTATGGGGCAGAGGCATGATTTTTCTTGTCGTAATAGTTTCCAATGCCTCGACTTCGATCAAATCCGTCTCGCTCCGCAGCCATTGGCCCTGGCGTTATGGCACTGAGAAAATTAATTCTTCTATGAATGTTTTGTTCCGAAGCATCATGACGTTTTTCCTTACATGCGAATGCCTCGCCCTCATCCTCGGCACAACCCCAACGTACTCGCAAGAAACAAAGAGCATTCCCTCCTCGCCCGTTACGCTCGTCGTTAAGCTCGGCATGTCAGACGATGGTGCAGTGACTTCAGAATGGATAAAGGCCATTCGTCAGCGGCATGATGAGGAAGCGTTATCGGCAATCCTGGCCAGTAAAAAGAGATTATCGGAAGAGGAAGCGCTGTGGGCCGGCCTGATCAAGAGAAAAGTCTCAACCTGGCTAACCATGATTGATTCATTGCAGATACCTTTCATGGCCGTCGCTCCACCTGACACGGTTGCCATTTTGCTGGGAAATCTGGGAGGTGAAGATGCTTTTGTAAATGCTGATACAACGATTGGCTTTGATCTGAGTAAGCTTCATAGCTGGTATGGCTCTGCCTCGACAACTGCGAACAACAGCAGAATCGACCGGTTCTTTGCCCATGAATTTACCCATTTGTTGCACAAGGCCTGGCGGAAAAAGCACGGCCTGGAGCTTGAATCACCGTTCGAATTTGCGCTGTGGGAATGTCTGACTGAAGGACTGGGGAATTACCGTTCGCTTTTTGACAAATGGATACTGGAAGGTGGAAAATTAACCCCGCATGCTCAAGAAGTTCTGTCGCGGCTGCAGCCAATATTTGTCAAGCGCATTTCAGCTTTGGAGCATGCCAATGATGAAGAAGCCGAGCCGTTGCTGAAAGGTCTATCCATGGGCCCGTTTGATCAAAAGTGGGGCGCTTTGACCGTCGCTCTCTGGCTTGCGCAAGAAGCCAAAGGCGATGATCACAACTTACAACAGTGGGTTGAGGGCGGCCCTTCGGGTGTCTTAAAATTAGCGCAAAAATATCTTTCCGAGAATTTGAAAAGAGAAATGCCAAAAAGCAATGAACAGTAACCGCGAAATAATTGCGATACTCATTTAGAAAGAAAATCTAACTTCTTGTGCCCACGCGGATCAAAAACACACACGGAAAAAGCTTTTCAGCGTGAGTTTTTGATCCGTGTGTTGCCGAAAGAGCTTTTGTAACTGTGATTGAATGGCAAACAAATTAAAACTGACATGCATCTTGGCTCATCCCGACGACGAATCGCTGGGCATGGGCGGCGTGCTGGCCAAATACGCCAGTGAAGGCGTTGAGACTTATCTCATCACGGCAACGCGCGGGGAACGCGGCCGTGTTGGAGATAAAAGAGAGTCGCTGAGTTTGGACGTCGTCGCCAAAATCCGCGAAGCCGAATTGCTTGCCGCGGCGAATGTGCTCGGCATTTGCGAGGTCAACTTTCTGGATTACATCGATGGCGATCTCGATCAGGCCGATCCCAATGAAGCCATCGCAAAAATCGTTGCGCATTTGCGGCGGGTGAAACCACACGTCGTCATCACCTTTGGACCTGAGGGCGGTTACGGGCATCCAGATCACATCGCCATCTCGCAATTGACGACCGCGGCGATTGTCTGTGCGGCTGATGCGAGTTATGCAAGCCCTCAGCCGCTTGCCAGCCATCGCGTCTCGAAGCTTTATTACATGGCCTGGAGCCATGCCAAGTGGACGGCATTTCAAGCGGCGTTGCGAGAAATAAAAACGAATATTGATGGCGTGGAGCGGCGAGCCACGCCGTGGCCCGATTGGGCGATCACGACTTTCATCGACACGACATCCCACTGGTCAACGGTTTGGCGCGCCGTGTCCTGCCATCAATCGCAGATGTCAATCTATCACCAATTGGCACATTTGCCGGAAGAACAACACAAGGCGATATGGGGATCGCAGGAATTTTATCGCGCTTTCAGTCTGGTCAATGGCGGACGCCAGCGGGAGAGGGATTTGTTTGAGGGATTGCGATAGAGTTCGGCATAGTATCACAACGCGACAAACCGTAACTAAAAAGGTTTAAAACCAATTTCTCCAACGGATGAAAAAACGACCAACGGATAAAAGCAATTGATCGCAAAATGATTGGGGCAAAATTATTGGCTGCGCCCGTGTCGGGTTCGTGAAACCATGGTAAATTATCTTGCCACAATTATTTTGCCAAAAAATCTTTGCTTTTTTGCACAGATTTGACGATTAACGGAATAACACGATGAGCCAACACAACATTCAAAGAGGACGGCTGGCAGAGAAGACGGCTTTAATTACCGGCGCGGCTTCCGGCATCGGGAAGGCCACAGCCATCCTGCTTGCGCATGAGGGCGCGAAAGTCGCCGTGGCCGATATTGATAAAGACGGCGCGCAAAACACCGTCGGTGAAATTGTGTCGTTGGGTGGAACGGCGGTTGCGTATGCACTCGATGTGACTTCCGAGCAGGAATGGCAACGCGTTATCGATGATCTACTGGAGAAATGGGGGCGGCTGGATATTTTGGTCAACAATGCCGGCATCTCTTTCGCCAAGCCGCTTGTGGAAATGAGCCTGGCCGAATGGAGAAAAGTTTTCGCGGTGAATCTCGACGGTGTTTTCCTGGGCACGAAGCACGGAACGAACGCCATGCGCAAAGGCGGTGGCGGCAGCATCATCAACGTGGCCTCGGCTTCCGGCATCAAGGCCGGTGCGGGAGCAAGCGCCTATTGCGCGAGCAAAGCCGCGGTTCGCATGTTCTCGAAAGTAGCCGCGCTGGAATGTGCGCAAAACGGCGACAATATTCGCGTCAATACTGTCTCGCCTGGCGGCGTGATGACGCAGATGTGGGAAAGCATGGGATTTTGGCAGGACATGAAAGCACAAACCGGCAGCGCCGAGGCAAACTGGCAAGCGATGTCTCAAGACGTGCCGCTCAAAAGATTCGCCAAGCCGGAAGAAATCGCCGCAGCGATTCTCTATCTGGCCTCAGATGAGAGCGCCTACGTGACAGCAGCAGAACTGGTGATTGACGGAGGGTACACGGCTTGAAAGGGAGCACGGACATTCCTGTCCGCGACGTGAAGCGCCGTGCGGACTGGAAAGTCCGCGCTCCCATTTCCTGTCGAATGCGGACTGGGGATGCCAGGACGGAGATCATAAAGCATGGATCATTGCGGAGGTGGACAGCAAGGAAGAGGCCCGGTACATTTTGCCTCCTGCTTTCCGCGCTCAGGCCAGGATCGTGAAACTCAACAAGTTCACGATGGAAGAGATCGACGAAATTCTTCGCCATCACCGGAATTGACGGTGTGAAGTCCAACTTGGGCGGCGAGATGCCGAAAAATTTGAAACCCCGTCGTGCCCAAGTTGGACTTCGCCACTAATTCGCCATTACTGGCATCTTGCTTTTGTTGATTGGAATGTTTACATTTCAATCAGCACGATTCGCGGAGCCATGCTATGGATATTACAGTCGGACAAAAAGCTGCACGCAGGCTGACGCTGACCGCAGCGCACGTCAAAACTTTTGCGGAGCTTACCGGAGACTACAATCCTCTGCATTTTGACGAAAGCTTCGTTGCCAACACCAAATTCAAACGTTTAGTTGTGCAAGGCGGGCTGACCACCGGCCTGTTGCACGCGCTGGTGGCGATGGAGATGCCGGGACCCGGCACGGTGTTTCTCAGCCAAAACTGGAAATTCACCGCGCCGGTCTTTATCGGCGACACCATCACTGCCGAGGCGGAAGTGTTATCGGTTCATTCCACCAAGCCGGTGACGCAGCTCAAGATCACCGTCAAGCGCCAGGATGGAGAAAGCGTGCTGGAAGGCGAGGCGTGGTGTTATACCTTTCGCTGAGCTATGAGATCATCAATCTCGGAAAAAAATTCTTGCACGGGAAATTGTTAATATGCTTGGAAGACCTGCGATGAACGACGAAGATCAAAATCAGCGAATACAAGAGCTCTTTTTGTTGCAGCGTGTCGCGCAGCGGATCAACTCGATCTTAGACCTCGACGTTCTCCTTGAAGAAGTCGTCAATGACGTTGCACAAACGTTCGGCTATTCGCGTTCGGGGGTGTTGCTGAAAGATGATGCAACCAATGAACTGGTGATCGCGGCGGTTCGTGGCTGGACGATTAACTATCACGTGAAAGGAGACCGCTTCAAGATCGGTGCGTTCGGCATGGTCGGGCACGTCGGCGAAACGGGAGAGACCTATTATGCGCCGGATGTGACGGTGGACCCTTACTACCAAATTAGCGAAACGTCAACCCGTTCGGAGCTTGACATCCCGTTGAAAGTACATGGACGGCTGATCGGCGTCTTCGATTTCCAACATCACGAGTTGAATGCTTTTCCAGCCGGCCGCATCCAGCTCCTTGAGGCATTGGCGGGGCATATCGCGACGGCTATAGAGAACGCTCGGCTGTTTCAGAGGGAGCGCCAGGAAAAGGAGCGCATGGCAAGGGAACTGGATGAAGCGCGGCGCGTGCAACTTTCTTTATTCCCCAGTCAGGCTCCTCACCTGGCTGGATTTGAAGTAACGGGATTGTGCCTTCCTTGTCAAGAAGTCGGGGGCGATTGGTATGACTACATTCCTCTTCAAGACGGCCGGTTGGCTTTGGTGCTGGCAGATGTCTCCGGCAAGGGCATGGCAGCCGCCTTACTGATGGCCTCGACCCGAAGCATTCTGCGGCTGTTTGCCGAAAGAGGATTGCCGCCTGGCGAGGTTCTGCTACAGGTAAATCGCGTGCTGGTAAAGGATTTCCCTCGCGCCAAATTTGTCACCATGATCTATGCGATTATTGATCCGGCCAAGCGAAGTATTGTATTTGCCAATGCCGGCCATCTCCCGCCTCTCTTCGTGGATGCGACCGGACCGCGATTTCTGGAGATTGATTCCGGATTGCCCTTGGGCATTCAAGAAGTTTCCTTTACCGAATACCGGCTCGACATGCCGGCGGGAAGCCGCCTGTTGTTGTATTCGGACGGGGTCAGCGAAGCCATGAATTCTTCATTAGAGGAATATGGCGCGATACGCCTGCGGGATCATATCACGAATCCCTCTGCTTCCGTGCAGAGTCTATTGGACGACGTTCGCACTTTTGCGGGTGGTTATCCTGCTTCAGATGATAGAACACTTGTCATGATCAGGGCGCAGTAACGGTGTGAAGTCCGACTTGGGCCCGACGCTGCTTCAAATTCTGCAGAATCTCCCTGCCCAAGTCGGACTGGCCATCGCCATTAATGGCATCTTGATTTTGATGATTGGAAATCTTATCTTTTCAATCAACCCGAATCGCGGAGCCATGCTATGGATATTGCCGCCGGACAAAAAGCCACACGCCCGCTGACACTGACCGCAGCGCACGTTAAAACTTTTGCGGAGCTTACCAGTGACTACAATCCCCTGCATGCGGAAGTGTTGCCGGTTCATCCCACCAAGCCGGCGACGCAGCTCAAGATCACCGTCAAGCGCCAGGATGGAGAAACCGTGCTGGAGGGCGAGGCGTGGTGTTACACCTTTCGCTGATTACTTGATCATCATAGCAAAAAAATCTTGCAATGAACGATTTAGCGAACCTGATTGAAGCGGTAAAGCAAGGCGACCTTGAACGTGTCAGGGCCATTCTTGACACCAACGCGCAACTCGCCAACCAACGGGACGAATCAGGTGCCACGTCCCTTCATTATGCGACATTGAATGGGCATCGCCAAGTCGTGCGGCTGCTGGTTGAGCGAGGCGCGGAAATAAACAGCACCGACAGTCGGTTCGGTGCCACGCCGACAGGATGGGCAATCGAGTATCTGCGCGAGATGGGTGGATACCTGGCCATTGAGCTTGACGACCTTGCCCATGCCATTCAACTTGGAGACGCCCGGTGGGTTGCGCGATTCCTGGACCGCTTTCCTGCCCTTCGCCAAGCGAGCGACAGAAATGGAAAACCATTTAAGCAGCTTGCACGAGAATCGGGCAATCGGAAGATTGCAGGGCTTTTTGAATCGGAGGAGGCCGCTTAACTCGATGCAACCGGTGAAGTTTGCCAGCAACAGCGAGGAAGATCATTCTACGTTCACTTATTCCACCCCCCTAAGATGACTCCCCGCCAAACAGCCCCAGTGAAATCACCTACTGATTTTCGGCTGCCAAGAGAATTAGGCAAAAAGTAGGAACGATTGAGCTACCACCTTTTTGATCCCACCGATTAGTTTAATGAGTGCACAGAGCAAAGGAGAAACAAGGCAGAAGCGCAAACTTGGAAATAACAGCTTGGAAGTTTCGGCTCTCGAGTTCGGCTGCATGGGAATGGCCACAAAATGCAACGTGCCGCGCATGGGCCAGGTGCGGACGATGGTTCGGTTCGCGAGCGCTCGTTCGATGTCTCTTTCGATTGCATTGCGCGTGCGCAGTCCGACCGCCCAAAGTGCACCGAGAAAATCTTGTGCTATGTGAGAAACGCTCAGAGTTCGTTCTCAAACCGCTCGACTTCGATTTCTAATCGGCTCCGCGCCAGCCCCGTTGGATAAACTTCTCCATCAATCGATCAAACCCAATCCACTTATCCAACGGGGCCAGCGCTTTTCCCGGCGGCTTCCCGTAACCGCTCCACATCGCGGATCGGCGGCAAGCCGAAGAGCTTCTTGTACTCCCGGTTGAAGTGCGAGGCCTCGTCGTAACCCACGCGATAGCCAGCGCTCGCCGCGTCGAGGCCCTCACCGAGCATGAGACGGCGTGCCTCCTGTAGCCGCAGCCGCTTCTGGAACTGCAAGGGGCTCATTGCGGTGACAGCTTTGAAGTGGTGGTGGAACCCCGAGACGCTCATCCCAAGCTCGCGCGCGATGCCGTCGATTCGAAGCGGTTGGTCAAAGTCTTTATGGAGTCGCTCAATCGCCTTGACGATGTGGGGGGTGTAGCCGCTTAGAGCCGCAATGTAACGGAGGCGGTCACCGTGCTCTCCCATCCAGAGCCGGTAGACGATTTCCCGCGTGATCAGCGGCGCGAGGAAGGGAGCTTCGGTAGGGGTGTCCAGAAGCCTGACGAGCCGTACCACAGCATCCAGCAGGCCTGCGTCCAACGAGCTTACGTTGATGGCTCTCACATCGGCATGGTTTTGCGGGGCGACATCACCGGTGTCGCTAAAGACGCCATCTCCGACCTCGACCATGACCGAGCCGACGAGGGTGGGGTCGAGTTCCAGGCGGAGGCTGAGGTACGGCCGCTCCTTCGACGCGTCGAAGACGTGACCCACGAGGGGCAACTCGGCTGTGACGAGAAGGTAGTGAGAGGGGTCATACAGGTAGCGCTCGTTACTTAGAAAGACCTCCTTGCTGCCCTGGGCAATCACGCAGAAGACAGGTTCCCACACGCTGTGAAGCGGCTCCTTGGGCGAGGAGGAGCGGTGGAGGTGCAGGCCTTTCAGCGGCTCAACTGTTCCATCTTCGCGGAGCGCTCGTGCGATAAGCTCGACCAGCTCGTCTCTGCTGGCTTGCGCCATCTGTGCCTCGCGCTTTGCCTGTTGTTTGTCCTTCAAATCCATAGTTGTCTCTTTGCTTGTTCTTATCCCGCTTTTGCATTGTATGGTCGAAAAGGAAAAGCGGGACTCATCTTGAAGATTTGCAGAATAATACGAAGATTTGCAGAATAATACAATAATTTTCGACAATCATTATATCACCCTGCGCTCCAAGGTTCGTATATTTTGACAAAAGATAGGAAAAAAAATGCACAAACGCAAACTTGGAAACAGCAACCTGGAAGTCTCGGCTGTCGGGCTCGGCTGCATGGGAATGAGCTTTGGCTACGGTCCGGCTGCAGACAAGCAGGAGATGATCTCACTTATTCGCTCAGCCGTCGAACGCGGCGTCACGTTCTTCGACACCGCCGAAGTCTACGGCCCGTTCACGAACGAAGAACTCGTGGGTGAAGCTCTCGCTCCCTTCCGTGGGCAAGTGGTGATAGCCACCAAATTCGGGTTTAAACCTGCTTCCAACGGCGAGGCGAGATGGAGTAGCCTGGATAGCCGGCCAGAGCACATCAAGGAGGTCGCCGAGGGTTCGCTCAGGCGACTCAAGGTCGATGCCATCGATCTGTTCTACCAACACCGTGTTGACCCGGACGTGCCAATCGAAGACGTGGCGGGGGCGGTGAAGGACCTGATTCAGGAAGGCAAGGTTAAGCACTTCGGCCTTTCTGAAGCAGGCGCGCAAACGATCCGTCGCGCACACGCAGTCCAGCCGGTCACGGCAGTCCAGAGCGAATACTCGCTGTGGTGGAGACGCCCTGAAGAGGCGGTGTTGCCAACCATCGAAGAACTCGGAATCGGGTTCGTTCCATTTAGCCCTCTTGGAAAAGGCTTCCTCACGGGAAAGATCAACGAAAACACTGCGTTCGACAGTTCCGACTTCCGTAACATCGTTCCTCGCTTTACGCCGGAGGCTCGGAAAGCGAATCAGGCCTTGGTTGATCTGCTTGGCAAGATCGCAGAACGGAAGCCTGCCCTGCCCTTGGCCCGCCAAATGGCCTTGGCAGGGCGGGCAAAGGCTCTAGGCAGGCCAGGGAAGGCGACGCCTGCTCAGATAGCGCTCGCCTGGCTCCTTGCCCAGAAGCCGTGGATTGTTCCAATCCCAGGCACCCGGAAGCTGGAGCGCCTGGACGAGAACATCGGAGCAGTTGCAATCGAGCTTACGTCGGACGATCTCCGCGACATCGATAGCGCCGCATCAAAGATCACGGTGCAAGGGGCTCGGTACCCTGAAAACCTTGAGCGAATGACTGGTCGCTGAGCGGTAAGTTCGGAACGATCTTCGCGCGTGCCGGGCATATAGCTATTCAGGAGCGTCTTGACGGCAAAACTGCCGATTGGATGGAAAAGGTCAGTGATGAACAATACCAGGCTGGGACGTTGAATAAGACAGTCCCGACCTCAAACTAAAAGATAGGAGAAGACAGAAAATGCAGAAACGCAGGGATTCTCGTATGCGGCGTTTGAGCCGCTTGCTGACTGGTACCGTGACCCTCGTCTTGGCGGCGGTCGCCATGACCGCCGCGTGGGGCTGGGCCGCGGCGGCGTCCGACGATTGGCCGGAGTGGCAGGGCCCCGACCGGAACGCCGTTTCCAAAGAACGTGGCCTGCTCAAGGAATGGACGAAAGATGGTCCACCGCTCGCCTGGAAGATCAAGGGAATCGGCGGCGGCGACAGCACTCCCTCCATTGCCGCCGGGCGGATTTTCGGCATGAGCAATCGCGGCGACGACGAAGTCGTTTGGGCCCTCTCCGAGAAGGATGGCAGCACACTTTGGGTGACGCGCCTTGGGCCGGCTTTCCAGCAGAGTTGGCCACAGGCAAAAGAGGGGCCGGGATGCACGCCGACGGTCGATGGTGAACGGCTCTATGTTCTGGGCTTGGGCGGCGACCTGTCTTGCCTGCAGGTCCGAGACGGCAAGATCATTTGGCAACGCAGCTCGCAGCGCGATTTTGGCGGGAGCGTACCAACCTGGAGTTACCGCGAATCGCCACTCGTTGATGGTGATAAGGTCATCTGCACTCCCGGTGGCGAAGACGCGACTCTCGTGGCCCTCGACAAGTTGACCGGCAAGACAATCTGGAAGAGCCGGGTACCAGGCAGTCCCCAAGCGGCCTATTCGTCGGCCATCGCAATTGACTTCGAGGGGCAGCGCCAGTACGTGCAGCTCACCGCGGGGGCACTCGTCGGGGTTGCGGTGTCCGACGGTCAATTTCTCTGGCGATATGACCGGGCCGCCAACAGCAACGGTATTAACTGTTCTACACCGATCTACACATAGGAATGAGTTTTATTTACGGCCCGGCGGCTGACAAGCGGGAGATGATCGCGCTTATTCGAGCGGCTTAGAGTGAAGGAATGTATATCGGAGGTGATAGGAGATGAAAAAAATCAATCGAGACGGAGCGAACGGCAGTTTCATGCTTGATCGCCGCGAATTCATCATAGCAGGACTGGCTTTGGCAGCTACGTCGATGCTCCCCAACATTGCCGTCGCCGCTCCGACAAAACAACCACAAATGCTTGCACGACGCAAACTCGGCGGCACGCTGGAAGTCTCGGCGCTCGGACTTGGCTGCATGAATTTCGCCTGGGCCTATGGCCCTCCAACGGATCGGCAGCACGCGATCAAGGTAATCCGAGCAGCGTACGAGCGCGGCGTCACCTTCTTTGATACCGCCGAGGTCTACGGGCCATTTCTCAGCGAAGAAATGGTCGGCGAGGCGCTGGCGCCGATTCGTGATCACGTGATCATCGCGACGAAGTTCGGGTTTGAGGTCGATCCAATCACAGAACAGCGCCGTGGCCTGAACAGCCGGCCGGAATACATCAAACGCGTCGCCGAGGGGTGCCTCAAGCGTCTCAAGACCGACACCATAGACCTATTCTATCAACATCGCGTCGATCCCAATGTGCCGATCGAGGATGTCGCCGGAGCGGTGAAGGATTTGATTCAAGAAGGGAAAGTCCGGCACTTTGGCCTGTCCGAGGCGGGTGGAGCGACCATTCGCCGCGCCCATGCGGTGCTGCCGGTGACGGCGGTGCAGAACGAGTGTTCGGTCTGGACGCGCGATCCTGAACACGAGGTTCTACCGACCTGCGAGGAGCTCGGGATCGGGTTCGTGCCGTGGAGCCCGCTGGGGATGGGCTACCTGACCGGCGCCATCACACCATCCACGCCGTTCGATCCGCAGTCAGACCTGCGAGCGGGATTTCCTCGCTTCACACCGGAGGCCCGCCGTGCGAACCGGCCCGTCGTCGAACTGCTGCAGCGCGTGGGCCGGCGCAAGGACGCAACATCTGGACAAGTCGCGCTCGCGTGGCTGCTCGCGAAGAAACCATGGATCGTACCCATTCCAGGCACGACCAAGCTGAACCATCTCGAAGAGAACCTTGGCGCGCTCAAGGTCCAGTTGAGTGCGAAGGACGTCAAAGAGATCGACGATGGGTTCGCAAGCATCCAGGTGCAGGGCGCTCGGGCACCCGAGGCGCTGCTCGCGATTCACGACATTGGCGCCAATCTGGGAACGAGCTCGGCTGGCGGGCATGGCCTGTCTCCCCTGCCTCGCCAAGATCGAAAGGAGTAAAAAAATGGAAACAAAAACTGTAAACGCCTACGGAACAGAGAAAGCCAATGCGCCTTTGCATTCAATGAACATTCAACGTAGAGAGCTCTTACCACACGATATAGAATTGGAAATTCATTATTGTGGTATTTGCCATTCTGATTTACATCAGATAAAAAATGATTTTGGCGGGACAATGTACCCAATAGTTCCTGGTCATGAGATTGTGGGAAGAGTAACAAAGGTTGGAAAGCATGTTAATAAATTTAAGGCAGGCGATCTTGCAGCTGTGGGTTGTATAGTAGATTCCTGTGGGAAATGCGAATACTGTCAGGATGATTTGCAACAGTTTTGTGATGAAGGAGTTACCTATTCCTTTAATTCTCCCGACAAGTACTTGGGTGGTGCCACTTTTGGAGGTTTTTCGGAAAGTATTGTAACAGACGAAAAATATGTCCTACACATGCCGGAAACGCTTGATTTGGCAGCGGCAGCCCCCTTGCTTTGCGCAGGCATTACGGTTTATTCCCCATTGAAAAATTGGCAGGCCGGTCCCGGAAAAAAAGTTGGCACTTTAGGTATTGGCGGCTTAGGACATTTGGCAATTAAAATTGCGAAAGCAATGGGCGCATACGTGGTGGTGTTTACCACTTCGCCTTCTAAAGTAGAAGATGCAAAATGCTTGGGTGCAGATGAAGCGGTATTGTCTACAGATGCTGAACAAATGAGCAAATACGCCCGTAGTCTTCATTTCATTTTGGATACAGTTTCGACAAAACATGATGTAAACACTTACCTGAACATGCCAAGGCATGATGGTAGTGTAGTACTTGTAGGTTTGCCACCGGAGCCGCTCTCTATAGGTGCGTTCAACGTTGTTGTTGGAAGACGTAGTTTTTCGGGCTCAAACATTGGAGGTATTGCCGAAACCCAGGAGATGCTCGACTTCTGTGCAAAACACAATATCACAGCCGATATTGAATTAATCAATATTCAGCAAATCAACGAAGCATTTGACCGGTTGGAAAAAGGCGATGTGCGTTATCGCTTTGTAATTGATATGGCTTCATTGAAAAAATAAAATTCTTCGACCATCGTGATCCGGAAATCGTGAAGTGGTTAGGCACTAGAAAACTTGATATCTGAAAGGATTATTCAAACATGAAAAATGTAATTGTTCTGGGCGCCGGTGGCAATATCGCAAAACATGTCATCGATATTTTAGTAAAAAAGGATGACATCAACTTGAGTCTGTTTTTGCGTCATGCCCGCCGGTTAAGAAACAAAGATGTTTCCAAATGCCGTATCATTGAAGGCGACGTTCTGAATTATAATCAACTTAAAGAAGCCATAACAGGACAGGATATTGTATATGCGAATCTTTCGGGTGACCTGGAGGCAATGGCAAAAAACATTGTGAAAGCAATGGAAGAAACAGGAGTTAAAAAAATCATCTTCATCAGTTCGATAGGCATCTACGATGTTCCTCTAAAACCCGCTTTAAAACCTTATCGGAAAGCTGCCGATGTAATTGAAGCATCAGGCCTTGAATACACCATTCTGAGACCAACCTGGTTTACCAGTGCTGATGAGGTAGATTATGAAACGACCAGAAAAGGCGAACCCGAGAAAGGCTCCGTAATTTCTCAAAAAAGCCTGGCGACATTCATTGCGAAAATTATCCAATCTCCTGAAAAATACATTCGTGAAAACCTGGGCGTGAACAAACCAAATTCTTAAATAGCATTCAGACCAATATTTTGGTAAGTCAAAACTTTCTTTGGAATGCAACTTTGATTTACTCTTTCAATAAAAAGTATGTTGAACTATAACGAGCATTTGAACTGCTCGTTCCAGATTTCTTCTTTCAGGATTTGTAGTGCGGTAACGGATCTTCCCCGCGCAGTGATCGCCGCGGCTCGGTCCGGCACCTGAGCGATGCCGTCAATGGGAGCAGGAGGGCCGTGAGACTGAGCCGTACAAGGAATAGCACTGATTTTCAATATTTCATCGGTTGCAGGTCTGAAGGCCGCTTGGGGTGCTGCGACTTACGCTGCCAGCAAGTTTGCGGTCGAGGGATTCTCCCAAGCCATCGCCGAGGAACTCCCCCCTTCAAATATCGCAAATTGTTTTAAACGGTTTCGGCAACTAATGTTTGCTGTTTTGCTTCGATGGCGTTGATGGTTCGTTCAATATCTTGATACTCCGCGCCATCAATAGAAAAACGTTTTTTCAATCTTTGGAGTCGTGGTAAGACCGCGGGGGAAGCTTCTTTAAGCGCATTCAAAGCGAACTCATCGGCAAACATTTCTGATGATTTTAAAAGCGCCGTTTCCGCCTCTTTCACTTTCATCAATTTAACAATAATCGCGGTCGCTTGCTCGCGAACCAAAGCCTTTTCAGAAAAAAGCAAATCTTTGGCAAGATCAAAAATGGGGGCAGCATATTCGGGGAACTTGCTGACAAGCTTCTTCAAAGCCCACACGGCACCATCGTAACCCTGCCGCGCCGAAGCCAGAAGCGCGGCCATCGATGCTTGTGTTCCAACAAAACCCAAAGCTCGTAGCGCACTATTTGTAATCTCAAGGTTGGCATGTTGAGCTATTTTGAGCACAAGAGGCTCCCAACTCGTTGAGGCTAAAAGCGTAATTCCGTACAGACCGAGTTTTTGGTAATATGGTTCTTGATGTTGGACAAGTTCCTTGACGATTTGTTGAGCAAGAGTTGAATCTTGTGCATGGATTGCCCGAACCATTTCGTAGCCTTTATCCCCTGAAGCGGCGTTTGTTGTAAAAATATCGTGCAGCCAGGATTCTTTTGTTTTCATAGACGCGCTCATCGATTATAAGATTTCCACGGCTCAGATTGAAATTCATCGCTTGAAAAATGAAACCGCTCTACATCGTATTCACCCGTTAATGGATTCTTGTTGACTGAAATGCTCACCCGGTTTCCATCTTGATCCCGAAAATAAACGTATTCTCGTTCTGTATAAGAATAATCCGGCGTCGGTAAATTTTGTATCAGGCCACCGCTGACTGTTGTCTCATAAGTCCAAGCCCAGGCGCCTTCTATCTGCCATCTTTCTGAACTCAGGATAAGATCTTTGGGATGTGCCGGCATGGTCTTGGGTTTGAACGATAATTTTTATTTTCAACAGCAATTCTCCAACATAACTTTAGTTTTAAAATACCTTTTTGTTTTGATAGAAGCAAGAAAATTTTTGCCTCCATACAACCGCGCTATCCTAAGTGGCAAAGAGAACTCGGACGCGCAAAAGAGAACTGGCAGCAAGATTTTTACAAACTAAATTCACCGTAATAAATTCCGCATTTGCGTTTTTGTGCGCGTATTCCTCCGTAGTACTTGAAGTACTTTCGTATGAGTAGTGAAATCATGAAATCGGAGGATTACACCATGAACTATCACAAAATTGAAGTGGATAATCAGGTTTTTCAAGTCATTAAGAGCCACGCTGAACCATTTATCGATACTCCTAATACGGTTCTCAGAAGACTGCTTCTAGCTGATAAAATCCTCAGATCTCAAGAGGAGAAGTATGAGGATAAGCTCGAATCTAGTACAGCTTTGCTTCCTAGTTTCCCTAAATCAGCTCCAAGTGCTCTTGTTCAAATTCTGGAAGTCATTTGGCTCATTAAGAAAAAAGGATATGAAAGAACCGAAGCCACAAACATAGTAGCTCGAACGAGAGCAATTGCTCCTCAAACGGTAATCGACAAATACTGTCGCCAGCTAGGTAGACGTGCCGATGAGATTGATCGGTTGCTTGAGTCTGCTAGTCTTGATGAATTCGAGACACTGCTTGGTGGAAATTTTTCCCAATATTTAGCCATTATCAGAGAATTCTTCCGAAATCTGCAACCAAGTTCTTCCGATAATGGGCTTGAAACAAGAACCATCGAAAGTGGTCAAAGAAAAGAAAGAGACATTCAACTGGAACATACTGTCAAGCTTTCCGTGGGGGAGCTTCTAAAACAAGAATGGGGAGAATTTAGAATTGAAGGGGATAGCCGATTACTTTTCCCAATCAGTGGCAAACGAGTTTTGTGCAAGTATTCGTATTTCCAGGAAGAGCAGACAAGATGGTTTTGGGGCGTCTCTGAAAAACACTGGAAAAATTGGACAGATTACGATCACTTAGTTCTTGCGTTGGAAAATCAGGGCCATGATGGGTATTCATTTTTGCTTCTCAATTCTCTTCAAGCCAAAACCCTATTTGAGAAGTGCAGTGAGAGTGGAGGTGCCAAAAAGATGAATATACGTTTGTACAAAAGTGACGGTAGAATCCACTTGCAAGAATGGTTTGAATTTCCTTTGGAGAACACGATAAAGCCATTGCCCTTGGCTTAAAAATTTCAACTACAAAGAATCGTACTCTAAAACCATCCAAAGTTTCTAACACTGCGGGGCAGAGTCATGATTTTCATGCTGTGCCAGTTTTAACGTCTGGTCCTCGAGCAAACTCTGTCTCGCCCCACAGCCGCCCGACTTGAGGTAGGTGTCAGACACTTCAAATATTGACAGTATTTTAGCGAACGGAAGGCATTGATGGTAATATTGACTTGATCATTAAAAATAATGATCTGGCAAATCAGCTACAAGTCAACCACTCTTTAACTTTTCATCATAGGAAAAGAAAATGCCTGTACCAACGCACCGTGAGGATTGTGAGTGCAAGATGTGGTCAACTAATTGTCCAGATTGTGGTAAGGGAGTTTATTATTTCACTTGTTCGTGCGGAAGCAAAGTTTTCTTTGAATTAAATACACCGCCCTGGAACCCGCATAAAGATAGATGTATTCCCTATTTAGTTAGATATCTAATCGAAATAGAGAACATATCCGAGACGCGAGTTCGACGTATTGTTGAAGAATATTCGAATACATCCGGTATTCCCATACCGCCGGAAATCCACCGCCGCCTTATTACGATGGAGAATAAAGGAAGGGGTGGCTTGATCGTTTCAGAAATAAAACCAAACGATAAAGAGTGCATAACCATTGGAGAAATTGTCTCTATAAATGTGCAAGTCAATTTTTTTAAACGTCTAAATTACGTCGACAACAAAATGGGCAGAGCACTGCTCGGAAGAATAGTAAAAGAGTCATATGTAGAGATCACTATCAGAGAATATCCTGAAGGTGATACGCGGCATTGTTTGCAGTACACATTTTTTATTACACTGAAGGCATTTGAACAATCAAAACTAGGTCCACATTCTAGGGCACTGGCTGTTTTGAATTCTTACACTACTCCTGATCGCCAGAAAATATGGTTAGCTGACGATCTGAAAAAGGCTAGTTAAGAAAGTACGTTTTATTAAGGAGTTTACCATGGATCAGGATATCAGTCTTTTTGTTGATGCTATTGGTGCAATAGAACCAAAACCCGGCGACGAAATTTATTCGAAATTCAAACAAATTTTCAGGCGATCCAACTATTTTATTTACGAAGGCCATTTTCTTATTATAAAAATTAGCAGAAGTGATCGTCCATTTTGGGGCATTGGCAAAGCTTATGTAGAGCTACTAAACGGCGTGAGTAACTACTTTCTGATTCTTCTTACATCACCCACGTCAGGATGGCTTTTTTCTAAACATGAAGTGAATCATAAGATCAAAAACGGTGATTGGCCGTTGAAGGATAAGGATAGAGAATACAAAATCAATCCGCCGTCTTTACGTTATGAGAATCGTTTTAATTTGATTGAGCAATTTATAGAAAAAATAGGCGTACTGTTACCTAAAAAAATTTCTGAGTGATCCATAAAGTGGTGTATCAAGGCTTCTCCTCCGAACAAACTTGATCTTCTGTTTTATTGCCGCTTATGCTGGTGATATAGACGGAGGCAAACTCCTCTTACAGCAATTTCAGCTCGTTTGCCCGCGCCACAGCTTCAGTGCGGTGAGTGACGCCCAGCTTGCCGTAGGCATTCGTACCGCCGTGGGCGGGACTTGACGGTGTGCAGACTGATGAACAGACGATCGGCAATCTCCTGGTTCCGCAGCGCCTGGCGCGCCGTCTGCGACATGCCTGCCACAAGGAGACGCAGGATTTCGACCTCACGCGCGCTGGCGTCGCTTCCGGACTGAAGAATCTGCTTGGAGAGGTGGAAAAGGAAAAAAGATTTTGGCGATTCCGCCTGATCGGGATCGCCTTTTTCATTTTAAAATCGGCAAGAGCTTCCGGTTTTGAGGGAGACAAGCTTGCTTTTTTATAAAAATTGCTTATACTTTTCTGATATGAGAAACGCGATGCAATTCATAAAAGATAAAGAAGAAGGTGGATTTCTCTATGAGCATCAATAAGACACAGGCTGCTTTCAGCTCGCCTGAAACCGTTGAGATCCGTAGCTTGATTATGAACGAGTTTGCACAATGGCATGCAAGCGATGGCGCCTTTGAAACAGCAATTCCAGGTGTCATTCTCTACCGGTATTCCGCTCCGACTGAACCGGCATCGTTCTTCTACGAGCCTAGCATCTGGGTGGCTTTACAAGGAACGAAGCGCGTCGTGCTCGGCGATGAGGAATATGTCTATGGTGAATCGCAGTTCATTCTGACAGCAGTTGACGTTCCGGTCGTCTCGCAGGTCGTAGAAGCTACTCGTGAAAAGCCGTATTGCTGCTTGGGTCTGAAGCTCGATCTTGAAATTGCCCGTCAAATGATCTCTGATTTCGAGGTGCCGGTAACTGGTTCGATACTTCCTCGCTATGGCCTGTCAACGGGCCCTGCCACACACGAGTTGCTCGATGCTATTTATCGACTCCTTCGGCTTCTTTCCACTCCAAACGACATTCCCATACTTTCGAATCTTATCAAGCGCGAGATTATTTACCGGCTCCTAACGAGTGACCAAGGTTATCGTCTTAGGCAAATCGCACTTAATGGGACTGACGATCAGCGAATAGCGAGAGTCATTGCGTTGCTAAAACAACATTACTCGAAGCCGCTTTCGGTTGAAGAGCTGGCTAAAGCTGCAGCAATGGGCGTCTCCACGCTGCATCACCACTTCAAAGCTTTAACTTCGATGAGCCCTTTGCAATACCAAAAGCATCTTCGCCTTCACGAGGCCAGACGATTGATGCTTGCCGGCGCCTGCGATGCCGGCGGCGCCGCCTTCGAGGTGGGATACGAAAGCCGATCACAGTTTACCCGGGAATACCGAAGACTTTTCGGAGAGCCGCCCATGCGCAACATCAAATCGATTAAGGGGGTGGAATAGAATAAACTATTGATTCACGAAAACATTCGATTTTCAAGGCCAAGTAGAGACAATTTGTAATTGATATTTTATTCCACCCCCTGAAATGACTCCCCGCCAAACGGCCCCCAGTGAAATCACCTACTGATTTTTCGGCTGCCGAGAGAATTAGGCAAAAAGTAGGAACGATTGAGCTACCACCTCTTTGATTCCACCGATTAATTTTATGTAACTAGCTTGTTCGGTAACGGCCAGATTGAAACTATAAAGAGGAGGTGCATTAATGATTACGCTCAACGTCAATCGGAAAAAGTACGAGGTCAATGTGGATCCGGCGACGCCGCTTTTGTGGGCGTTGCGCGACAGCATCGGCTTGACCGGAACAAAGTTCGGCTGCGGCGTGGCCCAGTGCGGGGCCTGCACGGTGCATGTCAACGGCGAGGCGGCACGCTCCTGTGTCACACCCGTCTCTGCTGTCGTTGGAAAAGACATCACCACCATCGAGGGATTGTCGCCCGACCTCGGCCATCCTTTGCAACAGGCCTGGATTGCTGAGGACGTGCCGCAGTGCGGCTACTGCCAGTCGGGGCAGATTATGAGCGCCGCCGTGCTGCTGGCCCACAATCCCAAACCAACCGACACGGACATTGACGACGTGATGACCGGCAATATCTGCCGGTGTGGAACTTACAACCGCATCCGCCGCGCTATTCATCACGCCGCCCGTATGATGGCGGAAAAATAAGGAGAACAAGCCATGAATGGCACGAACGGACTTACTCGCCGTGATTTTCTCAAGACTGGCGCCACTGCTTTTGGCGGTCTGGTTATAGGCTTTTATCTCCCCACTAACGGCAAACGCACTGAAGCGGCGGAGCAGGCTGCCGCCGTCTTTGCCCCGAATGCTTTCTTGCGCGTCGGCGCAGACGATTCCATCACGGTTATCGCCAACCACTCCGAGATGGGCCAGGGAATTTATACCGGGCTGTCGATGATCGTCGCCGACGAACTCGACGCCGATTGGAGCAAGATCCGGGTCGAAGCCGCGCCGGTTGATCCGGCATACAACCACACTCAGTTCGGCATCCAGATGACCGGCGGCAGCACGAGCACTTGGTCCGAGTGGGAACGACTGCGCCAAGCCGGGGCTACAGCCCGGGCGATGCTGATCGCTGCAGCGGCGGAGACATGGAAGGTTGATCCCGCGACTTGCCGGGCGGAAAACGGCCATGTCATTCACACGGCCTCAGGGCGCCGGCTGTCCTACGGACGCTTGGCGGAGAAGGCGTCAAGCATGACGCCGCCGCAGAACGTCGCGTTGAAAGACCCCAAGGATTTCAAGCTCATCGGCAAGCCGACGAAACGGCTGGACACGCCCGAGAAGATTAATGGTAAAGGCGTCTTCGGTCTGGACGTCAAGGTCCCGGGTATGCTGGTTGCCGTCGTCGCCCGCCCCTCCGTCTTCGGTGGGAAGGTCAAAAGCTTTGACGCCAGCAGAGCAAAAGCCGTGTCGGGTGTGCGGCACGTCGTCGAGATCGACCGCGGGGTCGCGGTAGTGGCCAATGGCTATTGGCCGGCGTTGCAAGGTCGCAAGGCATTGGAGATCGTGTGGGAGGAAGGCCTGCTATCCGGGCTGGACAGCCAAACGCAGGGCGCGCAGTATGCAGAACTCGCCAAACAGCCGGGGGCCGTGGCCAGGAAAGAAGGCGACGTGACGACCGCGATGAGCCGCGCCGTCAAGAAACTCGAAACGGTTTACGAAGTGCCCTACCTCGCCCACGCGCCGATGGAGCCGCTCAACTGCGTAGCCGACGTGCGTCCCGACGGCTGCGACGTCTGGACCGGCACACAGTTCCAGACCGGAGACCGCGCCGCCGCGGCAGAGGTCGCCGGGCTCAAGCCCGAGCAAGTCAGAATCCACACCACGCTGTTGGGCGGCGGGTTCGGACGTCGCGCCGTCCCCGACCACCACTTCGTGCGAGAGGCGGTGCAAATCTCGAAGGCCATCAAAACGCCGGTTAAAGTCATCTGGACCCGCGAGGACGACATCCACGGTGGCTGGTATCGTCCGAGGTGGTATGACCGAATCTCCGCCGGCCTGGATTCAGGCGGCAATCCCATCGCCTGGGCGCACACCATCGTGGGCCAATCCATCTTGGCGGGAACACCATTTGAGCAATTCATGGTCAAAGACGGTGTTGATGGCACCTCCGTGGAAGGGGCGGCCGAGCTGCCTTACGCGATTCCCAATGTGCATGTTGATCTGCACAGCCCGAAGAGTGGTGTTCCGGTGCTTTGGTGGCGCTCGGTCGGACACTCCCACACGGCCTTCGTCGTCGAGAGCTTCCTGGACGAGCTGGCCCACGCGGCGGGCAAAGACCCGTACGAGTACCGGCGCGCGCTACTCGGTAAGCACCCGCGACACAAGAGGGTCCTTGAGCTCGCCGCCGACAAAGCCGGCTGGGGAAAGCCGCTGCCGCCAGGCCGCGCGCGCGGCTTGGCCGTGCACGAATCGTTCGGGAGCTTTGTCGCGCAAGTGGCCGAAGTCTCGGTTTCCAAGGAGGGCAAGCTCAGAGTCCATCGGGTCGTCTGCGCTATCGACTGCGGCCCGGTGGTGAACCCGGACACCATTGAGGCGCAGATGGAGAGCGGTATTGTGTTCGGTCTGACCGCTGCGCTCTACGGCGAAATCACCTTTAAAAACGGGCGCGTTGTGCAACACAACTTTTACGACTACAAGATGCTTCGCATGGACGAAATGCCCGCCGTGGAAGTGCATATCGTGCCCAGTGCGGAAAAGATGGGCGGCGTTGGCGAGACCGCTGTGCCGCCGATTGCGCCCGCCGTCGCCAACGCTATTTTCGCCGCCACAGGCAAACGCATCAGACAACTGCCCATCCGCAGCGAAGATCTGCGCGGATAGAAAGACAAGGAGAAATAAAATGAATCGCTCAAAAAGATTTTCCAAACTTGACCTTGTTCGACTGATCGTCGTTGGTTCGGCGTGCATCGGAGTGATGCTGTGGCTCAATCCACTGCGCAGCGCGCCGTTTGGCTCAGCCGCAAAATCAAGCGCGACTGAGCAGCAGCGCAAGGACGCGATTGCCCGCGCCGCCTTCACCGAAGCCTATAAAGTTTTTATGCATCCGCGCTGCATGAACTGCCATCCGGATGGCAACCTGCCGCTGCAATTTGATGATAACATTCCGCACGCTCAGCGCGTGCAGCGCGGCCCCGAGGGCAAAGGTGTTTACGGCATGAAGTGCAGCGCCTGTCATCAACTCGCGAACTTGCCTGGAGAACACATGCCGCCTGGCGCACCGAACTGGCACTTGCCGCCGCCTGAAATGCCGATGGTTTTTCAGAACAGAACGCCGGGCCAACTCGCCCGTCAACTGAAAGACCCGAAGCAGAACGGCGGCAAAACGCTGGAAGAGCTCCTTCACCACGTTAGTTCCGACCCGCTTGTGCTGTGGGGTTGGAATCCTGGCGAAGGCCGCAGCACCCCGCCGCTTAGTCACGCCGAGTTTGTCAGCAAGATGGAAGAGTGGATCAAAAACGGCGCGGCTGATCCGAAGTGAGTCGAAGCAGTGTCACCTTATAGGTTTAGATCAATCGCCCGACGACACGATATGAGATTATGCCCGTCACAACGGCTATCTCATAGCAACGAGAGATCAAAATAGAGCTCGTTGCAAAGATGAAAGTTCGGTGGCAAGTAAACGAAAGGCGAAGGAGAGCAGCATGCGAGTTGGTATTTTAGGTTCGGGATTGATGGGTGGCAAGCTCGGAACGCTCTTCGCGCGTGCCGGACATGAGGTGGTATTCAGCTACGCGCGCAGCGAGCAGAAGCTGAAGAGGCTCGCACGGGAGGCGAAGGGGAACACACGAGCAGGCACACCGGGTGAGGCCGCACGCGAAGCAGACGCCCTTTTGCTGGCCGTGCACTGGTCCCGAGTCGACGACGTGTTGAAACAAGCAGGCGACTTGTCGGGCAAGGTGATCGTAACCTGCTCCCTCCCGATGAATGATGACAACAGCGAACTCGTCGTCGCCCATACCTCCTCTGGCGCGGAAGAACTTGCAAAGATGATTCCGAAGGCTCGGGTCATCTCCGCGTTCAACACCGTGCCGAGCGAAGTGCTTTTCGGCGTGTACGAAGCCAAGCGCAAGGCCAGCCGACCGAGTCTGGTGTACTGCGGCGACGACGAGAGCGGCAAAGCTGTGGCCGCTGAGCTGATTCGCGACGTGGGTTTCGATCCTGTGGACGCTGGACCCTTACGGATCGCCCGTTACACCGAGCCGTTCGCGCTGCTCGTCGCCCAACTGGCGTACGAGGGGGAAGGCGGCCCAGAGCTGGCTTATCGGTTCGAGCGGTTTGTGAAATAGAGAATGTCTACACAAAAGAAATAGAAAAGTGAGGGGACGTGATCTGGTTCTCGCCGGGTGAGAAGCATTGGCACGGCGCTACGGCAACCACGGCTATGACACACATCGCCATCCAAGAACAGCTCGACGGCAAGACCGCCGACTGGATGGAAAAGGTCAGCGACGAACAATGAAAAATAATTTTGTTTTAGAAACTCGTTTTCCACTTGAAATCCTATCCTCTTTTCTGAAGTCAAAAAATCTCATCAAACAAGCATTGAAATTAGCTTAAATTTTTGCTATATTAACATATTAACATCGTCTCAATTTTATAGCCCAATCCAATGGATAAGGTTGAGCCAATTCAGATTTCGCTTGCTCCACGGCTATCGGATGCCGACCGAGCCTTAGCGGTGCGGTATCTGCTTTCACCACGTTCGCTTTCGGCAGAGGAACGAGTCCGCGTATTGGACGTGTTTGACGGATTAGGGGGCAAGCCGCATCACCATTGGCGCGAGAACTGAGACTTTTGCAGCATTTTATATGAAGAATGGAAACAGCGCATCATGCGGTTGCAATCGCAAATGAAGGAGAAGTGATTATGAGTGAAAAACGATTA
This sequence comes from Candidatus Zhuqueibacterota bacterium, assembly GCA_022616415.1. GTDB lineage: Bacteria > Zhuqueibacterota > Zhuqueibacteria > Zhuqueibacterales > Zhuqueibacteraceae > Zhuqueibacter. The sequence goes on along the minus strand of JAKEEU010000276.1, from coordinate 11,647 downwards.
GGCGAATTAACTGAGCAGGAATTTACGGGCATGATGGATTTTGTGCTCGGTGACGAGTTCGATCAAATGCCCGCCTCCGAATTCTTTGGGACATTGAAGGCGATGGATAAAATGGAACATGGCGCCGTAATAACTGGCGCTATGGACGCTCCCGAGCGTGTCTTGGTCAAAGGACATATCGAAGGCGATAGGTTCATTCCTCACGCCGTCGAAGGAGCAAAATTGGAAGGCAAGCGGATTCGTGTTAACAAGGAAGCCGTTATCGAAATCTTGCTCGAAGCGGCGTGACAACAGCTATGCCCTGGGGTTCGTTGCCTAAAGACGACTCGTCACCGAATTAGGGAACGGGCATCAACGCAAAATTTCACCCTTGCCCTTAATCACCATACCAGGTTCGCCTTTTTCTATGTCGTCCATCAATTTGCGGACTTCATCTTTGGTGCAGTGACCGGCCTTCCAGAGTTGGCGCAGGATGCGCTTCAGATCAAAAGATAAAACATTGTTGGCGATGCAAAAATTGTGGGCCCGTTCAGAAGGAAGTGCCAACAGTTCAATAAAACGTGGCGAGGTTTCCCCCTACAAAACCCTCGCCACGCGGTTTAGCAAATCAAAAGATCACTTCACCAAAGTCATCCGTCGCGTTTCGGTAAAAGCGGTTTCACCGTTTTGTCTCTGAACCACAAGCCGATACAGATATACCCCGGCGGCCACAGTGTTGCCGGATTCATTCAGCCGATTCCAACTGACAACATGTTGGCCGGCTTGCATCTCGTTATCAAACAGCGAGCGGACGAGTTGACCGGTTTCCGAATAAATGCGCACCATCACTTTGCCTGCTTCGGGCAGCGCGAAGGTGATCCAAAGCTCGCCTGTAGTGCTTTCAAATAGTGATCGAATGTCAACATACCTATTCCACTCATTCCAATGTTCACGAATGCGCCCATCTTTAAAGTAATTTAGGCCATTATTCGTACCAATCCATAATCCGCCATCTTGAACCGGAAACACGGCGCTAATGTTATCGCCGGCAAGCCTATCCTCGGCTCCCAAAGTACGGGTGTTGTATCGGCCAAACATTGCCAGACCTCCATTTCGGAACGCTGCCCACATAGTGCCGTCGAGATCCTCACACACCGTGCTGCCAAAACTGGAAGTGAGACCCTCATTGCGCCCAAAAGTTGTGAACTTATTGTCTTTGAGCTGCAGTAATCCACCATCGCCAACGAACCAGAGACTTTTTTCTCGATCTTCTATCACCCTCATAAAAAAATTATGATCTTGCGGCAAGCCTGTTTCAACCGTTAGAGCCTCAAGATGGCCATCATAATACCGCAAGATGCCGCTCCCTTCTGTAGCAAACCACAAATTTCCTTGCTGGTCTTCATGAATAGCGCGAACAGTATGGGGTGTTGCAAGCTGATAAGGGCCATATTTCTCCACACGATTGTGATTATAGACATATAATTTTCCAAAATTCGATCCCAGAATAATTTCACCTGATTCTCGTTCAACAAAAGAATGAATACAAAAATCAGTCGGCAAGGTAAAGGTCGAATCATTTCGAACGACATGTAATCCTGTTTGTGCGCAACCAACCAACAAATTCCCCCGCCGATCTTCCTCGAGCGTAAGGACTTCCTGACTCTCTGTGAAAATACCAAATTTGTAGGAAGAATAAATGCCCTTTTTCAATCGTGTCACGCCGTTTTCCGTCCCGAACCAAATGGTTTGATCCCGACCTATCAGGATTCTTTTGACGACATTACTGGCTAAGCCATTGCCGGTGTCAAACGTGGTGCAAGATTTTCCATCGAAGCGGCTGACCCCGCCGCCATTGGTGGCGAGCCACAAATTGCCCTCCCAGTCTTCTTCAATATCATAAATGAAGTTTTCGCGCAATCCCGGACAATTGCTTTTGTCGAACAACACAAAGCGCGCGCCGTCGAAACGCACAAAGCCCTCCTGGCAGGCAAGCCAGAGATAGCCCTTGGAATCTTGAAAGACGTCTTTCATGTCGTTCATCGGCAGGCCGTCCTTTGCCTTGTATACGCGGATGTCATACTGCGTAATGCGCTTTTTCGGATCGAGCGCAAAGAGCGGCGAGGCAAAGATCACCGTGCTGGCCAAACCAGCAAGAACGGCATATAAAGTTTTTTGTAAAGCCGTTGATTTGAACAATCTCATAGCACACAGCTCCCTTTCTGCCTGCCAATATGGCTTTCCCGGTGGAGAGCGCAATCAACGAAGAATGGCTGCGGGCAGAGTCTGTCCATATCTCCTGTTAAAAAAGTTGAATCCTTGTGGGACCCAGTCAATATAATACGCGCAGATTGGGAAAATGCGGAAGGAAAAATAAAAAATTTTTTCGGAGCGAAAAGCGCACGACTCGACTGAGCTCGCCGAAGTCGCAAAGACGTGAAAGCACAAAGTTACACAAAGTTAGCCATGCTAGCCCTGTCAGATGTTATTTCTCAATATTGACAAAGTTTTTGGGGAGAGGAGGCATAGGGCAAGTAGCAAGGGGCAAGTTGAATGGAGCAAAAGCGCGTTGAGGTGATCTTGAGAACGATCATCACGCTGCTGCTCGTGCCGGTGCTGTATGCGATTCTTGTGCTGGATTTGAAAGCGCCAAGTTCATGACTTTCATTTTGTAATAGTTTTTTTCGAGGCTTGCTTTGAGACAAAAAAATCACTATAATTTATAAACGACTCGTGAATCATAAACGCAATGTAGAAAGCACATCGCAAGCTTGGAAAGAATATGAGCAAAGTTATTATCGAGATCACTTCCAAAGGCCTGCACGTGCCCAATACCATTTTGACACAATGGGGTTGGCGTGAAGGCACCGAAGTCATCGTCGAGCAGCCGCACGATCATAACATTTCGATTCGCCCGCGGCGCCTGACGGCGGAGGCGATTTCCGATATCGCCGGAACATATCTCTTCGAGAAAGTCGGAGACGCCGTCGCTGCCGAAGAGCCGGTTTGGGACGGCGAAAAATGGAATGTCAAAGTAACTCTTCCGTCTCTGCAAAAGAATTTGGGCAAATTAACTTTTGCGGCGGATGGTCAACTGGTGGCTGCGGAATCGGATAGTCCGGCATTATTGGAAGAAAAAGCCAATGAGGATTGATGCTCCTGTTTTCCCACAAGAAACACCATCCACATGCCTACCGGCTTGTGTTCGCATTGTTCTGAGCTATTATGCTCAAGAGCATTCTGAAGAGAATATCGCTGCGGCCTGCCGGACCAATCGTCGCGGCGCTCGTTTTGAGCACGCGGTGAAATTTATCCATTCGCTTGGTTTTGAGGTTACTCATCTCAAGGATGGGGTCTGCACGATTTATTCGATCATCTTGCCGCGAATCAACCTATCATCGTCGCTTTGGGTGCGGAGCATCTGCCGTATGCCGGTGATAGAACCTCTCATGCCGTCGTCGTGTGCGGTTTGGAAGGAGACCATGTGATTTTTATTGATCCGGCATTGGGCAAAGAGGTTCAGCTTGATTCCATGACTTTCTACAAGGCTTGGACCTCCCGCGGTCGTTCGGGATTGATTATCACGCGGAGGTAAGCCCTCGCGAGAACTTGACACGCAACGCAAGCGTTTTGGGGAGAGGAGGTAAAGGGCAAGGCAAGGGCAAGTTGAATGGAGTAAAAATCGTTGAGGTATCTTGAGAACGATCATCACGCTGCTGCTGAAAAATTTGGTTTGGTGCACGCTCTGCCCCGGGAACAAGGGTTGCAGGCGCTGGGGCTTTGAAAGTTGATTCCAAAACCTGCCAATTCAAACGGCAGAATTTTTATTTGCAGCTTTGGGGGTAAGGGCAGGTGAGTAAGATGCAAGTTGAGACGAATTAAAATATAGATCGAGTCGAACCTCTTATAGCAGTTTCAGCTCATTCACCCGCGCAACAGCTTCAGTGCGGTGACTGACGCCCAGCTTGCCGTAGGCATTCGCGATGTGACGCTTGACGGTGTGTAGACTGATGAACAGATGATTGGCAATCTCCTGGTTCCGCATTCCTGCCGCAATGAGACGCAGGATTTCGACCTCACGCGCCGTCAGCGGCTCGACGAGACCAGCCGCCGCGGACTGAGTCGATGTGGTTACCGGCCTGACCCTCATCTCGCCCAGCAGGTAGGTAAGGTAGGACGGAGATCCGGCCTCCACCGTCCCGCCGGGGCGGGATGGGCGGGACTGGACGGCATCTGCAAGCGCCTCCATCAGTCCCGCCACGGCGGGGCCTTCGCTCGTAAACGTGCGGTTGAAACGCCCCGGCTCGCCCAGAAAGGTCGCGCGTCCAAGCGACTCGAGGGCAAGCGCCCTCTCGCCCAATAACTCGTTCGCCAGTGCCTCAAGCACGAGGACGTGGATCTCGTGTTGCACACGCCCGATGCTTCGCACGAGCGGGAGCACTCTTGAGAGAACTTGCTCAGCTTCGCTGTAGTTGCCGCGCACGATGAGATAGCGTGCGAAGGCGGTCATCTCCTCTTCGTTGTTGCGATCCACTGCCACGTCCGGCGAGAGGTTCCGGTCCCGCACGACATCCGCAGCCGCTTCGAGGTCGCCGGTCCGGCAATAGATCTTGAGCTTCATGGAGGAGAGGAAAGAAAAGTAACGGGAATCGCTGGAGCCCCGGACGAACGCTTGCGCTTGTTCCAACTGTTCGATCGCTGCTGTCTCGAAACGCGCCATCTGCGATTTGGTGTCGCCTGCGGCCAGGAACACCTGTGCCGCGGCGGCCCGTGCATAGAGGACCGGGCTCCTCGTCGGCGACTTACTGGCGAATTCGAGAGCTCTCGCAACGTGGTCGGTCGCTCCCGCCAGATCGGCACGTTCCAGCAATACCTCTGCCAGCGAGGTATGTGGACTGCACAGCTCCCAGTTGGCCTCGGCAGACAGGTTTTGACCTGCCAGAAGTGCTTCTTCAAACGAGCGACGGCCATCTTCCAGCCTACCCATGACCACGTACACCTGCCCACGGTGCGTCAGCATGCCGACGAGAAGGGGTAAGTTCTGAGCTCGGCGGGCTTCATCTACGCTTCTCTCCAGATTCGGTAGCGCCGACCTCAAGTCGCTGCGTACCATCTGCATTCCCGCGTCAATCATTTGAAGCATTCCCCTGAGGCGGTGCTTGGAAGGTGGGAGCAGCTTGAGCGCCTGACCGGCGAGCGCCGCGATCTCCTCCGGAGGGAGTTTTCGGGCCGAGTGGAAAAGTTTCATTGCCAGCATTTCGCCCTTCAGGGCGTCCAGTCCTTCGGATCCGACAACGGTTCCGTTGACATCGTTCGAAGGATCGAATCCCCCACCGTCCTCGATTTTGTTAATCGCCTCTTCTGCCCAGGACGTGAGCCTGCGAGCAGCTTGATTGTTGTTGTCAAACGCCAACGCCACTGAAGCGTGGATGAGCGCCAGTCGGGGTCTTTTTCTAACCATCTCTTCCGGCAGCGATGCGGACCAACGTGAAATCGACGCGTACCGGCCAATGCGCTCGAGCTCCTCGAAGTTAGCAACCAGGAGGCGGGCCACGGTTTCATGATCGCCCGCGGCGCGGGCCTGTTCGATCGCCTCGGCCGCCATGCCGCGTTCTTCAAACCACGCCGCGGCGCGCCGATGCAGGGTAGGTATCTGATCGGGTTGCTCCTCCATCGCGTGCGCACGGAGAACGTCTGCAAACAGGTGGTGATAGCGATACCACTGGCGCTTATCGTCGAGCGGAACGACAAACAGGTTGCCTCGCTCCAGAGCCTCCAGCATCCTTTTGCCATCTTCCCGGCCGGTGACGGCATCGCACAGCGGACCGCTGAGCCTGTCGAGGGTGGAGGTCTGGAGTAAGAAGCTCCGGACACGTTCGGGCTGGCGCTGCAGAACCTCTTCGACCAGATAGTCCACGATGTAGCGGTCATTGCCCGTGAAGGCGGTGATGAATCCGGCAACGTCGTCTCGCGCCTGGCGCGCCGTCTGCGACATGGAGAGCGCTGCCAGTTGGAGCCCGGTGATCCAGCCTTCGGTCCGCGTCTCCAGGGCCGCCACGTCAGTTGCTGAGAGGTCCAGACCCATCACCTCGTTGAGAAAAGCAGCCGCCTCGTCGAAGGTGAAACGCAGGTCGGCGGCCCGTAGCTCAGTCGATTCGCCGCGCGCACGGAGGCGAGCCAGGGGCAAGGGTGGGTCCGAACGGCTGGCGATGATCAGATGCATCTGTGGCGGCAGATGGTCGAGAAGAAAAGCGATGGCGCTGTGGACAGACTGGGCATCGATAACGTGGTAGTCGTCAAGGATGAGAACGAAGCCATGCCCTGAGCCCGTCGAAGGGTCCTGCTCGATCGCATTGATGTCATTGATCAAGTTCGTCAAGACCGACTCAATCGGTGGTGGCTGAGGCGAATGCAGCAAAGAGAGCGCGCTCTCGCCGACCTCGGATCGGACCTTCTGCAGTGCTTTGATGAAGTAGGCCCAGAAGAACGCGGGGTCATTGTCGCTCTGATCCAGTGAGACCCATCCTGCGCCTCCCGCCCGGGCGGGACTGGCCGGGGTAGCCGCAAACCATTCAGCCAGCAGCGTCGTCTTGCCGAAACCGGCAGGCGCGGAGACGAGAATCAGCTTGCGCTCGATTCCCTGTTGCATGCGTTCGATCAGCCTCTGACGCGATACCAGACCGGGACGCCACTTGGGGATATAGAGCTTGGTCTCCAGTAGCGGGTTTCCAGCGACCGTATGTTGAGGCGAGGCAAGCATCGGCGAATTATATGATTGTGAAAATTAGGGTCGCGGGTGTGGGCGAAGTCTGGCTGCGCAGCGGGACGAAGATTTTGGCCATGAGAAAAGCCTCAGCGAAAATATTTCGTAGAGGTTGCATCATCTTATTCGAGCTTTGTCGTTATTTGGCAAAAAACCTTCGCCTCGCTCTCGCGCTCGCCCCAGACGACGCCATTGAATTTCCTGCCGGCAGCAAGCGCCATTTCTCTGGCCATTTTCTGCATTCGGATCAACGCTGCAATTTTTTCATCGAACGAAAGCTTGGCCAGATCGCGCCGGTGCTGCTCTTTGAGCTTGGCGATGTCATAAAACATTTTTGAACCTTTGCCATTTGGAAACTAATTCGTGATTCATGAGAATGCCCTGCAGCTTTGAATCGTCGTATTTCACCTCTTCATTATTTATCAATAAATCGATCTTGGCTCGGTCTTTGGGCCGGTTCAGTTGTAGCATGATGGCAACGAGATACTCAACCGTCAAAATCCTGGTTTCCACACCGCTGATCGTTACATTCACCGCATTCTTCAACGCTTCTTCCACTAACCCCTTGGACGCAGGAATGAATTGTACGGGAATTCCCTCTATGTCAACGCGATCTTCCTTTCCAAAAACGTAACCTGCGTTTCTAAGATATTCGAACACAGGAGAAGGATCAACGAGCAAGCCGCTCTCAGGAAAGACGGAGATCACATCGAAGTCATAAGTGAGCACCGGTTCGGTGTAGTACAAAACCGCGATCCCACCGCCGATAGCGTAATCTTCGAGCAGCCGATTGTCACGCAGCTTGTTGAGCACCTTCAAAACCGGTGCGATCAGGCTCACGCTGGAAATCTCACGGCCACTCTCCGGCTCCAGGCCGCTTTGCGGTTTATTCTGATTCACGTTTATCACTTCGGGCTTTTATCTAAAATCTAAACATTTGCATAATATTTCCAAATGGTTTTTCAGTAATGAATGTGGGCGAAGTCCGGCTCGCGTAACGAAAGTTTGCCAAATTAGGAAGATCGTTGAGCGCAAGCCGCGCTTCACTTTCACTCATTGTCGCTCTGATCCAGTGCGACCCATCCAGCGACTCGTTCGCCGGTCGCAAGCCATTCCGTCAGCAGCGTCGTCTTGCCGAAACCGGCAGGCGCGGAGACGAGAGTCAGCTTGCGCTCGATCCCCTGGTGCATGCGTTCGATCAGCCGCGGACGCGATACCAGACCGGGACGCCACTTGGGGATATAGAGCCTGGTCTCAAGCAGCGGGTTTCCAGCGACTGTATGTCCAGGCAAATCAACCATAGACGAATTATACGCAAGGATTTTGTAATAGTTTTTTTCGAGGCTTGCTTTGAGACAAAAAAATCACTATAATTTATAAACGACTCGTGAATCATAAGCGCAATGTAGAAAGCACATCGCAAGCTTGGAAAGAATATGAGCAAAGTTATTATCGAGATCACTTCGAAAGGCCTGCACGTGCCCAACACCATTTTGACGCAATGGGGTTGGCGTGAAGGCACCGAAGTCATCGTCGAGCAGCCGCACGATCATAACATTTCGATTCGCCCGCGACGCCTGACGGCGGAAGCGATTTCCGATATCGCCGGAACATATCTCTTCGAGAAAGTCGGGGACGCTGTCGCTGCTGAAGAGCCGGTTTGGGACGGCGAAAAATGGCGCATCAAAGTGACCCTCCCGTCTCTGCAAAAAGAGTTGGGCAAATTAACTTTCACGGCGGACGGCCAACTGGTGGCTGCGGAATCCGATAGTCCGGTCGTATTGGAAGAGCAAGCCAATGAAAATTGATGTTCCCGTTTTCCCGCAGCAAACTCCATCCACCTGCCTGCCCGCTTGTGTTCGCATCGTTTTGAGCTATTATGCTCAAGAGCATTCTGAAGAGAATATCGCTGCGGCCTGCCGGACCAATCGTCGCGGCGCTCGTTTTGAGCACGCGGTGAAATTTATCCGTTCGCTTGGTTTTGAGGTTACTCATCTCAAGGATGGGGGTCTGCACGATTTATTCGATCATCTTGCCGCGAATCAACCTGTCATCGTCGCTTTGGGAGCGGAGCATCTGCCGTATGCCGGCGATAGAACCTCTCATGCCGTCGTGGTGTGCGGTCTGGAAGGGAACAATGTGATTTTTATTGATCCGGCATTGGGCAAAGATGTTCAACTTGATTCCATGACCTTCTACAAAGCTTGGACTTCACGTGGCCGTTCGGGTTTGATAGTAGCACGAAAGATTTGAATGAAAAATAAAAGCGATTGAAGAAGAGATCATTTTGATTTTAAAACCTTTTGGTTGCGGCTCGTGTTCTTCCTTTGGGCCGAGGGCCATACGACAGTACCGTCCATGAGATACACGGGCATTCCCAATGCTCTAAGATTTGGCAGAAAGTCTCTCAACACCCCATTGACATCTGCCGGGTGAACAACCAAGCCGCTTAAATATTGAGGCGCGATCTTATCGCGTACATAAACCTCATCCCGGCAAGTAACCACCCAGTTTGGGCCCATGTCTTGAGGCGTGAGAACAGGAAAGCCTGGCTCAACGAGCACGGTAAAACGCCCAGGTCGTGATAACAAATAAATGCCGGATTTGGGTCCGAATCGATGCAAGAAGACCAAGCTGTCGTAAGGCACCGGCGCCCCAATAACGACGATATTGAGATCGGAGCGAACAGAACCGTCGTCGCACGATGCCGGAGCTATCAGGCCGTTCGCAAGGATTCGCGCCAGGCGATCTACTCGCCGCATATCCCGCCTTTCAGGAAATCGCGAAAAATTGTGAAACAAGTCGCCAGGCTGCCATAATGGCCTGATCCTGGAATGCGCCAGAGACTCCGTCGCAAGTTCATGCTTGCCGGAACTCGCGGTTTGAGAAACCCGGGGCGCACGTTTCGAGCGGTTATTGGGCATGGTTCATTTCACCAGCGAAAATAATTCCATTCAGGGTAACGGTCAAGCGCGGTGAGAATCTGCCAGACGCGCCTCGCCGATGCGTTGATCACGAAGCTTGTTTGGTAAATGGGCATTTGAGGTCGACGCCTTATTAACGAATCTTACGTCTCCCGCCAAACTTGGTTTCTGCGAGAGAAAATAAATTTTCCGCTGCTGTTTTCTCTTGACGAGGCCGGCTTATAGCGCTTCTTCGTCCGATAGTCTCTTTATACTGGACGGGGTTGCCGATAAACGCCTTCTATTCCAAATCGCTAATCCACTCCATCCGCAGCGCGTCGAGCTTGATCCTCTGTATCAGCTACAACATTCAACCTAAACGCGATGTTCGTACTGGGCGCAAGTAATAATGTTTTTGTTTACGCACTACCCAATCTTTCAATTTCAGAAGGAGAGACTACGCCGGGCATCAGTTTCGGATTGGGTTTCAGAAATCGGAAACCAAGCTTAAAAGCAAAACCCAGAGACGTGGATCAAGATTTATCTGATTTCGATATTGAAGACCCAGTGGCTAGGCTGCCAAATTTTCGTTCGGCTGTTCCTAATGCGAAAAAATATACTGACGAAGAAATACTTGAGTTATTTAGAAAAAAGTATCCGAACTTGAAGCAAAAAAGTGACGATCAACTCATAGAACTCATTGAGAAAAAATACAAAACCAAAAGTCAAAACTGAGGTTTAGTATTTAATGTGTCAAATTCTATATTATCAGTTTGGCTGATATTTCTCGAATTTCCAGCCCAAATTCATACTCCTTTATTGATGCTTCATAGAGCTTGATTGGAGCCTTTCTCTTGCTTAACCAATCTATGACTCGAATTTTATCATTGGGATGAATAAGGCAACCAAGAATTACGCCAGATAATAGATGTTCCGGAAACTTGTACCAACCACTTCCTCGCCTTTCTATAATTCTCCATTCCTTTTCATAGGCCCAGTGCTCCGACTTGGTAAGCAGCGTAGCATCTAATCTTTCTTCCTCTGATGAAGTAAACCGATTGAGTATTGGATATTGCTGTTGGTACTTAATTGGAAGAGCGCTCGCAAATACAGACTGTGGTGCGGATGCATCAAATTCCAAGCATACGCCTCTATGACCTTCTGCGTAATGTGACCACATAAGGATGTCATTATTAATTTCGCTTGAACAAAAAACTCCAATACCACTAGATGCTTCTTGGATTGTTTCCCTTTCTATTTTCTTCAAAAAGTCTTCATCCTTATGTTTGCCCGTGCGCAATATTTCATCAGCCATTTGATTTAATTTTTCAGCGCTGTACGAAGGATGCTTTTCTTTCAACATAGTCAAATAAAAGTTTTTGAAGTCGTCATCACTTCCTCTGTACAAAATCGGAGTTTTACAATCAAATGGATCATTGAACTCAGAGGGTAATGCAAAATAGAGCTCGCTGTAAGTCAAAATTCGCTCTAAACGATCATTAACGGCACGATACTTATAAAGGTACTGAATGCTCATACGAGTAATCATCCTGATGAGAATGTTCCTAACTGCCTCTTTATTTTCCGCATGCCCTTTTAGCGCATACAGGACGTATGGGGAGGGCGCTTGCAGGACGCGTGTTTGACAAAAAATACGAAAGTTATGAATCAAATCAAAGCGTTTGTTAAGGCACGATGTTTTACGTTTACTTTATATCACTTACCTTCAAACGGCCTAACTTGGTTTCTGCGATAATAAATTTCTCGCAATAGCTAAATATCGACAAAACAGAAAAATTTAACAATTCCCGTACCAGAATTTTTTTCCAAGATTAGTGATCTCATGACTCACCGAAAGATGTAACACCACGCCTCGCCTTCCAGCACGGTTTCTCCATCCTGGCGCTTGACGGTGATTTTGAGCTGCGTCACCGGCTTGGTGGGATGAATCGACAGCACTTCCGCCTCGGCGGTGATGGTGTCACCGATAAAGACCGGTGCG
>JAKEEU010000275.1 GCA_022616415.1 Candidatus Zhuqueibacterota bacterium | reverse complement strand
CAGTTCTTACGCCGAGCGGTCGAAAACATCTACGGAGTTATTTCTAGCGTTGAGCCGATTAGCCCATAATTGACAAAGAGCTAAAAATGTGATCTACTGAGATTAGTACTCTGACATAATCAAGGATGAGTTTTGCGATTTCCATTTATTTTCCTATTTGAAGCGGCATTGGCTTGCCTTGTCCTAGCACATACAAAAATAAAGATACGGAGCGATGACTTCAAAAATACGTCTCATGAAAAGTATAGATGCTACAATCAAAATGCCAAGACGATGCCTTATATCTCCGTCGTCAATTTGATTAACTATTTTTAACCGCACAGTCGGGCCGACTGTGTTACGCTATTCCCCAATCCCATAAACATGCCCCTGCGTCCTTACAAAAATCATCCCCTCCGAAATCGCCGGCGTTGCCATGCAAACTTCACTCATCGAATTAGTCGCGAGTAGCTCATACCCCGGCCCAGCTTTCACCACAAAAATTTCGCCATCCTCGCTGGTGAAATAGAGTTTATCATCTGCCGCAATTGGCGAGGCGGTGAAGGCGTAACCGTTGCCTTTGCCGCCGAGGCGCTCGCGAAAAATTTGTTCGCCGGTTTTGGCGTTGTAACACGTCAGCGTGCCGTTGTTGGCGCAAGTGTAAAGATAATCGCCGTAAACAATCGGCGTCGGCATGTACGGACCGCCGCGTTGTTTGCTCCAGGCGATGTGCTCGTTGGATTCAGCTTTATCTTTGAGAGAAATATCGCCGGTCGCGCCGGTGCGAATCGCGTAAATCGGTTGGATCGGGCGATAGCCGCTGGTGACAAAAATGAGATCGTGCGCTACAAACGGCGTCGGCGTTGTGATTTCCGAATTGCCGGCAAGCTTCCACAATTCTTTGCCGGTCAGCGGATCATAACCGCGAATGTGTTTGGTGCCATTGGTGATCAGTTCCGGCCGCGCTTTGCCCTCGTGAATCGTCGGCGTGCCCCACGAGGGAATTTCATCGCGCGGCGTTAGCCAAGCCTGTTTGCCGTCTTTGATATTGTAAGCGGCAATAAATGGGTTCTTCTGAATGTCGCATTGCACGATCACGAGATTTTTATAAATGATCGGCGAGCTGCCGTGGCCCCACTGATAGTCGGGATCGTAAAACCAGCCGCTGTCGAGCATGCCGAGATCTTTTTTCCAAAGCTGCTTGCCGTCGAGATCGTAGCAATAAAGCCCTTCCGCGCCGAACAGCATGACGAGATGCTTGCCGTCCGTCGCCGGCGTCGAATTGGCTTGCGTCGCTTTGGTGTGGCGTTTGACTTTCGGAATGCCTTCATAAGCCGTGCGCTCCCAAACAATCTTGCCGCTCTTTTTATCGAGGCCATAAACTTTCCACGTGTGTTTGGAAAGATCTTTGTCCGGCGCGACGTCGCCGTAAAGTCCGACGCGCAATTTGGAGCTGGTGTCGCTGGTGACGACGGTGGTAACGAAAACGCGATTTCCCCAAATCACCGGACTCGAATGCGCCATGCCGGGAATCGGCGTTTTCCATTTGATGTTGAGCGATTTCTCGGCATTCCAAGTTGTCGGGGGATTTTGCCCATCCGCAACGCCGGTAGCGAACATGCCGCGAAACGACGGCCAATTTTTCGCGGCGACGCCATTTTTCTTCGCCTTGCTTGCGGTCGCGGCCATCGCTGTTTCCACCTTCGTTTCTTTCTTCTCGGCCTCGGCAGATTTCGGCTCGGCTGGTTTTTCTTCGGTTTTGACTTTTTTGAAAACGAAACTGCGGCCGCCTTGCTTGAGTGTGAAGTCGGTAACCTGATTGCCGGTTGAATTGAACGCGATGTCAATGCCGGTAAATTCCACTGCTTTGAAATTGTTGTTGTCAACTGGCGCATAAGTCAGTGGCGGCTGGCCGGAAACCGTGCCGATGAACTTGTCGTTTTGGACGGTGAACGTCATTTCCATGCCGATTTCATCATTCTTGTATCGTCCCGCATAATTTTGCAGCAGCGCCGGATCGATTTTGAAATCGGGCACTTTCGCGGGAACGGCGCCGGCTTTTTTCAGTGCCTCGACAATTTCAGTTTTGTTGCCTTGTGTCGCGCGCGCCAAAGCCGAGGTCAAGGTTTCTTCCTTCATTCCGCCAACCGCGAGCGCGGCATTGACCATCGCGAGGTTGCCATTTTGAACGCCGCTCATCAGCGCCGTTTCTTTTCCCTCCGCGCCTTTTTCCAGCAGAAATTTTACGACCTCGGTATGGCCGTTATATGCCGCCCATGACAGCGGCGGCGAGTTATAAAACGTGTCTTTGATGTTCAGCTCGGCGCCGTGCTCCACCAAAACTTTGACGACTTCGAGATGGCCGCGATCAGCGGCATACGAAAGCGCCGTCGCGTTATAGCGAAACTTGGCATTCACGTCCGCGCCTTTGGCGAGCAAGGTTTTGACAGCCGCCGCATCGCCTTTTCGCGCGGCAGCCCAGAGTTCGTCGTTTAAATCTTGGGCGAGACCCGCAAAGGGAAGCCCAACAATTAAGATTACAAGATATGCGAAAAGTCTTGTAACGATTTCATGCCTATTTTTCATTTTGGTACACTCCGCCATGATTGAGTCCGCAAAGAATTAGCAATTTTTTAAGTTGTGCGCTTTAAGAAGAAATTTGTGAAACATATCTATTGACAAATTCTTCGGGAGTCATCGCTGCGATTGGTGAGTTTGCAAAATCGGAGACGTTGCGGGTAATAATGAGATCACACTGAGAAGCTTCGGCAAGGCTGGCGACAACTGCATCTTCAAAATCACTACTTTGCAAATCTCTGGCGCGGGCGAATGCAGGCTTATTCGCAGAGGCAATTTCAAGATGCGCCAGTAACCAATCGATAATTTCGTTGGCGCGTTCGCGAGTTGCATGTTTGGCAGAAATATAATAGATTGTCGTCAAGGCATGGGCGGGCGCCACTCCGGCGAAATTTCCTTTGAGAATTTCGCTGAGCACAATCGAGGAGTGCTGGTAATGCGGCTCCCGTTTCTGAAAATAGTCAAGCAATACATTCAAGTCAAGCATGACTCTCATTGGTGCTTTGCCTCGAGATATTCATAATAAGACTTTTGCACTTCTGCGTCCTTTGGAACGACACCAGCGAATTTTCCAATATCAGGGTGATATGGATATTGCTCAGCGAAGCGCAATTGTTTGACGAAAAGGTCGATCAATTGTGTGATGGTGACCTTATGTCGTTCGGCATATTCCTCAAGGAAAGCCACTTCCGTTTTGGGAAGCTGAAGTGTCAATTGTGCGGCATCCATAGTCTGTTCCTTAATCGTTACAGGATAATATTTACCCACGCTGAGTGATTTTTGTCATTCCGAGCGCCAGCGAGGAATCTGTTGAGTGAAAGATTTCTCGCTTCGCTCGAAATGACAAATATTCAGTATCTTTCATTTTCTGAAAACAGAATCGCTCAGTTTAGGATTTAAAAAATATAATCAAAATAATCGTAACATGCAATCCTTTGAATTGCCACTCCTTATTGCCAACTTTGGCTGAACCCTCACGCCATTACTTCCCACCCTCCGCAATCGGTGCCAGCGTCAGCGGATCGCGCAGCGGGATTGGTTTCGGCTCGCCCAAGCCGAAGTCGGTGAATTTCACCGGCACTTTGTCGTAGCCGGCCAAAATATCCTTGGTGTTGCCGACGCCGAGAATGACGAGCTTATCGGGCTGCAAATGTTTTTGCGCCACGCGCAGCACATCGTCTGCCGTCACTTTGCGAATATTGTCGCGATAGGTTTCCCAATATTGCGGATCGCGGCCGGTGTATTCATCTGCCGCAAAGGTTCCGACCACTTGCGCTTTGGTCGCAAAATTCAGCGGAAAAGTTTCAATGAAAGAATTGACGGAAGTTTTCAGCTCGTCGTCGGTGACTTTCTCGGTGCGCATGCGGGCGATTTCATCGAGAACGATTTTCGTGGCGTGCGCGCAGGTCGGGCTTTTGCTCTGAAACGCGGCGCGGAAAACGCCGAGATAATATACGCCGATTCCGAAATTGCTTCCCGCGCTATAAGCGAGACCTTCATCGGAACGGACTTTCGAAGTTATGCGCGAAGTGAAGCCACCGCCGCCCAAAATATCGTTCATCACCGCCAGCGCAAATTCATCCGGATTGCCGCGCTCGACGCCCCAATGGCCGATGCTGATACGGCCTTGATTGACGTCTTTGTTGACCATATAAATGCCGGGCTTGGGCGCTTGCGCGGGCCGCGGAACTTTCGGAACCGCCGCGCCGACGCCTTTCCAACCGGCAAAATGCTTGTCGAGGCGCTTCAGCAAATCGGCCTTATTGAAATCACCCGAAACCGCGAGAATGAAATTGGCGGGATAATAATATTTTTTGTGAAAATCAAACAACTCCTGCCGCGTGATGCTTTCGAGACTTGCCTTTGTGGAAAGATGGTTGGTAAAAAAATCCTCGCCGTACATCAAACGACCCCATTCACGGCTTTCGATGGAAGAAGTCTGATCGTTGCGCCGCTGCATTTGCTGCAACACGCGATCTTTGTAGAGTTTCATTCTGGCTTCGTCGAAGCGCGGGTTCTTCATCATATCCACCAACAGCGCCATGCCCGCATCAAAATCTTTGCTCAAAATGTTGAGACTCACGTTGCCTTGTGTGCTGGAAATCGACGCGCCGGAATTGGCGGCCAGATAATCGAGCTTCTCGTCGAGCGAATCCGGCGTCAACGCCGTGGTGCCGCCGTCGCGCAGCAGCGCGCCAACCGTCGCCGCGAGGCCGGCTTTCTCCTTCGGCTCGAGATAGTCGCCGGTGCGCACCAAAATCGAAACGTTGATCAAAGGCAGCTCGTGATCTTCGGCAACATAAACCACCGGGCCGCTTTTCAAAACATTGCGCAGATCTTTGGCTTTGGGCGGCTGGTACGCCAGCGGCTTGAAGGTGAGCTTGTCGGGATGATCGGCAATCGGTTGCGCAGCCAACGGCGCGGCTTGCAGCAACCAACACGCGAGCAACAAAACAACTATGTATATTTTCTTCATTAGTATTCTCCTGAGAATAACTTGCAACGAAAAGGGAACCGCAACGAAAAAATCATAATGCGCTAAACGCACGAAATACACTAAAAAATAAATTGGTTTTCTTTTCGTGTTTTTCGCGTATTTTATGGCCTACATTTTTTACGTTTTACGCCTTACGTCTCACTTCCGGCTTTCCAATTCCGCCAAGCGCTCTTTCGCTTTTTTCACGACGATCTCCACGGCTTTGCGCTGGTCTTCCGGCGCTTCGGAGATGCGGGATTCCATCATGCTGATCATTTGTTGCAATTGCGCGGCATCGTTGGTTTGTTGCAAGCGCGCCGTCATCATATTGACCATCTGTTTCCCCTGTTCCGACAAACCGGCAATCTCCGGATCTTCGGGCGCGGCGCTTTTCTTGCGCGTATAAATGATAACGTTGCGATTTTCGCGCGTAAAATATTTTTTCGCCACGCGCTGCACGTCCGAGGCGGTTATGGCCTGCACTTTGGGGGGATAGGTGTTGATGTAATTCCAGTCGCCGTTGACTTCGTAAATGCCGAGTTGTAACATCAAGAAAAAGTTGCTTTGCAAACGGCGAAAGCTGCCGGCGGCTTCCTGATTTTTGACTTTTTGCAATTCGTAAGCGCCAGCCGGCTCTTCCTGCAATTTGGTGATCTCGTCGTAGATTGCTTGTTCGACTTCTTCAGGTTTGTGCTCGTCTTTAACCACGCCGCTCAACCGGATGATGCCGGCATATTTTCGCGTCTCCACACCGGCGGAAACGTTGTTGGCGATTTGTTTTTCGAGCACGAGCTTTTTGTACAAGCGGCCGGTTTTGCCGGAGAGAATGCTGGTGAGCACATCAAGCGCCGGCTCGTCGGCATGATCGTGCGCGACGCCGTGATACCAGATGCGCACTTCGGGATTGGTTTCGGCTTCAGCGTACATGCGCTTTTCCGCAAGCTGCGGCACTTCGGTGGTGATGACTTCGGGCGGCTCATTTTTGCCGCGTGAAATGCGGCCAAAATAGCGCGCCGCCATTTTAATGACCTCGTCGTAATCGAGATCGCCGACCATGACGACGATGCAGTTGTTCGGCGCGTAGTAGGTGGCAAAATATTCGTCGGCTTGTTCTTTCGTAATCGCGCGCAAGTCGGAAGGCCAGCCGATCACCGGCCATGTGTACGGCGAGGATTGCCAGAACAGCGATTCGAATTGCTCGTCGTATTTGCCGGTGGGCGTGCTCTCGACGCGCAAACGCCGTTCTTCATAAACCACGTCGCGCTCGGAATAAAATTCGCGAAACACCGGATTGAGCAAGCGATCCGACTCCAGCCACATATAAAGCTCAAGCTTGTTGGCCGGCACGTTGATGATGTAAAAGGTCACGTCTTCGCCGGTAAACGCATTCAAACCGGCGCCGCCGTTTTTCGAGTAGATGCGATCCAATTCGTCTTTGATGATGATCTCGCGCTGCTGCTTGATGAGATCGTCGAAAACTTTTTCCAGCTCGCGATAACGCGGCGTGAGATTCTCGCGCTTGGACATGTCGTCAATTTGCCCGAGGCGCTCCATCGTCCGCATCTTGCTTTCTTCCTGCCGCAGCAGCGCTTTCATGCTGTCTTGCTGCGCCATGATTTTTTTGTCGGCGTTATAATCCTTCGTGCCGATCGTCGTCGTGCCCTTGAACATCATGTGTTCGAACAAATGCGAGATTCCGGTGATGCCGGGCCTTTCGTTCACCGAGCCGACTTTAAACGCCATGCCGCACGCGACGCTGGGATCGCCAGTGCGCTTGACGAGAATGAGCTTCAGGCCGTTATCGAGAACATGAAGGCGCGGCTGCACGTTTTGCGCATGCGCTTGTGTCAGCAAAAATGTTCCGGCCAGCATGAGAAACAACCAGCGTTTTTTGAACATGTCTTCTCCGTGACTATGCCCGGTGATGAATCATCAGGCTAAAATTTGGAAGCGTCATAAATGACGCTCGGGCGTAAAGCTATTTTGCTTCTACTCAAGTCAAAAATTCAACCAATGCGCGAGCACATCTTTTTTGTAAGCACTTGGTGCTTTACGTGGCCGTCAGACTCAAAGCATTTTCTTTCTAAAAGTTTTGAGTTCGATGCAACGGCCAGACGAGCCGTTTGGGTTACCTCACTTGCAGCGCAAACAACGTCGCCCGATTCGTCACATACAGCACGCCGCTCTTCGCCACCGGCGTGGTGTAAACGGCGCTGCCCATGTTGACTTCGTAGAGCAGCTCTTTTTGTTTACCGGTTTTTAGCACGGCAATATCGCCGTCCTCATCGCCGATATAAACTTTGCCGTCGGCCACATAAGGCGAGCCCCAAATCGCCGCATACGTGTCGTACGTCCAATAAAGCTCGCCGGTCAGTGCACTCAAACAATAAATAAAGCCGCTGAGATCAGCCGTGTACAGCAAGCCGTCGTGAATGGCAACCGTCGACATCGTGCGATTGAAATCTTTATAGCCGCGATGCCAAACAGCGGCGGACTGCGGTATATCACCTTTCTTCGTCGCATCGATCGCCCACAAGTGGCTGATGCCTTCACCGTGCTCGGGATCCTGGCCGAGGCCGATGTAGACTTTGTTGTCGAAAATCACCGGTGTTCCGATGAAATCACTTTTCGTGCCAGAGCCGCCAAGCTCGTAAACCGCTTCCGGCGGGTTGCAATTAAATTTCCAAATCAATTTGCCCGTCTCCGGCTCGAAAGAATAAATGACGCCGTCGCCGCCGGGGAAAATCACTTGCGGCACGCCGTTGATCACGCTGTAAGCCGGATTCGACCATTGGCCGTGCATGATGTTCGTGCCAGGCGACGCATCTTCCCAAACCAGCTTGCCAGTATTTTTGTTGACGGCAATGAAGCTCGGCGCCAGCGGCGAAGGAATGTGAATATGGCCCTCATCCACGCCGTTCGCAGTGACCACGAAGAGCAAATCGCCAACGGCAATCGGCGAGCAGACGGCGAGATTGTGAGGAAACACATCCAGCTCGCCCATCATATCGAGTTTCCAAATGATGTCGGCGTCAATTTGGCTCGTATCGGCTTCAGTTTTGGATGCGCCGTCATTTTCGCCATCCAGAAAACCTTCGGTGTCGAGACAAACGACTTCGCAGCGATTCGAGACGTAATAGAGCCGGTCGCCTTCGATAAAGGGGCTCGAGCAAACACCTTGTTGCGGCCAGTCATTGACGCGGCCCGCAGCCAGTTTGGGGTTGGCGTGCTGCCAAAGGAATTTGCCGTCGGATTCGCGGAAAGCCATCAGCACGCCGCGGTCGCCGCCTTGCTTGGGATTGCGCAAGCCCTGATTGTTGGTGCCGACAAAAACTTTTCCACCCGCAATAGTTGGATTGCCATAGGTCTGTGATCCGAGCGCGGTGGTCCATTTGATGTTCAATCCCGAGTTTGGATCAAACTTGGTGGGCAAATTGGTCTCGAGCGAGACCATGTTGCGCGCCGGCGTGCCGCCCCACATCGCTTGTTCCGCAGAATAGTAACCGATGGTGGAAACGGTGATCGCGCCAATAAAAAGATGCAGGCGAGTGAATTTATTTTTCGGCAAGAGGTTTTTGAGGGTCATTTCAAAGCTCCTTGATAAGCTTTTAACTTTTCTTCATAGGCTTGGATGCCTTTACGGATTTGGGTGCAAATATTTTGCGAAGCAGAAAGGGTGTTTAATGTGAGAATTGCTTGTTCAGCTTTTGCAATCCAAAATGCTACTTTGAATTGTGCCGCAAACTGGTCCGATTTGAGATCATAATCTGCCAGAATGCGCTGGCGATGAAGGTCGTTTAGCCAACTGGCTATTTTTTCGCCGTCTGCGACGCCACAATTATTAAAGCGCGCCGGTATTTCGCCGTGTTCCTGAGGCCCTTTCGTTCTTTTGAATCCAAGTTTTTCAAGAAAACTCGCGGCGGCGTGAAACACGGCGTAATAAGCGCGACTGACCGCCGATCTATATGCCGCTTCGGACGGTATGCTCAAAAATTTTTTAGCAACGTCCAAAAACAATACCGGCTCCATCGCATTCTCTCCTTAAAGACTTAAAATAATCTTATCTCTTTTCTCCGGCGGTACCTGTCGTATTTTTTGCAGCGTAAAACGATCATACTGCTCGAGTATTGACGCGATGGATCCGGTAATTTTTATTTCTATAACAATATAGCTTCTGTTTTCTACATCCCAATCAATTTCGTGTAAAAGCTGAATGTCGCTCACTGTCGGAAAACACTCGTATACCAAGCGCACCGCTGTTTCCAAATGTGGGATCAAATCATTGGCAGCGGCGAATTGCCAAACTTCATCCGACACGGCATAACCGGCGATCCGCTTCTCTTCAACTCGCTGCGGCTTTCTATGAGAAATTGGCGTTGTCACCGCATGAGCAGCCGCCGGTTCAGCGATGTTTGGCAACGCCTCATTTTTTTGCTCGGCCGTCGGATAAGGTCGCGGCGACGATCGTTTTGATGATTTCTTCATTAAGTTAAAATCTCTCAATTACTCCTCGTGATCTTGACGTTGTCATAATAAATCTCCGCCGGCGAATAGCCATACAAACCGGGACTTCCTTCCGGATTCGGCAGCGCGTCTTCCATCGTGATCGTCCACGCTTCCGGTTCTTTTTCTGCGCGCGGCCAGACTTTGCCTTTGACGATCGATTTGCCGCCGGCTTGGTCCACGCGCAACTTCATCGTATACCAAACGTCGGGGTCAAATTTGAAATCGATGGTTTTGGAATTGAGCAGCTCCGCGGCCCAGACGCGGAGTTGCAAACGCTGCAGCGCGCCTTGCAAATCCATCGTGTAGCGGTTGGCGATCAATCCGATGTCCGGCATTTGACGCCGGTTTTTTTTGCCCACCACATCCGCTTGAATCGTGTAATTCTTCATCGTGGGCGGGCCAAGAAAAATATCGGAGCGATTCAATCCTGCCGCCGCCGGCGGTTTGACGAGAACTTTGTTGCTGTCTTTGATCTGCACCGAAAATTTATTGCTGGCGCCGACAAAGTAAGCCGGATATTTGCCGATTTCGGAGGATTCGAAATCTTCGCTCCCGGGCGTCTCCGCAATGACGCGCACTCTGGCTTTGCCTTCCAAATTTTCAAATTTGGCTGTAACGACACCGGCTTCGGCGCGACTGTTTTTGCCGGCGGCCAATTCTCCCGCCGGACTGAACTGGCCCGACAAATTTGCCAACGACCAAGCCGCTTTCACTTCGCGCACGAAATTGCCTTTGTCGTCGAATGCGCGCGCGCGGAATTTTATTTTCTCGCCCGGCTTCGCCAAAATTTCGGCAGGAACGATCTGGAGATAGGCCGGTGCGCCCGCTGGTGAATCGTTGGTGTGAGGAGCAGCGGCAGTAGTCGTTGCAGTGACAGTAAATTTGGCGTTTTTATCGCCGAGACAATAGAGACCTGATTCGGCAGTGAAATAAATACGACCATAAGCGATGGCGGGCGAGCCATACAGCTCGGCGTAGCGGCCATCTTTCATGGTGAGCTTTTCCGTGTCAAGAGATTTGCATTCTGTCGCGCTCGGCTGCAGAATGTGAAACACGCCATTCTCTTCGGTGACATAAATTTTGCCATCCGCTACAACCGGCGAGCCTTTGCCGACGGTGCCGAGATTGTATTGCCAATGACGATTGCCGGTTTTTGCATCAAGGCAAACCAAATTCGCCGAGTTATCGACGAGATACAACTTGCCATCGTGCAGCGCCGGCGAAGGATAACCGACTTCAAGATTATCGGCGCGCCAAACTTCATGTGTTTTGGTGACATCGCCCGTGCCGGTGCCGTCGATGCAAACAACGCGGCCCAAGCCGCTGTTGTCGAGATTCTCTTCGCTGTGGCAGGCAAAAACGCGCGTGCCGTCAACCACGATGGAAGGATTGATCGCCGCTTTCGACAGCTTGAATTGCCAGACGTGTTCGCCGGTGCGCACTTTCAGCGCGTGAACCGCGCCATCGCCGCCGCCTAGGATGAGCAAACGTGTACCATTGATTGTCGCCACCGCCGGGGTGGAATAGTTGGTGTCAAGCGGATTGTTCGGCAGCGTGGCAACCCAAATGATTTCGCCGGTGCGCTTGTCGAACGCGACAAAGCGATGGCGCATCGGGGCCTGCTCGCCCCAGCCGGTGTTGAGAAAGCTGATGATGACGAGGTTCTCATCGACGAGCGGCGAGTGCGTGCGCCCGCCGTATCCGGAGAAACGGCCAAACTCTTCGGTCAACGAGCGCTGCCAGAGAATCTTGCCGTCACGATTATAGCAAATGAACATGCCGCCGACGCCATGCGCATAAACATTTCCGGTTTCGGGGTCGCCGGCGAGATTCGCCCAGCCGACGCGATTGAACGGCACCGTGGTTTGAAAAACGTTGAAGCGATGTTCCCAAATCATCTTGCCGGTTTGCGCGTCGAAGCATGCAACCTGCTCCTGTCGCGTCAAGCCTTCACCAACGCGACCGATGACATACACGCGCCCGTTCATGATGACCGGCGTCGAGCGGCCGATAAAATCGGCCTTCCAAATCAAATTTTCGCCGTTGGCCGACCAAGTCGAGACGAGGCCGGTTTCGGTGGAGGTGCCGTTTTGGTTGGGGCCGCGCCAGTTCGGCCAGTCCGAGGCCGAAACAGCGTTGATGCCGGCAATAAAAAATAAGGATAAAAAAATGGTTAGAGCAAAGATAGTGCGTCGCATTTTCGCTCCCTTGCTTATGGGTTTGTGCAACTTAATTCTAGCTGAATACTTCTCATATTAGACGCCCCAATTTATCTATTCGTTGCAGCGAGTTTATTGCACGAGCTTCATTCCTTCTTGTTCGCGTTCGTCCATACCATCCGTGTTTCTTAGCGCAACAAGATCATTTTGCGTGTGGCGGTAAAATCGCCGGCATCGAGTTTGTAAAAATAAACGCCGGCGCTGACCGGATTGCCCTCCTGATCGATGGCATCCCAAGTAATAGCATGCTCGCCAGCCGCGAGCGTTTGCTGCATAATCTCGTTGATCTTTCGCCCGCTCAAATCATACACCGTGATCGTGACGTTGGATGGTTTCGCGAGAGCAAATCGTATCGTCGTGCTCGGATTGAATGGATTGGGATAATTTTGGTCAAGCGCAAAGCCGACAGGAGAGCTTGGCTCGCGGCTGGCAACGCCGGTGGTATTTGCCGTGTATTTATAAACACGCTGCCCGACGGCATAACCGAGCGTATCGTTCATGAAACGGAAACGATTCAAGCGAACGCCGAAGCCGGCGGGTTGCCAGGTTTCACCGCCGTCGGTGGTTTGATATCCGGACGGCGACGCGCTGCTGCCGCCGAGCCAGCCGGTTTTCTCATCAATGAAACCGATGCCTTGCACGTATGAATAATTGCTGGAGAACAGCTTTTCCTGCCAGGTTTTGCCGCCGTCGGTGGTTTTCAAAAAATAGATCGGCGCAAAACTGTCGCGCTGCAGCGAGACGTAACCAACCTGGCGTGACGGAAACGAAACTTTCCAGCACCACTCGCCAAGGCGTGAGGTGACAACGCGCTTGTCCCATGTTTGGCCGCCATCCGTCGTCAGCAGCACGACGCCGTGCGAGCTGTCATTCGGCGCTTTCGTCAAGCCGACCGCAACACCGGTATCGGGATGAAAAAAATAGACGTCGATGAGTCCGGCGGCATATTGGCTCATATCTTTCGAGACCCACGTCTTGCCGCGATCGGTGGTGCGCGCAAAGTAGGCCGGGCCGCGCACGCGCCCGACGGCGCAAACCACGGAATCATTCACCACGTACATGCCGCACAAACCACGCGGCTTTGGCCCGATGAAATTGTTCATCGGCGTCCACGTCTTACCGCCGTCTGTAGTCTGATACAGCGTCGTCGTATCGGTTGCGTTGAATTCACCTGGCCCGACGTTGCCGGCCCAACCGGTTAGCGAATCCACAAAGCCGATCGAGCGAAAATGGGTGCTACTGCGATTGAACTGAATTTGCCACGAAGCGCCGCCGTTCGGCGTCCGGTAAATTTGCCCGATGCCGTTGACGATCCAGCCCAGCGT
This sequence comes from Candidatus Zhuqueibacterota bacterium, assembly GCA_022616415.1. Taxonomy (GTDB): domain Bacteria; phylum Zhuqueibacterota; class Zhuqueibacteria; order Zhuqueibacterales; family Zhuqueibacteraceae; genus Zhuqueibacter. The sequence goes on along the minus strand of JAKEEU010000275.1, from coordinate 6,423 downwards.
CGGCGTGACGAAATAAACGTCGTTATAGCGCGATCCGGTGGGCACGTTGGTAAACGTTTGCCAGTTTTGGCCAAAGAGAGTTGATGCAAAAATACATGTGACGAGTAAATTTGACATGCCAACTTTCCGAAACATCATCGTCTCCTCAATTGAATTCAAATTATCACCAGCGACAAAAGATACACCACGTCAATTAGAAAGTCAAGAAGGTTTTCGGCTGGCGCAAAATAAAAAGCCCGCCTCGGCATCGCCGAAACGGGCTATTATAACTCCTACTGCCACTGCTACTGCACCGGATTGCCCTCGGTGTCAGTCAACCGAATCTCGCCGAAGCCAAGCTCGCGCACGCCGGCTTCGATCTTGGCGCGGTCGCCGACCACCACCCAAACGAGATGGTCCGGATGCACCACTTTCTTCGCCGCGGCTTGCGCGTCGGCAAGCTTCAAGGCGCGAATTCTTTCCGGATAGGTTTGATAATAATTATCCGCATAGCCATATTGCACGATCTGGCTGATCGAGCCGCCCACCGAGGCCATGGTTTCCCACGAGCCGGGGAGTTGCAGGGTTTGATTGGTTTGCACCTTGACAAATTCATCGTTCGTGATGGGACGGCTGCCGATAACCTCACGCAGCTCTTTCGCCAGTTCAATCATGGATTCTTTGGTTTTGTCGGTCTGCACCGGAGCATAGCCGATAAAAGGACGCTGGCCACGAGCGTTCCAGATAAACGTGCCGGAGCCATACGACCAGTGTTTGTCTTCGCGCAGATTCATGTTGACGCGCGAGGTAAAATCGCCGCCGAGAATATTGTTCATTGTCTCGATGGCAACTTCGTCGGGATTGTTGGTCGGCGGCGCCACGTGTCCGGCGATGATCACCGACTGCAACGATCCGGGACGATCGATCAGATACACCACCGGCTTGGCCGGCATCGCGACGGTGCTGATATTTTTCCTGGGAACTTCGCCTTTCTTCCAAGCGCTAAACAACTTCTCCAATTTCGGCGTGATCTCCGCCAAATTGGCCGCGCCCACGACAATCAACGTCGCGTTGTTCGGCTTAAACCAGGTCTGATGAAATTTCATCAACTCCGCCCGCGTCAATTTGGCCACGGATTCCTCGGTGCCGGAGCCGGTCAACGGATTGCCATACGCATGATCGCCGCCATAGAGCAGCTTCGGCAAAATGCGCAGCGCCATTTGAATCGGCGTTACTTTTTCGCGTTGAATGCGCGCCACTTGCAATTTTTGCAGCCGCGCGAAATCAGCTTCGGGGAATGAGGGGTTGAGAATCACATCGGCAAAAATGTCGAGCGAAGCGTCGAGATTCGATTTAAGCGCGGAAAGTGAAACGGTGGATACATCCAAATTCGAGCCGGTTCCCAGATTTGCACCCAGCATGCCCAACTGCTCGCTGATTTGCAACGACGTGCGCGTTTTGGTGCCTTCATCCAACATATCCATCGCCAAGCCGGCCGTGCCGGGAATGCCCAATTGATCCGCGGCGTAACCGGCGTCGGCGAGCAAATTGAAATTGACGACAGGAATGGAAGGTCGCTCCGCCAAAATAATTTTCAAGCCGTTCGAGAGCGTGGCGCGTTGCAACGTCGGAAATTTCACTTCCGGCGCCGGACCGGCAACCGGCAGCTTCGAACGGTCGACGTCGGATTTGGTGGTTTTGTATTCTGGGAACGGATGCACTTCGAGAATGTAAACGCCGTCAGCGAGCCATTGTTTTGCCGCATTCAAAAGATTTTGCGCGCTGGCTTCGCGCACGCGGTTGAGCGTGGTTTTGTAATAATCCGGGCTGCCGGCGTAAACTTGATTCTGCGCGAGAATGTCGGATTTGCCGCCAAAGCCGCCGATGCGCTCGATGCCGCGAATGAAGCGCGCTTCGTACTCCGTTTTCACGCGCTGCAATTCCGCCGCCGCCGGGCCTTCAGCAAGAAACTTCGCCAGCTCCTCGTCGACCGCTTTTTCAATCTTTGCCAAATCCTCGCCAGGTTTGGCAGTCGCGTCGATGTAAAAGAGCGACCCGATTTCTCTGGCACTGACGTAAGAAGCGACATTGGTGCAGATTTGGTCGTCGTACACCAAACGTTTATACAAGCGCGAATTCTTCCCGGCGCCCAGCACGTCGGTTACCAAGTCCAGGTAATCGTAATCGGTGGCGCCGCGCTGCGGGATGTTCCAAATTTTGTAGAGCCGCGCCTGTGGCACGCGATCTTGCACCTGCTGGCGTTGCGTGCCGGTGCGCTTGGCGATCCAAACGTCGTGCCTCGCCACCGGCGGGCCGGAGGGAATGTCGCCAAAATATTTTTCCACTTTGGCTTTGGCGGTGGCCGCATCGATGTCGCCCGCGACGACAATGACGGCATTTGCAGCGCCGTAATACGTTTTGAACCACTCTTTAACGTCGTCGAGCGTAGCCGCGTTCAAGTCTTCCATCGAGCCGATGACCGTCCATGAATAGGGATGGCCGGCGGGGTAGGTGGCTTTGGAGATAAGCTCCCGAGTGACGCCATAGGGTTGGTTCTCGCCCTGGCGTTTTTCGTTTTGCACCACGCCGCGCTGTTCATCCAACTTGGCCAGATCGATGGCACCCAATAAATGGCCCATGCGGTCGGACTCCATCCACAGCGCGATATCGAGCGCGGAATTTGGCACGTTTTGAAAATAATTGGTGCGATCCTCATTGGTGGTGCCGTTCAAATCTGTGGCCCCGATGCGTTCCATCGTCTTGAAATAGTCGTCGTTGAAATTCTCGCTGCCGTTGAACATCAGATGCTCGAACAAATGCGCGAAGCCGCTCTTGCCAAGCTTCTCGTTTTTGGAGCCGACGTGATACCACACATTCACCGCCACGATCGGCGCTTTGTGGTCTTCGTGCACGATGAGCGTCAGGCCATTCGGCAGGGCGAATTTCTGGTAGGGAATATCGATGTCCTTGCCATTCGGCGTGCCAGTTCCGGCAAACGCTAAGGCCGAAAAGCTCAACAAGAAGACCAGTGTGATGATTTTAGATTGGTGCATGGAATTTACCGCCTCCTTTACGATGATAAGTTAAAAGTATGGTTTAAAAAATCTCAAACTGCCCTCACAGTCTGCATGCTTTTTCTCACTCGGACAGTTGTTCTCTTACGAATGCCGGAGGAATTTGTTACTTCGTTTTAAGGACAAAACCTTTAAACGTTACGCTGATCGGGGAACTAAATAATCTTTTTGTCGAGGTAATTTGGCGCTTGACTTTTGTACTTAAGTTGTGTAAATTTTGTCATATTTTTCCCTTGATAATTTTGCGTATAAGCAGATTGCCGTTGCGAAAACCTGAGCTGAGCGCGAGGTAGCTTCCCCCCCTTTATAATTTATCTATTGCCAGTTTCTGAAGCATATAGTTGTTGGCATTCACGATTTGCTGCAAGCACAATTTTTTTGGCGTCAAATTTAGGGAATTTGCTGCTTTTTAAGTGTCTATATGAATAGACAGTATCGGGGATGATTATTTTTTAAGATTCGGAATATTCGAGCATCGAACACCGATTGATCTTGGGAGATTAGATCATGCCAGCATTCTCACGCAAGATAATGGCTCTCTTTCTGCACGAGGCATATCGCCGGTTCTATTATTGTCTACTTTTGCTTGCCATCGCGGTCGTGCTTCACCGGCCGGCCTATGCGCAAAAGCTCAACAAGGCGGATTACTTCAGCCACGGCACGCTTGTCGCTAGTAATAGGGTTTACGAAGCCGCCATCGAAGATTTTATTCAAGAAGGCGTTGGCCTGTATACCGTTAGAACCGGACTGGACCATCCGATTACGAAACGGTTTGGCAAAAACCAAGACCTGCTCGGTGGGGGTGCCAGCGGGGCGCAAGGCTTGCCCGGCACCAGTTATACTACCATTCGCTCCTACACCTCAAAAACGGATTACGTCCAATCCCGGTTTGCCGCCAACGATTCTGCTTCTGGCTTCACAACCGTGTGGCTCGACTCTGCACTGTGTAATGAAGATAGTTGTCTTTTCGACCCCAAGCAATACATCACCCCAATCGGGGATAGCGGTAATCCCACCGGCTATATCATCACCTACGAGCTACCCAAATTTCTGGCTAAGAAGCCGGCGCGAGACCAAATGAGAATCACTCAAAAAATCAACGTGCATGGCAACACGTTTAACGATTCCTGGGTGGAGGTCACCACGATTGTCAAGAATACGGGTGATAAAACGCTCGAACTCGGCATGCGCTATTTGTGGGATTTGAATATCGGCAACGACGACGGCCCGGAAGTGTTTGAGAAGGTTTTCAACACCAGTTTGGGCAATCGAGAACGGCGGCTTGACTCGCTCGATTTTGCCTTTGCGATGGCCAGAGCCAACGAGGCCATCGGCACGGCGCCGCCGCAGTACAACGTCTTCGCCTCGGTGATAACGCCGGCAAACTTCTTGCGCGCGCCCGATCAGCCGTCGCGCCTGCAGCTCGTGTCTTGGCCGCTCGCGTTTTTCAAAGCCTTTGATTACACCGTCCATGATAGTTTGATCATCAACACCAAAGACGACCCCAATGCCCGGCTGACCGGTGGCGATAATGCGATGCAATATTTTTGGGGTGAAAATCACAATCGTGCGCTCGTGCTTTCACCAGGCGATTCGGTTCAAGTCACCCAAGTGCTCTTGGCCAGTTTGGACGACAGGCCGCCGCTCTTTGACCTGCAACCCCCGTCCTGCCAGCTTGCGGCCATCAACCCCGGCCCGCCGAAGAGCTTCGAGCTCGTGGTGCAAGATGGGATCAGCGGACTGCGTTTGCCGAGTGTAGAAAACGCTTTCAATATAAATGTTGGGGTGCCGCGCTTTCCGGCCGGCAGCACAAATCCGATCCGCGTCACCGGCACGGTGATTGATGGCACCAAGCCGTTTGGATTTACTCTGCAGGCCCTCGATCTGAGCGGCAACGCCATTCTCTGTGATCCGATCTTCCTGACGTTGTTGCCGGAGCTTCGCGCATTCGAGCAGCGCTTCGAGCCAATTTATAGTGATCGCTATTTTTACATTAAGAATCAAGGCATGCGCCGGATCGCGGCCAATTTGAACGGCCATGAATTTATTCTGAGCGCCGAACCGCTTGCTCAACGGCAAACGCGCCACACGTTCGCGATGCCACTCCAGGGCGAGATGACGATTGATATGTTTCGCTATTTGCAAGAGGACGCCAACACGATGACCATCGCTTTTGACGGGCCCGAGGGCAGCCGGGCGGATCTCGTGATCTCCGATATGACTATCAAAGGCAGCGTCGATTTGGTTTTGGATCTCGCGCCGGTGCCGCAGCAATTTGCGCTCAGTCAAAATCTGCCCAATCCGTTCCGTGGCAACACCACGATCCATTTCGAGGTGCCGGAGCTTGCCAACCATCCCAATGGCGTGAGGCGTGTCGAATTGAAAATCTACAACCTGCTTGGACAAGTTTTGCGCACGCTGGTAGATGATCAACTCCCGGTCGGCTCACATCATACAGCGTGGGATGCCCGTGATGCCGCGGGCCGCGAAGTAGCCGCTGGAGTCTATATCTACGATTTGAACGCCGATGGCGTCCGGTTGACGAAAAAGATGGCGCTGATTCGATGATGGCGATGGTGCTTTAGCCGGCAAACCTTTATTTGTAAGTGTGAGGCACAGTCTCATAAAATTTGTCAAACAAAAATCCAGCCTGAATGCTGAAGGAAGATGCTATGAGGGATTCAATTTCGGGTTTTGCTAATTCGCGCTTGGCAGTATTTTGCGCTTTGAGCGCTGTGCTTGCCATTAGCTCTTACGCCGGCGCACAAGTAATACCAGATTTAAGTCCTCCGCCGATAGTTAGAGGAGCGCCAGGGGATACCATCACGATTCCGCTTAACCTCTCTCGAACTACCTTACAGGGAAACTATTCCCTAAATTTCATCTTCCCGCGCTCCCTTTTAGCGTTTCTCAGAACTGATTCTACCGGCACGGTGACAGAGGCCTGGGAAAAATCATCCGGTAGGCTGGCTGCCGCGGACACAATTGCAATCAGCGGCTTCATAAGCACAGGTGGGCCATTTGACGTAGAAGGAGTGCTCATCAAAGTTATCTTTAGGGTCGAGGACGGCGCAAGCGGAAGTGGTGAATTGCAGCTCCGTAATTTTGAGCGTGATCTTGCGAACGCAACGACTAGGGACGGCGTTTTTCAGGTGTCGCTCAATACCCCTCCGGTTTTGGATCGGATAGCGAACCAGGCGATGAACGAAGGAGCTATTATGGATGTCCCGGTTACAGCAGCGGATCCGGATGGCGATGGAATTACCCTAAGTGGCTGCGCAAAATTAAATTGGTATTAATTATCGTAATGGTAACAAAATAACATTGAAAACGCAATGAGAAATTAGACAGCGCCACACAAATTACCTTG
>JAKEEU010000274.1 GCA_022616415.1 Candidatus Zhuqueibacterota bacterium | reverse complement strand
TCCGATTATGACTGCTAAAAAACTTCTAACGGCGTACATGTTACCAATTATTCCACCTCAAAATTTTTCAAAAACCGGTATTTCTGGACAGACACTAGATACGCTCATAAATGACTTGGCCGGGAGCATCCATTAACGCGGTCTTTCGCCAAAGCTCCCAGAGATCGTGTCGTTCATCAAAGCTTGTGTCTCTGAGAAGGCGAAACGCCCGCAACAGACATTCAACCGCCAAGCCCGAAGCATACATGGCGAAAGCGTAATGGCCTTCGGTGTGCAGAAGATGAGCATCTTCGATTCTTTCCAGCGCCGCGCTGTAATAAGTTTTAGCGGTTGATACCATAAACTCATCTACCGATTAAACAAATCAAGCAATTTCTTTCAACACTTCCCTCGAAATTACCAGCCGTTGCACCTCGCTGGTGCCCTCACCAATCTCGGTGAGCTTGGCGTCGCGCCAGTAGCGCTCGACGGGATAATCCATGATGTAGCCGTAGCCGCCGTAAATTTGGATGGCTTTGTTGCAGGCGCGCATCGCCATTTCGCTGGCGAATAGTTTGGCCATCGCCGCTTCTTTGAGGTAGGGCTTGCCGTCATCTTTCAAGCGCGCCGCATGGTGTACCATCAAACGCGCGCCGTGGATTTCCGTCGCCATATCCGCAATGTACCAACGAATGGCTTGAAACTCGGCAATCGCTTGTCCGAAAGCTTTGCGCTCCTTGGCGTACGCGGTGGATTTTTCCATCGCCGCTTGCGCGAGCCCCACGGCCATCGCGCCGATGCCGATGCGGCCGCCGTCGAGCGTTTGCAACGCGATTTTGAAGCCTTCGTTTTCCTTGCCCAACAGATTCACCGCCGGCACGCGGCATTGGTCGAACGAAATCTGGCGCGTGTCGGAAGCGCGCAAGCCGAGTTTGTTCTCTTTCTTGCCGATGATCACGCCGGGAAAATCGCGCTCGACGATGAAAGCGCTGATGCCCTTCGTTCCAGCTTCCGGATTGGTTTTAGCGAAGACGACGTAAGTGCCGGCATAGCCGCCATTGGTGACGTACATCTTACTGCCATTGAGAATATAAAAATCACCGTCGCGCCTCGCCGTGGTTGAAAGCGAGCCGGAGTCCGAGCCGCTATGCGGTTCGGTGAGACAGAACGAACCGAATTTTTTGCCCGTAAGCAAATCTGGCAAATACTTTTTCTTTTGTGCTTCCGTGCCAAACGCCGCAATCGGCCCGCAGCAGAGCGAGCAATGCGCCGCCACCGACAGGGTGGTGGAGCCACACGCTTTAGCGACTTCTTCAATCATCAACGCAAACGATAGCGTGTCCATCTCGGAGCCGCCGTATTCCGCTGAGAAACCGATGCCGAGAAATCCCAACTCGCCCATTTTACGCAGATTGTCGGCAGGAAAAACCACCGTTATATCGATTTCAGCCGCTATCGGCTCGATTACTTTTTTGGCAAACTCGCGCACGGTATCGCGCAACATAATTTGTTCTTCGGTCAGATACATGAGTAATCAAGTCCTTTTTGTAAGTTACTTTTGTCAGATCAAATAACTTGCAACGAAAGGGGAACCGCAACAAAATTAATTTAGCCGGTCTTTGTTTCGTGCTTTTTTCGTTGCAGTTCCCTTTTTGTTGTAAAAAATCATTCACCTTTAAAATTTGGCTGCCGTTTTTGCGCAAACGCCGCCAAGGCTTCGCGGCGGTCTTGGGTTGGAATCACGCGGCGATAGCATTCGAATTCGATTTCCATAGCGCGTGATAGCGGCTCATCCATCCCCCGCAGCATGGCTTCTTTCGAGGCTTGCACCGCGATCGGGCCGTTGGCGGCAATCAACTTGGCGCAATACAACGCCGTATCAGCCACTTCCGTTTCAGGCACGACGCGATTGGCTACGCCATAAGCCAAACACTCATGCGCCTCGAACATGCGCGCGGTAGCAATCCACTCCAACGCGCGCGCGTAGCCGATGAGCCGCGTCAAGCGCTGTGTGCCGCCGGCGCCGGGAATGATGGCGAGCGCGGTTTCGCGCAAGCCCATCTTTGCCGTCCCCGCCAAAACGCGAATATCCGCAGCGAGAGCCAGCTCCATACCGCCGCCAGCCGCGGTTCCCTGCACCGCCGCAATCACCGGCACTTTAATATCGGCGACCGCTTGAATCGCATCGCGAATTCCCTGCACAACTTTTTCGACCTCGGCATCAGGGACATCTTGCCGCTCTTTGAGATCGGCGCCGGCGCAAAAATGATTGCCCTCCGCATTCAGAATGAGCGCGCGCAGCTCACGGCGCTCGGTGTCGCGTTTGGCAATATGCGCGGCGGCAAAGATTTCACCAACGAGTTGGCGATTGAGCGCATTCACCGGCGGCCGATTAAGCGTCAGCCGGCCGATAAAATTTTCCACGCGATAACGAACGAACTGAAATTCAGCCACTATTCTCCTCACACAGAATTAAAACGTGAAGCGTAAAACGGAATTCGTAAAATTTCTTACGTTTTACGCATTACGCCTCGCCGCAAAATCATCCGGCATTTCGATCTCCATTTGCAAAAGCCCCAGCCCGTGCGTTTTTCCCTGCGCATCGGTTTTCAAGCTCTCCGAGCCGCCGCCGCCCAGCGAGTCGTGCAAAATGAAATTGAGCGCCAGCAAATTGGGCACTTCGTAGCGTTCGACCGGCCCTTTGCAGATGGCGTGAAAATGTTGCTTGACGCGCGCGGGTGTCAGATATTGCTTCAGCCATTCATAGCTCTCGCGGCTGTACGCGACGATGCCCACGTTGCTGGCGTCGCCTTTGTCGCCGCTGCGAGCATGGGCGATTTCGGAGAGACGCATCTTTCTCATATCAGCACGAGACAATTTAGAACTCTGGATTGATGGAGTATTGGAATGCTGGATTAATGGACTTCCAGTATTCCATCACTCCAATGATCCAACAATCCAATGCTCCATCACTCCATTTATTTCTCTTCCAACGAATGCAGCGAATCCAAACCTTCCGGCATCGGCAGCACCCATTTGATGGATTGCACGGCGCCGTCTTTGCGAACGGTGCGCTCGACGTATTTGCACTTCAGCACCGAATGCTCGATCCAAATATCGTCTTCGATGATCGAGCCGAAGATGTAGCTGGTGCCCTTGATGAGCACGTTGTTGCCGAGACGCGTCGGGAACTCGTCGGCGCCGGTCATATTCACGCTCGATTCGATGCGGCAATTCTCGCCGATGGTGAGATTGCCCTTGACGATGTCGCCCTGCAAGATTTCCGAATTGCGGCCGAGGCGCAGCGTCTGGTGCGGATACGTGCTCAGACTGACGTTCTCGTGAATCTTCACATTCTCGCCGAGCACAATGTTGCCTTCGAGCACGGCGCGGCTTTTGATGACAACGCCTTTATCGAGCTTGACGTTGGCGCCGAGATGCACGCCTTTGCCGATTTCGATATCGAGCGGGGCGCTGATTTTGTCCAATTCCAAAATCTGCTCAATCACTTCGTCGGCGATGAAGAAGTCGTCTTTATCCTCGATCAGGATGAGGTCTTTCAAGCGCTCGTAAGCCTTCTCGCGCGCGATCTTTTCCATTTCCTTCAGCACGCTCTTGTTGTTGAAACCGAGCACCGTGCTGGGATCCTTGGCGCGCGAGGCGCGTACCGTTAAACCGTTTTTGTTGAAAATCGCGATCAAGTCCGTGACGTAAAGCTCGCCCTGCGCGTTGTCCGGCTGCAGTGTCTCGATATATTTCATCAACGGGGCGGCGCTGAAGGCATAGACGCCGGTGTTGAACTCACGCAGATTCAACAGCTCGTCGCGAGTGAAACTGTAAGTCCGGCGGTTGTATTGCGCGCGATACGGCTTGTCGGGCGACATCGCGAGAATATCGCGATGCTCGCGAATCTCGATCACCTTGCCGGCGTCGTCGCCTGCCGGCCTTCCATCGACGTCGCGCTCAGGCACGCGAATGATGCGGCCATAATAATTTTGCGCCGGATTGCCCTGGTATTCGGCGGTGAGCACGATCATGTCACAGGGATGTTTCTCGAAATCTTCGCGCAGATCGCGCACGGCTTCGCGATTCAACAGCCCCATGTCGCCGGGAAAGACGTAAACCGCGCCATTGTAATTTGGGTTCGGCAAAGCCCGCAATCCCACGCGCACCGCATCGCCGGTTCCGCTTTGCTCGCCTTGATAAACGAAAACGCGCTGTTCGGCTTTGCCGATCGCTTGCGCCACTTCCACCGCTTTGATGCCGACGACGATGATTAGATTCGACGCGCCCAAACCGTCCCGCGCGGCCTTGGCGACCCGTGTCACCGTCGGCACGCCCCAAATGTTGTGCAGCATTTTGGACTTTTCCGAGCGGATGCGTTTGCCATGGCCGGCAGCCAAAATCATGGCGACGGCCGGCTCGCTGGCATTGATTTTTGAAGATAAGGCTTCGAGTTGTGCGATCTTGTCGCGAATACGTTCTTCCATAGACAGACCCTCCTCGCTAAGTTGCAAGTACGGTAGAGGTGTTGAGGTTCGCAATCTTATTGTCCGGACCGGCGGTCTGGGTTACTAAAATTCGGCCACTTCCACATGCGGCACAATTTTGTCTTTGCCGACTAATGCCGGCCAATATGAAATAATCTCTGCCGCTTTCGGCCGGCCGCCGGCGAATCCGGTAACGCCGGGCGGCCCGCTGGTGACCAAAGGTGCGATCTCCATGCCGAAGCGATTGATTTTCGCTTTGTCTTTGTCTTTAACGCCGACACGCAAAACGATTTCCGGCGGATCGATCGTGGGCACGATGCCTTCGTGGCAAACGCCGGCGCCGAGATATTCGACGCAACGATTTTCTTCGGGAAACGTGACGCCGTCGATCTCCAGCCGCTGCCAAATAATATCGGCACACAAGCGCGCTTTGTCAAGCGCATTCGGTCCCGAGATGGTAAGCTGGCCGACGGCTTTGTACCCGTTCTCGTAGCTGATGCTGACTTTGAGAAATTTCGTCGGCGCGCTGCCTTTGATGGCATTTACACGCACGCGATTCACCCCGGCTTGCGCCAATTGAATCGAAGTAAAATCGGCAATCACATCCGGCGTGATGTAGTTGCGCGGATCGCCCATCTCGTAAACGAGCTGCGAAGCCACCGTATCGACGCTGACTTTGCCGCCAGTGCCCTCGTGTTTGGTGATGAAAAATTCTCCGTTCGGGTACGCTTCAATAATCGGATAGCCGATGCGCGCAAAATTTTCGATCTCGCGCCAGTTGGTGTAATTCGCGCCGGTGCATTGCGCGCCGCATTCGACGATGTGGCCCGCCACGGTGCCGGCCGCGAGCTTGTCAAAATCTTCCGGCTTCCAACCGAATTCGTGAATCATCGGGCCGAGTACGAGCGAGGGATCGGTGACGCGGCCGCAGATGACGATGTCGGCGCCGCGATCCAGCGCCTCCGCCACCGGAAACGCGCCGAGATAAGCATTCGCCGAAGTGATCTTGCCATCAACCGCCGAGAGCGGACGACCGCCGTCGAGATTTTTGAAGCTCTCTCCCTGTTGCTGCAACTCGGCGAGCCGTGACAAAACATCATCGCCGGTAACCGTCGCGACTTTGATGCCGGAAAGCCCAAGCTTTTTGATGACTTCGCCGGTGGCACGCATGCAAGCTGTAGAATTTACGCCGCCGGCGCTGGCAATGATTTTGATGCCCTTCTCTTTGCACGTTGGCAAAATCCGCGAGAGCATCTCGATGAAATCCGTGGCGTAGCCGGCCTCAGGGTTACGGCTCTTGAGCTTTTGCATGATGCTCATCGTCACCTCGGCCAGATAGTCAAGCGTCAGATAGTGCAGCGGGCCTTCGCGCACCAGCCGCACCGGGCCGAGAATCGAGTCGCCCCAAAATCCCTGGCCATTGGCGATGAGGAGAGGAGAGGGCCTATTCATTTGCTTCGAATTGATTTTTTAAATCGTTACGTGACGCACGCCTTTCTTGCGAAGCTCCGCCGGATCGGCATAAACCAGAAACGGCACGCGGCGCATCGTCTTTTTCAAAACTTTGAGCATCTGCTGTTTCGTCGGAATCATCATGAAATTGAGATTCTGATCCAACGAAACCTCGCCAACAACAAAAATGCCTCGCTCGGTTCTGCAAAGCACCGGGACTTTCCACGCTTTGGCTTTCTTATCTAAAATTGGAGTGCCTGGCAGAACCATATTACCGACTTCATCAATCAAGTAATCTTTTACTTTTTCATAGACTTTTTGGGCTTCCATAGTCTCACTCCTCATCATTCAATCCCTTGAATACCTCACACTGAAGGCCGAGCAACTTCGCGGCTTCGCAAATTTGTTCACACGTGGTTCCGAACTCATTTGTTCCACATAATTGGATCAAATGGATTTCGGTGGCTTCAAGTCCGAAAGCCGGGAGCATCATTCGCAAGCTAACCGGGCCACAACTAGAACTGGTTGCTTGATGAAAGTATTTGATCTTGCCCATTGGCACGAAGATTGACCAGCGCCTTATAAAGGATTAGCCGGTTCGTTGTGATTCGGCTTCCACCTCCCGCCAGAAATCCTCGTGCCGAATGCCGCCAGTCTCTCGAATTTGTTGCTTGCCGCGATTCAAAATCTTTTGAAATTTTGGAGAATGCGCCAAAATCAGCCGCTCCACTTCATCATCATCCGCGACGGCAAGCAACACCGCGACGGCTTTTCCCTTCTTTGTGACAACAACAGGGCCATCCTCGGCGGCTTTCAAATAGGCGCGAAAGCGCGTCGTTATCTCACCAATGGGGACGATTTTCATAACTTGACCACATCTGGTTCGAATTGCAATTGTGCCTGAATGGTGTCGCGAATCAACGAATGATACTTTAGTTCTATCGCTCGCAGATGCTCTTTAGTCTATTGAGCATAGATCAATTCAAAGCAAGGCTTTTTGCCGTTCTTTTAACGTTGAGCCGCCGGTTTAGCGGAACTCAAACGCGCGCGGCTTCACGCCGCAGGCCTTCATTGATCCAGATTTTAATTAAAGCATCTGAGGTGACACCTTTGCGCCGGGCGATTCTTTGCGTTGCTCGCAAATGTTTTGGCTCCAGTTTCAAAAGGGCGGCAAGACGCTCGGCGCGTCTTTTTTCGACACTTGCCTTAAGCGGGCCACCGATTTCGATGGGTTCATCTAAATCTTCCCAGGCATATTCCGTGGTGTCATGTGTATCCCAGAAACGTGCCTCTTCTTCGAGGCTTTTAAAATTCGGGATCGGTTTTAAGGCCTTCTTCCTAAGCGCAGTATGGGGGCGTTTGCTATCTTTTTTGAGTTTGGGCATATCGTTTTTCCTTCTGGTTTGAATCGCGGGCGGTTATGGGATAGGCACGACTCTGACCGCGATAGGCAAAAACAATTGTCAAGTAACGCCCAGAATCACTTTGCCCATAGGCCAAATATTTTCCTTCTCTGCCTTTACGAATCAATGGGCGATTTACAAAGACTTCTTTCACCTCGTATGGTTCAACGTCGTGCTCACGGATATGATCAACGTTCCACTCGTCCCATTCACAGTCAATTATTCTCAATTTGTTTCTCCCTCGAATTTAAAACTTGACCGGCATTTCCCGCGGCTTTTTTAGGCGGGCGCGAATAATGTCGGGTCGGACGATCATAATTTTCATAGTGCATCTAACCATTCCTGCTCCGTCAATCCGGATTGGCGAAGCATTGATGCCAACGTTTTCGGAGCGAAACGCTTCTGGTTTTTAACAACGGTTACCTTTCGCTTCCTGCCACGCACGAACCCAACAAATTGTTGATGGCTTCCCTTGACGCGCTTGAGCACAAATCCGTTGCGATGAAGAATGCTTTCCACCTCTTGTGAGGTCAATCCGAGCAATTCACGGTGCATATACAAGCTCGCGGAGACGTATCTTTCCACGTCCTGGCGATGGGCGGAATTGCTTTTGCATTCTGAGTGTCATGGCTTGAAAATACTTGAGCCATTCCTCGATTGGGGCTGGACGCGGGATAAAATCTTTTTCATCACCATCCTCGTAAACGCTTTCGAGGTAAAGCGTGATGGCTTCTATAATATTTTTTTTGACCTCAGCGACTGTACGTCCTTGCGAAGCCACGTCCAGTTCCAAACACAGCGCTGAATAGAGCCGGCCTTCCTTCTCAATTAAAACGTGAAGATCAAGCGGCTCGGCTTTTCCGTTCTTTTTCATAATCTGAGCTCAGGTTATTGCCACTTGCAAACTTGCCACTTGCTACATCCTCATCACCCCCGTCTTAAACTCCGGCATCTCCGGATTGTTCGCTGCCATTTCCAGGCCGGCGATCAGGGTTTTGCGCGTGCCGCGCGGGTCTAGAATGCCGTCCACCATCAGGCGCGCGGCGGTGAAATAGGGCGAAGCTTCGGCATTGTATTTGTCGACCAATTTTTTACGAAAGGCTTGGCGCTCTTCGCCGGACAATTCTTTTTTGGTGAGCAAAACCGTGTCCGCTGCGATGCCGCCGTCCATCACCGCGATTTTCGCCGTCGGCCAGGCAAAAATCAAGCGCGGGTCGTAGGCCTTGCCGCACATCGCATAATTGCCGGCGCCGAAGCTGTTGCGAATGACGACAGTCAGTTTAGGCACGACGGAGTTGGCTTGCACGTTGACGAACTGTGCGCCGTCTTGAATGATGCCGCCGGTCTCCGCCTGCTTGCCGACCATGAAGCCGGTGACGTCGTGCAAAAAGATCAGCGGGATTTTGCGCTCGTTGCAGAGCATGATGAAATGCGAGGCTTTGTTGGCCGAGTCGGAATAGATCACGTTGCCCATTTGCATTTGCGGCGGCTGCGGTTGGCCGAGGTGATCCGGCGGCATCTGGCGCTTCACCGCCATGCCTTGATTCGCCACGACGCCCACCGCAAATCCGCCGAGCCGCGCAAAGCCCGTGACAATCGTTTTGCCAGATTCCGGTTTGTATTCCTCGAAGCGGCTGCCGTCCACCAGACGCGCGAGAATTTCGCGCATTTCATAAGCGCCGGAAGCATTATTGGGAAGAATGCCGAGCAATTCGTCAGGATCGTATTGCGGCTCTTTATAAGCGGTGCGGTCAAACGGCGCCGGGGGATTGGCGCCGAGCATGGACATCTGGTTGCGGATAAATTCAATCGCCTCGTCTTCGGTGTCAAAGCGATAATCGGCAACGCCGGAGATGGCGTTGTGCATCTCAGCGCCGCCGAGCGTTTCCATATCCACTTCCTGGCCGACCGCGGCTTTCACCAAAAACGGCCCGGCGAGAAACATGCTCGAATGCTCGGTGATCATCGCCAGATCGCTGGACATGCCGGGCAGATACGCGCCGCCCGCAACGCAAAAACCGAACACCACCGAAATCTGTGGAATCCCCATCGCCGCCATTTTTGCGTTGTTGCGGAAGATGCGGCCAAAATGATCGCGATCCGGAAAAATTTCCGCCTGCCGTTCGAGATTGACGCCGGCCGAGTCGACCATATAAATGATAGGCAAGCGATTTTCCATGGCGATCTCTTGCGCGCGCAGATTTTTCTTGCAGGTAATTTCCACCCAGGCGCCGCTCTTCACCAGCGGATCATTGGCGACGATGACGGCGAGCTTGCCGGAGACGCGGCCGATCTGCACGATCGTGCCCGCCGAAGGGTAGCCGCCAGGAATGTCGTGATACATATCCCAGGCGGCGAACAGCCCGATTTCAACCGGTTCGTTTCCAGGGTCGAGCACGCGCCGAACTTTTTCGCGCGCGGGATATTTGCCGCGTTTTTGCAATTTCTGCACCGCTTCCGGCGGCGGCTCGATGACCTGCTTGCGGCGGATATTCAATTCACTGAGCAATTGCAGCATGTAGCTGCGGCGCTGCTTGTATGTTTCGGATTTGGGATCTAACTTCGACTCGAAAACCTTCATGCAGGCTCTCTATCCATCGTATCAATTTCGCCTCAGTTCCTGAAAAGTTCGCACGACAAAAACCAAAAGCAAATTTAAAATTTAAACGTCGTGTTACCGAATATCTTTGATACGCAGTTGCAGCGTGGTTCTTCCCTGGTACGTGTTCTCTTCGAGCAAGTAAGCCAAATCGACTTCGCTGTTGCCGTGGCTCAGGCGCGGCAGCTTGTCGCCGAGATTGAAGCCGATGCAATCCAGCCGCTTGTTGTCTTGAATGGCCTGAAAGCGCAAATGGTTGTTGCCGACGATTTGCGGCGTGCCGGAAACGCGCACGCCGCGGCTGACGAAAACCGGGCGCATGTTCTGCGGGCCAAACGGCGACAGCGCTTTGAGAAAGCTGACCAGGCGCGGCTCGATTTCCGCAAAGCGAATTTCGCTGTCGATGCGCAATTTCGGCACGAGCATTTCGCGCGTGAGCGTGCGACCGGCCACTTCTTGCAAGCGTTGGCGCAGCGCCGGAATCTGCTCTGTCGCAATTGTCAAGCCGGCGGCATACTTGTGGCCGCCGAACGCCAGCAACAAATCGGCGCACTGCGACAGCGCGTGATGAATATCGAAGCCGGGGATGCTGCGCACAGAGCCTTTGCCCATGCCGTTGGCGGTCGCAATCATCACCGTCGGGCGAAAATATTTTTCCACCACTCGCGACGCCACGATGCCGATGACGCCGGAATGCCAATTTTCCTGGTGCAACACGAAAGCCGTGTCGTTTTCGGGATCGCACTGCGTCTCGATGATCTCGATAGCGTCGCGGAATGTCTCATCGTCAATATTGCGGCGCTCGCGATTTTCCGCGTCGAGAATTTGCGCGATCTCCACCGCCGGCGCTTCGTCTTCGGTAATTAGAAGATTCACGGCGCGGCGGGCATCGCCCATGCGGCCGACGGCGTTGATGCGCGGCGCGACGATGAAGATGACGTGGCCGGAGTCGATGGGCCCCTTCTCCAAGCCGCAAACTTTGATGAGCGCACGCAAGCCGATATTCTCGGTGCGGTTCAATTGTTCGAGGCCGAATTTGACAAACGCGCGGTTTTCGTCGACGAGCGGCACGATGTCCGCCGAGCTGCCGATCGCCACCAAATCGAGATGCCGGAACAAATCCTTATCATCATGCCGCAGATGCCGATACAAGCCTTGCATCAATTTGAACGCCACCCCGACGCCGCACAACTCTTTAAAAGGATACGGACAATCACTGCGTTTTGGATTGAGCAAGGCATTGGCGGGCGGAAGCTGCGCCGAAGGCTGATGATGATCACACACGATCACATCCATGCCGAGTTCACGCGCGCGGGTGATTTCTTCGTGCGCCGTCACGCCGCAATCGACGGCAAGAATGAGCTGAACGCCGTCGGCCTTGGCTTTCTCTATGCCGGCAGTTGACAAGCCATACCCTTCGCGCAGGCGCTCCGGAATATAATGTGAGACTTCGTAACCCAACGCGCGGAATGCCAGCGTCAGCAAAGCCGTGCCGGTGGTGCCATCGACGTCGTAATCGCCGTAAATCAGCAGGCGCTCTTTACGAGCGAGCGCCTGCGCCAACCGCTCGACCGCCGTTTGCATGTCCGCCATCAGGAACGGATCGTGCAATTGCAGCAGGCTCAGATTAAAAAATTCCTTGGCGCTGTCAAACGAATCGATGCCGCGATTGAGCATCACACGCGCGATGATCGGCGGCACCGCCAACTCGCTCGCCATTTGCTTGACGACGACCGCAGGCGTGGTTTCGATAAATTCCCACTGCAAATCCATGATGACCCCGAGATATCAAAAATTTTTTTTTGTAGTCCCGGCCCCTTGCCCCGCTCCGTCTCCATAGCTTTTATATGGAAGCGGGACGGCGTGGGCCGCTGTCGAAACCACTGAATGAGAGGCTTCAAGCGTGCCCTGCAGGGGAGCATGACTACGTCATTTCAAATAAAAAATCCAAAGCAGGCCGATAAGCCGAATTCTGTTCTCCCGACTTCCTTTCGTATTTCTACTCAAGGAAAATCGGGATGACGATCATTTATCTGGGACGTCGATTGCTCGACGCCTCGAGCGACCTACCCGTTCCGCCTCCTTGCCGAGGCAGGGAATTGAGCGGGCAACTCTTCCCGTCCCGTTAATAACGGGGCGGAGCGGAACTTATTTGGTCTTGCTCCGAGCGGGGTTTACCATGCCGGCGCGGTCACCCGCGTCGCGGTGAGCTCTTACCTCGCCTTTCCACCTTTATCCCGCCGAGGCGGGACTGTGTATTTTCTGTGGCACTTTCCGTCGGCTCGCGCCGCGTCGCCGTTAGCGACCGCCCTGCCCTATGGAGTTCGGACTTTCCTTGGCGCGTCGCCGCGCCACGACCGTCTAGCCTGCTTTGGATACTTCGCCGTTCTTCACTTTAAATTTAAAACCTTCGATATTCCCATTTGCATTACCCTTGAAAAACAATAACGATCGCAAAGAAGTGTGGCACAAGCTTCCAGCTTGCTTTAGCCCCGCCCCCGGCCTGCGGCAGGGCAGGCGCGGCGGGGAAAGTCTGCGCTACGATCAAGCGACTGCAACAGTTGTGTTATCAATTTTATTGGCAGTTTCTTCGTCGGCATTATTCCAAACCAAAATCCGGCCACAAGATTCGCAATAATGAATTTGGCTCATTTCGCGAATTTCAAGGACGCGCTGAGGCGGGATGCGCGTCAAGCAACCGCCGCAGGAGCCGCGAATGACCTCGACGACCGCCAAGCCGTCTTTCCCGTTTAGAATGCGTTTATAGGCGCCGAGCAGCGGTTTGCGCAATTTGACGACCAAGCTGTTGCGTTGGCTTTGCAATACTTCAGTCATGCTGCGGGTCTCCGCTTCTCGCGCCGCCAGAATTGCTTTTTGCTCTTCATATTCGCTTTGCACTGCTTTCAGCCGCTGCTCCTGCTCGGCCAGCTCTTTTTGCAGCGTTTCCTCCTGTTCGATCGCCTCGAGGATTCGGGTTTCGGTTTCGTCGATCTCCGCCGCAGCCGCCTCGATCTCGGCGGTGACGGCGTCGTATTCTTTGTTGTTCTTGACGCTATACAACTGGTTGTCGTATTTCTTTTTTCTTTCTTTGGCCATTTGCAGCGCCCCTTCCGCCGTGCGGCGGCCGCTCTGCGCCGCCTGCAGGGCCTCGGCTTTTTGCCGATGCAGCTTGGCGAGCTGATCCAATTGGCTTTTCAGCTCCATAACGCGATGCGGCAGGTCGCCTTTGGCCCTTTCCAAGGCGAATAATTGGCTGTCCACATTTTGTAAATCGACCAGGGTCTTTAGATCTTCTAACACCTCAACCTCCTCTAAAAAAATAAAAAATGCACCGCGTGAGGGTGCATTCGCTGTAGTTTTGCGCGTGGAAATTTTTGAGCGAGGTTAGACTGATGCCGATGCCGGTCATCCGCAACAATAACCGGCGCGCCATTATCAGCATGATTCGCTTGCAAAAACTAATCCGCATTCGTTTCAACCTCGCCGCCGATGCGCACGCAAAACTCATGCACCATCGCGTCTTTTATGCCCATTCGAAAAATGCCATTTATTACCATAAGAAAAATATAGGAGGATACAACCACAAAAGCAAGAATTTTGTTCCAGGATTAGCACCCCAGTCATCGGAAGAGAAACGTTGCACAGCCATCCTGACTGCCCCGCTCTACGGGGTGCTACCAACCAATAACTGGGCGATTACCAGGATCATTCATAACCAAGCTCGGCCAGCCGGTCTTCGTCGAGGCCGAAATAATGGCCGATCTCGTGCAGCAGCGTAATATGCACCTGCTCGCGCAGCTCGTCTTCATTTTGGCAAAAATTTTCCAAGGGTTTTTGATAAATGCAAATCTGGTCCGGCAGCGTGTTGCCATAATCCGCGGTGCGCTCCGGCAGCGGCGTGCCGAGATAGGCGCCAAACAGCTCGTCGCGACGCCGCACGCCAAACTCCCGCATCGTGGCGCGATCCGGCCAATCTTCGACCACGATGGCAATATTTTCCAAAGCCTCTTGAAAAGCTTCTGGCAGCGCCTCCAGCTCGGTAAGGACGAGAGCTTCAAATTGTTGGCGGGGAAGATTCATAAACGCGAGTTTACCGCTTTGGCAATGGCAAAAAATGGCGATTGACGACTTTCAGAGATGATCCCGCCAGCAAACGATCGGGAAAAATGTCAAGATTTTTGCCGCGTGTCACTGCGGACGGGACGAGAATGGCTTCAAATCCGGCTTCGCGTGCCAGCCGGCCGATCTGTTGGGTAAAGGCTTCTTGATTATCAACATTTTGAAGTTTCTCCCAATCATCTGCGGTCAGGCTTTTCTTCGCAATGCATAGTTGGCGTCGAATAATGGCACTAGTCAAATCCAAAACGCGGCTCAACTTTACTTCGATGCCAATGACGACGCGTGGCAGAGCCTTTGCAACCTCAAAGCCATTGTCGCATTGCATGGATTTTGTGGTTTCCTCCAGACATGTATGAAGATCATATGAAAGATAAAGAACTTCAAACGCACCTTTGAAGTTATAGCGTCCGCCTACGTCGAGGCTACCTTGTGCCGAGAGAATATCCCGTGTGTTAGCGAACTTTTGGGAGACGTTGCGAAAACAAACGCCTGAAAAAGGTACTGCCCATTCAAGAGCATCCTGCAACTTTTCAGACAACAAACGTGGCATCAGATGTGAATTCCTTCTTCCAAGCGCACAAGAATTTGCATAATGCGGTCAGCATCACCGTGAGTAATTAGATCTATCGGACGCCGTCCATCCAACATAGCAAGCGGGGTGTGCAACCAACGCTGCCCTTCCGCAGGTTCAAACAGGCTGTTTAATTTATTCTCAACTTCTTCAAGTAATAAATCAATATTATGTTGTTTATCGTCGTGTTTGTCAAGCTTCGAAAATGTCTTGCTCAATTTCTCAACATTATCATCGAGAAGTGCTGCACAAAGGTTGTTCATAAAAACATTAAACTCGGCGTCTATCTGTTGCACATATCTGTATTTGTTCATTAATGATTCGTTAGGTGACATTTGGGGCGCGACATAGATCAAAGTGTTATCATTTCGATCTATACACTTCTGTATATCCAAATCAGATACACTATAACCGATCATGATTAGATCACGATGTCTGAGAAAATTTTTAAAAAAATCTGCAAAACCACCTGGAAAATCGGTGGCTTCTTTGGGAGTTACAAAAGTAACGCGATGTGCTAAATCACCATGCAGCTTTAGAATCTTTACTTGTGGAACTTCTAATTTCTGAAAGTCACGAATAATTAAGTCGTCTTGATGTTCTCCTCTTATATAGATTTGGTAATCTTCTTTGTTTATTCGACTTGATTCTTTTAAGCTTAATTCCAAAAGATTATCCCAATTAGTTGTTAAGATTATGTCAAAATAGCCTTCCTCTATCAATCGAGTGAGTGCATGATATCCAAGAGAAAGATTTTTATCTCTGAAGCAAGCTTGTAACCAACTGTATCTATCAGATTCGTTTAGTTTTTCAATGGCAAGAACAAACCTCTTAAAACGTTCATCTCTATCCATTCTATTTAAAGCCTCATAATTTGCGATACCAGAATTAATCAGAAATTGATTGATGATCTCATTTATTCCTGAAACACCTGAGGAAATAGAGACCCCTGCTCCCAAGAATAAGAGATAAGGCTTCTCCCCTAACTCTTTTCTAGAATATATTTGGCCAGCAAGTTGAGTTATACTGATGTTATGCATAAAATTCTCCCAACAATGATCCAGCTTTATAACTCTTCAACGACAAACGCTCGACTTATACATTATTTATTAACCACTCTAAGATATCACTTTTGTCGCCATTTAACTGACGATCTTCAGCTTGAAATCTTTCACAGATTGAATCGCTTCGAAGTCTTTCTTGTTTTGGGTAATGACAGTCGCGCCGATTCGACGAGCACTTAAAGCAATAAGAACGTCGTTGGTCAAACCAATCGTCTTTTTGATTTCGTAGCCCTTTTGGCTCTGAAGCTTGGCGAGCAACCTGCCAGCTTCGACATAATCCGACCACGGAGGAACTACAAGTTTGTTTGACACTCTGGACACCTTCGTCAAATTGTCCAGAAAAGCAATTTCAGACCTGGTAAAAGTGCCGGAAAAAAGTTCCATAATGACTACCGCAGAAACATAAACAATCTCGTCGGAGGGCTTGCTTGGTTCAAGAATACTGGTAAACCTACCCGAATTGCGATAATCAATGTAGATGTTTGTATCAGCCAAAAGTTTATTCATAGACGTTCTTAATGTTTCCTTTGCCCCTATACCTTCTCATCAGGCGTCGCATTTCTTCCATATACAACCTATCATCCAACATCTGCTCAATCGCCTGTTCCGGAGACGTGGAATCATAAAGTTTCCGCAATCTCTCGACTTTCCGCCGGCTCAATTTCATTGGGATGTAAACGCCGTTTCGCATGTGCTGTCACCTCGCTTTCAAACTGAGAATTAGATTGGGTCAAACTTATTCAGAGCCTTTCCTGGAACCGGCTTTTCCCCTGGATTTCTTCAACTGGCGCTCTTTTTTTTCGCCGGACACCATAATATCCAAAATCTGCTCAACGACCTCTTGAGCAGTGGCCGCCTTGTAAATCTTCCGCAATTTTTCAGCCTTCTGCCGGTTGACTTTCACCGAAATATACGCGTCGTTTTTCATTTTCATCACCTCGCTTTCAAATTAAGTAGTGTGCCTCATTAACAAAATTTACACGATTGCACATCAAATGTCAACCGAAAAATTCTCCATCTTTTCCCAAAAATGAACAAACTCCTTATTATTTTTGAGAAACACACTGGCTTCAGCATTGCGATCGGTTTTGCCTAACTGGTTGAAAGGTTTGCATCTATAGTGAATTTCGCCTGCGCCGGCTCACGCGGCACACGATTTGTCGGTTTAAATGCGATGTAACCGTCGGTTGATTTTTGTGACGAAAAATTTGGAATCATACACCTTGTATTGATTATATTATCCCTTTCATGAGTCTCACACAAACTGTAATGATTTACCGTCCGGACGCTTTTGTGCGAGAATTACTGTGGTTTTGTCAAATAACGAAGCGTCCGGACGGTTATCTGAATAGCTACACAAAACTTTGCCCAGGAAAGGAGGCTGAATTTGAAAATAGGGATTCCCAAAGAAGTTTTGGCAGGCGAGACGCGCGTCGCCGTGGTGCCCGCCATGATCGCCCCATTGAAAAAGAACAAACACGAGGTGTTTGTCGAAGCCGGTGCGGGTTCGGTGGCGTCGTTTCTCGATGACGAATACCAACAAGCCGGCGCCACCATCGTCAAAAACGGCGTCGAGCTTTATAGCAGCAGCGAAGTCGTCCTCAAGTTCCAACCGCCGCGTTTGCACCCTAAAGCCGGCAAGCACGAATTGGAACTTATGCCGGAAGGGGCTACGCTTATTTGCTTCATGGAACCGCATGTTTATCCCGAAGCGATTCGCAAGCTGGTGGAACGAAAGATCACCTGCTTTGCGATGGATTACATTCCGCGCATCACCCGCGCGCAAAGCATGGAGGCTTTGGGCATGATCGCGACAGTGGCCGACTGCAAATCAGTTATAGATTCGTCTGCGCTATCGGAGCCCCTGTAATGTAATTCTCAAGCTGCTTGATGGTGAATTCCTGTTCCGAGATAATGGCCTTCACCACATCGCCGATTGAAATCATGCCAATTACCTTGTCGCCTTCGAGCACGGGCAGGTGACGGATACGCTTGGCCGTCATAAAGGCCATGCACTCTGCGATCGTTTGTTGGGGACGGACAAAGACCACTTGCGTGCTCATGATTTCCTCGACGAGTGTATCCTTGGAAGCTTTTCCTTTTAGAATAATTTTTCTGGCGTAATCCCGTTCCGAGAAAATGCCCATCAATTTACCGGCTTCGAGCACCAATAAAGCCCCGCAATTTTTTTCGGCCATTAAAACGAGCGCATCATAAACCGAGGTCGCCGGCATTACCGACCAGACCTCGCGCCCTTTGGCATCCAAAAGCTGGCTGACGGTATGCATGGTTCAACTCCTGCGTTTGAGAAAAATTTGCCCTCAAGGACGTAACCGCCCGGCTGCTTTTTATTAGAGCGCCCGGACGGCTGTTTAAAGGCTTATTGCACTGTTACCATTAGTTTTGTAGTCCCGGCCCCCCTGTGGGCCGCTGTCGAGGCCAGTAAATTCGGAGTTGCAACATTGCCCCACAAGGGGGCAAGACTGCGAAATTAAAGTAACAGGGCACTAGCGCGCAATGAAATGATCCGGCGCGGCAATTTTTACTGCCCTACGTCTCTTTAAGCGCGGCGGTGAGAGCCATGGCCATCCGTTTCGCATCGCCATAAAGCATCAGGGCATTGTCTGCCGCAAAAAGGGGATTTGGAATTCCGGCAAATCCCGGGCTGAGGCTGCGCTTGATGATGACGACGGAGCGAGCCTGGTCAACGTTGAGGATCGGCATGCCGGCAATCGGAATCGCCGGATCGGCATTTCGCGCCAACGGATTGACCACGTCGTTGGCCCCGATTACCAAGACCACATCCGTTTGCCGAAACGAGGGGTTGATCTCATCCATTTCCTTCAGCTTCTCGTAGGGAATGTTGGCCTCGGCCAGCAGAACGTTCATGTGCCCCGGCATGCGACCGGCAACCGGATGAATGGCAAACTCGACCTCGACGCCTTTGGATTCAAGCACATTCGTCAGATCCTGAATCGCATACTGCGCCTGGGCGACCGCCATTCCGTATCCGGGGGCAATGACCACTCGCCTAGCGCCTTCCATGAGCATCGCCACCTCCTCCGGCGAAGCCGCTTTCACTTTTCCGGCATAAATATCTTCACTCTCCGCCTCTGTGGCGACAACCGCACCGACTCCGGCGAACATGATGTTGGGCAGTGAGCGGTTCATTGCTTTGGACATCAAAGCCGTGAGGATAAATCCCGCAGCGCCGACCAAAGAGCCGGCAACGATGAGCACGCTGTTGTTGAGCACCCAGCCGTGGCCTGCGGCTGCAATTCCCGAGTAAGCGTTCAGCAGGGAAATGACCACGGGCATGTCGGCGCCGCCGATGGGGATCACCAGCATGACGCCGAGTATGGAGGCAACCACGACCATGATCCAAAACGGCAGGGCTGATCGGGAGTGAATGCTCAACTGTTCCCCCTCGCGTCTGACTTCGTACGTTTCCCGATTGTCGCCATCCGTTATCCGCCACGCACCATTCTCCTCCGCAACCGCAACGGTGAGATGGCCGGATAGCGTGATGCCATGATTTTTAAACGCCTGCCGGAAATCATTTGGGAACACCGTACGATCCAGATCGGCAGTGAACTGTGAATCCGCGTGAAACAGCAACGGCGTATAACCGACGACTTGCCAGGCGCTGAGGCCGAGGCTGATCAACACCAAGGCGATATTGATCACATGCCGGCCTCGCAAAAGAATCGGTTTCTCCGCGATAAGCCCCTGGAGCTTGCCAAAGGCGACCAAACTGCCCGTCAGCGAAACAGCGCCGATGAGCGCGGCGGCCGCAGCCGAAGAGGTGAACTGGATGGTGATCTCTTCGATCCACTCTCCCTTGAGGGCTTCCTCCAACGCGGCCCCCACCGCCAGAGCCGAGGCGCCGCCGCCGAAGCCGTTGAAGATGGCGACCACTTGCGGCATCGCCGTCATCGGGGCGCGATAGGCCATGATCGTTCCGAGCAGTCCTCCCGCTACAAAGCCCGCCACGATGATTTGAAAGCTGACGATGCGCTTGTCGGTGAGTGTGATCACGATGGCCAGGAGCATGCCCAAAGCCGCCAAAAGATTGCCCCGCACCGCCGTGCGCGGATGGGACAAGCCTTTGATGCCGATGATGAAGAGCACGGCAGCGGCAAGATAGAAAAGCTTGACGATTGCCTCTTCTTTTGGCATGTTATGAGTAATTCGTAATGAGTAATGCGTAAATGACCACTAACCGTCCGGGCCGTGAGTTTTTGAACCTCGCGAAATCTGAACTGATGAACGCTTTTTACAAACAGACGGCCCGGACGGTGAAATTATTTTTTTCGGCGAAACATTTCCAGCATACGGTGCGTGACCAGAAAGCCTCCCACCACGTTGGCCGTCGCCATCGCGACCGCAAAGAATCCCAGAATCTCGGTCAGGATCGTCAACCGCGCGCCTGAGGTGATCAACGTTCCCACCAGCGTGATGCCGGAGATCGCATTGGCGCCGGACATCAGAGGCGTGTGCAAAAGCGGCGGCACCTTGGTGATCACCTCGAAGCCGACAAAGAGAGCCAGCACGAAGATGGTTAGAGCCGCGACGAAAGTTTCCATATAGGAAAGACTCCTTTCATTGATAAACAAATCTCCGGTGTTGGATGATGGGCATGCGCTTGCCCACGAAACCTTAGCATTTAAAGTTCCTTGTTTGACACTGTGGAGCCGGACAAACCTAACAACTCACGAACCTGGGAGTTGACCACCTCCCCCTTATGCGTGAGCAAAGTGCCTTGAATGATCTGGTCTTCGAAATTGAGATGAAGCGCACCATCCTTGACGAGATTTCGCAGAAAAGCGGTGACGTTTCGGGCATACATCTGGCTGGCGTGGTAAGGAATGGTCGCGGGCAAATTGATCGGCCCGATCATCGTGACGCCATGAGCTTCCACCGTTTCCCCCGGCCGAGTGAGCTCGCAATTGCCGCCGGTTTCGGCAGCCAAATCGACGATGACGGAGCCGGAGCGCATTCCCTGAACCATTTCTTTGGTGATGAGAATTGGCGCTTTTTTGCCGGGAACCGCCGCGGTGGTGATGACCACATCGCTTTCGGCGACCACTTGCATCATCATCTCGCGCTGGCGGCGATAAAATTCCTCGCCCATTTCTTTGGCGTATCCGCCTGCCGCCTCAGCGCCTGCAGCTTCCAACTTGAGCTCAACGAACTTCGCCCCCAAGCTTTCCACCTGTTCTTTCACCACTGGCCGGACATCATACGCATGCACGACACCGCCCAAGCGCCGGGAGGTGGCAATCGCTTGAAGCCCGGCCACGCCAGCTCCCACGACAAAAACCCGAGCCGGAGTGATGGTTCCGGCAGCGGTGATCATCATGGGAAACATTTTCGGAAGCGCTTCCGCAGCTAAGAGAACGGCCTTGTAACCCGCTATCGTTGCCATAGCGCTGAGCGCATCCATGGGCTGGGCCCGGCTGATGCGCGGAAGCAGCTCCAGAGCAAAGGCGATGACACCCTTTGCAGCAAGCTCGCGCACGGTTTGAGGGGAGCCAAAAGGATTAAGAAGTCCCACGATAACCTGGCCGGAGCGCATCAACTCCACCTCGGCGCCAGGGTTGGCGCTGAGACCGTGGACTTGGAGGAGCACATCGGCCGAAGAGAAGAGTTGAGCCCGATCAGGTATAAGACGTGCGCCTTGCTCTTGATAAGCGGCGTCCGAGAAACCAGCCTTCTCACCCGCCTCCCGTTGCACCAGCACCTCCACGCCGGCCTTGGCCAAAGTTGGCACGACGGCAGGCACCAGGGCAACTCGCCGCTCGTTTGGATAGGACGCGAGAGGTACGCCGAGGATCATTTAAGCCTCTACTGGGTTTTACTAAAAACGCCGAAGATGAGAATTCAATGGAGAAAACCAGCGCTGTCAAGTATAATAAATAATTTTGCGATTGTCAAACGAAAAGTTGCGGCGAAAATACCTACCCATGTTTCGGCTTCCACCCGATCAAATCTTCGTAGCGCACCGGCTTGTGCCGCTCGATCCATTTTCGATAATCGCCATCGTAGCCGACTTGCTGTTGCAAGCGCTGGAGGCGTT
Source organism: Candidatus Zhuqueibacterota bacterium (assembly GCA_022616415.1). GTDB lineage: Bacteria > Zhuqueibacterota > Zhuqueibacteria > Zhuqueibacterales > Zhuqueibacteraceae > Zhuqueibacter. Next base: position 6,725 of record JAKEEU010000274.1, on the reverse strand, counting down.
GATGAATTTTTTCGATTTGCTCGACGCTCAACAATTTCTTGGTGGCCAAAATATCGGCAATATTTTCGGCGCGCTGGCCGGCAATGGTCCCGCCACGGCGAAGCAGCTCTTGATAGTCTTCTTCCCGCCAGGCGAGAAAATCTTCCATGAGCAAATAGGCCACTTGGCGGCCGTGATCGAACGAGGCTTTGATATTGCCTCTTCCGGTAACCACGTTGCCCAGCCCGAAAACATGCTCGAATGCTTCAAACTGGCCGGTTTCCGGACTGCGGATTTTGTAGAGCTCGCCATCCATCGGGATGCTTGGAATCACTTCCGGAATGCTGCCGATCGACGAGACAACCATTGGCGAGCGATACTCAAACTCGGTTCCCGGCAGTATGGCCGGACGGCCGTCTTTCATCTCGGTGCGCGCCAGCTTCAAACCGACGAGCCGGCCATTTTCAACAATTTTATCCACCGGCGCCGACAATTCCATAAAACGAAACAGATATTTCGCCTGAAAATTGTGCAAAATTTTTTCGCGGCCGCGATGGACGATTTGCGCGCGTTCGGGCATCGCGTCCTGTGGCATCTCCGCCAACGGCATGTCGATCATCCGCCGCCGGTAGACGAGCATACAACCTTGCAGGCCGAGTGCGTCGAGCGTGAGATTGTGCGACTGCAAAAACTTGCTGATCGTCTCGTGCTCCAACGTCAGCAGATCCGCTGCAATGCCGTGACGCTGCAATGCCGTCATCACCGTCTCGAGCATCAAAACTTTCACCACATCCAACGAGGCCAGCCCGCCGCCGACAACCAAAACGTTGTCATGGGCTTCGAAGCCCGCTTCGTTATGGTTGGGCTCGTGCTTATGATTGAACCAGTGAATGAGCGGATTTTGGTACACCAAACCGTTGCCGAGATACGCGTCGATGCCCGGAATCGGCAGGCTCCGGTCGCGCCAAGCGCCGTTAGCCAACAGCACGGCACTGAAGCCCCAGTTGTGCACGAGATCGTGAAAGTCCAGCTCGCGTCCCAGACGCACGCGTGGCACAAAGAAAACGCGCGGCTGAGTGAGCTTCTCGTCGATTTTGCTCTCTTCCGAATTGCGCAGCTTCACGTGCCACATCGGCAAGCCATCTTCAATTTTTCCGTATGGCAAAGCATTTTGCTCGAAAACCACCGAATAGATGCCGCGTTGCGACAATCGATAAGCGGCTTCGGAGCCGGCCACGGCGCCGCCAACAATAGCCACAAAATGCCCGGAAATCCATTCCATCTTCGCCTCTCCCGTTTGGAGTTCAAGATTCTGGTTTCGCTGTTTTTGCCACCTTGGTAGAGATTTCGGTCCTTCTCCTTTCTGTGCTTCCATCACCGTCCGGCGAAATCGAATAAATATATTAGTAAAAAAATTCTACTGCGTCAAGAGAAAAGAAAACGGCTATAAATTTACTTTCATGACAAATCTTCCATCAGCTCCACTTGCATACCATCGGGGGCCTCGAAGAAAGCTACTTTGCGCTTTGGGTTCGCCATCAAATTTTCAATGACAAAATTTGCGCCACGGCGTTTGCACGCCGCTATTGCCGCGTCGAGATTAGGCACCAGAAAAGCCAAATGGTAAACGCCAAGACGCTTGGCTTTCTCTTCCGGCGCGAAGTCGCTGCCCGGCGGCGCCGGCGAGAGACAGATGTGGGCGCCTCCGATGCGCAAGGTCACAATGATTCGCCCGCCGTGTTCCGAGCGCTTGACGATTTCGGCGTCGAGCAGCTTTTGGTAAAAATCAATCGCCTGCTCCAAATCGGCGCAGCGAAAGTGCGCGTGATCGTAGTGCAAGTTCATATTGGCTCCGTCTTGAATTGATCGTTGTTTCGGTGGAACAATATACTCAAGAAAAGGCAAGAAATGCAATGAGTTATTTTTACAAGCCGTTCATCTTGTTAGGCTCGAAGAGGTAAAGTTTTTAGTTGTCAATGCGGGCTCATCAGTTTGAGCTGCGTCGACAAAAACAAAAGTCTGTCGAAAAGTCTGATTTCCAACGTTGGAATTGACTTCGCCGAAATCGCCCCATCGCCGAATCTTTTCCAAGATAAGCTGCTCGAGTCGTGCATTGTTCGTCGTCGACGAGAGCAAGCTGGCGGCAATCACATGGCCGGCAGTCGATACGGTAAACCGCACTTTAATTTCGCCTTCAAGGTTGGGGGCAATTTTTAACGCCTGCTTGTAACAATCTTGAAGCGCGGCTTTGTGGCGCGCCACCACGGCCCGAACATCGTCCGGATGGCGATATGCTGGCAATGACAGCAGCCCTTCAAATTCGAGGTTCCTTGCCACCGCCGGTTTCTTAATGCCGGCCAATGGCGCAACCCAATTGGCAAATTGATCGCTCTCAAAAGCGGCGAGAGAATTTGTTGTCGCGCCAGCAAATGCTGTCTCGCTCGACGATTCTTCACGCTCAAAATCGACGACGGTGATGGACGCAACCGGATTGAGGGAATCCTCAAGAGAATTGGCATGTGCTGGAACTGCGGAAGGGAGAGTCGGAAGCAAAATGGCGAAGCGAGCTGAATTTTGGCGAGATGCGGTGTCGGACAAACGCCCCATCAAGTTGAGGCTGGGAGAACCCACCAAACCGGCGTAATAATTCTCCTGCGGGAAGTCGTTGGCTGCGTGCGTATTCAGCTTGACAAAGTAGCCGATTTCTTCGAGCGCGGCGTGAATGCCGCGCGCTTTGAACGCGAGTTTATCCATTTGCGCCGGCGTCAGCTTTTCGTGCAAATCCAGCGGCGCTTGAATATCTTTGACGTCCTTTTGCGCCTGCTCGACTTTGGGAAGAATCTTGTGCTCGATCATCTCGAGACGGGTTTTGAGCTGCTTGTTTTCTTCCTCTAATTGCCAGCCTCGAAAGATGGTGGCTTTGGCCCCGTCATAGCCGAGATTGCAAACAAAGAGCAGCACGCCGGAAGCGACCATCGCCTTCATGACCTGCGAAACCAGCGGCCAACCGGAAGATTGATTTGCTTGATTTGGTGCGGCGAGCGTGTTCGGCGGCCTACGCTTTCTGCCAAGTCTTCGCATGTCTACTTCATCTCACATACCAAAAGAAATCCTTTCCGTCCCTGGCAAATCATCCTGCTGCAAACGAGCAAGTGGAATATTTAATGAGGTGAGGAGAATCCCTTTCGATGTGTTGAAGGTAGCGGCATGGCAAGAGATTTGCGGAAAAATTTTATACTGCAGGGTTGTATTGAATAATCGAGTCACACAAGAGCCATGAAACCTTTAGTCATCCCCAGAAAACTTTTCCCAAAATATGAAGTTTAATTGAGAAAGCCTCATAGAAGGAAATAGGGAAATTCGCTTGACATTTTTGCTTTTCATCTTATATTGAAATTGCCAACAACACCAGAGAAATTTAGGACGGCTTAAACTCCAGAAAATTCAATATGAAGCGACTAAATCAATAGAACCGCATCGGTTTGACAACTTTTGGAGAGACACCATGGAATACTGCTTTTGTCCGCTGTGTGGCAGTGAATTGATTTTGCCGTCAAAATCCGGCAGCAAGAAACCGCGTCCGGCGTGTGTACGATGTGAATTCATTCATTATGGCAACCCCAAGCCCTGTGTCGGTGCCGTTATCATCAAAAATGGCAAAGTTCTTTTGATTCAACGCGCCAACGAGCCATATAAATACTATTGGGATTTTCCCGGGGGCTTTTTGGAATGTGGCGAGCTTCCTGAAGAGGGATTACGGCGGGAGATGATGGAGGAACTAAGTATCGACATCTCAGTCATTCGTCTGCTCGGAATTTATCCAGATTCTTACGGGCCGAAAGGTGACGCCACGTTGAACATTTACTATCTCTGCAAGGTATCGCATGGCGAGATAACTCCGCAAACTGAAATTGCCGAAGCCAAATGGTTTGCTCTGGACGAGCTGCCACGCAAGTTGGCGTTTGGGCACGTTGAGCTGGTATTGAAAACTTGGAAAAAATGGCGCGACAAAAAATCCCCGGTGCTTGTCTGAGATTGTTGATTATCCGGCCTAACCCTTAGCCCCATTTCGTATCGGCCAACTGTGGAGAAATTTTGATTGTAAATTGCCTTGCTCTTTCTTATTCGTTGTTGGTTGCTTACTGCCTGTGGAAGCGCGCTTTTGCGTGACTTCTTTGGCGTAGAGGTGAATTCTTTCAATGGCATCACAGATGACGTTGGCCTGCTCCGCGGACAAATGTGTGTGAATCGGCAAACAAAGATTCCGTTGCGACAAAGTTTCGCTTTGCTCCAGGCGCAAATGGCTGAACTCTTTGTAAGCTCGTGTAAGGTGCATGGGCGGGCAGAAATATCTGAGCGTCTCAAAGCCTTCTTCTTTGAGGCATTCTTGCGCCACCAACGCCTCCAAACCGAATTGCTGCGCGTCTATCTCAATAGCAAACGTGCAGAAATTTGTTTCACATCCGTCTAAGATCTTTTGAAAATAAATGCCCGGAATTTTTTTCAAGCGCTGATAATAAATTTCAGCTATTTTGCGCCGCCAGGCAATATTGCGCTCCATGTCGCCCAGTGACCACAGCGCAATGCTCGCGTTCAGTTCACTGAGCTTGCCATTAAAGCCGATATAGAGACAATCTCTTTCAACCTTGTTGTAACCGTAGTTGCGCTTGCAATCCAATTCTTTGGCCAGGTTGTCATCGTTCGTCGTGATGATGCCGCCTTCGCCAGCGGTGACAACTTTGGTGCCACTCAAGCTGAAGACTTCGGCATCTCCGAACGAACCAAGGAGGCGATCAAAATATTTTGAGCCAATTGCTGCGGCGGAATCAAAAAACAACCTGACTTGATATTGTTTTGCGATGTCTTCCAATTCTTTGATCTGGCACGGGTTGCCGAAAACGTTTACTGCTAATATAGCCGAAGTCGTATTCCTATTGATTTTTAGTTTAACATCTTGCAAGCTAATATTGCACGTTTCTCTATCGATATCGACAAATTTTGGCTTTAGATGCGCAAGAGAGATAGCGTGAACCACTGATGGGAATGTATAGCTTGGCACAAGTACTTCTGTATCCTTCGGTAGAGTCGAGAGAAGTATTTCCAGACCAGTGGTACCATTAGAAACGGTGAGGGCGTGTTTTACCTCCAAAGTTTCACGAAGTTGATTTTCTAATTTTTTCGTATATTTTGCAAAATTCGAGAGCATGCCAGATTTAAGTATGTCATTTAAGACGTTTTGCAATCCTGACGAAAGCACATCGTCAGGAATGAGGGGATGACAACTTCTTATGCTCTCGGATAAGATTTTAGATCCGCCCAAAACTACGGGTTTGTCCTTGGTCATAATACATCCTCGATGCAAATCGTTTTTATGCGTAATGTTGATTTTGGTGCAAAAATATATTTCTTCGCTAAGGTCGCGATTCTGGCTTTCCCTATTTAAGAGCTGCTAAAAAGTAGTAATATACATACAATATTGATTGAGCGCAGAAGCCTGATGTTTATATTTTCAAAAAACGTTTGCAAGCCAAAATTAAATCGACATCTATATGAAACATATCTTGATGCAATGAGAAGTGATTAGCGAAAACTCATGATTGTCTCAACGAGGTGAAGCATGGCACGCCAAAATAAAAAAATCTTCATTAGCTATTCAGATAAAGACAAAGAATTCGCTTTACAGCTTGCCAATGACTTACGTTTAGAAGAAGTGAATATTTGGATAGCCAAACTTGATATTGCAGCTGGCGAAAAATGGGATCGTGCCATAGAAGAGGCATTGAAGTTCTGTAAAGATTTTTTAGTCATTCTTTCTCCCAATTCAATAAACTCAGATAATGTCAGGGATGAAATAGATTTTGCGGTACAAGAAAAAAAACGTATTTTCCCTGTGCTCCATAAAAAATGTGAAATCCCTTTTCGTTTACGGCGAATAGAATATAGTGATTTCACCAGCGACTATGACTCTGGTTTAAAACATCTTTTGAAAGCAATTAAAAGCGCAGTTTTAGAGAAATTGCCTGATAAAGATATTGATTTCATTGGTAGAGAAGATGAAATCAAACGTGTCCACGAAGGTTTGAAGTCAGATTATAATATAATCACCATTGATGGAATGGGAGGAATAGGTAAAACAAGCCTAGCATTAGAGGTAGCACATGAATGCCTTGCTGCAAGCCAAAACCCCACGTTTGTCAATAATGACGTACAAAAATTTGAGGCTTTTATTTGGACTTCAGCCAAGGATCGTGAGCTCACTATAAACGATGTGCTCGATACCATTGCACGAACACTTGAATATCCACTTTTAACGCGATTGCCTCTCGAAGAGAAGCGGCACGAAGTCGTCAAACACCTGCAAGAAAAACGTTGTTTGCTCATAGTTGACAATTTTGAAACCGTCACTGACGATGCTGTACGTGATTTTATTCTCAAGCTTCCTGAACCAAATAATGTTAAGTGTTTGATTACGAATCGTGTTCAAAACCTTGAGAAAGCATGGACCGTCTCATTACGGGGTATGACAGAAGATGAAGCTCTCCTGCTCATAAAAAACGAAGGCGACCGATTGGGCATAAACTTGGATGCTCTTGTTGCGGATGAGCGAAACTTCCAACACTTTTATGATGCCACTGGTGGCGCTCCCCTAGCGTGAGTTTCCTAAAATCGCTCGGGAATCAGCGTTAAAAAGATGAAAAACAAATCGTTAATTGTATACACTGATTAATTGAGATGAGTTCGCTAAC
>JAKEEU010000273.1 GCA_022616415.1 Candidatus Zhuqueibacterota bacterium | reverse complement strand
TATGGGTTGACCGTGGCGCCGGTGCTGGATGTTCGCAATGGTTTTCCGCTTTCTTTCATTGACGAAGACCGGAACTTTGTGGGACGCCGCAATCGGGCGGGACGCTTTCCCACCTTCACCACACTCGATCTACAGATTTTGAAGAGCCTGAAGATTCCCGTTGGCGGAAAAAAATACAAGGCCAGAGTGGGAGTGAGGGTTTTCAATCTGACCAATCATTTCAATCCTCGTGACTTTCAGGGCAACCTGGCCAGCTCGCAGTTTGGCGGCTTTTTCAACGGCGTCGGGCGCGAATTTCGCGGCAAGTTCGTCCTCGATTTCTAGGCCGCCACGATCAAAACCAAATAAGGAAGAAGGAGGGAGTAAGGATGCTAAAACAGAAACAGCGCGTGAAGCGGCAAAGCTTCAAGCCGATAATACTGATGGGGCTTATGCTGATGGCAGCCGTGACACTTGCCAGTTCGGCATTGGCTCAGCAGGCTTTCATTGCACATCCACCCGCCAGTGGTATGAGCGGCGAGGCTCTTATGGGCAAATTGCTGGAACACAATCAGCAAAGAGAGTCAGGCCTGCGCCAGTATTCATCAACGCGCACTTATCGCATCGCCAACAGCAAGGGCAAGGTTCGCGCGGAAAGCGAGGTGGCGCTGGAGTATCGCGCTTCAAGCGGCAAAGTTTTCAAGACTGTGTCAGAGAAAGGATCGGGGTTCGTTCGCGGGCGCGTCTTCAAGCCACTGATGGAAAGCGAGATCGAAGCGGCGGCCGGGCGCAGCCGTCACGATAGTTCGATTACGCCTGACAACTACACTTTTGAATTGCTCGGCGAAGAGGACGTGGATGGTCATCACTGCTATGTCGCCAAAGCCATTCCGAAACGTAAAGCCAAATATCTTTTCAACGGAAAAATCTGGATTCACACGACCGATTTTGCAGTAGTCAAAATCGAGGGACAACCGGCCCAAAATCCATCTTTCTGGATCAAGCGAGTTGATTTCGTGCGCCGCTATCAGAAGGTCGGGAAATTCTGGCTGCCGCTCAAGGATGAATCCACTTCGCAAGTCAGAGTAGTCGGCGCGCACGTTTTGACAATCAACTATGGCAATTACCAAATTGGCCAGAACTGAGGCGTTGATGGCCGGGCAAACATACAAACGAATCCTTTTCGCATTGGGGTTTT
>JAKEEU010000272.1 GCA_022616415.1 Candidatus Zhuqueibacterota bacterium | reverse complement strand
GTATAATACTTTGAATTTCTGTAGCTGTATAATATAATGAAAAAATAAAATAAATTCAAGTCTTTTGTAATTTATTATTTTCTGGCCAGACACTAACTACGCCGCCGGTGAAGAACGCCTCGCCTTGCTAAATCAGATTGTTGCCTCGGAAGATGCTATCCGCGAAGCCAAGGTCAAACTGCGCCAGTTGGGGGTTGAGCCGGAGCCTTCGACGATTGACCCTCCTGAAAAGTTCGAGCCTTTTGCCGAGCATGTCATCAAGACTTATCCCTTGCCTATCGCACAGGCGTGTGCGGATTTCAATCGCGAGCAAGAGTTGGGACGAAAGTTTGTCGCGTTGGATCGCCTCATTACCCACCTGATCAAATATCTGGCGGCCATCTTCATCGGCCAGGCGCGACGGGATAAGCCGCCGGATTATCCCTTGCCGGAAAAACTTGAATGGATCGCCAAGCCCACGCTGCAAAGCTGGACCGAGGCCATTCGCGAATTAAGCGAGCTTTATAAAAGGACTCCCTGGCAGCAGAAATGGAAACTCGCTGATTTGCTTCCTGCTTGCACGCGGCCTTTGCTCGGTCGACAAGAGCTGGTCGATGCCATTGATTACCTGACCATCCAATTGCACAAGTCCGGCATTGATGAGCCTTCCGTAATTGATTTCCTGCAATTGCTCGCCTGGTATCGCGAAAAAGAATGGCAGGACGGTGCTGCCATATATCCTCTTGAGAAAATCGAACCGTTGATCTTGCGTTTGCAGCCAGCCCTGGCAGTGCTGCTGAACGAGTTGGGACCCCTGCGAGACTACCCGCTGGTGTATCTGGAACGGGCTGATGCAGTTGGTTCTGAGTTGCGTCTGCGCCTGGTGAAGTTCATGGGGCAATTCACCGAAGATGTCACCCCAGCCAACAAGCCCGCACTGGCAGTGCCGCAAGCAGAGGCGCAGCACATTAAACGCAACCGTTTCTATGTGGCCGCAGCCGATGGCATACCGTTGCTTGGCATGCATCCCTTTTTCATCCTCTATCGTTGGGAGCTTTTTGCGCTCGAACACCATGGGCCGACCGACGCTGTCGAGTTTCGTTCATGCAGTCGTGGCATCAGCTTGAGTCCGCCGCCTGAAGCCAAAACTTTCTTTGCCACCTGGTTGGAAGAACAAACCAAAGGAGCGCCAGCCGAGGAGGCCCAACCTGAACCTGGTGAAGATGAAAACTGGTATGATAAAATCGAACCCATTCAATCGGATGATCCGATGGAATTGTTGCCGTTAACCTGTTTGAATGCGGAAGGTCGGCAGGCGTTGGAATTCGCGCTGGGCGAGGCGCTGCGCATCGGTCGCTTTTGGCTGGGCGTTGAGTTTCTGCTGATGGGACTGACTAGGCAGGATGGCCAACCCTTGAGCGATCTCCTGCACGAGATGGACATAAGCCGCAGCCAGTTTCGCGGCGTGCTGCGTGGGATGGCCGGTATTGCCACGGAAGATGATTGGCAACGGAAAGACGTCGCTGCGATCGGGGCGGCCGCCTTGCTTGCATTGCGTCCGGCTGATCCCGAAAAATTGGCAACAAGTTATTCGGCGGGAAAAGAGCAAACGCCGGTTGCTACTCCGCGCATGATGCAGGTGTTGCGAGCGGCAAAGGCGTTGGCCGGTGACGAGCAAATCGGGCACGGCCACCTGTTGCTGGCGGCGTTGCGGCATCATCAATGTCTGGCCGTCAATCTCCTGCTTGGTCTCGCGGCACAAGCGGGATGGGATCCGCGCAAGGTCTATGATTGGGTGAGACAACGTGCCGGTATTGCAGACCGGCCTGCGCCAAATGAGGAGGAGAAATCTCCGGATGAACCGCCTGATATGGGCTTGGGGCAAATACCTCGACCGCCGCAGCCGCACTCACCAAACGTTCCCAGAGGCAAAGGAATGCTGGGCACATACGGTCGCGACTTGAACGCCGAAGCCAAAGCCGGCAAGCTCCATTCCGCCATTGGTGTGGAGGCGAAGCTGCGCCAGATGAAACGCATTCTGCTCCAACGTGAGACCAACAATCCGCTGCTCATCGGCGAAGCAGGCGTGGGAAAGACGGCCATCGTCGAAGGGCTGGCTTATGAATTGGTGCATGGCAAACCCAACGTCGCGGAATTACAGGGCAAGCGCATCGTTGAAATTTCCATCAACAGTTTGGTGGCAGGAACCAAATATCGCGGCGAGTTGGAAGAGCGGGTTGAACGGGTTCTTGCCGAGGTGAAAGCTTCGCCGGAAGTGATCGTTTTTATTGATGAAATCCACACCGTGCTGGGCGGAGGCGGCGACAGCGTTTCCAACATTGCCAACGCCCTCAAACCGGCGCTGGCTCGCGGCGAGTTTCGTTGCATCGGTGCGACGACGATCAATGAGTATCGCCAATACATCGAAAAAGACCCAGCTCTGCGCCGGCGCTTCGAGACCATTCTGGTGGAAGAGCCAAGTATCGACGACTGCATTGAGATTCTGAAAGGTCTCTTCAACGAGCAATATGGATTGGAAATACCCGAAAGCGCAATTGAAGCTGCCGTGCATCTAACGGCACGCTATATTCAAGATGAGAGACTGCCGGCCAAGGCCATCAAGTTACTGCATCAAGCTGAAGCTTACGTAAAACTTCCTTCGTTTTTTGGTCATGACGAGAAGGCAGAAAAAGAACAAACGCAACCACTTTTTGCCGCCATCAACGAAGACCTGATCCGCTATCTCCTGAGCAGGAAGACCGGCATTCCTTTGGAGCGACTCAAGGGCGATGAGCTGGAGCGGATCAAAGGTATTGAAGAGACGTTGAAGTCGCAAGTCATCGGCCAAGACGAGGCAGCGCAAGCTGTGGCGCAGGTGATTAAGCGAGCGCGCGCCGAGCTGCGCGATCCCCGTCGGCCTGTCGGTGTGTTTCTGTTTGTGGGGCCAACCGGCGTGGGCAAAACCGAGTTGGCCCGCGCGCTGGCCGGCTTTCTTTTCAACGATCCCGAGCACGGGACGATGATCCGGCTGGATATGTCGGAATATATGGAGAAGCACCAAGTCTCCAGACTGATTGGCGCGCCGCCGGGTTACGTGGGCTACGAAGAAGAAGGCCAGCTCACCGGCCAGTTGCGCTTGCATCCTTACAGCGTGGTTTTGCTGGATGAGATCGAGAAGGCCCACGAAGATGTCCACAATATTTTCCTGCAACTCTTCGACGAGGGCCGCCTGACCGATGCCAAAGGCCGCACCGTCAATGGCCGCGAAGCGATTTTTATCATGACCTCGAACGTTGGCTCTGAGATTTATGCGCAAGATCAGGCAGGATTCTTACCCCATGAGAAATGCAGTCCGGAATGGCTGCAAGAAAAACGGGTGAGTATCGACAAAGCCATCCGCGTCAAATTCAAACCGGAATTTCTTAACCGCGTGGATCGGATCATTCACTTCAACCCGCTGACCAAGCCTGATTTGAAACGCATCTTTGACTTGCAATTCGAGTCCGTCAAGCAACGTTTGCTGGATAGCCGAAATGTTCATTTGGCTATTACCCCCGAAGCTGGCGAACATGTTTGCACTGCCGGCTACGATGCCTTGAATGGCGCGCGGCCCTTGGCCCGCGCGATTGACCGGCTGATTGTTGAGCCATTGACCGATTTGATACTGGGCGAAAAAATCAAAGCCAACGACACGATTATGATCAACTACAACGGCTTGCAATTGACCTTTGAAAAGAGTCCGGCCAAAGGAGGCGCCCATGAGTGATCGACGACTCGTGTTGGAAATATTGAACGGCCCGCTGGATGGACACAAGGTGAAACTCGAAAAGGAAACTATCTGGAGCAAGAAAGGCAAGGGCCCGCTGATTTTTCCCTGGGATACGGAATTGGGCGATCCCCAAGCGCGCTTTTTCTGCGAAGGAGATGAGTGGTGGGTGGAAGGATTCAAAGCGCAACATGGCACTTATCGTCTCAATCGCGAGGAGCGCATTGAGGGAAAAGTTGGATTGGAGACGAGGGATATGCTGAAGGCCAGCGAGAGTTGGTTGCTAGTACGCAAGATTGAATGATTTTAGAATTGGAAAGGATGATAGATTGTGCAGTCTCAACCGCGTTACAAAAAAGGTGACAAGATCGGCGGGCGTTATCTCGTCCATCAAGCCCTGCAGGGCGGCATGGGCGAAGTGTATCTGTGTCTTGATCTTAAGACAAACTATCCTTACGCGCTCAAAACCTTCCAAGCACGCTACGTGACCAACCCGAAACTCCGTGAAGCTTTCAACAGAGAAGTTGCAACATGGGTTGCGCTGGAGAAACATCCTAACATCGTTCGCTGCTATGTGATGGACATAATCGATAACCAGCCGTTTATATTTCTGGAGTGGGTCGCCAGCGATGAAAGCCGTGGGACAGACTTGCGAAGTTGGTTACGACGAGGGCCGCTTGAACTGAGATTGGCGCTGGATTTCGCCATTGACATCTGTCGTGGCCTGATTCACGCTAACCAGAAACAGCCTGGCATTGTGCATCGCGATTTGAAGCCTGCGAATATTCTTGTAGCACAAGGGAAGAGTGCCAAGATCACAGATTTTGGGCTAGCAAAGATTGTTCAAGATGCTGATTTAGACATTTACAATTTCGAAAGCAAATCAAGTGGGCGTCAGCACTTATCGAATATAGTTGGGACACCACCTTACATGGCACCGGAACAATGGCGCGGAGAAGAATTGGACGCGCGCACGGATATTTATGCTGTAGGTTGCATCTTGTATGAAATGTTGATCGGACATTGTCCATTTGATGCAACGACGTTCGATGGTTTTCGCTGCAAGCATTTGGATGCTGCTATTCCAAAATTGACAAAATGTGACTATTCGTCGGTAGCCATGAATAAGCTTCTATCACACTGTCTAGCAAAGCGAAAAGACGAACGCTTTGCGACTGTAAATGAGTTACTCCATGAACTGTCACTGATCTATCAACAGCAATTTTCAGAAACACCTAAAGCTCTTGCAATGAGTGAAGAGTTCACAGCAGTAGACTATACCAATCGTGGAGCCACCTATGCCAGGCTACAGCACTTTGACAATGCCATATCAGATTTCGAAAATGCCATCAGGCTCGATCCTACCTTTACGCCAGCTTATAACAATCGTGGCAACACTTACGCAAGTCTAAAGCGCTATAACGAAGCTCTTTCAGACTTCACCTGCGCTATCCAGCTTGACTCCAGTTACGTAGCCGCCTACATCAATCGCGGTGCCACCTACGACAGTATGCAGCATTATCAAGAAGCAATAGCGGATTACACGGTTGCCATTGAGCTGAATCCTACTCTTGCGGAGGTCTTCACCAATCGTGGCGCTACCTACGAGAGGCTCCAGCGCTACGACGAAGCATTAGCAGACTATGATCTTGCTATCAAACTTAATCCTGTCTATGCGCAAACCTACGTGAATCGCGGTGCTATCTATGCTAAACTACACCGCTACAACGAGGCATTGACAGATTTGACTCGTGCTACCCAGCTCGACCCCACTCTTGCGGCAGCTTACTACAATCGAGGTCTCACCTTCTCTAAGTTGGAACGCTTTGATGAAGCACTAGCAGATTATACGCATGCTATCCAACTTGACCCAAACTATGCAATAGCCTACACTAATCGTGGTATCCGCTATGTCAAAATGCAGCGCTACGATGACGCGCTAGCTGACTTCACCCGTGCCATCCAACTCGATCCTGATGACGCTCAAACTTATCATCTTCGAGGTGTGCTTTACGCTAATATGCAGTGCCACAATGAGGCCAAAGCTGATCACAGTCGCGCCATTGAACTTGCTCCTAATTTTGCAGAAGCCTATCTGAGCATGGGCACTTTGTTAGTGCGCCTTGGTTCATTGCAGGCGGCTTTGCCTTATTTTGAAAAAGCTGCTCAACTTGGTCACGCACCCGGAAAGTTTTTTACTATGCAAGTTGAACAAATCCTTAAAGGGTGACATTGGTGGATTCGTAGAGAAATAAGCCATGAATCCCCAACCCCGTTACAAAAAAGGCGACAAGATCGGCGGGCGCTATCTCGTCCATCAAGCCCTCATGGGCGGCATGGGCGAAATGTACCTAAAAAGTAAAACGTAATGCGTAAGGAGCACTGAATATGCCGGAAATCGCGACGAAATTAGCCAACAGGCTCAAACAGCCTTATTCTAATCGACTCATTCGACTCTATGATCAAGCCGGGAAGGTCGACCTGCTGGAAAAGCTGAGAGTCGGACTGATGGAAGTGGTGCGAGGGATTGGAACTGACGGTGATCCACTGCATCGGGCTTCTGTGAACTCCATGCACTGATCACGTTTGGCGACAGATTTGACTTTTAAACAAGAACTGATTATCTTGTTTTAAGATATGCAAAACCAAGTAAAATCTATTCTCACGATGAGGTGACTGTTATGCAATTAAGGGAAGAAGTTCATCAACGCTTCGAAGGTGAGAAGCAAGCTTACTGGGCCATGCGGACAGAGTTGCTGAAGCAATATCACGGGAAATGGGTGGCTGTGGTGGATGGCCAAATAGTAGCGGTTGGGGATAAGAGGGGAAAGGTGATGGAAGAAGCCTACCGCAAGACGAAAAGTAAAGTGATGTTTGTGAGTGAGGTCGGCCATGAAGACCGCGTCTTACGCATCCGCCAGGTCTCAACCGGACAGTTTGACCGTACTTACCATCCTTCCGCGCCAATGATAGCCACACCGATAAGTGATCTTGTCAATACGCTCTCGATTGATGTCGATTTCATCGTCGATACAGGGGCTGACTTGACAGTGCTGCGGAATGACGTTGCCATCATACTGAATTTGTTCGATGCGCCAGCAGGCTTCAGCCATGTCGGTGGAGTAGGCAGCAAACCGGTGGAGCGACAACTTTATGGAGCACTCGTGCATCTGGCAGGTCAAACAATCACCGTGGCTGTTGACTGTCGAGACGATTTTGACGAAAATCTTTTAGGCCGGGATATTACCAATGAGTTCGAGCTAACCCTCTGTGCGAAACGAGAATTAGTGCGTTTCGAATGGGTTCCTGATAAACCAGTTTAATCCAAAGGAGGTTTGCTCATGGGCGTTTATGTCAATTTAACCATTGTCCCCAGCCGCATTGCTCCCGAAGCCTGGCAGGAAGCTTATGAAGAATCGCTGGCCTTGCTGCGAGGCTATTCCGGCGAGATGATGGGGATTCAATTTGAGCAAATCAACTCGACAAAGCGAAGAGTCTACTCGCGCCGGATTGAGCATCACATTGATGACCCCAAGCAGCGCCACTGGCACGTCGTCGGAGACTTCGCCAGCAAGGAGACGGGCGAGTCTTTCATTCTCTATTCTGATCTGGAGCATTATCGCGATCGGGGAAGCCACTCAAAAAGCGAAGGGGAAATCAACGACATCATCGTCAATATCATCGAGGAGAAAGGCGGCTGTCGTGACGTCTTTTCGGACAAGACGCAGGGATATCCTTATCACATTCCGCTGCTGGCGGTGGCCATGTTGGTGGAAGATCGTTTTCCAAAGTATGCGCATGCCAGCGGCGATATTGATATTCATCAAGCCAAACAAGCGCAAGCATTCGCCAAGACCGTGCTCAAAAGAAAAATCGCGCTTCCCCTCGCCGTCGATGCTTCGCGGCTGTTTCAGCGGCTGCAGGCGCATTATCAAGGGAAGGAAGCGCTGGCGCACTTTGATCGCCTGTTTCGGGGAGATTCCAGCAGCAGCTTTGAAATTTTGTACAAGTTAAGCGACCGCTCGTCTTTCTCGCAAAACTTCCTGGATGACTTGCGGTATTACAAATCTCCCACGCAGCTCGGCGCTATTGATTTGAGCATGAAATGGCTCAACGCGACGAGAGATTTGAGAACGTTGTGTGAGTTGGCGTGTTTGAATGATGACGGGCCGAACTTCGATCCCGTACAATTTGCCGACGCCCTGGCTTCGACGTGGATCAGCATCGAGGAGTCTTTGCGCGGCTTGATGAATCCCTTTCGCAAGCCCAAAGGCGCCACTGATACCGTTGCAACGCAATTCGGATCGATGTTGTTTGACATGGGCGGCCTCAAAGGGCGAAACATGCGGTTTTATATGGACGAAAAACAGGTTTTGGAAATTCTGGCCGGATTGTTTCCTGGCCAGGCCAAACAAATCGAACAGATCTTCACGACAGAAACGGAAACCATCAGGAAAAATTTGGCTAATTCACAGAAGGGCGTGGAAACGCTTGTTAAAAGAAGCGAAGCAGATCCAGAAATTGGCGATGGCAGTTCCTTCAGGGTTTTAAAATCCGCGGAAAACCTTTCGCAAAATCAACGGCTGCTGCTTGAAGGCATGGCTTACGCGCTGTCGCTGACGCGCGCGAAATTTCAGGAAGAAGATCCGGGAGCTTTCCAGGAGGCTGCCGAACGAATGCATGAACAGATTGTCCGAATTTCCCATCACCAAGGCATAACGCTCACCGAAGATGCCTGGAAGTGGATAGACCGGGAAAATGATCTCGAGCTGCTGAGATTTGTTTTAATGCTGGTGCTCATTAAGAACGATGAACAGAAATTTTGGAATATGCGGAAAGGCTTGCTCGAAAACCGGAACTTGTGCCAGGCCGTCTTGGAAATGACGCATGATCAAAAGTTGCTGGCGAGAATTGCCAAGAAAATTGAGGCGACAAATTAAAAAGGAGCATGGAAGCATCACGAATCGAGAATTCAGGGAGCTCTGTAATGTGGGCCGTACCGTTGCTACCCAGGAGCTCTCTGAAATGTTACAACAAGGAATTTTGGTAAGAAAGAAAAGTGGAAGAGCTACAGTTTATACGTTGGTAATCCAAAACGGAGTATAGCCACTGCTACATGACAAAGGAGATTGGTGCTGAGTAGGTGATTAGCGGTCGATTCGTGGGCGATTGCGGGCGATTAGTGGTCGATTCGCGGGCGATTAGTGGACGAAAAAATTGAAATCGCCACCCTATCTCGTCCATCAAGCCCTCATGGGCGGCATGTGTGAGGTGTATCTAAAAAGTAAAACGTGGGGTGTAAAACGTAAAGAGTAATGCGTAAAGCGTGTCCTGATGGAGGTGGTGCGAGGAATTGGAACTGACGGTGATCCACTATGGAGCATTTAAATTGATCAAAATCGTTCACCACGACCGCGCGGGCAAGCTGGGAACGCTGGCGCTGGGATGTGCGGCGGTTATTTTTGACCCGACGCGTGAGAAAACTCTCCTGATTCGCCGTCTCGACAATGGCCTGTGGTGTTTGCCGGGTGGTCACATGGAAGCGGGAGAGAGTGTAGCGGAAGCGTGCGCCCGCGAAGTCTTCGAAGAGACCGGACTGCAGATCCAAGTTGGAAAACTGATTGGTGTTTACAGCGATCCTCATCGACGTGTTGATTATCCCGACGGCAGGCGCGTGCAAAGCGTGGTGCTCACCTTTGAAGCCCAACCGATTGGCGGCGAGCTTCGTCTCAGCAATGAAACTTCTGATTATGGCTGGTTCTCTCCGGCTGAAATCGACACTCTTGAACTGATGGACGGCCACCGCGCGCGCATCGCGGATGCGTATACCAATCAGGAGGCAGCTTTCGTGCGTTAGTGGGGTGGATTTTGAAAACGATTCCTTCTTTGCGTAATCTCTCAGATTGGTGGATGTCACGCCTGCCCTGCCGCAGGCCTGGGCTGGAAGTATCTTTTTTGTTATGCGACACGAACATGTCGCATAACAAAAAAGCCCAAACACGCGGGCGCAGCCTCGCCTGTCGGCCGTAGGCATCAGGCCAGTGAGACCGGCATCCGTGGGATTTGGGCTTGCAGCTTCTGCAACTTGTAAAATCTTGACGGCATCGTTTTCCCCTTCCGTAAATTTAAGTTGTCATGGGTAGCCCTCCGAAGATGACAATCTGGTGACCGTTCTTTCAGAAAGAATGGCATATAGGCCATGTACCACTCGCGATGACAGATGTCCACCGAAAACTAAAGCAATTACACACCACCAACAAAGACGTTGACTTTCCGAATTTTCTTGTTTATATTTCGCCTTTAACCTGCAAGCAATTTCTCGGTCGTTCTGATCTCCCTATTAATTCAGGTAATCTGACTATGCTCGTCGGTCAAAACATCGTTCGCCGCGAAGGCCGGGAAAAAGTCACCGGCCGCGCCCAGTATGTGGACGATTTGCAGTTTCCTGACATGATGTACGGCAAAACCATCCGCAGCACGGTCGCGCACGGCACCATTCGGGAAATCCGCTTCGATCCGGCCTATGATTGGAGTCGCGTCGTTGTCGTTGATTATCATGACATTCCGGCGAAAAATGTCGTCGCCCTCATCGAATATGATCAGCCGTTGTTGGTCGAGAAAGAAGTGCGCCATCAGCAAGAACCGATTTTGTTGCTCGCTGCCGACGACCGCGAACTGCTGGAAGAAGCTGCCAAGCATATCGAAATTCTTTATGATGAATTGCCGGCGGTTTTGACGGTCGAAGCAGCGCTGGCCGGCAAACAGCTCGTATACGGCGAAAATAACATCTTCAAAGATATTTTGATTTCTAAAGGTGATATCGAGCAAGGTTTTGTCGCGGCTGATTTTATTGTCGAGGGCACGTATCGCACCGGCCATCAAGAGCATATTTACATTGAGACGCAGGGCGTCATTGCGCTACCGGAAAGTGACGGTGGGATTAAACTGATCGGCTCATTGCAATGTCCTTATTATGTTCACAAAGCTTTGAAAGTTGCATTTAATTTGCCGGACGATAAAGTACGCGTCATTCAATCTGCCACCGGCGGCGGCTTCGGCGGCAAGGAAGAATATCCGAGCGTGCTTGCCGGACACGCGGCGTTGCTGGCGCGCAAAGCCGGTCGTCCGGTAAAAATGATTTACAGCCGCGGCGAGGACATGGCCGCGACCACCAAACGCCATCCGGCAGTGATTCATCACAAAACCGGTGTCACCAAAGAAGGCAAGCTCGTCGCTGCCAAAATCGATATCGTGCTGGATGGCGGCGCGTATTGCACGCTGAGTCCGGTGGTGGTTTCACGCGCCTCGATTCACGCCCTCGGCCCTTACAATTGTCCCAATGTGAAAATTAGCGCGCGCAGTGTGGCGACCAACACGCCGCCCAATGGCGCGTTTCGCGGCTTCGGCGCGCCGCAAGTTTGCTTCGCGCACGAAATGCAAATGGAAAAAATCGCCAAAACGATTGGAATGGATGCGCTCGAATTGCGCCGCCGCAACATGCTGAAGTTGAGCGATACGACGGTGACGGGACAAAGCCTCAAATACAGCGTTGGTTCGGAAGAAGTTTTGCAAGCCGCCGTGGAAGCTTCCAACTTTCTCGCCAAACAAGAGAATTACATACAACAGACCTCGGACTTCGGACCTCGGACAACAGACCTCGGACTTCAGACCTCGGACAAAAGACGTGGCATCGGCCTCTCATTCTTCTTTCACGGCGCGGGCTTCACCGGCAGCGGCGAGATGCTGATGAAAGCCATGGCCGGCGTCGAATTGCTTCCCACCGGGCGCGTGCGCATTTTGACCGGCTCGACCGAGATTGGGCAAGGCACCAACACCATCTTTCCGCAAATCGTTGCCGAAGAGCTGGGCTTGAATTTGGAAGATGTCGAAATGGAAGAAATCAACACCGCCAAAGTTCCGGACAGCGGCCCGACCGTGGCCTCGCGCACGTGCATGGTGGTGGGCCGCGTCCTTCAACAGGCCGCGCAAGAGTTGAAAGAATTGTTGGAAGAATTTGTCGCTGGTCAGCTCCGGCAGCAACCAATTGAACTCCGCAATAAAGAGATTTTTTCACAAAGCAAACACGTGATGTCGTTGGCCGAAGCCGCACAAATGTACGCGCGTGAAAAAGGTGCTTTGCAAGTCTTTCGCCGTTACGAGAGTCCGCCGGGCCATCAATGGGATGATAAACATTATCTCGGCGATGCGTATCCGGTCTACGGCTGGGGTTGCGACGTCGTCGAAATTGAAGTGGACACCACGACGTATGAAATTTTTGTTAAACGCGTCGTGAGCGCCGCGGATGTCGGCAAAGCCATCAATCCGGTGTTGACCAAAGGCCAAATCGAAGGCGGTACGCTGCAAGCGCTCGGTTATGGCATGATGGAAGAAGTGATTATGAAAAACGGCAAGATGGCGAATGATCGCTTGACCAACTACATGCTGCCGACTTGCATGGATGCGCCGGAGATGGAAGTCATTCTCATCGAGAAACCCTACCCGCACGGCCCCTTCGGCGCCAAAGGCGTCGGCGAGCTGCCGATGGACGGCGCCGCGCCGGCGCTGGCCGCGGCGATTTGCAATGCGCTGGATATTGAGATTACGGAGCTGCCGTTCACGCCGGAGCGGCTCTTGCAGGCTATGGAGTTTAAATCATCGTCGGGTACGGATTAGATGGCGCCTCTGATACACTGATAGCTGACACTTGTGAAGAATTCATGCGAATTTCTACATTTAACGTTGAGAATTTGTTCTCTCGTGCCTGGGTGATGAATTTGAATTCCTGGTCAGATGGGCGTCCCGTACTCAATGATATTGAAACCCTGAATTCTCTGCTCGCGGAAAATCGTTATACGGCTCCGATCAAGAAACAGATTAAAAAAATACTGGAGAAGTACGAGTTCAACAACCGCGACAAACGCGATCGACCTTTTGAAATTGTTGAAGTGCGGAAAAAGCTGTACATTGTTCGTAAAAGCTCCCAACAGATTGACGTGGTCGCCGATGGCCAGTCCGACTGGGTTGGCTGGGTGGAACTTAGTCGCGACGACCTCAATAGCGAAGCCGTATTGAACACCGGTCGCGCCATCGGTGCAGTCAACGCCGACATTCAGTGTGTGGTCGAAATTGAAAACCGTCTCACGCTCGATCGATTCAACCAGCAAGTGTTGGCAAAGATGCCTGGCTTTCTCCCTTTCGAGCACAATTTGCTTGTTGATGGAAATGATCCTCGCGGCATTGACATCGGTTTGTTGAGCCGCTATCCGATTGTTTCGGTCAGAAGCCACATTGACGACGGCGGAAACGACCCCATCTTCAACCGTGATTGTCCCGAATTCGAAGTTGTCTTGCCGGATGGGAATTCGCTTTGGATACTCGGCAACCACTTCAAAAGCAAAGGCAACGGCTCATTTTCAGAAAACAACGCCAGGCGCCGAAGACAAGCCACCCAAGTCGCACGCATTTACAAAGCAGCTTTGCTGCGCTCGGATTTGGTCATCGTTCTGGGAGATCTCAACGACTCCCCAGATAGCTGGCCTTTGCAACCGCTTTTGCGCGGCCCGGGCTTGAAGGAAGTGATGACGCATCCAAGCTATCAAGGCTTGCCCGGCACGTACGGAACCGGCAGGTCGATCAAGCAAAAACTCGATTACATTCTTTTATCACCTGCCTTGTGGAAACGTGTGCAAAATGTCGGTGTGGAACGCAGAGGCGTTTATACGTGGAACGCGAGAAAGCGATTCCAGACCATCACCTCACCGGTAACCGCCGCCTCCGACCATGCGGCGGTTTGGGTAGATATTGCTTGAAGAAATCAAAAGGTTCTTTCGATGAACATTTCATTTATTGTCAATGGCGAACCTCGCAATGTCGAGGTGGCACCGATGAAACGCCTGCTCGACGTGCTGCGCGAAGATTTGCGCTTGACCGGCAGCAAAGAAGGCTGCGGCGAGGGCGAGTGTGGCGCGTGCTCGGTTTTCATCAACGGCGAAGTCGTCAACTCTTGCCTTGTGTCAATTTGCCAAGTCGAAGGCACGGAAATCTTGACAGTTGAAGGATTGTCCGGAGATGATCGCCTTATTCCGCTGCAAGAGGCGATGATCAAAATCGGCGGCGCGCAATGCGGCATTTGCACTCCGGGTATTTTGATGGCGGCGAAAGCCTTGCTCGATCAGAATCCGCGCCCGACCCGCGACGAGATTCGCGCCGGGCTCGGCGGCAACTTGTGCCGCTGCACCGGCTACGTGCGCATCATCGATGCGGTGGAGAGTTGCAGTACGCCTTTAAATGCGTAAGCAAACACATTTCTGTCCGACTGTTCTTTAACTGACAAACAGGCGAACCGGCAAATTGGCTAACTATCCCATCATGGAACTTTTTCCAATTGACGACGCTCAACATCTTTTTATCTCGCCGGAAATCGATGACTGGCAGCCGATCACGGAGCGGCAGATTTCGGTTATCATCGATCTCGACGGCGATATCGACATCGGCGTTCCAACCGTGCCCAATCAACTGTTGTACATTTATTTTCCCATTCGCGATGGTGATTTGCCGGATTTGCACAAGCTCCACGCCTTGGGTCAGTTTGGCGCGACCTTGCTGCAACAAGGACAAAAAATTCTTTCACACTGCGGCCTCGGCTGCAATCGCTCCGCCCTGGTCGCTGGTGTCATTCTCAATTACCTCGGTATGGATGGCGCCAGCGCCGTTCGCCTGTTGCGGGAAAAAAGGCCGGGCGCTTTATTTAACGAGCAGTTTGCGGCGTACTTAAACTCGTTGGATCAGAATCCGGTTTTCAAAAATCAAAAGTAATATGAGAACCATTTGTAAGTAATCAGCAACGAGCAACCAGCAACCAGAAAATGATCAGCACAATCGAAGTCTATTCTCCGAAAACATTGCCTGAGGCCTACGCCCACTTGCAGCAGTTGAATGGCCGCGCCAAGCTGCTCGCCGGAGGCACTGATCTGATGGTGCAGCTTCATGACGGTGTTGCCGTGGCCCCGGCTTATCTCAACATTTGGAACCTTGATGAGTTGCGCGGGATTCAAGATATTGGCGACACGTTGCGAATCGGCGCGCTCACCACGTACACACAGATGATGCATTCGCCGTTGGTGCGGCAATATTGCCCGATTCTGATCGAAGCGGCCAAAACCGTCGGCGGCGTGCAAATTCAAAATCGCGGCACGCTCGGCGGCAATATTGTGAATGCCTCGCCCGCCGGGGATACGCTGCCCATTCTCGCAGCGTTCGAGGCGCAACTGGAACTGGGCAGTCATCGCGGTATTCGCGTTGTTCGGTTCAACGAGTTTTATACCGGCTATCGCCAAACGATTCTCGCGCCGGATGAGTTGGTGGTGGCGGCGCGTTTGCCCAAAACTGCGCCAAACGAGCATCTCTTCTTTCAAAAGGTCGGCAGCCGCCAGGCGCTCGTTATTTCAAAAGTCGTGATGGCTTGCAAAGCGCAGGTGAATGACGAGAAGCGAGTTCATTCCATTCAAATCGGCGTTGGCAGCGTCGCGCCGATAGTCATTCGTTTGCGGCAAACCGAAACATTGCTGCAAGGGCAAAAGCTCACGGATGCGTTGATCGAAAGCGCCAAGCAATCGGCTATGCAGGAGGTGCGTCCCATCACGGACGTGCGGTCGACCGAACACTATCGCAGAACGATTACGGCCAACGTGCTTGTGAGATTTTTGCGTCAATTGTTGGAGTAAACCAGACAGCCCGTCTTGGAGCATTAGGAATCAAAACCCAATCATGGAGGACAAAAAAGATGAAACGAATTATTCGCTACGAGTATGAAGGAAAACAACCACCCCATCTGCGTTGCTATTCTTGATCTGTATGACAATCTGCCCAACCAAGGCATGCGTTGCATCAAAGAGATTGTCTCAGCGCATGACAAAAAGGTTAACGGCCACCCCGTGACTTACGACGTCTACGATACGCGCGCCAAAGCCGAGGTGCCCGACTTGTCGTATGACATTTATATTTCTTCCGGCGGGCCGGGCAGTCCTTACGACGGTGAGGGCAAAGAATGGGAGACAAAATATTTTCATTGGTGGGAGTCGGTTTGGAAATATAATCAAAATCATCACGCGAACAAGAAATACGTTTTTGCCATCTGCCATTCCTTTCAGATGATGTGCCGTTATTTTGATTTGGCGGCAGTGACAATGCGCCAGTCAAAATCTTTCGGCGTCATGCCGGTACACAAAACGCCGGCGGGCGAGCAGGAATGGCTCTACGCGGGTTTGCCCGATCCTTTTTTTGCGGCG
The DNA here is from genome assembly GCA_022616415.1 of Candidatus Zhuqueibacterota bacterium. Lineage (GTDB taxonomy): Bacteria > Zhuqueibacterota > Zhuqueibacteria > Zhuqueibacterales > Zhuqueibacteraceae > Zhuqueibacter. Next base: position 5,245 of record JAKEEU010000272.1, on the reverse strand, counting down.
GACTTTCGCGATTGGCAGGTGGTGCAGCCGAATCAGCGCGTTTTTCAGCAGCTCGGCGCCGAGATTTTGTCGCTGGAGAAAATCCGGCCGCACATCTCCAAAGAGCGCTCGATTATGGCGATTCGGCTTTCACCGGAGATTGTCGGCGTGCAGTATCATCCGGAAGCCGATCCCGAAGCCATGCGCGTGCATGCGATCAAGCCGGAGCGCAAGCAGGATATTATCAACAGATTCGGCCTTGAGAAATACAATGAGCTCATGCAACGGCTTGACGACCCCAGCTTGCTCTGGCGCACGCGCGAGGCGATCATGCCGCGCTTTCTCGTAGGCGCCATCAAAAAACTCCGTCCGGAGACCAACGGCAATGGCTCAGGAGACGCGAGGATGAGAACCTGAGAAGCAGAGCAATAAGAAGACATCATCGCAAGAATGGCGAAATGAATATGGTGCTTGGCCTGCGTTGCGTGATTTGTGAAAAGATTTATAGCCCGGAAGTGCTTTATACCTGCCCGGCTTGCGGCGCGGAGGGCATTCTCGACGTGCTCTACGATTACGAGCATGTACAAAGCATTTTTCGGCCCGAGATACTTGCCGCGCGGCCGTACGATATTCGCCGCTATGAGGAACTTCTTCCTATTCACGGAGCCGGGCAACTTCCCCCCACTAAAATCGGCTGGACACCGATTATCGAAGCCAAACAGCTCGCGGCGCTCATTGGTGTGACGCGCTTGTATCTCAAAGACGAGGGCCGCAATCCCACGGCTTCATTTAAAGATCGCGCCAGCGCCATTGGCGTGGCGAAAGCCATAGAATTGGGATTCGGCGATATCGCCTGTGCGTCAACGGGCAATGCGGCGTCTTCATTGGCCGGCGCTGCCGCAGCCGTGGGTTTGCGCAGCACGATCTTCGTGCCGGAAAATGCGCCGGAGCCGAAAGTGATGCAACTGTTGATCTTCGGCGCGCGCGTGGTGCGAGTCAAAAAGCCGGCAACAGGAATTACAGCTTACGAGGCGGCCTACGATCTCTGCACGCAAGCGTGCGAGCGTTATGGCTGGTATAATCGCAACTGCGCGATTAATGCGTATTTGGTTGAAGGGAAAAAAACCGCGGGACTCGAAATCGCTGAGCAGATGCGAGCGGACGTGCCCGACTGGGTAGTCGTTTCGGTCGGCGATGGCTGCACGATTGCCGGAATCGGCAAAGGCTTGGCGGAAATGCAGCGGCTCGGTTGGATCGGGCGGCAGCCGCGCTTGTTGGGCGTGCAAGCCGAAGGCGCGGCGCCGATTGCCAAAACCTTTTTTGCAGGCGGCGAGCTTGTGCCTGATCGCGGCGAAAGTCTTGCGGAGAGCATCGCCGTCAGCAAGCCGCGCAATTGGCGCAAAGCCATCAAGGCGATTCGCGATTCGCAAGGCACGATGATTACGCTCAGCGACGAGGAGATTTTGCAAGCGCAAAGTTCGACGGCTCGTTTGGGTGGCGTCTTCGGCGAGCCGGCGGGCGTGGCGGGAATTGCCGGACTCAAGAAAGCGGTGGCGACTGGGGTGATTCCAAATTCAGCATCGGTTTTGGCGGTGGTCACCGGCAGCGGCTTGAAGGACGTTCAAGTTGTGCGCCGAACGATAAAAATGCCCGAGCCGATTGAAGCGGATATGGATGGACTGGATCGGTATTTGAAAGTTTGATATTCTTGGGCTTGATTCTTTGCAAAAAATGGCGTATTTTTTTGAGTGTTGAGCTAATTTGCTTTTATTAGCAATAAACTGACAAACTATTCCGTATGGAGGTCTATATGCCACAGGTTAAAGTCCAATCAGATAGACAAGTGCGGATTCCTGCTCATATTTTCACAAAGTATCGTCTCCGGAAAGGTGATATTTTGGAAGTTCGTGATGCTGGCAACGGTATTGTCTTCATTCCAAAGAACGGACAACAGAAATTGACAAAGGAGCATTTTTTTGAGATAGTTGAGAAGATATGGGCGCGTAATCGCAATATCGATTCCAAGTCTCTTGATCGCACCATTAATCGTGCTGTCCGAAAAGTCCGGGCTGAAGAGCGGAAGACACTGGGCCGTTAATTTATGATCCGAACGGTCTTCGACACCAACCCGGTGGTAGCTGCGATCGTCAATCCCAAAGGCTATCCCGCTCAACTCCTTGCCGCTTGGCGAAAAGAGGAATTTCAAATTATTGTCTCGTCAGCGATCTTGCAAGAGTATCGGCGGGTTTTATTTTTGCCGGAGGTTCGTGTGGGAAGCCGGGCGAGCGAAACGGAAATTTACGAGTTGCTTGCTGCTCTTAATGCCAACGCGATTGGGGTTCCCGGTGTTCTTGATCTGCGCGTGATCGCCAAAGATCCAACCGACGATAAGTTCTTTGTCGCTGCGGTCGAAGGCGAAGCGGACTATATCATCACCAAAGAACAGGCTTGGAAGAAACTTAAAACGTATCAGGGCATCCGTATCGTCAGCCCGAGTAAATTCTACGAAATTCTCAAGAAACTCAAGAAGGGGTAACACAAATTCAGCGTGACTTCTATTTTATTAAAAAACGCCACCGCCGTCCATCTCTTTCCGCCTGCGATTGAAAGCGTTGACCTGCGGATTCTGTCCGGCCATATTGTTGCAGTCGACAAAGCGCTGGTAGCGGAACCAAACGAGCACATCGAAGATCTGCACGGGCGTCTCGTGCTTCCCGGCCTCGTGAATGCCCACACGCATCTCTACTCTTCGCTCTCGCGCGGCATGCCCGGCCCGAAAGAAGCGCCGAAGAATTTTTTGGAAATTTTGCAGAAAGTTTGGTGGAAGCTGGATCGCGCGCTCGATGAAGAGAGCATCTATTACAGCGCGCTGATCGGCGCTATCGAAGCCGTCAAGGCCGGAACCACCACGCTGGTCGATCACCACGCTTCGCCGAATTGCATCGCGGGATCGCTAAAAATTATTCGTGATGCCTTGCAGCAAGTGGGAATGCGTGGCGTGCTCTGTTACGAAGTCACCGACCGCAACCCCGGCTTCCTTAGTAAAAAATCTGAAAAGGAAATCGAGGGACGCGATGCCGGTTTGCGCGAGAATCAAAATTTCTTGGAGAATCATACGAGTTCCCATTTTCGCGGACTCGTCGGCGCGCATGCTTCATTTACGCTTTCCGATCATTCGCTGCGCGCCTGTGCGGAGCTGGCGCAACATTTCAAGTGTGGCGTGCACATTCATCTTGCCGAGGATCAATGTGATGCTGAAATTTCCCAACAACAATTTGGGCATAGCAATATCGTAAAGCGGCTGGCCGAACTGGGAATTCTCTCCGAACGCGCAATTCTCGCGCACGGCATTTACCTTTCTGAAGCGGATTTGCAAATCATCAAACAGCGCCGTTGTTGGTTGATGCACAACAGCCGCTCGAATATGAACAACAGTGTGGGTTATGCACCGGTGCAGCATTTCGGCGACCGCACGGCGCTGGGCACCGATGGATTTCCTGCCGACATGTTTGAAGAAGCACGGCTGGCCTTTTTTAAAGGACGTGATGCAATGAATGGACTCGGCCCGGTCGATTATCTCAAGTTTTTGAGCGCCGCGCAGCAATTGTGCTCAGAGCTTTTTGATGAACCTTTTGGAAAAATTGCGCCGGGCGCCGTCGCTGATCTCATCTTCCTTGACTATCCGTCACCCACGCCATTGACCGAGCAAAATCTTGCCGGCCATTTACTCTTTGGCATGAAATCGGATCACGTGGCCGACGTTATGGTCGCCGGCAATTTTGTCATGCGCGATAAAAAATTGTTGCATATCGACGTGGCAAGCATTTATGAGAAATCGCGTGAAGCGGCGGCGCGATTGTGGAAACGCTATCAACAGATGGACGATTAAAATCACCGAGCACCATTTTACTCAAACCAAAGGAGATTTTTTATGTGTCAAAGGACTTATCAGCGGCGTTCGATTTTTTGCATTCTTCCGCCTTACGTTCTCGACAAGGTGGCGCAAAACGGCGCACCAAGCCAGCGTGAAAAGGCGATCAAAACGTTGTCGACTGATCACACGATGCGTGCGCTGCGCGTGGCGAATATTCCGGCACGGCTGCCAAATATGCTCCGCAGCCCGGTCGAAGGCGAAAAAAACCGGACTATTTACAACGTTCACCATACGATGGAATTGCCCGGCGAAGTGGTACGCAAGGAAGGCGGGCCGCCCACCGGCGATGTCGCTGCCGACGAGGCTTACGATGCGCTCGGGGCCACGTATGATTTCTACTGGGACATTTACGACCGCAATTCGATCGATGACGAAGGCATGCTCTTGAAGGCGAGCGTGCATTTTGGCCGGGATTATAACAACGCTTTTTGGGATGGGCAGAGCATGGTGTTCGGCGACGGAGACGGCGAGCTGTTCAATCGCTTCACTATTTCTCTGGATGTGATCGGTCACGAGCTTACTCATGGCGTGGTTGGCGACGAAGGCCCGCTGGACTACTTTTTTCAGTCGGGTGCATTGAACGAGTCGATGGCTGACGTGTTCGGCTCGCTCGTGAAGCAATACGTGCTCAAGCAAACCGCGGATAAAGCGGACTGGCTGATCGGCGCAGGGTTGTTGACGAAAAAGATCAACGGGGTGGCGCTGCGCTCGATGAAAGCGCCCGGCACGGCTTTCGACGATCCGATGCTCGGCAAGGATCCGCAGCCGGCGCACATGAAAAATTTCGTCCGCACCTTTGACGACAACGGCGGGGTGCACATCAACTCCGGCATTCCCAATCACGCGTTTTATCTGGCGGCAGCGAATCTTGGCGGCTATGCTTGGGAGAAAGCCGGCCGCATTTGGTACGAGTCCTTGCGTGACAAGCAACTGCGGCGCAATTCCGGGTTTCAGCGTTTCGCCAAAATTACCTTGCGCAACGCCACCCGGCTTTACAGCGCGAACAGCGTGGAGTTGAAAGCCGTTCGCGATGCCTGGTTGAAAGTTGGTGTCAAAGTTTCTTAAAATTTATTGCAATGAACGTTTGTAGTGGCGCCTTATGAGTTTTGACTTTCAAGTTCGGTAATGTTCTTTAGCCTGAACTCATCCCCCTACCCCCTTCTCTTGGGAAGAGAAGGGGGGAAAAGCGGGTTTGAAGCTCTAAAAGTCCCCTTCTCTTTTTAAGAGAAGGGCTGGAGTTTGGACATTTTTAAGTATGTTTAGTTAAAATACTTGACATTACATACATAATTTGCTATCTTCTGATAAACCACAAAAATCGGAGGATAGCAT
>JAKEEU010000271.1 GCA_022616415.1 Candidatus Zhuqueibacterota bacterium | reverse complement strand
TGAAAATCGGGCGTTTCGCCTAATTCGGCCAAACACGACGACTCAGGTTCCGCGCTAGGATCATCCAAAAAGTCCAACAGCATGGCTTGGGCGCAGCCATACGCAAACGACACCCCATGCCCTCCACCCGGAATGACGAAACTAAAGTGATTTTCCAGTGTTTCCGCCGCTGCATCCGCCCAAATGGACGGCGTGATGGGATCGAGCGAACCGGATAGCAATAGGGTCGGGATGTCGCTGAAGACGGATTGGTTTTCGATAGGATTCGGGTCGGGCAAATCCCAATCGTTGCAGATTTCCCACGTCACAAAAGCGTCAAGATCGAAATAAAATTGCAGCGCTTCGGGCAAGTCATCCGCCGAATGGTCGAGGGCTTCGTAAGTGTCGAAGGCGATTTCGTCATTGCAATTGCTCGAATAGTGCATGACCGTCGCGATGCCGTCCCACGTAAAATAGCCGTTTAAGACATTATCTTGAAGCGGGCCGTAATTGCCATTCCGCGCTTCATAAATCACCCAAGGCAAAACGGGTATCGTGCGCGAGGAATATAGGGCAGAAAAGAAACTCCCCGCGAAAAATTCGCCGTCCATCAGCGCATCATACATGCGGCGGTCAGCCGGGCGATAAATTTGGATGATGACGGGCCGGGTGTTCAACTCATCCACCACTTCAGAAAAAACGCGCTCTAAATCGGGATAAGCCGCATTGCATTCAACATCAGCCGCGCAGGCCTCGAACAAAAAGGTGTAGGCGCTGCCCCCATTAATCGGCGTTTCGACGTACAAACTGCGTTGCGGCGGGGCAACCGAATCAATCACCACGCTGCGAATACCTTCAGGATGATCGCGCATGATCGTAAGGGCCAGCCGTGTCCCATACGAAATGCCGTACAGGTTCCACTCGTCAATACCGAGTGCGAGGCGCAAATCGGCGATGTCGGCCGCATTTTCGGCGCTGTGATAGGCGCTGGTGTCGATGCCGCGTGCTTCAAAACCACGACGGCATTCCGTCAACGCGGCGGCGGCATGTTCGGCCCCATCATTGACCGACATATTGTTGGCGTAGGCTTCGTAATTGGCTAATCCATACGCCGGGCAGGCCAGAT
>JAKEEU010000270.1 GCA_022616415.1 Candidatus Zhuqueibacterota bacterium | reverse complement strand
TGCGAGCGTTTTTCAGCGAAGCAATCCTTTGAAAATCAAGAGATTGCTTCGGCAAAAAGCGCCTCGCAATGACTGTAATTTTATCCCTTAACGAGTATAGCAGCGTTGCCAATGGCTCAATGTTACACCAGAGTCCTACATGGATTTTGCAAACGCCGACTTTTTCCTCGACTTATCCAGCAGTTTAATGCCGCTAATGTTCAGATAAGGAACATAAAAACTTTCCGATGTCGGTGAATCTGGCAAGCCCAAAAGAATACCCGACAGATCTGCATCGATGACGAAGAAAATTCGAGTGGATGAAATCGAAGAAAAAGTCCTTCGAAGTGAACGGTCATCTTTAAAAGCAATTTGCACGCGCTTATCCTTTAAAAGCGCCTTTTGCTTTGCTTGCTGACGCACGAAAGACGGTGTTGGAACGAACTTTGCGAGTCCCGCATCAAGCAAATCAAAGCCGCTATACTTTTCCATGAAAGCGGCAATCTCTTCGTCGTTTTTGAACTCGGGAATCTTCGATGGCAGTGATTTCTTCATCTTTTTTTCCGTATGTTGTTGAAGCGTTTTCGCTCGGGCTTTTTCATATCCATAGCGTGGATAACACGATAGGAGTACTCCGTCTCCTTGACAAATCCTGTAACCAAATATCTTCCTGCTTCGGTTACACCAAAAGCGTTATAGATTTTATCTGTTCCGTTCTTTTTATATAGAAGAATCAGACACGGCAAATCACGATTCAAGAACACCTCCCAGATCTCATCTTCAGTGACGCCATGTTTGAATGCATTATCAACGCATTTAAGCTGCAAAGGGGTCATTAATCTTTTTCCACTCCGTCATATCCTCATAGACCTCCTCTATTTTCGAGCGTAACGTGACTTCTCCTGAACTGCAATAATAGTTTAAAAAACAAATTGACCATTTTCAAGTCAAAAATGGTGTCAGAATCGGTTGGATTAGTAGGTCTGTGTGGCCCTCAATTAACCCCAACTTTTGAAACTGTAACGAAGCCCTTTGGGCGAAAGATGTACCGCCTGAAGACCAATAACGCAAGCAGAAACAATTAAAATTCAAGTACAAAGCGACAAGCAACCAGCAACCAACATTCATTCACCCAATCTCCCGCACCCACCCGAACCGATCCTCGATCATCTGAAATTGAATGCCGACCAGCAAATCCCATAGTCGTTTGGTTTTTATATTTTTTTCGGGACTAAAGGAACGGAATCGGCCTTTATGGTACAATTCGGAAATCGGCGTGATGATGGCGGCGTTGCCGGTGCAAAACGCTTCGGCGACGCGCTTCTCGTCCATGATCTCGGCAACGGGGAGCGGCCGCTTTTCGACACGCCAGCCTTCGCTTTCAGCGAGTTGAATCAACGACGCGCTGGTGTTGCCGGCGAGAATCGAATCGGATTGCGGCACCACCATCGTGCCGTCGGCAGCGATGGCCACAAAATTGGCGCCGGCAAATTCCTCGACATATTTGTTGTGAACCGCGTCAAGATAAAGCACGTCGTGAAACGGCTCGTTGCTTACTTTCATCGGCTTGCCATCAACCCAATCAAAGCCGTGTTTGGCCAAGCCGCTGGGCAACAATCCCGAGGCGTAGTTGCCGATAACTTTGACGTTGCCGGTGCCGCCGGGCGCGGCGCGGTGAAAGTGGCTCGCGATCAAAACGCGAATGCCTTGAATGGGCCAGTAAGCCTGCACTGGTGAAGTGTAAACCATAAAAAGATGATCCTTCGCCGGCTTCACGCCCAGCTCCGGGCCGTGGGCGAAGAGTAAAGGCCGCACGTACATGCACATCGGGTGGCGTGTTTCCCACACCCAATTTTCGCGCCGAAAGGGCGGAATGAATTCGCGATTGGCCAGCACGGTTTGCGCTACGGCATTCACAAACAGATCGACCGGAACTTTGGGCAGGAGCAAACGGCTGGCGGTTTTTTGCATGCGCATGGCGTTCATCTCCGGCCGGAAGAGCACGATTTTGCCCTTGACGGAGATCATCGCTTTGCTGCCCTCGAACGTTGCCGGCGCGTAGTGCAAAACACAAGCCGCCGGATGGAGGGCGAGGTTCGCGAGATCGAATAACCCCGATCTTCCTTTTTGGTCTTCCAAAGGAATATCGGGATCAGGCGCTTTCTCCCAGCCGGTTTCTTCGTATTGATCCGAATAATATTTCTCCCAACCCACTTCGAAGCAGCGCGCCGGCCACAGTTTGCTCTTGTCGGCGAGATGGCTGGTTTGATGATAAGCCAGAAAAATTTTGGCAGTTTGATAAATGTCGAAGCGGAGATTCTGGAAGTCAGGCAGCTCGAGCGAACGATATGGCAGAGGAATGGCAGATGGGCTTGAACCATCGGTGTGGCGTTTCGCGGTGACGCGGGATAGCATGCTTCGCCTCCTTAAATTCTGATGAAGAATACAAACCCTAATTTTGCCGATTTTTTTTCCACCCGCGCAATTTCCACAAGCCGGTTGAAGAATCGGCATGCGCCGGCAAAGAATGGGCGGGTTCGAGCGCATGGCTCTCCTGGTGCAGCACTGCAGCCAGCGCCGCCGCGGTGAGATCGATCCGGCCGTTCGTTGCAGAAAGCTGAACGTCGTGAAATTCATTTTGCACAAAGTGGGTGTCAAATTCGCCGGCAACAAAGTTGGGATGATTCAATACCCACAGGCAAAATGGTATTGTCGTGCGCACACCGGCAAGCTCATATTCCGCCAGCGCTCGCCGCATGCGGCGAATCGCCTCGTCGCGGTCGGCGCCCCACGCAATGAGCTTGGCGATCATCGGATCGTAATAAATCGAAATCTCGTCACCCTCGCCGACGCCGCTGTCCTCGCGGATGCCGAATCCGCCCGGCCGTTGCACGTGCGTCAGCCGTCCGATCGAGGGCAGAAAGTTATTCTCCGGATCTTCCGCATAGACGCGGCACTCGATGGCGTGCCCGCGGCGCTCGATCTGCCCTTGTCGAAACGGCAATTTTCCGCCGGCAGCAATCTCCAATTGCAGCCGCACCAAATCGAGCCCGGTTACCATTTCTGTCACCGGATGCTCGACTTGCAGGCGCGTGTTCATTTCGAGAAAATAAAAATTGCGGTTCTTGTCAACGATAAATTCGATGGTGCCGGCGTTGGTATAGCCGCAACTGCGCGCCGCTTCCACCGCGGCCTCGCCCATTTGCGCGCGCATTTTTTCATCCAGCAGGGAGGAGGGCGATTCTTCAATGACTTTCTGATGCCGGCGCTGGATCGAGCATTCGCGCTCGCCGAGATGCACGACGTTGCCGTGATGATCCGCCAAAATTTGAAACTCGATATGGCGCGGATTCTCGACGTATTTCTCAATATAAACTCGTCCGTCGCCAAAGGCGGAGCGCGCCTCCGACGAGGCGGTTTTGAAAAGCTCCGGCAAATCTTCGGCGCGAGCCGCGAGCCGCATGCCTTTGCCGCCGCCACCGGCAGAAGCTTTGATTAAAACCGGAAATCCGACTTGTTCGGCAATCGCCATCGCTTCCTCCGGATCGTCCACCGCATCTTTGCTGCCCGGCACGGTCGGCACGCCGGCGCTTTGCATAAGCTGGCGCGCCGCAGTTTTATCGCCCATTTTTCGCATCGCCTCGCCGCTCGGGCCGATGAACACCAAACCCGCGGCGGCAACCGCATCGGCGAATTCGGCGTTTTCGGAGAGAAAACCATAACCGGGATGAATGGCCTCAGCACTGCTGCGTTTGGCGGTTGCGATGAGGCGCTCTTGCATCAAATAAGATTCACGCGGGCTATAGCCGCCGATTTCGTATGCTTCGTCGGCCATGCGCACATGCAGCGCCAGACGATCTGCCTGCGAATAAACCGCAACGGTGTCAATGCCCATCTCGCGGCAAGTACGGATCACGCGCACGGCGATCTCACCGCGATTGGCGATCAGGATTTTGCGGAACATGCTGAGTAAAGTGTCAATGAGTTAACCAGCTAACCGGTAAACGGGCGAACCCTGGCCTGCGGCAGGGCAGGCTGGCAAACCGGCCAACGCTGTTCATTCCTCGAAACTCTCGATCGCCTCAGCCTCGTTGTCGTAAGCTTCAATCACGTTGTCGAGCTTGGCAATTTTGATGAGGCTCAACACCCGCGACTTGAGGTTGGCCAGCTTGATTTTGCCGTTTGCCGGCCGCGCCTGGCGGATGCCGAAGAGAATCGCGCCGAGGCCGGAGCTGTCGGCATAATCGACTTTGGCGAGATCGATCAGGATGTTTTTGTGCCCCTCTTCGATCATGACCAAAAGATGCGCCTTCAAGTCTGCGGCCAACGTGTTGTCGAGCCGGCTGTCCTGCAAGCGCAGAATGGTGACGTTGTTTTTGGTGGTGGTTTTGAAGTTCATCGGTCTTTTGACTCCGTGTCTTCTGGTTTCAATGGAGTGTTGGAGTCATGGATTTTTGGAGTGATGGATTGATGGAGCATTGGATGTCCCAAGAATCCATTGATCCAAAAATCCATCAATCCATTGCTCCAACACTCCCTGCTTATAAAGGTATATTCCCGTGCTTTTTTTTCGGATTGCTGTCCACTTTATTTTCCAGCATGCGCAGCGCGGCGATGAGCTTGGGCCGCGTTTCGGCCGGCTCGATGACGTCATCGATATAACCGCGCTCCGCGGCGATATACGGATTGGCGAATTTCTCGCGGAACTCTTGTACCTTGGCTTCGGTCGCGGCTTTGGGATCGGACGCGCGTTCGAGGTCTTTTTTGAAAATGATTTCCACCGCGCCCTGCGGGCCCATCACGGCAATCTCGGCGCTTGGCCACGCGTAATTGATGTCGCCGCGAATGTGCTTCGAGCTCATGACGTCGTACGCGCCGCCGTAAGCCTTGCGCGTGATGACGGTGATTTTCGGAACCGTCGCTTCACAAAACGCATACAGCAGCTTCGCGCCGTGCTTGATGATGCCGCGCCACTCTTGATCCGTGCCCGGCAGAAAGCCCGGCACGTCCACGAACGTGACCAACGGAATGTTGAACGCATCGCAAAAGCGCACGAAGCGGCCGCCCTTGAGTGACGAGTCAATGTCGAGCACACCGGCAAGGCTCGCGGGTTGATTGGCAACTATGCCGATGGGCCTGCCGCCGAGCCGCGCAAATCCCACCACCATATTTTGCGCGTAATGCTCGTGGACTTCCATAAAGTCGCCGTCATCCACGACTTTGAGAATAACTTCTTTGATATCGTAGGGCTTGTTGGGATTCTCCGGCACCAGGGTATTGAGCGATTCGTCTTTGCGGGTGACGTCGTCGGTGCAAGCGCGCAACGGCGGGTCTTCGCAGTTGTTCAGTGGCAAAAAGCTCATGAGTCGCCGAAGGTTTTTCAAACAAGCGACTTCATTCGCTTCGAGAAAGTGCGCCACGCCGCTCTTGGTGGCGTGCGTTTCGGCGCCGCCCAATTCTTCAAACGTCACGTCTTCATGCGTCACGGTTTTCACCACATTCGGCCCGGTGACGAACATGTAACTGGTGTGCTGCACCATGAAAATAAAATCAGTGATCGCCGGTGAATAAACCGCGCCGCCGGCGCAGGGGCCGAGAACGGCCGAGATTTGCGGCACCACGCCGCTGGCGAGCGTGTTGCGCAGAAAGATGTCCGCATACGCACCGAGACTGAGAACGCCTTCCTGAATGCGCGCGCCGCCGGAGTCGTTCAGCCCGATCACCGGCGCGCCGTTTTTCATCGCCATGTCCATAATTTTGCAAATCTTCGCGCCATAAGCTTCCGAAAGCGAGCCGCCGAGCACGGTGAAATCCTGCGAAAAAACATATACCAGCCGGCCCTCGATGCGGCCATAGCCGGTGACCACGCCGTCGCCGAGAAATTTTTGTTTCTCCAGCCCGAAGTCGCGGCTGCGGTGCTGCACCAGCATGTCCAGCTCTTGAAAGCTCCCTTCGTCCAACAGCAAATCGATCCGCTCGCGCGCTGTGAGCTTGCCTTTTTCGTGCTGCTGCTTGATCCGCTCTTCGCCGCCGCCGAGCCGGGCTTTCTCTTTCAAGCTCCGTAGACCTTCGATATTTTTCGGAACTGACATAATTCGTTGCTTTTTACGTTTCATTCGTTACGTTTTACTTACCCCATGCTCAGTATAAAAAGAATGGGATAAAAAGCAAATGCTTTTTTCTTGGCTTTGCCAGGAAATTTTTGCACATTGCAGCGTGCAATCGAAAGCACGATTTGAGGTTGCAAGGCGGAGGTGAGCTTGCGGCTTTTTCCGGCCAGGGCGTGATATTCTCATCTTTTTTGGCGTTCACCTCTTTCCAGCCGTATTGTGGGCAGTGGGGAACAAGAGCTGTCCCCCAGTCTGGGCGTCTTTGTTCTTCGGACGCCGTTTTATATTCAAAATTTTTTAAAATTGCGCAGGATGAGCTTGGGGAACTCGTGAGACGATTCTTTTCGAAATTATTTTCTCTTCGGTTGTTTCAACAGCACTAATAAAGAGAAAACGTGAGAGCAATGCGCTCTTTCCACTGTCTTTATATTTAAAGATGCTCGTGACAAGGCAAAGTTTGGGTAAACTAAGCAGTAACGCCTTGGCAGCAAGCACATTGACTCCGCTTGAGTGGAGCAGTGACGCGAGGCAATTTATGATCGGTCAAACCATCTCTCACTACAAAATCCTCGCCAAGCTCGGCGGTGGTGGCATGGGCATCGTCTACAAAGCCGAAGACACCAAGCTCAAACGCACCGTTGCGCTCAAATTTTTGCCGCCGGAACTAACCCGCGACGAAGAAGCCAAAGAACGCTTTGTTCAGGAGGCACAAACCGCTTCGGCCCTCGACCATCCCAATATCTGCACCATCTACGAAATCGATGAAATTCCTATCACGCTGAGTTTTCCCTCTGTTGAAGAGACCGGGCAACTGTTTATTGCCATGGCTTATTATGACGGAGAAACGCTCAAAAAGAAAGTAAGCAGTAATCAGTTATCAGTGAGCAGTGTGATTGATTTTGCCATGCAAATAGCGCGGGGATTGGCGAAGGCGCATCAGCATGGAATCGTGCATCGGGATATCAAGCCGGCGAATGTGATGGTGACGGGTGAGGGCGTGGTGAAGATTATCGATTTTGGCTTGTCGAAGCTGGCCGGCACGAAAAGCCTGACCAAGTCCGGCACGACATTGGGGACTCCCGCTTACATGTCGCCCGAACAGATGAGCCAGGTCGAAGCGGATCATCGCACCGATATTTGGTCACTCGGCGTAGTAATGTATGAAATGGCCACCAGGCAATTGCCCTTCCGCGAAGAGAACGAGCTGGCGTTGGTATATTCCATCGTCAATGAAAAACCGGCACCGATGACGACGCTGCGTTCCGATCTGCCGATTGAATTGGAGCGTATCGTGGACAAGGCGATGCAGAAGGATCGCCGGAAGCGCTATCAACGGATGGAAGAACTGCTTGTTGATCTGCGCCAACTGAAAGGTAAGTCCCCAGTGCCGGAAATTCTTCTTCCACTCCACGAGCCGGAAGCAAAAAAGAAAAAAGTTTCCCAACGGATAGATGAACCCAACCGTAAAGCTTTATCCGTTGGGTTCATCTATCCGTTGGGGAAATTGAAAAAGAAGCGCCGTGCGTTGATTCTGTCGAGCCTCGTTCTGTTTACTGCCGTTGCCGTGCTGCTCGGTTATCTCATCTGGCCGCAGCCACCGGAAGAAACGATCGAGCGCATCCCCGTGGCCGTGGCGGACTTCGTGAACGAGACGAAGGAAGATGAACTGGACGGACTTTCGGGCATGCTCATCACCGCGTTGGAGCAATCGCGCCGGCTGTCGGTGCTGACGCGCTCGCGCATGTTCGACGTGCTCAAGCAAATGGGGAAGAGAGATGTTGACCGCATCGACGAAACGCTCGGCAAAGAAATTTGCCAACGCGCCAATGTCAAGACGCTGGTCGTCGCTTCCATCCGCAAGTTTGGCAAGCTGTATACGATTGATCTGAAAATCATCGACTTGGAAAAGAACGAACATCTTTTTGTGACGAACGAAACCGGCGAAGGGCAGGAAAGCATTCCAGAGCTAATCGACAACTTATCTGCAAAGACTCGCGCCGGCCTGAAAGAACGAGACGGTGAAATCCACGCCGCCAGCCAGAACGTTGCAGACATCACGACAATCAACCTCGAGGCTTATCAACATTATTTTCTCAGTGAACAGCTTATTCATGAGCTAAATTTCAAAGCGGCAGAAGCAGAATTAAAAAAAGCCGTGGCTTTAGACTCCACATTTGGGCTGGCCTATTACCGGCTGAGCTACGTAAACCGGTGGCGCTATTTTACCGAACCTTTAGATGAAAGCGAAAGTATTTATCATGCCTGTTTGCAAAAAGCGGAAAAACTTCTTGATCGAATTCCTCTCAAAGAGAAATATCTCGTCAGAGCACAACGTGCCTTATTAAATAAAGGAGGGGCGGGGGCACTCGTGGTTTTGAAAGAAATGGAAAAGCTTTACCCGGATGAAAAGGAAATGCTTTATCAGATTGGTGACGAATCTTTTCATGGTAGAAAATTCGATACGGCTGCGATCTATCTCGAAAAAGTTTTGGCCATGGATCCGACGTTCGAGCGCGCGCTGCAGCATTTGGTGCGAGCGTATGCGGATTTGGGGCAATATGATAAAATGCTCGCCGCCGCGCAAAAATTTGAAGCGCTGAATGAAGTGGAAGGCAACTATTATATCGGGGAAGCCTATTGCCGTGTGGGCGATTATCAGGCGGCGCAAAAATATTTGAACAAATTTTTGCATGCTGCCAGCAATGATTGGTTGTACCGCAGAGCCATGCCGTATATTGCGGCCACCTATGTAAACTTAGGGCAATATCAGAAAATCTCCGATTATATAAAACGCCATGCCGGTAAAAACCCACAATTCGTGCATATCGCCTTCCAAGCTTTTATGCGCGAAAAGAAATATCAATCCGCCGAAAAATTTTTGCTGGAGGCCAGGGAATACCTCCCCAACCCTATCACCACCTACTGGCCTCTCGTTCGTCTTTATCCCTATCTGGGAAAATATCGCCAAACCTTGACGGTTTTTGAGGAATTCATGGCAAGATGCCGGCAAGCCAGCGATAGCGCCTATGTCCCAAACCTGCAAATTTTTAAGGCGTTTTATTACGTCTGGGGATGGAACGATTTCACCGGCGCTTGGCGAGAAGCAGAAAAAGCTCTGCAAAGTGAGGCTTCTATTTATGATTGGGAAAACCTCGCGATTTTGTATGTTTGCCGCGGTGACTATGCCGTTGCGGAAAGCCTAGCCGTGCAAAAAGAAGCCTCGGAGCAGATGCGGCAATTCATTCGTCTGTTCGTGCAATGCGGCGGGTATCAATGCGTTGAAGCACAAGCCTTGGCAGATTCTTTAGTGCCATCATTGCCGGAGCATAAGCGGACTTGGGCGCTCTATGCTTTGGCGAAATGCCAGTTTGAGACCGGACAAAATGAGGCCGCAACCGCAGCCTTGCGGCAAATACAAAAACCTTCAAATAATGCCGAAGGCTTTCACGCCGTCTTTTATCCGAAAAGCTTTTATCTCATGGCTAAGATTTATGAGAAGCAAGGCGACGTGAAGCTCGCCATTGAGAATTACGAAAAGCTCTTGGCACTTTGGAAAGAAGCCGATGCCGATTTGCCGGAGCTGATCGAAACGAAAGCGCGGCTGGCGGCGTTGCGTTGAGCGAAGAGCAAAAGGGATAGAGATAGAGCGAAAAGCGTGGAGTGGATGAATTGCATTTCACACCCTGCAACCAACACGTGAGGAATGAAACAAATGGCGCCAAAGAATAAATCGTTTTGGAAAATTCGCTTCGGCGTCGCGATTCTTATCATCGTTATCAGCGTCGGCGGCCTCATCGTCGCCAAGCTCATACCTACGCACCGCTTACAAAAAGGGATGACTTTAAATAAATCATTTCATGCTGCATCGCCGGACGCGATTCCTTCCAGCGTCACAATAGCAAGTCCCTCCGATAGTCAACATATCAACGTCCATTTCGAGGAAACTGGTTTTGGCTCTTTTTTAGCTTTCGGAACTTCTTCGGGAGTATGGCAGTCCAAGTTGAAAATATATGTTCTTATGCATCCAGCCTCCCCGTATGCTCCGGAATGGTGGGCTCAATCGCCAGTTATTCTTTCATCCAATGGTTGGTGGCGGGCAAAGGTTTGGTATGGTTATGAGGAATCCCCGCCACAAATTGGCAACACTATCGATCTCATGGCTATTGTCGTCAACCCCAAGCTTGTTCCGAAAGATATCTGGCCGAGTGGCAAGGTGCCTGATTTAGGCAGTTTGCATCCGATTGCCCAATCAGGGGTCATTCACCTGACCATCGGCGCTATTCATTAGCTTGATGAAACATAAACGAAGAGCGTATTAAATAAATAGCGCAGAAGCCAAATTAAAATGCCTGGCAAGGAAATGATCGGTCAAACCATCTCGCACTACAAAATTCTCGAAAAACTCGGTGGCGGCGGCATGGGCGTGGTGTACAAAGCCGAAGACAGCAAGCTCAAGCGCCTCGTTGCGCTCAAGTTTTTGCCGCCGGAGCTGACCCGCGACGAAGAGGCCAAAGCACGCTTCGCTCAAGAGGCGCAGACCGCTTCGGCCCTCGACCATCCCAACATTTGCACCATTTATGAAATCGACGAAATCCCCATCACGCTGAGTTTTCCCTCTGTTGAAGAGGTCGGGCAATTGTATATTGCGATGGCTTATTATGACGGGGAAACGCTGAAGGCGCAAGTGGCAAGGGGCAAGTTGCAAGTGGCACGTATCATCGATATTGCAACGCAGATGGCGCAAGGGTTGGCGAAGGCGCATCAGCATGGGATCGTGCATCGCGACATCAAGTCCGCGAATGTGATGGTGACGAGCGAGGGCGTGGTGAAGATCATCGACTTTGGCTTGTCGAAATTGGCTGGCACGAAAAGTCTCACTAAGCCGGGCACGACATTGGGGACTCCCGCCTACATGTCGCCCGAACAGATGAGCCAGGTCGAAGCGGATCATCGCACCGATATTTGGTCGCTCGGCGTGGTGATGTACGAAATGGTCACCGGCCAATTGCTCTTCCGCGAAGAAAATGAGCTGGCGTTGGTGTATGCCATTGTCAATGAAAAGCCGGCGCCGATCACGGCACTGCGCCCCGACATGCCGATTGAATTGGAGCGGATTGTGGACAAGACGATGCAGAAGGATCGTCGCAAGCGCTATCAGCGAATGGAAGAGATAATCGGCGATTTGCACCAACTGAAAGGTGCGTCCCCATCACAGAAAGTTCTTACTCCACTCCATGAGCCGCAACCAAACAAGCTTAAAAAATCTCCATCGGATAGAAAAACCCAACGGATGAAAAACAAATTTTATCCGCTGGGCTTCATCTATCCGCTGGTGAAATTCAAACCGAAGCCGCGTGTGCTGGCTCTGTCGGGATTCGTTCTGTTTGCTGCCATTGCCGCGCTGCTCGGCTATTTCTTCTGGCAGCAGCCGCCGGAAAAAATAGTCGAGCGCATCCCCGTAGCGGTAGCGGATTTTGTGAATGAGACGAAGGAAGATGAGTTGGACGGGCTTTCGGGCATGCTCATCACTGCGTTGGAGCAATCGCGTCGGCTGTCGGTGCTCACGCGCTCGCGCATGTTCGACGTGCTCAAACAAATGGGCAAGGGAAACGTTGATCGCATTGATGAAATGCTCGGCCGGGAAATTTGCCAACGCGCCAACGTCAAGACGCTGGTCGTCGCTTCCATCCGCAAGTTTGGCAAGCTGTATTCGATTGATCTGAAAATCATCGACTTGGAAAAGAATGAACATCTTTTTGTCACCAATGAAACCGGCGAAGGGCAGGAAAGCATACCGGCGATGATTGACAAGCTGTCCGAAGAAACCCGCGCCGGATTCAAAGAAAGAGCGACGGAAATCCGCGCCACGAGCCGAAAGGTGGCTGAGGTGACGACCATCAACCTGGAAGCTTATCGGCATTACTTTCTTGGTGAACAATTTATTCATGAACTGAAATTCAAAGAGGCCGAAAAGGAATTAAAGAAAGCGGTGGCGCTTGACACCACTTTTGGGCTTGCCTATTATCAACTGAGCTATGTTAACCGGTGGCGCTATCATGCCGAAGGCTTGGACGAAAGCGAAAATGTTCAAAATTTAATGCTCCAAAAAGCTGCCACTCTACTTAATCGAATTCCTCCAAAAGAGAGAGATCTCGTAAGAGCGCAGCGAGTGTTGTTGGAGCAAGGTGGATATGCCGGGGATGTCGGAGCCGTCGAAATTTTGAGAGAAATGGAACGGAGCTATCCGGATGAAAAAGAGATGCTTTATCTGATTGGGGACTTGAGCTACCATTTGTCTCGCCATTCCGTTGCTGCGGAATATCTGGAGAAAGTTCTGAAAATGGATCCATCGCATGGCCGCGCGCTTCAACATTTGGTGCGGACTTATTCTGACATGGGCAATTATGAAAAAATGTTTGCGGTGGCGCAACAATTCCGATTGGTCAATGAAATTGAAGGCAATTATTATCTTGGAGAATACTATTATCATATCGGCGATTATAAGCTTGCATTGGAACGGATGGAAAAATTTTTGGCAGTGACTTCCAAAGGTTGGACCTACTCAAGAGCGGTTGAGTATCTTGCACGCACTTATGGCAAATCAGGGCAGTGTGAAAAAGTCTTCGAATATGTTAGGCGCCTTGACTATAAAAAATCAGTCATATTGTATCTCCCTGGTCTGTGTTTTATCCGCCAAAACAATCAAGACCATATCGAAAAGTATTTGCTCGAAGCAAAAAAACGCTATGCCGACAACCTCAGCTTTTGGACCCTGCTGCTTTTCTCCTATCCTTATCGTGGAAAATATCGTCAAGGGCTCGAGTTCTTTGACGAATTCATCGCGATGAATTGGCAAGCCAAAGACACGGCTAATGTGACTAACGTTCAAATGTACAAGGCGTTCTATTATGTATGGGGATGGAATGATTTCGCCAAGGCGCGGGTGGAATTAGAAAAGACTCTGCGCTATTCGGCGTATATTCCATATTGGACAAAAGTCACCATGTTGTATATCTATCGCGGCGATTATGCGGCGGCGGAAAGTCTGATCGTGCAAAAAAAAGACGACCCGCAATTTCTTCGCTTGCTCATTCATAGCCATAGGCATGAGTGGGCGGAAGCACAAGCCATTGCGCAGAGCCTGTTGCCGGCTTTGCCGAAGCAAATGCGAGCCTGGGCGCTTTATCCTTTGGCGAAATGCCAGTTTGAAGTGGGACATTACGAGGCGGCGCTTGCGACGCTGCTGCAAATACAAAAGCCTTTTGATCATCTTGAGGACTTTGTTGATGCCGTCTATTATCCGAAAAGCTTTTATCTCATGGGCAAGATTTATGAGCAGAAAGGCGACGAGAAACTTGCTATTCAAAATTACGAAAAGTTATTACAGCTTTGGAAAGAAGCTGATCCTGATCTGCCGGAGCTGATCGATACGAAAGCGCGGCTGGCGGCTTTGCGTAGAGCGTGAAGCGTAGAGCAAAGAGCGTAATTCGCTCCACGCTCTCCGCTCAACGCTTTACGCTCTCCGCTCTCACGCTTTTCGATCTGTACGCGATGTACACAAGTCTGTGAATCTGCTTCACATTTGTTGACTTGTTAATGTTATCATCTCAAGTTATAAACAGAACCCCTAACCTCCTGAGATTTCAAGCGATAAATTCGCTCGGCTCGCCGCCATGGTTTCTGGTACGGCGCTTGCTTTAACCTCCCACCATCAAGCGGGCACAGCACGCCTTCGGAAAATTCAACGGACGCCATTGGGACAGTTTCGGAAACGTGCTCGCCGTCCTCGTTCAAATTATCATTGTATCAACCAAAATTTCTTAGGAGGTAGCGCCATGAAACGGGCATTTTTTCTCGGGGCATTGCTTTCCTTTTGGTCCCGATTTTATCGGGACAACCAGTTGGAGCCAAATTCCCCAAACTATCAGTTTTCAAGGTGTATTGTCCAACGCCAGCGGCATTATTGTGCAGAATGGAAGCTAATTTCGAGTGGGGTGTATCTCTATCAACTGCGTGCGGGGAGTTTTTCGCAGGTGAAGAAAATGAGTCTGCTGCGATAAGGCCAAATGAACGAAATTAAAATGAGAAACAAAACATGAAAACACTGAAAAGTACCGTCGTAGCAATCCTGATCGTAGGATTGTTCGGTTGTGCCGGCACCTTGCCGCCGGTAAAGCCATTGAGCTCTGAAATGTCGGCGATCGGCATCGCGGTTAAAACGCGCGCGCCGCTCAAACTCTTCGGCGACAAAGCCAACATGGTTTATTTCATCAAGCTGGATGAAGTGGATAGTGTGGCGCGGGCGAATTACATGGTTCAGTCGAATCAGTTGATTCAATCGAACTATGCCAACAAAAACCAGATCTACCTGCTCAATGCCAGGCCCGGACGGTATGCGGTCGTGGCGGCATTCCATTCCGAATCGACGCCGGATATTCCCAGCGGGAGCGGCCCGGGAAAATCCGGTGTGAGTGTCAGCGTTGGTTTGAATATGCCCAGCGAAACCAAAAACACCACCTTTTTTGCCAAAGAGATCATCAAGCTTACGGAGGTGACGGTCACACCGGGGGCAATGGTGTTCATGGGCGACTATGTTATCAGCCAGTCCACCGGCTTCAAAGAGGCGGATGAAACGCAGTTGCATTACCTGCAGTTGATTGCGCCCGGTGCAAAAACCGGATACTTGAGCATGGCATTTTCCGGCAGCAATTACTATAAAGGCTCATTGCACGAGCACAAGCGCGACCGGCAGACCGAAATGCAATTTTTTGCCAATGCTTTGGAACACTTGAAGGGCTCGGAGTGGATAAATATTATTCACAAAGAAATGGACCAATTGAGAGCGGAGAAATAAAAGGGATGACCGACGCTGCGGAAAACAATGAGAGAAATGGATCAATTTGAATCAGGCCAAAACTACTCGAATCCGTTCACAGAATGTGAGTTGAACAACATTTTCTTTCATAAAATATGAAACACCTCATTCTTACACTGATGGCTGTTGGCATTGGGGTTACCTTGTGTAATCGCTGCCAAGCCCAGAACCTGGCCAAACGGGTCGAATTGAGTGCATTTGGCGGAGCCGTCGTTTTCGCGAATATGCTGTCGGAAGCCTCGAGCGATGTTTCCCCACAGTTTGACTTTGCAACAAGCATTGAGGATAACCACCTGTTTGGCGCTGCCGTTGGGTATCATTTCAACCAGAATTTGCAGGCTGAGGGCACCTTCGGGTGGGTCCCGACCAATCTTATTTTCTTAACCAGATTAAAGGTTTTGGGAGCGACATCGCCCTGGCTGGGATCGCGTAGCAGTCAGAACGCTGATCTGTTGGTTTATCTCGGCAGCTTGAACTTCAACCTTCCTATTGGCCGTAGCAGGTTCATCCCTTATGTGCTTGTAGGTGGGGGAGCCATGACCTACAAGTTTGAGGGAAGTCAGAGTGAGACAGCGCTGCTGGGTCAGCTCGGCGCGGGACTGCGAATCCGGCTGCGCGATGCCATCGCGATTCGGCTTCAGCTCTCCAATTATTTCTCTTCGCCCTCTTTCTTACTTGCAAAGCCGGTTGTCTTTACGGTGACGAATGAGCCCGGACAAACAGAAGTCTTTGAAGAGACTATCCTGGAAGCGACCAGGTTTCAAAGGGATGGAGCGCTCCAGATCGGGATTTCAATTTTTCCCTGAATATCGTTGACATGAGGAAAATTTATGAAAAAAATAATGATTCTTGGTATCCTGTTTTTATCGGGATGTTCATCTAGTAGAATGCCATTAATTCAACCCTCCACTTTTCATGAGGTGGCGGTGGTGTCATTTGATATTGAGACAGACCCAATCGAAAGTGTGAAATACGAAGGCAAGGCCGGACCTGTTGCCGATATCATTGAAGCCGTGCAAATGGCAAAAGAATTCAAAGAAACGATTAAACAGGCGCAAAATCCGGAACGTTCGGAATGGAAAGCCCAAATGGACTCCATTTATGCCATGCTTGAAAAGGGGTTGAAAAACGACCTCGGCATTCCTCTTTTGCCTGTTGATCATCTGAAAGGGGAAGTGGAGTATGACCCCTTTGGCTATCCCCATGGCAGCACAAAGAAGGTTCTGCAAAGCGGGAAATATCCGGCGGCTTTGGAGATCACAGCGCGCCTCGCATTTACCAAAATAGACACTTCGTCAATCGATTTGGTGTTTTGGGGAAAAACGCACAATGTGCAACTGCCAAAGCTGACGTTGCAGGTGAAAATGGTCGACCGATCCGGCAAGGTTGTTTGGCAGGATAAAGCAGAGGTTACCTCAAATATCCCGGTCGTTATTGATGAGAAATGGGCATTCGGAATAAAGTACAAATCAGAAAAATTCGGTCCGGAGATAGTGGATTTATTTCGGCAAACGGTACAGGCGTTGGTCAGAAAGACCTTGTGGAGCCAGAGTGGGTTTTCGCAAGAAATCTCGCTAAGCGCTGAATCAAATGAATGGACCTTTCTCGAAAAACTGCCTCATAACTTGAAAGGAGGCTGTCATGACAATCTGCAAGAAAAATTTCCTGCCGTTTTTCCTGCTGTTACTGGTTAAATACGCCGCGGCCCAGGAAGCTTCTTTCTTCAAAGACCGTCTTTCCCGGCCAGGTGATTTGCAAGCTTTTGCGGCGGATACCAATTTGACCCTGGTGAATCGCTGGGCTTATGGCCCCAACTATGCCTGCTTCGTTGACACACCCTATGCCTATATCGGCAATGGCGGCGTTCTGCAAATTTTGAATGTGTCACAACCCCGGTCACCCAAGCTCGTCGGTGAGTTAAAAACTCCGGGAGTCATCCAGGATATTTTCGTGAAAGGAGGCCATGCCTTTGTTGCGGCCTCGGCAAATGTTCGCTCGCATCATCCCGGCTTGAGGATCATCAATGTGTCCAATCCTGCCTCACCGTCGGAAGTCGGCTCCCTCGCTTTTGGCGTCATCTCACCGGCCGGCGTCTACGTCGATGGCGGCTACGCGTACGTGGCGAATCTTTCCGCCGGGCTGCGCATCGTCAACATTGCCAATCCTGTTTCCCCGGCGCTCGTGGGAACTTATGACACGCCAGGCTCTGCCAATGCGGTTTTTGTTTCCGGCTCCCATGCCTTTGTGGCGGATGGCATGGAAGGGCTTCGCGTCATCGACGTCTCCAACCCTTCAACTCCAACCGAAGTCGGATTTTACGACTCTCCGGGTGCATCCCGCTGGGTAACCGTGCAAGGTCAATACGCCTATGTTGCCGATGGAGCTGCCGGACTGCGCGTGGTGAATATCAGCAACCCGGCCAGGCCCGTGGAGACCGGTTTTTTCAGCGCCGGCGGGGATGCCCGCGGCGTTGCGCTCGTCGGTAATATGGCGTGTGTCAGTGATAATTGGAATGGCCTTCAATTCGTAAACGTTTCTAATCCTTCATCACCATTTGGTGTCAGCACTCTGGCTACTTTCACACATGAACGCATCGGAAATGGCGCTGCCCGGGTTTGTGCCGCTGGCACGACGCTGTTTGTTTCCGATTGGTTCAACGGCCTTCACCTTGTTGATGCCTCCAATGCCAATGCGCCGGTTGAGTTGGCCTACGTTCCAACGGGAAGCTGGGCTTACGATATCAAGATCGAAGGCGCGACGGCCTATCTCATTCATGGGGCGCGCGGCCTCGTTGAAATGGATGTTTCTGATCCGATTGCTCCGCGCGCCGTGAGAGCGGTTAATCCGGAAAGCTGGGGATATTCACAATCGGTCGAGGTCACCGACAAACATCTGATTGTGTCATGCGGGTTTGGAGGGGTGCGCATCCTTTCGAAGAGTTCTCTAACCGAAGTGAGCTCGTATGTTCCGGGGCCTTACATTTATAACGCCAAGCCTTCACTGGACGGCAAATATCTGTTTGTGCCCGCCGGACCAAATGGCTTTCACATCGTTGATGTCCAAAATGTTGCTTCGCCTTTGCTGATCGCACAATACGAAACTCCTTCGGGATACGTTTTTGATGCGGTTGTCAATAATAACCGGGCCTACCTTTCCGACTTCAATGGCAGATACTTCATTCTTGACATAACCGATTTGGCCAGGCCGGTTCTGCTCGGCATGATCCAAACGAGCCAAACCGGGGGCAATCATATCGCCTTGCGATTTCCCTACCTGTATGCCGCGGATGGAGATGGCGGCCTGCAAATCCTCGACGTTTCCAATGCTTCCAATATCACCTCCGTGAACACCTTGGAGCCGGGCAGTTTTGGATGGCGGGTTCAGCTCGTAGGAAATCTGCTTTACTACTGCAACTTTCGCTATGGGGTTTTGGTTTTTGACGCAACGAACCCGATCGCTCCGGTGCTCGTTGGCTCATTTGACACCGTTTTCCAGCCGCAATCCACTGCTATGGTTGAAAACTATCTTTATGTGGCAGATGGCGCCGGCGGTCTTGCCGTTCTGCAAACGAATTTCCCGACCTCGGTGGAGGAAAAGGAAACCTCGCCTCCTTTCAGTTTTTCGGTGAGCCAGAATTATCCGAATCCCTTCAATCCCGAGACCGTGATTCGCTTTGCGCTGCCGCAAGCGAGTCACGTCGTCGTGAAAATCTTTAATGTACTCGGCGCGGAGGTTCGCACGCTGGTGGATGAGCAATACGAGACGGGTTATCATCATGTGCGTTGGGATGGGAAGGACAAGAATGGAAAGCAAGTCGCGAGCGGCGTGTATCTCTATCAACTGCGCGCGGGAAGTTTTTCTCAAGTGAAGAAAATGAGCCTGCTGCGATAAGAGAATCCACCGTCCGGACGCTTATTATTCAAGCATAACGACAATTGAGGTACTTGAACCAATTAACAAAACAGAGCGTCCGGACGGTAAAGCTTAAATTCCGAGAAAGGAGCGGTTACCAATGAAAGTCTCACGTTATTTAACGGTTCTAGTCGCGATCTTGGGACTTCTGATCTTGGGTTGCGAAAAAAAACATAACCCCATGGAAGCGCCACGTTCAGATCAAAGTGGAGCAAGTAGTGTAGCGAAAGGTTCATCCCTGACGTTCAGCCAAGAGACGGAAGTTGAGCCAAATGATGCGTGTCTTACGGCCCAAGACCTCGGCACGATCACGCTCCCGTTTACGCTAAGCGGCAGCCTGGATGGATTTCCTTTTCCGAATGGAGATGTCGATTTCCTCCGATTCGAAGGCACGCCGAATACCGTGGTGAGGGTTGACCTCGAAGGGCAATCCACGAATAAAGGAACACTCTTTGATCCTTTGCTTGGGTTCTTCGACTCTGGCTGTAACCTGATCACCGCGACCAATGATGGCGGAGTTGGATTCAATGCCAGGTTAGCGATTACGATCCCGGCTGATGGGATCTTTGTCCTGGCTGTCACTCAATGTTGCGACTTCGGTTTCAACCAGGGCGGCAACGGCTCGTACCAACTGACCATCCAGGAAATCCTCCCGCCGCCGAATGATAACTTCGCCAACGCCACAGCGATTTCCGCATTGCCGTTTAGCGACGCCGTGGACATATCAGCGGCAAGCATAGAGGTGGGTGAGCCAACGCCATCCTGTGCGAAACCTTTTGGCGGTGTGAGCAGAACCGCTTGGTATGCCTTCACGCCGGTAGAGACTAAATCGATCTCGGCAAGCGTCATCAATCCTCAGTTCTCGACCGTCATCGCCGCCTACACTGGTAATTCGTTGGCCAACCTAACCGAGGTGGACTGTGGCGCTTTCGGAGGGAAGGCGACGTTCCGCGCGGAAGCTGGCACGACCTACTACTTTCAAGTGGGTGGCTTATTCAGCCAAGCCGGTCCGCTGGAGTTCCGCCTTGAAGTCACACCACCACCGATGGCTAACTTCGGCTTCTCTCCCTCTGACCCTTCGGTTTTTGATGTCGTCCAGTTCTTCGACAATACCTTCGACCCAGGCGAGGTGGGTGTCCAATCGCGGCAATGGGACTTTGGCGATGAGACGACCACGACCACCACTGAGTGCTGTCCGGCTCATCAGTATGCCGCCGACGGAGACTATACCGTTCAACTCACCGTCACAACTTTTGACGGTCGCAGCGCGTTAACCTCCCAGACCGTGCGCGTCCGCACCCATGACGTGGCGATCACCAAGTTCACGGTACCGAAGGCGGCGAGTGCTGGACAAACCCGGCAGATCGTAGTCGGTATCAACAGCAAGCGATCCCCCGAAACCGTCGAGGTCCAACTCCTCAAGAGCGTTCCAGCAGGCTTCCAGTTTGTTGGCTCTCTGACACAATCTGTGCCGGTGCGCCCGTCGAACCGCACCACTGATTTCAATTTTAGCTATACGTTCACTGGCGCCGATGCGCAGGTCGGGAAGGTTTCCTTTAGAACCGTGGCCATCATCGCCGGAGCGCGCGATGCATTGTCCGCCGATAACGAGGCGATCGCTTCACCGACCAAGGTAAGCCGGTGATGATGCCATTGCGCGATGAAGATCTCAGCGTCAGCGGCTTTTATCTCGGCGCCGGGCTCGGCTACAAACACTAACTCACCCCGCGTCTGTTTCTCGACCTGAGCGCGATTTCTGATTACGTCTTCATCGATTCGGCCGAAAGCGGCGACAAAACCGGCAACTTGCCGAAAAGTATCAAATCGCCCGCCGAGGCGGTAAAGATACAATTGGGCTACGATTTTAATATCTGACCAATTGTCATTATCTCAAGGAGAGCAGGATGAAATACTCGAAACTCACAAACAGCGTTAGGCGCAGAACGGTGTCAACGAATCGGAGGCCACGTATGCAGTCGCGTCTTCTCTTTCTGATACTGGTTGCCACCGCTCTACTGGCCGCCGCTCAATCACCTCCGCGCATTACGGTTGGGCAGCTTGCGCGCTTGGACATCATTTGCCCACTGCAGACTCGTGGTGCGTGTTGCCCGGTGCTCGTCGGCCGCGTTGAAGCCTTGGACTCCGACTCGCTCACCCTGCGCCTTGCTGGTTACCAAAGCCATCGCGTTGCTTGGGTGGACGTCGAGCAGCTCGCCATCAGTCAGCGTAGCCGGGGCCACGCTGGCCTCGGATTCTTGATCGGCGCCGGGCTCGGCATTTTGACGGGCGCTATATGGAAATCCGATTGCTTGAAGGACGCGGGAGAGTATGGCGGCCTGTGCAGCCTTTCATATCTCATTACCGTGCCCTCCGGTGCTCTTATTGGTACCGCCTTTGGTGCCCTCATGCGCACTCCCGTATGGGAGGTCACTCCTCTGCCAGCGTCTCACAAACACGGCGCTACACAGCCGTCGCTACGCTTCGCTCTGGCACTTTCTCTGAAGCTGTGAAAATTCAAATGGGATGTGACTTGAAGCTATGAAAACCAAAAAATTCCTTTGTGTGCAGGCATTCATGCTTGCCCTGTTGTGCATTGGCTGTTCACAACATCGTGTTGTTAGCCAACGCGAATTCCTGGAGGAAGCAAGCCAATTGAAGCCGGGCCGCAAGATCAGCGTCCGCGATCGGAATGGCAAGGAGCTCAAAGGTACGCTTGTCGAGGCAGCAACCATGCTGCCGGACTCCTCTCGCGTTCTGGTCATCGAAAACGAGGCTGGCGGTGAAACGCATCGGTTCAAGTTATCACCGGTGAACGTTCAGACTGAAATGATTCATTGGAACTGTAACCGGCATCGCCATTCCGGGAAATCGCACGTTCATATTGAAAGATGAAACCGGGGTTCATTATCATCTAAAGAGGTAAATCTTTGCCTAAAATAAACGTGAGAAATTCCCATTTGCAAGTGTCTATATTTATAGGAGGCGCGCTCTCTCATGACATGCCAAACCATTTCTCACAACGCGCGCAGTGGCAAATCACGATACTTTTATAGGGAGCATAAACCATGAAACATTTCATCAGCTTTATTGCAACTGTAGCTTTGCTCGAAGGTGCTTTGGCGCCGTCGCAAGCGCAGTTTCGTTGGAACCCCAAACCATTGCCGACTTGCCGGACTTTTCCGATTACCGAATTCGGCCTTAACTACAGAGTTTCTTCACAGCCGGTATTCGAAAAGATCACATTTAGGGATGGCTCGATCACGGATCATTCTGCTTATCGTCCCGATCAACAACTTTATATCACCTCCGACTTGGGTTTCATGAGAAACCTGAGTCCCTGCTATGCGCTGGGCGCCAGCAATTTTGTTGGTTTCGGTGACGACAGCAATCTCAGAGGCGGCTTAAAGCTGAGAATGCGAAGATGGTTCACCAATGGGACCCGTCTCGATGTCTCTCCGGGAATACTTCTGTGGGACTCTAATTGGCAATTTTCTAGGCCAGGTTTTACCGGAAATATGGATTTAAAGTTTAAAGAGTGGTTTGCGCTGAGCCTGCTTGTTGAGTATCGGCGTGCTCGGGGTGAGGTGCCTCCGTTTGATAACTATCGTTACGTCACCAAAACCGCTCACGACATCGTCATTTATATCGGGATGAAAGCCGGATCTTATGCCGGACTGATCGGCCATGGTGTTGCTGGTGTTGTCGCTGGTGTCGCGGGCTTAATGCACCTATTATTTTATGAAAGTAATTAAAGACGTTGCTGTCGCAGTAGAATACCCTGATTTTGCATTCGGAGGTCAAGGTTATGAAAATGAATTTCAAATTTACAGTCGCCATTATGAAACATCTAAAATTTTTCTCAGTCGTGTTCACGAGTCTGTTGATTCTGTCCGGATTGGCGACGAGCAACGCACAAAGCGTTGCTTGGGAGCAGACGAACGGGCCGTTGGGTGGCGCTGTGCAAGCGCTGGCGCTCCATCCCAACGGACAGATTTTTGCGGGGACTTTTTTCAGCGGGGTGTTTCGTTCCACGAACAACGGCGAGCGCTGGGCGCAGACGAGCTTGAAAGGGGGACAGATTCGCGCCTTTGCAATCAATAAAAGCGGACATATTTTTGCCGGAACCGATGGGGCCGTCTATCGCTCCATCAATAACGGCAGCAACTGGCAGTTGTTGAGCAGCGGCCTCCAAAACACCAATATTTATGCGCTGGTCATCAATAGCAGTGGGCACCTGTTTGCCGGCACGGTTGGATTCGGGCAAAATGAAATCAACGGCGTTTTTCGCTCCACGGACAACGGCAACACTTGGACACAAGTGGGGTTGCCGAATACCGGCGTTTATGCGCTCGCCGTCAATGCCGCTGGGGATATCTTTGCGGGAACCGGTGGCTCCGGAGTTTATCGTTCCAGCGATAGCGGCGACAGTTGGGTGCAAACCGGATTGACCAATATCTATGTTATCACCATTTTTGTCAATTCCACCGGCGAGATTTTAGCCGGAACGAATTTTGGCGGCATCGTGCGCTCGACGGACAACGGCGATACCTGGGCGCAAATCGGCCTGCCAAACTTTTCAGTGTCCGCCTTTGCGACGAATGCGAGCGGCCATCTTTTTGCCGGAACTTCCGAACGCGGCGTGTTTCGTTCCATAGATAATGGCAACACTTGGACGGCAACAGGCTTAAAAATCAACTACATTTCTTCGCTTGCCGTGACCTCAAGTGGACAGCTCCTCGCAGGTGTATCAGGAAGTTTCTCTGGGGCTAATCTCAATGGCGGCGTTTTTCGCTCCGACGATAACGGCGAGACTTGGAGGCAAATCGGCTTGCCCAATACTTCTGTTCCCGCGCTGGCTGTCAATGCAAGCGATCAAGTCTTTGCCATCGTCACCGGTGACACGACCGTCGTCCGCACCGATGATAACGGCGATCACTGGGTGCACACCGGCAGCATGCCGCGCTCCGGGCCGTTCGTTTTTTCGCTGCAAACGCTCGCCATTAACTCTCTCGGCCATTTGTTCGCAGGAACGAATGGAAATGGCGTGTATCGATCAACGGATAACGGCAATACGTGGACACAGGTTGGTTTGGAGAATCAACAGGTCTATTCGTTGGCGTTCAATGCGCGTGGGCACATTTTGGCCGGCGTTTGGAACGGCATCTATCTCTCCAAAAACAATGGCGACAGTTGGACGTTTGAAAGCACCGGCTTGTCCGGGAGCTGGTTCTCCTCAATAGCCCTGAATCCGAAGAATGGGCACGTCTTTGCCGGTGTCGTCAACATCGGTACCCAAGACGATCCTTCAGTTTTTCGCTCTTCCGATGACGGCGAGACCTGGATACCAACCGGCATGACACACGACCGCGTTTTCACGCTGGCCATTAATGCGAATGGCGATATTTTTGCCGGTGCCCCAACTTTCGCCGGCGGCGGCATCTACCGCTCCACCGACAATGGCGAGACGTGGACGCGGATCAACACCGGCTTGATCCACAATGAAGTTCGCGCACTGGTGATCAACAGTCGGGGCCACCTCTTTGCCGGAACGAACGGCGGCGTTTACCGCTCGATCAACAATGGCGGCAATTGGACGCTCGTCAATAGCGGCTTGACGCATCCTACAGTTCTGGCCTTGGCGCTCAACTCCAACGGCTTTCTTTTTGCCGGCACTTTCGATGGCGGCGTTTTCCGCAGCGTGCAGTCAACCACGACGGTGAAAGAAGCAATTGCGCAAGCGCCAAACTTCTTCTCGCTCGAACAGAATTATCCGAATCCATTTAATCCGAGCACGACCATTCGCTATCGTTTGCCGCAATCCGGCTTCGTAACGCTAAAGGTGTTCGATTTGCTCGGGCATGAAGTGGCAACCCTGGTTAGTGAAACGAAGCTTGCCGGCGAGCACCACGTGCAATGGCAACCCACCGATTTGCCGAGCGGCGTGTATGTATATCGCTTGCAGGTGCGAGATACAGCGACAGGCTCGACTGATCGTTTTGTCGAAACCCAAAAGCTTGTTTTGATGAAATAACTTCGTTTTTAGGCGGCTTGCCCGCCTTGGAGGTAGCTTATGAAATCTTCACTGTTTTTATTTTCGCTGATAACCTGCATCGCATTGTCAGGCGTCGGCGATGCGGGGTTTTCCCAAGCCAACTTCTGGCAAACGGCAAGCGGGCCTTATGGCGGCAGCGTCCCCACACTTGCTATCAACTTAAATGGAGATATTTTTGCAGGAGATATTTATCACGGGGTTTTCCGCTCAACCGATAATGGTGCACATTGGACTCAAATCAATAACGGTTTAACAAATTTTTCGGCTCGCTCTCTTGCCATCAATTCTCAAGGCCATATTTTTTTAGGGACACTTGGTGGCGGGGTCTTCCGCTCCGCGGACAACGGTGAAAGCTGGACGCAAGTCAATAACGGTTTGACGAATACTGAAGTCAGCTTTGTTGGCTTCGATTCGAGTGGCCAGGTTTTCGCAGGAACTTATGATGGCTTGTTCCGTTCTCACGACAATGGCGACACTTGGACAGTTACAAGCCTGCCGGCGTTTGCAAGAGTCACTTCTCTCGCGGTGAATACACGCGGCCATCTATTTGCCGGCACTTTTGCCGGCGGCGTATTTCGCTCCACCGATAAAGGCGAGAACTGGACGCAGACTTCTCTGCCGCCTTATTCTGTCACTTCGCTTGTCATCAATTCGCAAGGCCATATTTTTGCCGCAACTGACGGCTTGGGCATCTTTCGCTCGAGAGACAATGGCGATACGTGGACGCAACTTGGGGGCATATCAGGTGACGTCTCTGCTCTTGCCATTCATCCCAATGGCGATCTCTTTGCCGGAACGAATAATGGCGGCATTTATCGCTCCACCGACAACGGCAACACCTGGACGCTCATCAATCGTCGCTTCATGCTGAATGCGATGATTCAGGCGCTGGTCATCAATGCGAGCGGCCATATCTTTTACAGCACGGGTCTCGGCATCGTTCGCTCCACGGATAATGGCGCACGCTGGGCGCTCGTCGGGCTGCCGCTTGCCAACGTCCATGCTTTTGTCGCCGTTTCCAACCAACAGATTTTAGCCGGAACCGATTATGTCGTGTTTCGCTCCACGGATGACGGCGCCACCTGGTCGTCCATTCTCTTCACGAATAGCGCGGCCAAAGCGCTCGCCGTCAATGCCGAGGGACACTTCTTCGCCGGCACCGAGTTTGATGGCCTCTTTCGCTCGAAAAATAGCGGTGAGAGTTGGAAGCCAATTCATCCGGCGCAATTCATTCGCGCCATTGTGACCACCTCCCAGGGATACGTTTTTGTGGGATTGGATGGGTCGGGCGGCATCCTTCGCTCGCTCGATAATGGCGACAACTGGACGCCCGCCAATGATGGTTTGGGTGATCCACTTCCCACGGTTTATGCGCTGACCATCAATTCGCTTGGGCATATTTTTGCGGGCACGAGCGGCGGGAGCATCTTCCGCTCGACCGATAACGGCAACAGTTGGCAGCGCGTTTATGCCGATTTGAATAACCCGATTATCTTTTCTCTCGTCATCAATCCCGCCGGGCATATTTTTGCCGCAGGGGGTAGCATCTTCCGCTCGATGGATAACGGCGATACTTGGACTCCTGTCGTCAACGGCCTGACGCATACGGACGTTCGCAATCTCGCGATCAATTCCGCCGGGCATATTTTTGCCGGCACCTATGGCGGCGGCGTTTTTCGTTCAACTGACAACGGTGAAAATTGGGCCGACCTCAGCGCCGGCTTGACGAATTTATTTATTATTTCCCTCGCCATTGATTCGGCCGGACACATTTGGGTGGGAACCTTTGGCAATTTGGTCTTTCGCAGCGTGCGGCCAACCACTGCGGTTAAAGCGAGCACAGGTGTGATCCCCGCGGCCTTTCAGTTAGAGCAGAATTACCCCAATCCATTCAATCCGGCAACCACGATGGAATTTTCTCTGCCGCGCGTCAGCCAGGTGACGCTCAAGGTCTTCAACCTGAAAGGAGAGGAAGTCGCCACTTTGCTGAATGGTGTGCTTCCCACAGGCAGGCATAAAATCGCGTGGAACGCCGGCGGTCTGGCCAGCGGCGTGTTTATCTATCAGCTCCGCGCCGGCAGTTTTGTGCAAAACCGGCGGATGTTGTTGTTGCGTTGAAACACAGGAGGGAGCGCAGACTTTCTTGTCCGCGATGCGCGTGTGGACTAGAAAGTCCACACTCCCTTCATTAGGAGGCTTTTTATGAAAAATCTATTGTTGATCGGCATCCTATTTTTATCGGGATGCGCTTCAAAAGTACAACTATCCCGGCCTTCTTCCTTTCAGGAAGTGGCAGTCGTTGCTTTTGATTTTACAGTAGAGCCATTTGCAAACGTGAAGTATGAAGGCAAGGCCGGACCCACCGCCGACATCATCGAAGCCATCCGCATGGTGGATGAAATCAAAAAAACCATCAATGACGTCAAGAATCCGGAAAAATCTGAGTGGAAATCTCAACGCGATTCCTTATATTGGATCATTGAGGCGGGCTTGAAGAACGATCTCGGTCTGGCGCTTCTGCCTTTGGATCATCTGCGGGGAGAAATCGATTATGACTACTTTATGTGAAAATGGTAGATAAATCGGGAAGAGTGGCTTGGAATGACGAAGTCAGCGTGACTTCAGAGACACCCGTCGTGGTGGACGAAACCTGGCTGTTCGGCATCAAGCACAAAAAAGAAGAACACGGTCCCGCGTTGACTGATTTGTTCAGGCATGTCGTGAATGAGTTGGTCAGAAAAACCACGAAAATTTAACCACTGGGCGTGCGACCTGATTTTATAATTTGCTGGTTTCGCGCCAAAAACAGTATATCTTTAAAATGAGGTTGTTTATGAAATTCCATCGTTTTGCCGCAACCGCCACGGGATTTTTGATAATCCTATCGGTGCAAGCACTCGTTGCCCAGACTTTTCTTTTCCAAAGTCAGGCAGAGAATCGCACCAAAGTGGGGCTGAGGTTTTTGCGCCCCAACTTTGCAGGCGATTCCAAATTGTCCACTTTTTCCGGAACCTATGATCTGTGGCTCAATGCGCCGGTGGGCGGCTCACGCCTGAATGCCGTCGGCGCCATACCGTTTAATGCTTTTTCTGCCGAAGGCGTAGATGGCGAGAGCGGCATCGGGGACATTTATCTCGGCGCACAAGCTCGCTTGGGCAATTCCGCCGACAACGACATGAATATATCTCTTGGCGTATTTTTGCCAACAGCTTCGGAAAAGAAAGACGGCGCTCATTTCCTCGGCCTGCTGACAAACTTCCACGAGCTGCAGAGATCTTTGCCTGACGTGTTGACGATTTACGGCAATTTCGCCTATCACTATCGCCAAATTAACCGCGGCATGTTTGGCTTCGAAATCGGGCCGCAGTTACTGGTGCCAACCGAAGGGGGCGATGTCGAACTTTTTGGACATTACGGCCTTGCCGGAGGCTTCCCCTTGGCGAACGTGGCCTTTTTTGCCGAGTTACTCGGCGTTTTCATCGTCACCGAAGATTTTGATGATTTTGGCGACCGTTTCACGCATTCATTGGCTTTTGGCGCGCAGTTGACCACGAGCCAGGTGAGGCCGGGGCTGTTCTACATGCTGCCACTGGATGATGATCTCAATAATATTATTGACGGCATACTGGGGCTGAAGGTGGATTTTGCTTTAAAATAGTCTGAAAAAATTGCTTGACTCGCATGCAAAAATGATGTACGATCTTGAAGCGGAAAAAGTGAAGTCCGGCTTGCACGCGATCTTTCATCAATTTTATCGGCATCTTGCCGTGCAAGCCGGACTTGATCATCACATATACGAAAGATTGCATGCGCTCCTCTTCACTTGCCGGCCACGCGCTCGAGCTGATCGAGATTTTGCAACGAGATCAACGCCCGGCAGATCATATCATCGATGCGTTTTTCCGGCAGCGCCGCTATCTCGGCTCACACGACCGCCGCGAGCTGGCGGAAAGCGTCTATGGCATTCTGCGTCATTTGCGCTTGCTGCAAGCCTTTGTTGCCAAAGTCAAACCCGACGCCGTCTCACATCCCGCCTGGCTCTTTGCCGCTTATAAACTGCACATCGAGAAAGTATCGCCCGAAACCGTACAAACTTATTCGTTGCCACTTTTGCCAACCGAGATCTCTGACCTCGCGACTTTGAACTTTACCGACCTCGGACTCCACAACCTCGGACTTCGGACTTCATTCCCGGATTGGCTCGTCGCGGCATTGCAACGACAATTGGGAGAGAGTGAAACCGAACGTTTGTTGGAAGCCCTGAATCAACCGCCGCCGTTGACGATTCGCGTGAATATATTGAAAGCGACGCGTGAAACTTGTTTGGCGAAGTTGCAAGAACGCGGCTACGAATGTACGCCCACAAAATTTTCGCCGGACGGCATCCATCTCGCCAAACGCACGAATCTCTTTTCGCTTGATCTTTTTCGCGAAGGCTGGTTTGAACTGCAGGACGAAGGCAGCCAGATCGTCTCGCTGCTGCTCGATCCGAAACCGAACTGGAGAGTGGCCGACGTTTGCGCCGGCGGCGGCGGCAAGACATTACATCTCGCGGCGCTGATGAAAAACCGCGGCGAAATTTTCGCCTTCGACGTCGTGTCGCCGCGCTTGGAAAATCTGCGCAAGCGCGCGCGGCGCTGCGGCATTCACAATATTCGCGTGCAGCTTTTGCAGCCGGACGAAGTTCCGGCAAATCTTCTCGGACAAATGGACGCCATTCTCATTGACGCGCCCTGCAGCGGCACCGGCGTGTTCCGCAGGAATCCCGATGCGAAGTGGAAAACCACGCCGGAGATGGTGCGAGAGATGACGGCCAAGCAGAAGCAGATTATCAACCAATATGCCGCCTTGCTCAAACCGGGCGGCCGCTTGGTTTACGCCACGTGCAGCCTGCTCGCTGAAGAAAACGAGGAAGTGGTGCAAGCTTTTCTCGCCGAGCATACGAATTTTCGCGCGGCTGACGCTGCCGCGATTTTGCAGCGCTATCAACTCGCGCATCTTGCCGACGGCAGCGCTATTCATCTCTTTCCGCACCGGTATGGCACCGACGGCTTTTTTGCCACCGTATTGGAGAGAACTTCGTGAATGTATAACCGCAAATTGGCGCGAATGAACGAATAAAAATAATTAGCGTTAATTCGCGTTGATTAGCGGTTAAAAATTTTCGACGAGATCGCAAAGATTTCAGTTCTAAATATGGACAAGACGCTTTATGACGAAAAAAAACGCCGGATTGAAAAAGTCGTCATGGAAAAAGCGAAAGAGCGAGGATATTGATTTTGTCTTTATTCTCTGCCGGATTCTTTTCATCACCATTGCGCCGGTTATCCTGCTAGGGTGCGATCTGCAGATTCCATCATCGACGTCGTACTCACTTCCAAGCGAACCTTCAATGGAAAAGGTGGTGTTCCATTCAAGTTACACCTATGCATTGGCTTGGCATCCCGATGGCAACCGGTTGGCCGTGGCCGAACGTCCTGGCGCCGAATCCGAATTGGTTGGGCTGCAGATCGCTGATCCCAAAGTAAGAAAACTGAATCTGAGCTTTCGCTTTGTCGGACGTTTCCAGGCTATTGCTGATAAACAATTGTTGGTTGGCGAATCTGAGGATGGGCAATTGCTGGCCTGGCCTTTGAATGGATCGCCGCCGCAAATCTTTTTCGCCGGCCCGATTCTCTCCGGGCTTTGGTCGATCGCCGCAGATGGCGAAAGTTTTATTTACTCTCCCAGACGTTCAGATCCGCGCGCGCCGCGGGAAATTCGCCATGCCAAATCCGGTGGCGCCGAAGTCACTGTTTTCATTGATTCGGCGCGCAGCATTCTCGAAGCAAAGATTTTACCGGATGGCAATGGGGCTTTGATTTTATCTTACGAAATTCATTCCGGTGGCATCTACTATGACGTTGCCCGGCATTCCCTGCCGTCTGGAGAAAAAACATTGTTGCTGAGAAGTCGCCTGCGACTCTCGCAAATCAGCCCTTCCCGCACTGGTGCTCGCTTTGCGTTTAAACGATGGCGATCCACGCAAAATGCCTACGACTTGATGATTTTCGATTTGCAGCGCGGGCTGGTGGATAGTCTGATAAACATTAGACCTTCATCGTCGGATCTTATCTGGATGCAGAATGATCGCTGGATTGCAACATTTGCCTTCAATAATCTGTTGGAAATTCGCGCTTATGATTTGAGCACGCACGTTTCCGTTGTGTTGGCCCAACATCTGCCTTTTGCCCAAAGGCAATTGCTGCGCTCGCTGCTGAATGCCAGATCGGTTCATGTTCATCCTTCTGGCAAATTTATCGGTCTGCTCGCTGCCGCCGTGTCGCCGGGAAGTAATCTCCCGCAAAACACGTTATACATTTTGGATTTTTCTTCAAATACTTTTGTCGATAGCCTTTCTCTGCCGCCGGGAGGTTCCCGCAAATTTCAATCGTTGGTTCCCAGTAATGGCAAAATGCAATTTTCAGCGATTTGGCAAAACGACGCATATCAATCTCAAAACTCCATTGTCTATTTCCATCTTTCCTTGATGCCGCGTTTTTCTCTGCCGGTGTATTCATCAGCTTTCGAATACCCCTTTGCCATCGCACCTAAACAGGAAAAGTTTTCGTTGTTGCAGGAGAACAATTTGCTGACGATACCACTCAATACGAAGGTCGATCCTTGAAGGGAGGGCCCAATGCATCATCTCGACAAGTTTTGGTGTGGGCTGCGCACTTGTTGTTTGATTTTTCTCATGACGACACCACCTATCGAGGGATTTGCTCAACAGATGGTCCTGCACGTTTCCGGGCGCGTGTTGGATCGTGAACGGCAATTGCCCATCGCGCAGGTGGAGGTGCGACTGCTCAAAACGTATGTGATCACCGAGACGGATGGCAGCGGAAATTTTTTTCTAATCTTGCGACTTGGCAAGCAGCGAACATTGGAATTCCGTCGCTGGGGCTATTTGTCACATCAACTTGAATTACCTGCCGCGCCGACCGTGGACACGCTCAAAATCACCGTCGAGTTGATTCCAGTGCCGCTCCGGCTTTATGAAGTTGAAGTCGTCGGTGAGCGCGTGCGTGCGGCGGAGCCTTTGCCCACCAGTCGCTCAGCCATTGGCATTGTGCGCCGGCCAGGCGCGTTCGAGGACCCGCTGCGCAGCTTACAGCAACTTCCGGGCGTGACGTTGCGCAACGATTGGGACGGTCAAATTTCGCTGCGCGGCGCCACCCCGGACCAAACGTTGATCGTCATCGATGGCTTTGTTTTGCCCAACCCTTATCGTTTGCAATTTGCTTTGGGCGGCGGCATGTCCCTGGTCAATACCGGCATGTTGAGCCGCGTCAGTCTCTCGAAAGGCGGATTCTCGCCGCGCTTCGGCGATCGCGTCGCCGGGTTGATTGTTTTTGAAGCCAAATCACCTCAGAAAGAAAAATCCGGTGAGCTGCGTCTCACCGTGTTTGACGCCAGCAACACGCTCTCGCTGCCGTTTGCCAAGGGCCGCGCCGGCGTCTTGTTGTCGGCGCGCCGCAACTATCACGACGCGCTGACGAAACTGGCCTCGTTCGATAATTTTGCCGTGCCGCGCTGGCAGGACGTGCAACTCAAGACCACGTATCAATTGTCAACACGCCATCAAATGGACGCCTTGTTGATTGGCAGCAAGGAATGGCTGCAGCTAAAGCTCGGCGAAAATTCCAAAGACAAAATCAACGAACAGGCGGAAACGGCATTTGCCGGTTTGGTGCATCGTTGGTTCGCTGCTTCACAAACGCTGTGGGAAAATTATTTCAGCACGTTGCAAAACCCCTCGGCGCTGAGTTATGCTTTTCACAATGACACCACCCTGGCGGATTATCGTTTTGACGATCGTTCGTGGCATTGGCGCAGCGAGCTGAGCTGGCGAAATCACAACAACGCGACATGGCTGGTGGGAATCGAAATGAGCTGGCAGCGGCAGTGGGCTGATCTAAACTTCTATCCCCACAACGTGGATTCACCTTTGGTCTTGCCGGAAAATTTTCGCGGCCGGCGCTGGCGCCGTTTGGTGGCGGCGTATGGCGAGCATCGTCTCAATTTAAACGACGTTTCGACTTTGAGCGTGGGCTTGCGTTTGGCCGGACAAAATCGCAACGAGAATATGAATGCCGAGCCGCGCGTGACGCTTTCGAGTAAAAGTGGAGGTGCCCATTTGCGACTGCATTGGGGGCTTTACTATCAAACGCTCGATTGGCAAAGCCTGTTTCGCCGCGAATGGCCGATGGATATTAGCGCTTGGCAAACCCTGCCAAATGAACGCGCCATGCTTTGGAGTGGAGATTTCTCCGTCAAGCTTGGCAAGCAATTCGAATTGGGCGCAGGAGTTTATTGGCGCCATTTGAACCCCTTGCTCGTTCCGATTGATGAGAGCGAAGGCACGGTACTGGAATTTCGCCAAAATGTTTCAGGTGCAGAGCAGATTTCCAATTTGATGGCGAACCGTCCCCGCGTGACACGTGGACGACAGGCCGGTATCGAGCTGGTGTTGTCAAAAGCGGCGCGCCAGTGGCATCTGAATTTGCGCTATACTTATTCTCGCAGCCTCATGCGCGATTTGGATGATCGCCAATGGATAGCGGCTGCAACCGATCGCCCCCATGATTGGGCGCTTGATTTTTCACATCGGCTGTTTGGAGTTATTGAATTGAGCAGCGTTTTCCGTTACAGCAGCGGCAATCCTTACTCGCCGGTTATTGCGCTCAATCGCGATCTCAATCATAGGCGCTGGCCGAGCGGG
This sequence comes from Candidatus Zhuqueibacterota bacterium, assembly GCA_022616415.1. Lineage (GTDB taxonomy): Bacteria > Zhuqueibacterota > Zhuqueibacteria > Zhuqueibacterales > Zhuqueibacteraceae > Zhuqueibacter. The sequence goes on along the minus strand of JAKEEU010000270.1, from coordinate 5,043 downwards.
AACCGATTAATCTATGGCGAACGCAATAGTTGGCGCCATCCGGAATATCTTCGATTCGATCTGCGCGGCACGTACGAGTTTATCGCGCTGCGCGCCAATTGGCAAATCTATGTGGAGTGGCTGAATACCACAAATCATCAAAATCTCTACCAATACTTGTGGACGGCCGAAGATGATACCGACAAGAATTACAGCATCGTGCGACAACCCATCACGATGATGCCCCAGCTCGTGGTGGGTGGGATAGCGGTGCGGTTTTAGAAAGCCTCAGAACGTTTTTGAAAAGTAGAAAATGAGACTGACCGGTCACTTAAAGCAGTTGAAATGTAGAATGTTTTGCGCGTAAAAGTGATCGTTCAGCACAATTTGAATTTCCATCATTTTTCCGTAAGAAACCACTTGTCATCGCGAGGCGCTTTTTGCCGAAGCGATCTTCTCTTAGGCAAGAGACTGCTTCGCTGAAAAGCGCTCGCAGTGACGGTTTCTTAGAAGTGGCCTTTCAAACACGCGATTAAATTAGATTAAATGAAGCATTCCTTCGCCATACTTTTCGCCGCCATACTTTCCAGCCCTTTTCTCGCCGGCGCGCAATCGCCCAACGAATGGATTCCGCTGCGGCTGCCGGCGGATGACGATTTCGTTCCGGAAGATCGGACCAATTGGTTCTTGCCGCAAGCCCAACACGAGCCGGCGGGTTCGCACGGTTATTTGCGCGTTGATACCGATGGCCATTTTCGCTTTGTGGATGGCACGCCGATTCGCTTTGTCGGCGTCAGCTTGGTTGCGGCTGGCGCTTTCCCCGATTCCATCACCGCCCGGATGATCGCCAAACGGTTGGCCAAATTCGGCGTCAATTTGGTGCGCTTGCATCATATCGATAATTCCTGGTCGAGCAGTGGCCGCGAGTCGCTGATTCAACCTGGCGCTGATACGCGCCATCTCAATCCGCAACAACTCGAACGCCTCGATTACTTGATTCATCAACTCGCGCTGCACGGCATTTATATCTGCATCAGCTTGAATTCCGCGCGGCAATTTCTTCCGGGAGACGGCGTGGCGCACGCGGATGAGATTCCGAGGAATGGCAAAATCGTTTCCCTTTTTGAGCCGCGCCTGCTTTTTCTGCAAAAAGAGTTCGCCACCAATTTGCTCTCGTATCACAATCCCTACACGGGACAGCGCTATGCGGACGATCCCAGAATTGCGCTGTTGGAGATCGGCAATGAAAACACCCTGTACCTGGCGTGGAAGCAGGATTTGTTGAATGGCCGGCGCGTTTATAACAATGGCCTGTCGCTTTTTCATCAACGCATGTTGGACAGCTTGTGGCATGATTTCCTGCGCAGCAAGTACGGTAATACTGATGCAATTCGACAAGCCTGGCTGACCGGCACGATCGACACCACTCAGAACAATCTTTTGCGCAATGGCGATTTCGAACAGCCGCTGGGCACGGAATGGATTTTGGAACAACATGGCAATGCCAACGCCTTGCTTTCGCTTTCCAGCTCTGCTGCCAGAGGCAACGCCGCCGCACGGGTGGAGGTGGCAGCCGCCACGAATTCTCTGTGGGATATTCAACTCAAACAAGTCGGCATGCCGATCAAGAAGGATTCGACCCACACTTTGCGTTTTTGGGCAAAATCGCCATTTCCACAGCCAATGCGTGTTGCCCTCGTTCAGGATGACATGCCCTCCGAATCTCTGGGACTGGAGCAAACTCTTTTCCTGCAAAGCGGTTTGATTTGGCAATCCTATACGCTCACTTTCACGGCAACCCGGACGAATCTGGTCAATGCCCGTCTCACTTTTGCGCTTTCGGCGACGAAGAATACGATTTGGTTTGATGACATACAATTGCACCGCACGTACATGCTCGGTCTCTTACCGGAAGAAGATTTGGAGGCAAGCAACATCAGGCGCATCGAGCATCGCGAACGCCGAAATTTTTCGCCGGCCCGCGTTCGGGACACGGCAGAGTTTTATGAGTCTCTCGAGCGCAAGTTTTTCGTCGAGATGTATCGCCATCTGAAAGATGATCTCGGCGCCAAAGCACTCATCACGGCCAACAACATTTACGGCGGGCCGGCGGACGCCAAAGCGAAGGCGATTGCAGACTATTTGGATCATCATGCGTATTGGGATCATCCGCAATATCCGACGCAGCCTTTCTCGCGCACGGATTGGCTGATCACGAATCTTCCCATGGTACGCCATCCTTTGGTGAGCGGAACGACCATACCGGCGCTGGCAGCAAACGCCGTTGCCGGCAAGCCTTTCACCGTGAGCGAGTACCAGCATCCCTTTCCCAATCAGTATCAGGCCGAGGCCATTCCCTTTCTCGCCGCTTATGGCTCGCTGCAAGATTGGGATGCGCTGGCGCTTTTTTGTTATCATCAAGACCTTGGCAGTTGGCTGCCGCTAACCATCAACGATCACTTCCAAATCGACGGCAATCCGCTGATGATGGCGATGTTGCCGCAGCTCTCACACATTTTTCGCAACCGGCTTATACAAAGCGCCCAGCGGGAAATTTTGTTGCAATACACCAGAGATGAAATCTATCGCTACGATGCCGAGGCTACCGGTTTGCTCGGCGTGCAAGGAAAATTGCCGGAAACCATTGCGTTCGTGCATCGTCTGCGCATCGGCTCTTTTGACGCGCCGCAGCAGCTACAAGCGAGCGATTACGCTGTATCCCCGCCGGCTTCGCCTTATCGCAGCGACACCGGAGAAATTGAGTGGGATGATCAAGCTGGTATTCTCAAAGTCGAGACGCCACAGGTGGTGATGCTCTCCGGCTTTCTCGACGCGCAATCCGTTGCCACGGAAAAGCTGGAGGTCTTGAGCTCGTCATATTTCGGCACTATTTTGTGGACCTCAACAGATGTGGCGTCGCTGGCAAGCACGGATAAATCACTCATGACCATCGTCACGCGAGTGGAGAATTCATTCATGGGCTGGAATGGCGATCACACCAAGCTGAACTCGTGGGGAGGCTATCCGGTGCGCATGGAGCCGCAAAAGCTTTTACTTGAAATCAAATTGCCAGTGGATTCTTTGTGGGTGTTGCCGTTAGACTCACTCGGCCAGGCCGGCGAGCACTTTTCGCTTAAACCGGATCCGTCTGGCGTGATCCGCTTCCCGCTCGACCAGCGCCGAACGAAAACCGTCTGGTTCGGCATTCGGCATTTCAATAAAACGACCCTTGTTGAGCAAACAGAAAGCTCTCCTCCCCTGCAATTTTCACTGAGTCAAAGTTATCCCAATCCGGTTTTTGTCGGTGAAGCGAAGGTTACAAATGGTGCGGGGAGCGGACTCGTCTCGGTCCGTTTCACCTTGCCAAAGGAGTCCGTCACTACACTCGTTTTATATGATCTCGAGGGACGAGAAGTCAAAAGGTTGGTCGATGGTCGCTTTGCTGCTGGCGCACACACCGTTTCTTTTATGATCAAAGATTTGCCGAGTGGAATTTATTTCTATCGTTTGCACGCCGGTGTGCAGCAGGCGATGCGAAAAATATTGGTGGTGCGATGATACACGGATTTTCGCGGAGAATATGCGGCATTTGCAAGCATTAACAAAAAACAGTGGCAGGCAACCCCAACGGTTGCCGCCACGTTTCGTTTTCACCGGCGATGGTGCAATTTCACCCCAAGTTTTTTCGCCTTTTTCTTTTTTTTTGCGGTTGAGTTTGCTGGGCTGGTTCATGCGGGCAAGGTTAGGCGGCGTTATTTTGTAAGCATACCGCGTGACCTTATCCACGTAAGCCACCAGGTCGGCGGGAACCTCATGAGCGTCTCTCGTGCCGCCGGACAGTCTGGCCGCATGCGCTTCGACCGCCTGACGAAGGACGGGGGTACACACGGCGGGGTGATTTAACCGGGCATCGACCGCTTTTCGCACTTTGGGTGGATACCACTCTTTCATGAACTTTCCTCCTGGGCTCTGCGAATTTAACGTCGCCCAACACCGCTGCTGTGCTGCGGGGCGACTTCACACTCGTTCGGATTAAAAACCATGAGGCCATCACCCCATCAGCACGAGCACGGCGTTAGCATTTTTCTTATAATGGCTCTGCAATAGCAATAATACCAGCTCGCCGAAAAGAGCCTGGTCCTGATGGCATTATTTCCACATCATATTGCTCACTAATTAGTTCAATACTATTAAGTAAATCACTATTATGCATTGACAATAATGCATTTTTTGTAAAATGTAAAAGAAAAAGATGAGATAAACTTCCTAAACTTCTTACATTTAACACTCTCATATTATATTTGTTCAGAACATTATTAATTTATTCTATGGTAAATGATTTAAATGAAATAATATTGCATGTATTTTTATAAATTATTTCATTCTCTGGAAATTGATCCTTATGCCAATATCCATTTTTAATCATTTCATGTACTGCAGGTAATAATTTATTACTTGCTTTAAGACTATACTTTATCCAAGTTGGTATCATACAAGCTTTATTCGATACTGAGAGTATAACCTTTTTTGACGCTAACCTGCAAGTTTCCGAAATTACTTCGTTTGCCTTATTACCAGAAAAAGAAATTGCGCCATCAAGATTCAAAACTAAATCAAAAGACTTGTCGTTAAGGAAATTGAGTTTATGCCCACTAGCTTCAATAAATTCGATATCGTGAATATCTTTTGCTTTTTCCTTTGCATAATCTATCATTTTTGATGAAAGGTCAATATGAGTAACTTTATAACCTTTTTTTGCTAATGGAATAGAGAACGCTCCAGTTCCTGCACCTATGTCTAATATTGTATTTACACCATCCAAATGTCTCTCTATTTCACGCCATCTTAACCTACGATTTAAATATTCATCATCAATATCATTTTCTTCACTATGGGCAATATTATCCCACCATTTTTTTTCTTCAATTAATTCGTGTGCCATAGTTCTTTTCTTTCTAAAATGCTAACACCGCGCGTGTGCGGCGGCGCGACTTCGAGAGCGTTGGAATTAAAAATCATGCCGCCGTCGCGCCGTCCGCACCACGCCGTGTTAGCGCTCGTTCG
>JAKEEU010000269.1 GCA_022616415.1 Candidatus Zhuqueibacterota bacterium | reverse complement strand
TGCCTGATTTTTAATTTGTGTATTTTGGATCATAGCTTTTCTAAACACGGAATGTCCGGAAAATCCAAAAATGCTCGTCCCGGACCTGCGGAATGTAGGGTAGATGAAGAGAAACCAGAGTTTCCAGCAGTCGTATATCCTCTTTTTACAAATTCTTCTAGTTCTAACAATGAAGTTGAATCGATTTCTTTATTATTGAATTCTTTTAATGCGAAAAGAATATCATCGTCAGGCCCAATTAACTTTCCGGTATCATCTTTTTTGAATACTGGAAAAAAACTTCTTGTGCATGGCTTCTTTGAGGAAGTCTCAATCACATTATTTTTCTCAAGTCTTCTCCATAGACTTATGAATTCCTTGAGGTGAGTTAACGACAAAGTCGGATTCTTTGGTACATAAACTACGATTCCATGTGCAAACTCACCATAAAATCCATGAAAGCCTCCTTGCAAATTTTGTGTGATCTGAAGATCACAATAAGTTTTAAGAAATGATTCAACGTCTTTGACTTCTCCCGATTTAATTAAGTCAATTAACAGTTTTTGAAATTCTGACAATTGCATTCTTGGAATCATAGCAAATCTAAAACTCGGTTTGATTGAAGCTTATTTTCCTAATAAACATCTGTGATTACTATCAATCACTTAATTAGTGTAAATCTATTGCAACTTCTGGAATTGATCTTACTTTTACGTTGGCTTCGGTAAGTTCGATCAAACGCCAACTCAAACTCCTCAAAGTCATTGTCCAAATTTAACATAGTCTTGGATGTTTTTATATTTTCTGCTCTTGCTCATCAACTACTCTATGATCATCTCGTTAGTCCCAATTTGAGAATTTCCTGATAAGGCAGTTCCCAAGCTTGTCGCTGCCGATTCCATTCTCAACCCTCACAGTTTTGAGTTATCTTCCCCAAGCAACTTCGCCATATTGAATACGAATCCGCCTCTTTTTGTTCAAAACTTGGAAGGAATTTACCAAACTTTTTACAAAATATCAAGGCCAAAATCCGCATTGACGATTTTCCTACTTTTCGCATAACCCGCTGCAAAATTCTTGAAAATAAGAAAATCCTGCCTCAGCCACAGGCCGCGAACCCTTGTTTTTATTATGCTTTGACTATAGCACGGTATTTGCCTTAGCAGCAGTTAGATGGTTAGCCAGTTTGCCGGTTAGCCGGTTTCAACATAACTGGTAAACAGGCAGTGTGATAGTGCCAAAATTTTATGAAAACGCGAAGGGAGCGCGGACTTTCTTGTCCGCGATGTGCGTGTGGACTAGAAAGTCCACACGCCGTTAACGCTTTTAGGAGATCGTAATGAAACGTAGCATGGTCACAATTGATGGCAACGAAGCCGCGGCGTATGTCGCGCATAAAACGAATGAAGTGATTGCCATTTATCCCATTACACCATCTTCGCCGATGGGCGAGTGGTCGGACGCATGGTCGGCAGCCGGCGAGAAAAATATTTGGGGCACGGTGCCGGTGGTGACGGAGATGCAGAGCGAGGGTGGCGCGTCAGGTGCAGTGCATGGCGCGCTGCAAACCGGTGCGCTGACGACGACGTTCACTTCGTCGCAGGGATTGATGTTGATGATTCCCAACATGTACAAAATCGCTGGCGAGCTGACGCCGACGGTTTTTCATGTGGCGGCGCGTTCGTTGGCGGTGCAGGCGTTGTCTATCTTCGGTGATCATAGTGACGTCATGGCGGTGCGAGGAACCGGCTTTGCGTTGCTGGCGTCGGCATCGATCCAGGAGGTGATGGATTTTGCGCTCATCGCGCAAGCCGCGGCGCTGGAAACGCGCGTACCGTTTCTGCACTTCTTCGACGGCTTCCGCACGTCGCACGAGGTCAGCAAGATCGAGCAGTTGACGGAAGACGATATGCGGGCGATGATCGACGACGAGTTGGTGCGGGCGCATCGGGCGCGCGCGTTGTCGCCGGATCATCCGGTGCTGCGCGGCTCGGCGCAAAATCCGGATGTCTATTTCCAAGGCCGCGAGACGGTTAATCGCTTTTATCTGGCTTGTCCCGCTATTGTGCAAAAAGTGATGAACAAATTCGCTGAATTGACGGGACGCCAATACAAGCTGTTCGATTATGTCGGCGCGCCGGATGCCGAGCGCGTCATCGTGTTAATGGGTTCCGGCGCCGAAGCCGCGCAAGAAACGGTGGAATATCTCGTCAACCGCGGCGAGAAGGTTGGTGCGATTAAAGTGCGGCTGTATCGTCCGTTTTCGGCCGAGCATTTTGTGCAAGTTTTGCCGCCGACAGTGAAGACGCTGGCGGCGCTGGATCGCACCAAGGAGCCTGGTAGTTTGGGAGAGCCGCTTTATCTGGATTTGATTGCAGCAATAAACGAAACGATAGCTAAAGGGAGCGGCTCTCTCAAAGTTTTCCCCCGCATGATCGGCGGGCGTTACGGCTTGTCTTCCAAAGAGTTCACGCCGGCGATGATCAAGGGCGTGTTCGACGAGATGAAAGAGGCCGAGCCGAAAAATCATTTTACCGTCGGCATCAACGACGACGTGACGCACACCAGCATCGAATACGACGCTTCTTTTTCGACCGAGCCGAAAGAGGTGATTCGCGCCATGTTTTATGGACTCGGTGCGGATGGCACGGTCGGCGCGAACAAGAACTCCATCAAAATCATCGGCGAGGACACGCCGAATTACGCGCAAGGTTATTTCGTTTACGATTCCAAAAAATCCGGCTCAGTGACGGTGTCGCATTTGCGCTTCGGCCCGCGCCCGATTCACTCGACGTATTTGGTGAATAAGGCCAACTTCATCGGCTGCCATCAGTTCGGTTTCGTGGAGAAGTTCGCCATGCTGCCCGACCTGGTGGAAGGCGGCACGTTTCTGTTGAACAGCCCGTACGGCCCGGAAGAAGTGTGGGAGCATCTGCCGCGCCAACTGCAAGAGCAGCTCATCACGAAGAAGGCGAAGTTCTACGTGATCGACGGCTACACGGTGGCGAAGGATACCGGCATGGGCGCGCGCATGAACACGATCATGCAAACCTGTTTCTTCGCCATCTCCGGCGTGCTGCCGCGCGACGAGGCGATCGCGGCGATCAAAGCCACGATCAAGAAAACCTACGGCGCGAAGGGCGATGAGATCGTGCAGATGAATTATCGCGCTGTCGATCAAACGCTGGAAAATTTATACGAAGTGAAAGTGCCGAATAAAGTCACCAGCGCGTTTGATCGGCCGCCGGTCGTCGCGAAAGAAGCGCCCGAGTATGTGAAAAATGTGACGGCAAAGATCATCGCGGGCTATGGCGACGAGCTGCCGGTGAGCGCGATGCCGGTGGATGGCACGTTTCCGACGGCGACGACCATGTGGGAAAAACGGGCGATTGCATTGGAAATTCCGATTTGGGACAAGGAGATTTGCATTCAGTGCAACAAATGCGCGCTGGTTTGTCCGCACGCCGCGATTCGGATCAAGGTTTACGAGGAGAAACATTTGGCCAAGGCGCCGGTGACGTTCGACCACACTGACGCGCGCGATCGTGAATGGAAGGGCATGAAGTACACGGTGCAAGTGGCGCCGGAGGATTGCACCGGCTGTGGCATTTGCGTGGAAATTTGTCCGGCGAAAAACAAGCGCGAGACCCGGCTCAAAGCCATCAACATGAAGCCGCTCAGCGAGCACCGCGAGCGCGAGGCTGCCAATTTCGATTTCTTCCTGAGCATTCCGGAACTGGATCGCCGCAAAATCAAGGTGAACTCGGTGAAAGGCTCGCAACTGTTGCAGCCGTTGTTTGAATTTTCCGGCGCCTGCACCGGCTGCGGCGAGACGCCGTATGTCAAGCTCGTCAGCCAGTTGTTTGGCGATCGCGCCGTGGTGGCCAACGCCACCGGCTGCTCGTCGATTTACGGCGGCAATTTGCCGACGACGCCGTGGGCGAAAAATCCCGAGGGCCGCGGCCCGGCGTGGTCGAACTCGTTGTTTGAGGACAATGCGGAATTCGGATTCGGTTTTCGGTTGACGATTGACAAACAGAAAGAACAGGCAGAAGAGCTGTTGAAAGTATTGACGCCTGAGATTGGAACGGAATTGGTGCAGTCGCTCCTGAACGCAGATCAGTCGGACGAGGCTGGCATTTACGAGCAGCGTGAGCGTGTGGCAAGATTAAAAGAGAAGCTGGTGAGGATGGATTCGCCCGCTGCTCGCAATTTGTCCAGCCTCGCGGACTATCTGGTGAAGAAAAGCGTGTGGATTATCGGCGGCGATGGTTGGGCGTATGACATCGGCTACGGCGGCTTGGATCACGTGCTGGCTTCCGGCAAGAACGTGAACATTCTCGTGCTCGACACCGAAGTCTACTCCAACACCGGCGGCCAAATGTCGAAAGCGACGCCGCGCGGGGCGGTGGCGAAATTTGCCGCGGGCGGCAAGCCGCGTCCGAAAAAGGATCTGGCGATGCTGGCGATGAGCTACGGCAACGTTTACGTCGCGCGTGTCGCGATGGGCGCGAACGATACGCAAACCGTGCAGGCGTTCATCGAAGCCGAGCAATACGATGGGCCTTCACTCATCGTTGCCTATAGCCATTGCATCGCGCACGGCATCAACATGACCAAGGGGATGGAGCAACAAAAGCTCGCGGTGAATTCCGGTTATTGGCCGTTGCTCCGCTACAATCCGATGCAGGCCGATGAGGGCAAATCGCCGTTGCACTTGGATTCGCGCGCGCCGGCGATTCCGGTGAAAGAGTACATGTATCGTGAGACACGTTTCAAGATGCTCACCAAGAGCAAACCGGCGGAGGCCGAGCGGCTATTGCAATTGGCGCAGCAGGATGTGCAACAGCGCTGGAGAACTTACGAGCACTTGGCGGCATTCAGCGCGGCGAACGGCAACGGCAAGCACGAGGCTGTGCCGGAACCAACAAAAGCGGCGGAGTAAAGTCATTATCAATTGCTCGCAACGAAAAAAGAACCGCAACAAAAGAAAATCTTAAAGATTTGAGAATGTACAATAAGCCACTCAAAAGATATTTTGAGGGTTTATAATTATACATAAGCACATTAAAGCTTGTGCCCACGAAACACACGAAAAGCGCGAAAAGCTTTTTTAGCGTATTTCGTGTGTTTAGCGGGCAACGCGAGGTAATCTGACTAATAGAAATAAAAGCCGAATTTTTTTCGTTGCGGTTCTCTTTTCGTTGCAACTAATATCAGTTAAAGAAGAAAGGAGGTTGCTATGTCTGCCTTCGTGAATTTGTTGCGTTTTCCTTACGGACTCCCCGAGCTCCAGGAAAACTATCGAAAATACCTCGTCCGCAGCCTGGTGATTGCGATCATTCTCAACTTTTCTTTAGTTGGCGCGTACTGGGGCGCGGTGTATCTCGACAAAGACGAGCCACCGATGCGGGTGGTGCGCATCATCAAATACAGCGAGCTGGGGCCGCCGCCGTCGATTACCGACACGCGTGAGACGATCAAGGCCAAGATCGCGCTTTCGACCGCGGTGAAGCCGAGCATCGGCATTCCGGTGCCGGTGCCGGACGCGTTGGTGAATCCGGAGCAGACCTTTGCCAGCCAGACCGAAATGAGCGAATACGTCGGCCCGGAAATCGGCGAAGGCAAAAACGGTGGTCAAACACAAATCGTGGCGGAAGAGAGTGATTTTGATTTGCAGATTGAAGACGAAGGCCCGCCGCCGGATTTTGTACCGTTTGAAAAAGCGCCTGCGGTTGTCAAACGCGTCGAGCCGCTCTATCCCGAGCTGGCGAGAAAAGCCGGCATGGAGGGCCGGGTAATTGTGAAAGTGTGGATCGACAGAAAAGGCAAAGTGAAAGACGTCGTCATCCTGAAAGGCGCGACGGAGATTTTGAATGAAGCGGCGATCAAGGCGGCGAAGCAATGGGAATTTACGCCCGCCATGATGAAGCACGGGCCGGTCGATGTGTGGTCGACGCTGACGTTCAACTTCAAGCTTTCTAATCCCGACACGTAACCCGGATGGCATCGAAAAAGGCGGAAGCCTGGTTTCACGTTGATCCCGCCAAGCCTGCCCTGGCGCCCACCGCGCCACGCGATGCCGCAGGCCAGGGCGGGACAACCCAAGAGGGAAAATTTTTGCCCAAACGCCTACGGCCGTAGGCAAAGATTTGGCTTGTAACAGAATAAGCAGGAGTGGTTGAAATGAAACTCTGGCGCTTACTTGTCATGAGCGTGTTGCTCGTCCAGGCTTTGCCAGCCCTCGGACAAACTCAGCTCACTAATGGAAAAGAGTTTTTGCAGCGAGGCGAGATCGAAGCCGCGCTCGTCGAACTGCGTCAAGCCGCCGCCAAAGCCCCGAAAAATCTCGAAGTGTGGTTTTGGCTGGGCGAAGCCTATCTCCAGGCCGCCAAGCTCGATTCGGCGGCGTACGCAGCGGAGAAAGCCATCGATTTGGATGGGAAGGCGGCGGCAGGATATCTTTTGCAGTCCAAAGTCAGGTTGGCTGAAAAAAATATCGGCGAAGCCTTGGCGGCTTTGCGCACCGGCCTCAAATACAACAAGCAAGACCATGCTTTGTTGATGCAGCTCGGCAAGGCGCTCGTCGCCGGCGACTCCAGCGATCAGGCCATCATCGCTTTTACCAAGGCGCAAAGCGCCGCGCCGAATGATCCGGCGGCTTATGAGGCGTTGGGGGATATTTACATGCAGCAAGGCGGCGCCGTTGTGGCCATCATGCAGTACGAGAAAGCGCTGGCATTGGATTCTCTGCAGGCGAATCTGCAATATAAGCTTGCCAAGACTTATATGAAAGAACGCCGTTATAATGAAGCGGCGCGCGCGTATCAGATGGTCGTCAAGCTCGATACCACCAATCAAGAAGCGGTGTTCGAGCTGGCGAAGCTTTACTTTGCCGCCAAATGGTACGACAACGCTGCCCGGCTTTTGCCCGATTACGTCCGCCGGCATCCGGAGTCGCAGGAGACTTGGGCGATGTACGTGGAAGCGCTTTATCTCAGCCGGCAATACAAAGACGTGCTGACGGCGGCGGCGAAAGTGCTCGAGGCCGAGCCTAATTCGGCCAAAACGCTGCGCATGCTGGCGCACGCGCAATTCGAGCTGCGCGAGTACGAGCAGGCCATCGCCACGCATCAAGAACTTGCACGGCAAGAGAAGCTTTCCGGCGATGAATTGAAGCGGCTCGGCAGGGCTTATGTTGAAACGAAACAGGATTCTCTGGCCGCCCTCACGCTCGAAGAGACCCTGCGGCAAAATGAGAACGCGGCGGAGGTGTACGGCGATCTCGGCGCGATTTATATGCGGCTGCGGCAATTTGACAAAGCCGCGGCGGCGTTTGAAAAAAGGTTCATGCTCGATTCGACGTCGGTGAGCGCTTACATGAATTACGCGCTTTGCAATATGGCGCTGCAAAAATGGGCCGTCGCCCGCCCGGCCTTGTATCGCGCGCTCCAGTTGAAGCCGGATTATCTGCAAGGCCAACTGGCGCTGACCCGCACCCTGATGCAGATGGATTCGCTGCAGCAGGCCAAGAAAGTGTGTGAAAAAATCATTAAACTGGCCGGCGCGGCGCCGGCAAATTACAAATCCGAATTGGCCGAAGCGCACGGGTATATCGGTTTTGTGTTGCTGCTCGACAAAAAATATCCCGAGGCGATCGAGGCCTTGACGGCCTCAATCCGGCTCATTGACAACAATCCGCAAACGCGGCTTTGGCGCGCCCAGGGTTTGGCGCTGTCCGGCAAAATGGAAGAAGCCGTGGCGGAATACAAAGTGGTTCTGAAGCTCGATCCGCAAAACAAGGAGGCGAAGAAAAATCTGACGCTGCTGACGCAGTGAGAGTAAAACGTAAGTGTTTTTGCTAAATTGAATTGCCATAAACTCGTCAGCTTTAGGGGTAACACTCTTTTCGCCTTGATGTGGTTGACTGCACCTTTAATCA
>JAKEEU010000268.1 GCA_022616415.1 Candidatus Zhuqueibacterota bacterium | reverse complement strand
ATGTTGATCAAGCGCGCTTACAAAACGCTGTTTAAATCAAAATTGAACGTTTCACAGGCGCTTGCTAAAATTCGGGAAGGCGGGGAGTTGACCCTGGAAGTTCGCAATATTCTTGAGTTCATCGAGAAGAGCGAACGAGGGATCATCGGATGACGCTCAAAGAGCCTTTTAACGGATTGTTTGATTTTTGGATTGATGGAGTGGTGGCAGATGAATCTTCGGATTAATGGAGTGATGGATTGTTGGATTACTGGAAAAGAAACTTCCTGCGTGTTGTAATGCTCATTTTTCCATCAATCCAAAAATCCATTGATCCAATTATCCACTTATCCATCAATCCATGCGTTCGACTATTATAGGATTTTGGAAGATAGATGTTGTGGCGTTTTTTGGAAACTCCACCAGCGCGCGGCGAATTGAACATGGCCGTTGATGCAGCGATTGCCCGCGGCGGTTTTTGCAAGATGCCCACGCTGCGCATTTTCAGTTGGCAGCCCTATTGCATAAGTCTGGGGTATCATCAAAACGCTGCCGATGTCAATCTTGAAGCATGTAAAGGTGCGGGAATTGATGTTGCTCGCCGTCCAACCGGCGGCGGGGCAATATTTCACGCTCATGAAGTAACTTATAGCGTAAGTGTTCCATCTAATCATGTTTGGTACAATCTTCTGCCCTTGGATTTGTACCGGCGGGTGAGCGAGGCAATCGCAAACAGCTTGCAGCTTCTGGGCGCGGCAGTAACCTTTGCGCCGGGCGAGCCGCGCGGCGTAAGACACGCGAATGGACGGCCTTTGCGAATGGCTTGCTTTGCAACTTCTGCGCGCAACGAAATTTTATGCCACGGCAAAAAAATCGTCGGCAGCGCGCAACGGCGTTTTCGTGAAGGTACATTGCAGCATGGCTCGATTTTGTTGGGCGCCGATCATCGGCGTTTGATCGACCTGCTTGCCGCCAATGAAGCGGAGCGCGCCGGCGAGCGCATGAGCCTCGTTGATAATACGATCACTCTCGAAGCGGCATGTGGCCGCAAGGTCGAGGCCCCAGAAGTGATCAAGAACATGCAAAAAGGTTTTGCCTCAACGTGCGAAATTCAATTCGAAGACAGCTCGCTATTGCCGGAAGAAAATGAGCTTGCGAAGCTGTGGTGTGAAAAATATCGGGTTTTTATTAATAACTAACAGGAGGCGAGTTTATGCTGAGACGAGCGATGTTTTTGGCGACGTTTCTTCTTGCCGTTCTCATTGTAGTTGCGCCATCGTCGGCGCAGGTTTTTAAATTCAACGAGAGCGCGCAAGCCT
>JAKEEU010000267.1 GCA_022616415.1 Candidatus Zhuqueibacterota bacterium | reverse complement strand
TGCCTGATTTTTAATTTGTGTATTTTGGATCATAGCTTTTCTAAACACGGAATGTCCGGAAAATCCAAAAATGCTCGTCCCGGACCTGCGGAATGTAGGGTTGAATGCCAGCTTTCCTCAATTGCAAGCAAAAAGTCGTTAATGAAAATAAAAGGTTGCTTTCCATAACGAGAAAGGATTTCACTTATTTGCTCTCTTTGGGGATAAGTTTTGAGATGATCTCCTGAGGCAATGATTTCCCCATCAATCACCATGAGCCAAGCGGCCTTTAGGGCGGCAAATTTTTCTGCAAGCCATTGCTCGTTTTGTTCCTTTAACTGTTCACTAAGCGCACCGCGTTCATCGAAAGAGAGCTTGCGATAGGCTTCAGGGGAGGGGTTTTCGCCGACAAATTTCAGCGGTAGCTTGGAAGTTATAGCCGGCTTCTTTGCCAAATCCGGCGCTGCTTGCAAATCCGGCCAACGTAAATCCACTTTGGCGTCTTGCAAGATTTGCAGCACCGCATGAATGGTTGCCTCGTCCGCGCCGGCATATTTCTTTTTGACTTTTTCAATGATGGCTTCGTGAGTCATGATTGCACCTCCGTTTTAAAATGACTATGCTAAATTACAACCTAATTCTGCAATTTGCAAGAGGGATTTAAATAAAACTTTATTTCGAAAAAAAAGCCGCGGAACAAAAAGGCCATGCCTTTGCTCCGCGGTTATCATTTCATCTCAACAAACCCAGCCGGGCCGACTGGGTTACGCCCTCTCCGCCGCCAGCTTCAGCGCGCGGCCGGCCAGCACCGTCGCCAGATGCGTGCGATACTCACCCGAGGCGTAAATATCGCCGAGCGGGTCTTGGATCGCTTCGGCGACTTTCGCGGCAGCCGAAGAAATAACAGCGTCATCGAGGGACGTTCCCATCAATGCCTTTTCCGCTGCAACAGCGCGAACGGGATTCGTCGTTGCGCCGCCGACGACAATGCTGGCGTGTGAGCATTTGCCGCTTTTCACACCAACAATGGCGGCAACACCGACGACGGCGTAACTCGACGCGGGATGCCGATGCTTCGAATACGCGCCGCCGGTTCCTTTTGCCATGATCGGAATTTGAATCTCGGTCAAGACTTCGCCGGATTTCAGCGCGGTGGCAAACAGATCGACGAAGAATTTATCGGCGACAATACTGCGCTTGCTGCTGGTGGCAAGCTTCGCACCGAGCGCCATCATTACCGTCGGCAGATCAGCAGCGGGATCGGCGTGCGCCAAACTGCCACCGATGGTGCCGCGATTGCGCACTTGGGTGTCGCCGATTTGCAGTGCGGCTTCGTTAAGAATCGGGCATTTGCTCATCACCGTCTTCGAAGCAGCAATTTCAGCGTGCGTCGTCAACGCGCCGATATTGATCGTCGTCTTCGTCGCTTTGATACCGGACAGTTTGAGCTTGCCGATATCCACCAAAACCGCAGGCAGGGCTTGGCGCAATTTCATTGCCGGCAGCAAGCTGTGGCCGCCCGCGAGGATCTTGGCTTTCTTGCCGTGCTGCTTGAGCAACTTGAGCGCTTCATTCAATGTCTTAGGTTGATAATAATCGAAATTTGCAGAGTACATGGCGTTCTCCTCACTTTCCATTCTGATGAATTGCGCGCCAAACGCGTTCCGGGGTGAGTGGCATGTCAAGGTGTTTAATGCCAAACGGTGCGAGTGCATCCATTACGGCATTGACAACCGCCGCGGTCGAGGCAATCGTGCCGGCCTCGCCAATGCCTTTGACGCCCAGCGGGTTGACCGGCGAAGGCGTCTCGGTGCGCGCCGTCTCGAATGAAGGCAAGAAATCGGCTTTAGGCAGCGCGTAATCCATCATCGTGCCGGTAATGAGCTGGCCATTTTCATCGTAGACCGCGCCCTCCCAAAGGGCTTGCCCCGCGCCCTGGGCAATACCGCCGTGCAATTGCCCGTCCACGATCATGGGATTGATCACCTTGCCGCAGTCGTCAACCGCGACGTACCGCCTGAGCTGCACCTGCCCGGTGTCTTTGTCGACTTCGACGATGCAGACGTGGGTGCCGAATGGATAAGTGCAATTTGGGGGATCATAATATGCGATGTCATCAAGAAACGGTTCCATGCCCGGCGGCAAGCTGTAGCCGAGTGCAGCGGCGCCGGCGATTTCTTGAATCGTCTTGGCTTTGTCGGGCGAGCCTTTGACATGGACTTTGCCGCTTTCGTAAACCATGTCTTCAGGCGCTGCTTCCAGCATGTGAGCCGCGAGCCGGCAAGCCTTTTCTTTAATCCGCTGCACGCTTTTGTGGACCGCCACACCGCCAACCGCGGCGCTGCGGCTTCCATAAGTGCCGTAACCGAACGGGGTGCCGAGCGTGTCGCTGTGCTGCACGAGCACGTCTTCAACGGGAATGCCCAGCTCGTCCGCGGCGATTTGCGCCATGGTCGTCTCGTGACCCTGGCCTTGCGGCTGCGAGCCTGTGGTCACAACAACCTTGCCGGTGAGATGCACGCGGACATTGGCGCTCTCCCACAAACCAGCGCCCCAACCCTCGCCGGGAAGTCCGACCCAAGCCGAGGGGGCAACGCCGCAAATTTCCACATAACTCGACAAGCCGAGGCCAAGGTAGCGGCCTTGCTGACGAGCTTCCGCTTGCTCTTGGCGAAAGCCCTCATAGTTCACCATTTCGAGCGCTTTGGTGAGCGTTTTCATATAGTCGCCGCTGTCGTATTTCAACCCTCGCAGCATGTTGTTGGCCGGCTCATAAGGAAAGTCCTGCGGTTGAATGAAGTTCTTGCGCCGGATTTCCGCCGGGTCAACTTTCAGCTCACGAGCCACCAAATCTACCGCCCGCTCAACGACGTAGGTTGCCTCCGGGCGCCCGGCGCCGCGGTAAGTATCGACCATGCTGGTATTGGTATAAACACCGATCACCTGACAACAAAGATTCGGAATTTTGTACGCCCCGGATAAAATTCGCGCGTAGAGAGTCGTTGGCGTGCCGGGGCCAATGGTGGCGAGAATGCCGCCCAGGTTGGCGTGGGTTTTGACTTTGAGCGCAGTGATGGTGCCATCGCGCTTGGCGCCAACTTCGATGTCGGTGATATGGTCACGGCCATGCGAAGTGGCAACATAGTTTTCCCGTCGCGTCTCCATCCACTTCACGGGCCGGCCAAGTTTCTTGGCCAGAGCCGCCATCAGGCAGTACTCCGGGTAGAGGGAAATCTTGGTGCCAAAACCGCCGCCGATCTGCGGTGAGATCACGCGCATTTTGTTTTCGGGAATGGCGAAAACGAATGCCGTCATCAACAAGCGCATGATGTGCGGGCATTGGGAGGTCATCCAAATCGTGTACTCTTCGCTCGCGGGAAGATATTGCGCGATGGCGCCGCGCGAGTCGATCGGCGTGGGAATCAAACGTTGATTGATCACGCGCTGCTTGACCACGACTTCGGCCTCGCCGAGGGCGCGATCGGCAGCTTCCCGGCTGCCGCAAGACCAGTCAAAGCAGATATTGTTGGGCGCATTCTCGTGCAATTGCGGCGCGCCGGGCTGCGTGGCTTTTTCAGAATCCACGACCGCCGGCAGCGGCTCGTAATCCACTTCAATCAGGCTCAAGGCATCTTCGGCGATGTAGCGATTCTCCGCCACGACCACCGCCACGCCGGCACCGGTAAACGTCACGCGATCAATCTCCAACACGCGTGGCATGTTGACGTTATTCTTCACACCGCCCGCCTGCCAGGCGCACGGCAATGCGGGCAAATCTTTGAAGTCCTGGCCGGTGAGCACGGCGATGACGCCGGGAACTTTGGCAGCCTTTTTGGTATTGATGCTGTTGATTTTCGCATGCGCATACGAGCTGCGCAGGATAGCCGCGTGCGCCATGCCGGGCAGTTGAATGTCGTCGAGATATTTGGCCTCGCCCGTAATCAGCCTCGGGTCTTCGCGACGCTTGATGGCAGAACCGAAAACTCGTGTACTCATAAGGCGCCTCCTCTCATCAAAACAGCCGCTTGTTGGACGGCGGCGACGATGTTATGATAGCCGGTACAACGGCACAGGTTACCTTCCAAACCGTGGCGAATCTCCGCCTCGGTGGGATTGAGGTTGTGCTGCAGCAGATCGTGCGCGCACATAATCATACCAGGCGTGCAAAAGCCGCATTGCAATCCGTGCTTCTCCCAAAACGCGGTTTGCAGCGCATGCAAATTGCCGTTTTGCGCCAAGCCTTCGATCGTAGTGATCTTGCTGCCGTTCGCTTGCACGGCGAGCACGGTGCAAGATTTCACGGCTTTTCCATCCAGCAACACCGTACACGCGCCGCACTGGCTGGTGTCACAGCCGATGTTCGTTCCCGTCAACCCGAGCGTCTCGCGCAGAAAATGTACCAGCAGCAAACGCGGCTGCACTTCCGCCTGGCGCACGACGCCGTTGACGGTGAGTTTGATTTTGTGGGTCATGCAAATGCCTCCTCAGGATTTTGGTCCGGTTGATTGGTTAGAATTTCACCAAAGTGGCAATGGCAGTAGCAGGAGCAGTGGCAGTAGCCCTGTTTCCGACCGTTGATGGAGACTGCCACTGCAACTGCCACTGCTACCGCAACTGCACCTTTGTTACTGCCCCGGCAGCGGCATACTGCTGTTCCAAATGTCCACGTGCAACTTCCAGGTGCCATCGGCCTGTCGCTTCCAGACCACCACATATTTGCCCGAGTCCGCCATGGCCGCCTGGCCTTCAGCTTGGATGGTGAGAGAATACTTGCCGATTTCGTAAGCCGTGTCACCGCTCCCTCCGACATCCACCATGGTGAAGGCTACATGTCCATTTGTCGCTCAGAACAGCGACAAATTGTCGCCTCCGACATCCACTATGGTGAAGGCTACATCTTTCAGGCCCATTTGTATGCCACCGCTCCAAAATTCTTGGACTCCCTGCTTTCCCTGAACCATCTCGTTGTTCGGTGGCAATAGGGTCGCATCGTCTGTGTACAACGCGGCTACGCCGGCAGCGTCGCCTCGATTAAAAGCCTCGGTCCATTTGGCACCTCCCTACCCAATAGCCTTACGAACCGCTGCCACATCCCACTCTTCGGGCTTGGCACAAGAGAGTAGCGCCAAGGACAGGCCCAATGCAAACAACAGAGCATAAGTTGGGAATCTCATAATGCCGTCGAAATCGATTTGCGCGCGAGCTTTTGGCATGTTTTTCTCTTTTGTATGGCTGCGAAAAGATAATATAAGAAAAGGCAAAAGTCAACCGCAAAATCTCAGAACTAAAATCACAGAACTTTTATTCACCATCCCCAATCGTACATCCATAATTTTCGTAACCCTCGCATTGCTTTTGATCAGCGCCCTCGCGCCGGCGCAAACCATTCGCAATGCCAAAGAGCGTCATGATGATAAAAAGGGCGCCGCGGCTGCTGCGATTGGCGTGGCGGATGATCGCCGCGATCTCAATCGCCTTTCCGATTTGGTGATGTTGTGGGACGATCTTCGCCAGAGCGGGCAAGACACCAAGGAAGTGGAGCAAAGAATTGCCGCGGAGCTGCGCCGCGATTTGGTTGAAACCAAAGTACAAGCGCAACAAGCCGACATTGAACGGGCGCAATCCAGCCGTGAAGTGCGCGGTTCCTGGCGTGAGCTCCGCCACGAGCGCCGCGACGGCGACGGCAATGCCCATGAACGGCGCGACGACCGCCGTGATCTTCGTAATGACCGCCAGGATCGCCGCGACGACCGCCGTGATGCGCAACGCGCCGACGAGATTTTCCAGCGCAAGCAGGCCATTGCGAAAGAGCTGATTGTCTTGCAAAAGCAAACTGATACCGCCGGCAAATTAGGCGACAAGCTCCTGCAAGAGAAACAGAGCAAGCTGCTCGAAGAATACCTGGCGCTCTCGCGCGAGGAAATCAAGCTCGGCGTTCGCGAGGCGCAAGAAGACAAACGCGAATTGCGCGAAGACCGCCGCGAGACGCATGAGGACCGCCGCAATTAGAGGCGTTGTCGTTGCCCGAATGTTGTTCCCCAGCTTTTAACTTTTTTCATCGGCCGGTCACTGGAAGTGGCCGGCCGATTTTTATTTTTTAGAAAATTGGGATAAAATCGGGCTTGACTTTTCCAGGAAATTTGTTTATATTACGACACATTTTCGATTTATCGAAAATGGTTGAAATTTGGGCCATAAGCCCGCCGAACGGTTGAAAGCGCTAATTGAGAAGGGGTGCTCATGCAGCAAACCAACAACGTGTCACCAGTGCTTGGCCGGAAGCCACCGGCAGCCGGGGCTTTACCTCACCCCGTCACGCATTCGTCGTCTGTCCATCCGCAAAACCTACGGGGACAGCCCCAACCGCCGCACCAAGTGCGGCCAATCCATACCAAGCCACAACAGACTTTGCCGCAGCAGGCAAAGCCGATAGAGGTGCAGTCTGCCCCGGTGCAGCCTCCGCAGAAGCAGCCTGATCAGAACCCGCCGAAACTGCTGGATCAGGTTCGCAATGTCCTGCGCACGAAGCATTACAGCATGCGCACGGAAGAATCGTACATTGACTGGATTAGACGTTATATACTGTTTCACAACAAACGACATCCGGCGGAGATGGGGGAAAAAGAAATCTCAGAGTTTTTGACGCATCTGGCGGTGGAAGAGCATGTCGCGGCGTCCACCCAAAATCAGGCACTCAGCGCGATTTTATTTTTATATCGCCATGTCCTGAAACGAGAAATTGGTCGCTTGGGCGAGCTCACCTGGGCGAAAAAGCCGGAGACGTTGCCGGTGGTTTTGAGCAAAGAGGAAATCAAAGTCATCTTGAGCCATCTTTCCGGCAAAGACTGGATTATGACGGCGCTGATGTACGGCTGCGGCTTGCGCGTGGATGAATGCGTGACTTTGCGCGTGAAGGACTTCGATTTTGAGCGGAATCAGATCGTTGTCCGGCGCGGCAAATGTTTCTTATTTTTTCATTTGGTTTAGACGACAGCCTCCCATTATTTCTTGTCGCCTAAGAAAAATAGAAGCTGGTTTTATGGGTTTAGGCGACAAGCCGCTGTCGCCTAAACCAGAAGCCTATGATGAAATTTGTGGCTTGTAAATTCTTTGTCGAGCTTTATTTATTCAAGCCGAATCTTCAATTCACTTGGTAGTTTAGGCGACGCGTGGACGGCGTTTGGTGTCGCTTTTGCCGGATGCCCGTGTCGCTCACTACTCTGTTAGGCGCTATCAATTGTGACGTTTGACGCCTACAAAATCCCATGCAATGTCTAAATACTTTTACAAGACCGATAAGCGGGCTTACCAATTAGGTGTTTATGATGGGCCGCCCTCCTATGGTAAATGCAAATACTGCGGCGGCGGGATGGCGAGGACGGCCAAGACTGTCCGACGCGCGGACTCCTATACCGACGACGTATGCTTTTGTGTAAATTGCGGGTGGTGGGAATACATGATGCGCGAACCATGGACTGCCACAGTGCACCACGGAGCGTTGCTTAACTTCCAGAATGAAGACAAAACGATTTGCTCAGTTAAGGGGCTGCTAGAGGAAATTGTCATTGGACGAAAAGGAATTCTTGAGGCATCGCCTAGACAATTTGAGGAAATTGCGTATGCATACTTCAGGAATACTATAGACGGTTCCGTTGAATTGACTATACAAACTAGAGATGGTGGTTACGACCTGCTCTGCATTGACAGCAAAATCGGATCTTTCATCGTCGAGGCCAAACGCTACAGCAACAAGATTGATATTTCGATAGTTCGTGAGTTGCTTGGTGTGATGGTATACAATGATATCAAGCGAGGGATCGTATTTCATTCTTCAGCATTAACCAGAGACGCCGAACAATTCGTCACAAAACTACGCGACAAGGGCGAGTGGAATATAGAGCCAAGAAACGTGGAAGACATCATGGCTTGGTTAAGACTGACCTATAGCGACTTCGACCCAGTATATCTTTGGAATCACATAAAGAGCCTGTCTTTGAACGGCGATGATTTCGCTATACCGCTCGGCTTTTTTACCAATCCTTCTGCGTACACGAAGTAGGCGACTCGATAGGAAGATCAGGATGTGTGAATCTGTGAGACACGGTTTTCGACAATATTCGCCACCGTTTTAAAGAGCTGCTCAAAAACGCCCAAAATGCCTAGGGAACAATGGCATGCTTGGATTTTGTAAGAAAATCAAACACTCAATACACGCTAATATCGGAGTTTATGAGATTGTCCCGCATCCTACAGCGTTGCAAAGGTTCAAAAACTACACGCAACATAAAGTTATCCGAATAGACATAGATGGATCATGGAAATGGAACTTTTGACCATACTATTTACCGGTATTACTGCAATCACTGCAATTGCAAGCATAATCATTGCTGTAAAAAGCCTCAGATCATTTTCTGAAATCTCTCGTGCCCAACTCTTTTTAGAGCTCCAGAATGAATATATCAGGATTCAGGGAGAACTAAATTTGAAGTACAGAGATGATTCTTGGGTTCCTAAATTTAATTCAAATGATTGGAAGACGATTGAGAGATTTTGGTATCATACTTTCAAGGAGTGGTTTGTAACCAAGAAAATAAATAAAGGGAAATTCACAGACCTTTGGGATGACTTTTTTGCTGATGCCATTTACCGTGGTTTGAAACATAAGCCCCTTGTCTATGTTTTAAAATATCTAGTTGAAGGAGGTTCGTCTTTTTCTGGAAAAGCGGATGACTTCAAGAGAGAGATGGAGAGGCTATACCTCAAAAAGGAGAATAAACGACTTTTTTGATGAGCTTGAATTGAAAATAAATACGAGCGAGCCTAACAGTGCTTCCACCGGACTGCGGGGCAGTGGCATGAATTTTATGAATCGGTAACTTCAACGTCCGTCCTTCGATCAAACTCTGTCTCGCCCCGCAGCCGGTGAAGCTTGCGTTAGCCGCGCACAAGGATAGAACGATTCATGGTGTTGGCAAAGTTGGATTGGTTTTGAAATATAACAATTTGATTCACGCATGCATGATGTAAAATAAAGCTTGTATCCGTAAAGTAACGTTAGAATGAAGCATGAAGTATGGTCTTTTGTTTGTTGTCATGGCCTTTGTAGTTCGGTGTGGTACCTAATCACACCGCAAGGATGACTAGAAAATATTCATAAACGGGAAACCATTATGGAGCGACTACGTTATCTCGACTTCGAACTCAAAATCGAACGGGAAGGAGATCACTACTCTGCTCGCGTCCTCCATTCCCCGGCCGGTGAAGCTTCGAGTATTTTCACGTTGCCTTTTTCAGAAGACCGGCTGGAAAATCTGGTGCTAAAAATCGGGCGTTTACGTACCAGCACGCGTCGTATCCACACAGCGGAAATGGAGGCCGCGCGCGAGTTGGGAGGGAAACTTTTCGAGGCGGTTTTTGGCGGTGAAATGCGCGCTTGTCTCAGAAGCAGTCTCGACGAAGCATATCGCCAAGAAGAAACCGGACTGCGGCTTAAATTGCGGCTGCAGGATGTTCCGGAATTGGCCGACTTGCCTTGGGAATTCCTTCTTGATCCTTCTCACGACCGATTTTTGGCGCAATCCAATCAAACCCCGATTGTCCGCTATCTTGAGTTGCCCGAAAGAATCAAACCGCTCACTTTGAGTCTTCCTTTGCAGGTGCTGGTCATGATTTCAAGCCCGACCGACCACGTCCGCTTGGATGTGGAGCGCGAAAAATCTTTGCTCCAAGAAGCACTTCACCCGCTCAGCGAGGAGAGCAAGGTTCGCGTGAAATGGTTGGAGAAACCGACGTTGGCGATCCTGCAGCGCTGCTTACGAGACGGCACGTATCACGTTTTTCACTTTATCGGTCATGGCGGTTTTGACAAGAAAGCAGAAGAGGGCGTATTAGTGTTGGAAGATGAACAAGGACGTGGTTGGCAAGCTGGGGCACATCGGATCAGCACAGTCTTGCACGATCATCGGTCGCTGCGATTGGCGGTGTTGAACTCCTGCGAGGGCGCGCGCAATTCACGAACTGATCCCTTTGCCGGCGTGGCAGCGACCCTGATTCGCCAAGGTATTCCTGCTGTGGTCGCGATGCAGTTTGAGATTACGGACGACGCTGCCATCACCTTCGCGAGCGAGTTTTACGCTGCTCTCGCAGTAGGCTTTCCCGTCGATGCGGCGATGGCTGAGGCACGTAAGGCCATTTACGCTCAACCCAATGATGTCGAGTGGGGCACGCCAGTGCTGTATATGCGCTCATCTGATGGCATTCTGTTCAATCTGACACAACAAACTATTGCAAAAGAAACTCCATCACCTGTATTAGAACCAGTCACAGCACCAACAAAATCTGAGACAACGCCACAGGTCCAGATCAAAACAACGCTCAGTGGGCCATTGCCGTTATTGAATGAATTCGTTAAAAAACTCAGAAAAGTTCTAGAATCCGAATTCAAGATACCGGATAAGGTGTTTCTGGAACATGCCTCTGATGGTGAGCGTGTGAAAGGCATGGTCATTTCTAATAGGTTTCAGAATATGGATTTCGCTGATCGGCAAGACCATCTTTGGGATTTCTTGGAAACTAATCTTAGCGTAACTGAACAGCGTCACATTCTCAGTGTCATTGCGTATACCCCGGAAGAGTATCAAGCCTTGGACGAAGAATCGCGAAAAACATAAAACAATAATTTGTTAAGATACAATTAAACAGATTTCTACATAACCAAATAAAAATTTAAAAATAAAGTTATATATTAACTAAACATAAAGTTTGTGGTGAATAACAAACTAAACTGCTAACGAGATAAGAATTCGTGCGGCGCGGCGAAACGAGTAGGTGCCTTGAAATGCAGCAGATGCGAGCCGCCGCATAATTCTGCGTTGAACTAAGCGCTTTCCTATTTATTTGAGCTTTGAATCAAAGATGGGAGGGTGCTGATGGGATTCAAGGCCACCGGTGAGATACACCGATGGCCCTGATTGAAGCGGGTGGTAATGTTCTTTGACGCTTTTTTCATCTTGCACGATGGTCTTTCATACGTCCAACATGGCGTTGACGAACGGCCAGGGCGTACTTCTCCTGTGACGCCAAAATCGTATTTTTGCGCCCTGCGATCAACACGTGAGTTTCAAAGCACTGCCCTGATGCGACCACTCAATGGTCGCCCTTTAGCGGCGACCACTCAAGGGTCGCCCTTTAGCGGCGATTACGGCGATCTGGTTCGTTTGGGCGTGATTTCGCCGACCAGTTTCATGACGCCGCCGCATTTGGGACAACGCATGACGTGAGCTTCGCACTCTTCGGACGCTTCCGTGCCGGCAGCGTCGGTTGGTTCTGTCGCGACGGGCTTGACGTTCAGCAGTTCTTTGACTTTTTCCAAACGCTTGCGATGCGACGAAGACAGAAAGCCGTAGTACCGCACTTTGATGAAACGGTGCGGTAACACGTGCTGCAAGAAACGACGGATGAATTCTTCCGCCGTGACCGTTCTGGTCTTGAACTGTTTGGTCTCGCCGTCGCGATATTGAAACGTGACGTTGCCGTTTTCCAGTTTCAGCAAACGCCGGTTACTGATGGCGACGCGGAAGATGTACGGCGCCAAGTACTTGAGTGCTTGTTCGCCGGAGCCGACGGGTCGGCAATCCACGACCCAATCTTTTTCCCAGGTCTCCGGCGGCACTTGGTGAAACAACTCCGGCTTCTTCTTCTTGAGTGCGTCACGAAACTTGGCACGGAAAATCTTCGACAGCGCTTTGACCGGCACGAGAAACTTTCCCCGCACCGGCAGCCACGTCGTCCCATCAAGCGACAAACCGCCACCGGCGACGATGAAGTGCAGGTGTGGATGATACGCCAGATCACGTGCCCAGGTTTGCAGCACGCCGAAGAAGCCAAGCTGGCCGCCGACGAATCTCGGATCACGCGCCAGTTTCTGCAAGGCCGCCGCCGCGGTCTGGAAGAAGAGGCTGTAGATGAACGCCTGGTTGCTGCGCGCCACCGCGTTGATGGTGTCCGGCAAGGTGATGGTGAGCATGAAGTACATCACCGGCAGCAGCAGTGCGCTTTGCATCTTGAGCCATTCGTCGGCTTTGCCGTTGCCGCATTTTGGGCAATGCCGATCCTGGCAGGAGTGATAACTGTAGCGATACTCCTGGCACGGCTCGCAGAGAAAGATTTCGCCGCCGAGTTCTTCAGTGCGACAAGCGATAATTTTTTCCATGACCGTGCGGTGGCGCGGCGGCATGCGCGCGCCGTGCTTCTCCAAGTAGGCGGGGCCGTGTTGGCGGAAGATGTCCGCCAGTTCAATCCTTCGGCTTGGCTCAGGACTGGGATGATGTTCATTGTTGCGCTTACAGGCCCTCCATGAGTTTGTTGATCACGTCTTTGGTTTGCCGGAACGCCTGCTCGGTCAGGTGCGTATACAGAGCGGTGGTCTGGGGCGAGTTGTGACCGAGGTTCTCCTGAATCTGGCGAAGATTGACGCCGGCTTCGAGCAGATGCGTGGCGTAAGAATGGCGTAGCGTGTGGACCGTGGCTTTTTTGTTGATGCCGCTTTCTTTGAGCGCGGCACGGAAAGCGTCTTGCACGTTGCAATACGGCATCGGCGTGGTGGCGGTGGAACGATGAATGCCGCCGCGCCCCGGAGCAGGAAAAATCCATGTGGGATTGCGGTGGGTTTTCCAATACTCGCGCAGCCGTTCGAGCGTGGCTTGCGGCAGCGGTATATAACGATCTTTGTTGCCTTTGCCATGGCGCAGGTGAATCACCATGCGTTGGCTGTCGATATGCCCGACTTGGAGCTCGGTGCCTTCTCGCAGGCGCAGGCCACAGGAGTAGATGGTCTGCAAACAGGTGCGATAACGCAGGAAGCGCACTTTGCTGAGAATCGCGCGCACTTCCTCGCGGCTGAGGATCACCGGCAATTTCTTTTCGGCGTGTGGCCGGACGACGTCGAAGATGGGCCAGTGGCATTTGAGTGTTTTCTCGTAGAAAAACTTGATGCCGCAGAGCGCGATGGTGATGCCGGCGCGTGACCACTTCTTGTCGTTTTTGATGTGCAGGAAATAGCGGCGCAGCTCGTCTTCGGTGATTTTGTCGGGTGATTTTTTGTAACGCTGGCTGCAGCGGACGCGAAGAACGCTCGGATAAAAATGCAAACGACTCGGCGCGCCGCTGAGCCAGGTGTTAGCGTGCGACGTGAAGTCGTGCATTTCCATATACTTACAGTATGTAACCGCGAATCATGTCTCGCGGGCGATTGTGTTGCAGGGAAATCATTTCTTCT